>JBDTBW010000077.1:0-40106 GCA_039923855.1 Rhodanobacteraceae bacterium | reverse complement strand
TCGCCCGCGGCGGAAACGCGAACGCCGACGATCGCCGCAGGCCGGGCAGCGAAATCCCCGCGGCCAGCGCGCCCGGTACAGCGCCCGATAGCACTTGGCCTCGGTGCCGTACTGCTGCATAAACTCGGCCATCGACAACCCTTGCTGAAACTGTACGAGATTGATCGACATGACGGAAACCCTCACGCTTGATGAGGGTTCATCATCCCCAAGCACCGTCCCAAATCATGCGACAGCCCACTGAGGATCAGGGCTAATCAGGAAGAATATTGCATCATTGTCCTCGACAATTCACGATATCCAGGCTGGGTCTACAAGAACTTCAATGTTGAACTGTTAGCGGAAACGGGTACGTTGGTCATTGATTATTTGCTACCTGAGATAACCGATCTGCCTACACTCAAAGAATTGAAATATATTTCTTCTCGGGAGGATTTTGTGGAGGTGAATTTCAAGGCAGACGCAAATAATGCGCGATATGATTCTGTTTTGTACCAAATGTGTTTGCGATCGATCCACGAAATTGTTTCGGCCGATGTGTGCGGTGCTATTGAGCACGTGATTTTCAATGGTTGGAGTGAGTCTAGCAATCCGGCCACAGGAGCTATGTCTCGCGCGTGCATCATCTCTGTGCAAGTTTCGAGTGACGAATACAAGAAGCTCAATCTGGCGTCCGTGGATCCCAAAGCCTGCTTTCGAGCGTTGAAAGGTATTGGTGCGGTTCAATTACACAACATGACGCCCGTCCAGCCGATCCTGAATCTTGAACGGACTGATTCCCGATTTGTTGCCAGCGCTGACGTGACTTCCCGTCTCAGTGAAGGAACCAATCTGGCAAGTCTAGGCTGGGAAGAGTTTGAGCATCTGATCCGACAGTTCTTCGAAAAGGAATTTTCACGTGACGGCGGCGAGGTCAAGGTAACTCAGGCAAGCCGTGACGGTGGCGTCGACGCGGTAGCTTTCGATCCTGACCCGATTCGCGGTGGCAAGATCGTTATACAAGCGAAGCGGTACACCAATACAGTTGGCGTGTCGGCAGTCCGAGACTTGTACGGCACCGTGTTAAACGAGGGCGCAACAAAAGGTATTTTGGTTACCACGGCGACCTTTGGGCCAGATGCCTATGCGTTCGCTCAAAACAAGCCTCTAACACTTCTGGATGGCAGCAATTTGGTCTACCTATTGACCAAACACGGTTATAACACTCGCATCGATTTAAACGAAGCGAAGGCGCTCGGCGTCTCGATGAAACGATATACCGGAATAGACAACGGCGGAACGTCAATATAAGTATGAGGTTCTGCACGGCAACGAGTGGGGCATCGAATGCGAAGTGCGCCAGCTCGGCGAGGAGTTCGCGCCGCAGAAGTGAGACAAACTCAAACCATCATCCCCACCCAACCCTCCCCTTGAAGGGGAGTGCTTAATCTTCCGCGCATGCGCTCTCAATCACCGTAGCTGAGTTTCGGATACCAGTGCGGGTCGCGGCCCTCGGGCGTGCAGTCGAGGATGGTCCATAAAGGCATCAGATCCGGCGCGCCACGCGGATCCTGTCCGGGATCGGCGCTTTCGAAGCCCATTTCGCCGGCCCAGAAATGCCGGACGACGCCGTCGCGGCGGGTGAACACGTTGAAGGCCGGGATGTCGTTGCCGTCGGGTGCAACGCCGTAATAGTCGCGGCTGAAGGCGCCGCTGTCATCCGAATACAGCGGCAGATCACGCCAGCCTCGTTCCTTTTTGAAGGCGATCAGGCGCTCGATCGGCGAACGCGCGATCACGGCGAGCGCCGCGTGTTGCCCGACATCGCGCGCCTCACCGTCCCATGCGCTCAATAACGACGTGCACATCGGGCACGGTCGTTCGCGCTGCGGGCCGAACATAAAGTTGTACACGACCAGCGTTTGCTTGTCGCCGAACAACTTGGCGAAAGCGACCGGCCCGTGTTCGCCGATGAAACGATAATCGCCGGTCACTTCGCCGCCGGGCGGCAGCGCGCGGCGCCGCTGCGCGACGCGTTCGATATGTCGGCGCAATTCGATTTCCTCGGCCAGCAGCGCGGTACGCGCGCGACGGTAGTCGGCGCTTTCGTTGGGAAAACGCATATGGCCACGCTGCGCGAGTTCGCTGGCGGCGACGAGAGAAGCGGAATCGTTTGCCATGGGCTTGTCCTTTTTGGGGAGCGCAGGCTTTAGTCGCGATCGGGAGCGCCGAGCGGAAATAATTTCCGATATGGCCGCGCTTCGCATACCGCGCGCGCGAACGACGGGCGCGCCAGCAGACGCTGCCGGTAGGCGATCACGTTGGGGAACGACGACGCGTCGATGTTGTGCGTCCAGTCGGCATAGAACAGCGCCGGCGCGGCGGCGCAGTCGGCGAGGGTGAAGGCGTCGTCCGCTGCCCATTCGCGGTTCGTCATGCGTTGATCCAGCCATGCGTAGGCAGTGTCGAGCAGCTTGCGCGCTTGATCGACGCCGTACCGATCGCGATCGATTTCCGGCCGCAGCGCGTTGGCCACGATCCTCTGCAACGGCGCATGGAGGTAGTTATCAAAAAAACGATCCAGCATGCGCACGTCCAGCGCGGCTTGCGGATCATGCGGTATCAGCCGCACCGGACCCGGATGGTTCACCTGCAGATATTCGATGATGATGCTGGCTTCCATCACCGCGCGTTCGCCGTCCACCAACAGTGGAAAGCGCTCGATCGGCCACAGCCGCTCGAATTGCGCCTGGATGTCCGGATGTTCCGGCGAGAGCATCAGGAAATCGAACGGGATGGCATTCTCGTAGAAGGCGATCAGCGCTTTCTGCGTATAGGACGAAAACGGGTGGGCATAGAGTTTCATGGCGTAATTCCTTTTTGCTTGTCAGACTCTAACGGACGACGAATGATGCGGGGCGGGATCGACACGGCCGCGGGTTCCCTGCTGGCCCGGGCCGGGTTGATAGTGCGCGCAGCACCCGCACATCATCCATGATTGGCAACGCAGACCCCGGTATCGGCCGGGCTGAATCACGCGAGGATCCTACGTGGCAACAGGTTGGGCAAAAGAAGGCGCCGTGCAGGAGCAGATCGATGCCACCGTCGCGGATGCGATCGCGCGCGTCCGCAGCAAACGGCAAAGCGGTCCAGGCTTGACGCATTGCGTCGAATGCGACGCGACGATCCCGGCCGCGCGGCGCAAGGCGGTGCCGGGCGTCCGTTTGTGCGTGGCTTGCCAACAAGCGTGCGACGATGAGCAATCCGGGGCATTCAGCGGCTACAACCGACGCGGAAGCAAGGATAGCCAGTTGCGTTGATGCTCTCAGCGTTCCACGAACGCTTTCAGTTTCGTCAAGGCTTGATCCCACTGTTGCGCGATCGCATCGAGCGAGCGCCGCGCGTCGTCTATCCGCGACGGTTCGAGCTCCCATCGCCGTTCGCGGCCGAGCTTGACGCCGTGCACGAGGCCGGCGTCCGCGAGCACGCGCAGATGTTTGGTGACGGCTTGCCGGGTGATGTCGGTGCCGCTGGTGAGTTGCGCGATGGACAGCGCGCTACCGGTACACAGCGCGGCGACGAGACGCAGGCGCGTCGGGTCGCCGAGCGCCGCGAAGATCGATGCATTTTTTTGAAGGGTACGGTTGCGCAGCGTACGACGAATGGCAGCCACGCGCTTGCGCGGCGTATTCGCGGCTCTCGGGTTAGTGCGCGGCGACATAACTTTCGATGTTTCGCATCTGCTGATCCCAGCCACCGCTGTTCATCCGAAACACTTCCAGGCGGCGCGCCGCCGGTATCTTGTCGAAACCGGATTCCACCAGCCGCAGCAAGGTGCCCTTGCCGGCATCTTCCAACTCGAATACCACCAGTGTGGTGGGCTCGTGCGAATAATCGACACTCGGGTCGACGGCATAGGGATGCCAGCGAAACGACAGCAGGCGTTCCGGTTCGATCTTTTCGATCACCACGTTCCACACGACGTGCTCGTAGCCGGGGTAGGTAATATTGCCGCTGACGCGCTCGCCGGACACGAATCGTTTGCCTTTCAAAGCCACTCCGAACCAATCACCGAAGGCTTCGGCGTCGGCGATTGCGCGCCACACTTTCGAGCGCGGCGCCTTGATCTGGATTTGTCTTTCGATGCGGTCGGTCGTTGTGTTCATGTGCTTCTCACGGTCCGTCAAGGTATCTGGCAACCTTATGGTTGCATATTAGACATGGGTGGAAATAAATGCAACTAGCAGGTTGCGTGCGGTCCCGGCCTCGCCGCGGGCTTCTCTTTGGTAAGCTATGCACCCCGATGTACCATCAGCAAAGCCGGCCATGCAGATGAAATTGTCGTCAGGATTGGGCTACAAATTCGAACGGGCACGTAGCATCGGGCTCGACGTGGTCGCCGCATGAGCGGCGGCATTGTTATGCGCGCCGCGCGCATCAACACGTTCGACGATCCGATCATCGTAGTGCGCGGGTTGGACAAGGTCTACGCCTCGGGTTTTCGTGCGCTGAAGCCCATCGACCTCGACATACGCAAGGGCGAGATTTTCGCGCTGCTGGGTCCCAACGGCGCCGGCAAGACCACGCTGATCAGTATCATCTGCGGCATCGTCAATCCCGGTGCGGGCTCGATCACGGTCGATGGTCACGACGTGGTGCGCGATTTCCGCGCCACGCGCGCGATGATCGGTCTGGTACCGCAGGAACTGACCACCGACGCCTTCGAAACGGTGTGGAACACGGTGAGTTTCAGCCGCGGCTTGTTCGGCAAGCCCGCCAATCCCGCGCATATCGAGCGGGTGCTGAAAGACCTGTCGCTATGGGACAAGCGCGACAACAGGATTCTTACCTTGTCGGGCGGCATGAAGCGGCGCGTGATGATCGCGAAAGCCCTGTCGCACGAACCGAGCGTGCTGTTCCTCGACGAGCCGACCGCCGGCGTCGATGTCGAACTGCGCCGCGATATGTGGGAAATGGTGCGGCGGCTGCGTGCCGGTGGCGTCACCATCATTCTCACCACGCATTACATCGACGAAGCCGAGGAGATGGCCGACCGTGTCGGCGTGATCAACAAGGGCGAACTGATCCTGGTTGAGGACAAGGCCGCGTTGATGCACAAGCTCGGCAAGAAGCAGATGACCCTGCAATTGCAGCAACCGCTGGATGCGCTCCCCGACGCGTTATCCGGTTACGCGCTGGAACTGGGCGCGAACGGCAATGAGCTGACCTATACCTACGACACCCAGGGCGAGCGTACCGGCATCACCACGCTCCTGCGCGATCTCGGACAAGCCGGGATCGGCTTCAAGGACTTGAGCACAAGTCAGAATTCGCTCGAGCAGATTTTCGTCGACCTTGTAAGGAAAGACACATGAGTTTGCGAAAGGGGTATTTGGACGCCGCTTTTTTTGAAAAGTGTGGGCATGGATGTCCGCTTTCACGCGCAGGGATGCGCATAAAGGCAGACCAATGAACCTCTATGCCGTCCGCGCGATCTACCGCTTCGAAATGGCGCGCACCGCGCGCACGTTGATGCAAAGCGTGGCCTCGCCCGTGTTGTCGACGTCGCTGTATTTCGTGGTGTTCGGTTCGGCGATCGGCTCGCGCATCACCAGCGTGGAAGGCGTCAGCTACGGCGCTTTCATCATCCCGGGGTTGGTGATGCTGTCGCTGCTGATGCAGAGCGTTTCCAATGCCTCGTTCGGCATTTATTTTCCGAAATTCGTCGGCACTATTTACGAGTTGCATTCCGCGCCGCTGTCCTGGAAAGAAACCGTGATGGGTTACGTGGGCGCGGCGGCCACCAAGGCGGTGCTGGTCGGCATCATCATTCTCGTGACCGCGCGCTTGTTCGTCGATTACCGGATCGCGCACCCGCTGGTAATGGTGTTGTTCCTGCTGCTGACCACGATCACCTTCAGCCTGTTCGGTTTCATCATCGGCATCTGGGCGGACAACTTCGAGAAACTGCAAGTGGTCCCGCTGATGATCATCACGCCTCTGACCTTTCTCGGCGGCAGTTTCTACTCGATCCACATGCTGCCGCCGTTCTGGCAGAAGGTGACGCTGTTCAATCCGGTGGTGTATCTGATCAGCGGTTTCCGCTGGAGTTTTTACAATCTTGCAGACGTGAGCGTGGGCGTGAGCCTCGCCGCGACGCTCGGGTTTCTGATCGCGTGCCTGGTTGCGGTGTGGTGGATTTTCCGTACCGGCTGGCGGTTGAAGGCTTGAAACGCGCTGGAGCGCATCCACGACGAGGCGCGGCTGGTGCGCGGAGATCGCTATTCCCGGTTCGCTGCGGCCTGCAGCCATTTTCACGCCGAGATCGAAATTTCGCGCGTCGCTACTCGACCATCTCCCTGCGCGGTGCCGGCCCCGGCTGATCGCGTAGTCGCTGCCCCTGCGCCCCGCGCGCTTTCGGAGCACAATGGTCAGCTCCGCTTCCCTGACAAGGAGTCTGTGTCATGCGTATCCAACTGCTTGCTGTCTTGATGGTGCTCACGTTGCCCACGGCCGTGCTGGCGCAACCCTCGGCGTCATCGACGACGATGGCGAACGCGGCGAACGCCTCCACGCCGGCTTACGTTACCGCCGCGATCAACGATCCGGCGCGACAGGCCGACAAGAAAGACGATGCGCGCCGTCAGATCGCCGCGGTGATGACCTTCGCGCAGGTCAAACCGGGCAACAAGGTCCTGGAACTTGTGCCGGGCGAGGGTTATTGGACGCGGGTGTTCAGCGTGGTCGTTGGTTCCGGCGGGCATGTTTACACCGTGTGGCCGAACGAGACGGCGAAGTTTTCGGCCGAGAGTTTCGCGAATTGGCAAAGCCTCGTCGCTACGCCGCACTATTCCAACGTCAGCTTGTTGAAGGAGCCGGCCGCGCACTTGAGCGTTCCGCAAAAAGTCGACTTGGTATTCACCTCGCAGAACTACCACGATTATCACGACCCGTTCATGGGCCCGGTGGACATGCTCAGCTTCGACAAGCAAGTATTCGCGGCGCTCAAACCGGGGGGGCTGTTCGTGGTGATCGATCACGTGGCGCCCGCCGGCTCGGGCGCGAGCGACACCAATACGCTGCATCGTATCGATCCGATGCTGGTCAAAAAGGAAGTCGAGTCCGCCGGCTTCGTTTTCGATGGCGAAAGCAATGCGCTGCGCAACCCGGCCGATCCGCACACCGCCAAGGTGTTCGATCCGTCGATTCGCGGCCATACCGATCAGTTCATCTACCGCTTCCGCAAGCCCGCGGGTTGAATCGTCCGATCCAGGTGTGGAGCGGCGTGTCGGCGCCGCTCCACACGGTTGCGCGATTCATGCCGCGGCCTTGCGCAACACATCGAGATCGATTTTTTTCATCTGCATCATCGCTGCCACCACGCGGCGTGATTTTTCCGCATCCGGATTGCCGATTAGCGCAATCATTTCATCAGGCACGATCTGCCATGACACGCCGTATTTGTCCTTCAACCAGCCGCATCGTTGCGCTGCCGGATCGGCACCTTGCGTCAGTCGATCCCAATAGCGATCCACTTCATCCTGCAACTTGCAGTGCACAACCAGCGAGACGGCCTCGTTGAACTTGAAAACCGGGCCGCCGTTCAAGGCGGTGAAGTCCTGTCCGTCCAGTTGGAACGCAACCGTCATCGCCGAACCTTGCGGTTGGCCGGACGCCTGCGCACTTTCCTTGCTGTAGCGCGTGGCCCCCAGAATCCTGGAATCATCGAAAATCGAGACGTAGAAATTCGCCGCTTGCTCGGCTTGGGTGTCGAACCAGAGAAAGGGCGTGATGCGCTGGAAGCGGGTGGTCATGGCATGGCTCCTGATTTAGTTGATCGTTGACGGATGGCCGACTGTGCTCAATCCGCGCGATACTTTCCATATCGCGACGAGCGATCCGCCGCTAAATCGACAATTCGCTCCGCCCTTGCACGGTATTTCGAAAGGATTGCGTTAACCCCCCACGACATCGAAAGCGCGCCGGTTCGACGTGCGTACGCTACGGCGGCAGTCCAAGCTGCGCGAGCAGCGCGGCGTAACGCGGATCGTCGCGCAATGAGCGCAGCAGCGGGTCGTATTTGATGATCGGTATGCCGGAGTCATGCTGCGCAATCGCGCGCTGCAACCATTCGAAGGCGCGATCGCGGTCGCCGCGCCAGGCGAATGCGGCTGCGATGTGATAAGCGTCGTCGCGCGCATGTTGCCCAATCCATTGATCCAGCGCATGCTGCGACTGCGCGGGATGGCCGAGATCGTGTTCGGCCAAGGCGATGACAAGCGGATTGCCATACTTCGCGAACACTGCACGCGCAGCAGCCGGATCGCCTTTCAGCAAGGCGATGATTCCAAGATAAGAAGATGCGGATCTGTAGTCTGGGTCGATGGCGAGCACACGCTCCGCGGCGCGCCGTGCGCCGTCATAATCGGCCTGTGCTGCCTTGACCTTCGCCAGTGTGTACCAAATGGGCGTGAACAATGGATTCTGTTCGGTTCCTTTTTCAAGCGCCGCGTTGGCTTCGGGCAAGCGGCCCAGCGCCGCTAGCAGGTATCCATAGCGCAACTGGTTCCTGGCCTCGCCCGGATCGAGTGCGACGGCTTTGACCAGATCGGCGAGCGCGCCATTCCAATCCCACTGACTGGTGCGAACGTATCCGCGCGCGCCATACGCATCGCCCAGCGTTGGATCCAGCGTTACGGCCCGTTCCGCGGCGGCCATCGCGCGTTGATGGCCCTGCGCGATGATGGTTGGATCCGGACTGTCTTCGACGGCGAAACTTTCCGCCATCGCCAGCCCTGCATAGGCTGCGGCGTAATCCGGATCCTGAGCCACGGCCTGGCGAAGCGATGCGACCGCGCGGGTAATGCCGGCTGGATCATTGCGCGCGAGCAACTGTATGCCGAGCAAATAGTGATCGTAGGTTTCAAAACCGGGGACATGGTGTTTGGCGGTGGACGGACGTTGCGCGGGCAGCAGCTTGAGTTTCAACGCGTCGACGACCGCGCCGGCGATATCGTCCTGGACGGCGAATACGTCCGTCAATTTTCGATCGTAGGTTTGCGACCACAGGTGGTAGTCGTCGGCCACGTTGATCAATTGCGCGGTGACACGAAGCCGCTCGCCGGACTTGCGCACGCTGCCCTCGAGTACGGTCGTGACATTCAACGCTTTGCCGATCTCGGCGATGGTCGCGTGCTTGTCCTTGAACGAAAATGACGAGGTACGGCCGGCGACATGCAGGCCCGGCACCTGAGTCAGCAGGTTGAGCAGTTCTTCCGACATGCCGTCGGAGAAATATTCCTGATCCCTGGTATTGCTCAAGTCCAGAAACGGCAACACGGCGATCGAGGCCGTGGCCGAGGTTTTCAGAACAGGTGGTTTCGCCGCAATCTTTGCAGACGACCCCTCGGAGCGCGGCGACAACACCAAACGATCCAGCAACAGCAAGCCGACCAGAGTCGTCAGCACACCGATGATGATGAAGTCGAATTTGCGCCCGGTCAGACGCCTGACGCTGTCGCCGGACTCGATCCCGGATTCGCGCTGCAATCCATCCGGTGTGAGTTCGTAGGCCCAGGCGAACAGCAGTGTCGGCAAAAATCCCAGGACCAGCACCACGAGCAGCACGCGGGTGGCGGTATGCGGCAGGTCGAAGGCCTCGAAAATCAGCCCGCATGCTTGCAACAGCAGCCAGCTTATGGCGCCATAGGCGATCGCCACTCGAAAAACGTTGCGACGCTTGAGTTCAGCGACGAAGCTGCGCATCGTGGGCCGGCCCTTGGCTGGCGAACAGGCTGGCGGAGTATGCCACGGCGGCGCGCCGATCCGCAGAGCAGCCGACATGGACCGACCTGTATGCGACTTTCAATGATGCGACGATCGGACCGATGATAAATCGACATTACCCGCTGGTTGCCAAAGCCGCCGGCAGTGCCAGCAATGCCCGCTCGATAGCGAAAACGTGCGGATCGTCCGCGCCGATTTCGCGGAGCGCCCGCGCCAGGTGCAGCAGATAGTCGCGATTGGGGCCACTGGGGCCGGATGAACGCGCGATCTGCGCGGCGATCTCCTGTTCCGTCGCCGGGCCGAGGAATGCGGTGTTGTCGTCGTCGGCGAGATAGACGATGCCCTCGGCGCGCCCGCCGTTTTCGAAGCGCAGCGCGACCCCGACGCGCAAATAACCATTCTTCTCACGGTGATCGAGATAGGCAAAAACGTTGGGGGCGACCAGGTAAGCCATGCCCGCACATACCGCGTCCGTTTCGCGGACCAGGGTGACCACGCGCCCCGGCGATGTTTGCGTGCCGCGGTGGTCGTGCGAACCCTGCCAGAAGCGTCGCGCCCAGCCGTGGATGCGCGCGGGCCTACATTCGAGGTAGGGAAAGTCGGTTTTCCAGATCAACGATCCATAGCCAAATACCCACACCTGAGAGTGGCCAGCGAAGCGATCCATTTTCTGATTGACAGCTATCGTGTCGGCGATCATCGCTCAGCCGCTGCAGCGGGCAATGCGATTTCCAGAATCTGGCACGCTGCGTTCGCGGCGAGTGCGTAGTCCGCGCCGGCGGGAATAACGCAGGCATCGCCCGGATTCAAGTCATGGGTGCCGAGTGCGCGGCTGGTCAGGCGCGGCACGCCATCGAGCACGAACAGAAACAGGAATTCTCCGTTGTGGGTAGTCGGATTCGGCTTGGTACGCTGCGCACTAGAATCGTCCATTGTGCGCAGCACGCGCACGCTGACGAGCCCATTCGTGGCGTCGGCGATTCCCGTATCACGAAACTTCCAACGTGCATCGTGTGCCGATTTCCAATCGGCATTCGCGGCGACGTGGCGCACGAAACGCTGGCTGCCGAACAAACGCCCGGGACGAACCTGCGCGGTCGGCAATTCCATCGCGTGATCGCGCAACGTTTCGTGGACCGCGGGGCAGCCGATCTCGATGACCTCGTGCCCGTCGGAAGCTTCCAGCACGCGGTGCCGGATGCCGGGCGGTTGCAACACACAATCGCCGGCGTGCATCACGAACGGCGGACCCTGATCCTCGTAAACCACGCGCACCCAACCAGCCTTGCAGTAAATCATCTGGAAGCGGATGCGGTGATGGTGTACGTAATCCGGTACCGGGCCGCCGTCAGGAATGCGGATATGCGAGGCGATGAAGCGCCCGCCGAGACGATCCGGAATGAGGTCGCGGTAGTGCATGCCGGCGCGCCCGTCGCTCCACGCGCCGACCTCCGCGGCGCGGCTGATGACAAATGCCTGCGTGCCATCGGGTAGCGCAATCGGCGCGTCGCGATCGATCCATTCCACGCGCACGCCGTCGGGACCGTGCAACGCGTGCGTGCCGAGTCGCTGCCATCGCGCGGATTCGCAGAGCAGGCGCAGGCTTATCGGTGTGCCTGGAATCGGCGCGTCGTCACTGGCATCGAGACGTAGCGAGAGGCCATGACCAGATACTTCCGCGACGCGTGGCGCGTCCGCCGGCATGATCATGTCGAGGCGGAAGCCGAGGCGATCGACGAAGAAAGCGAGGCTGGCGTCGAGATCCGAGCACGGCACCACGACCTGCGCGACGCTCATATCTGGCGCGACGGATTGGGTGGGGTTGTCGTTCATCGCCAGACTCATGCACCGCCGAAAAGACGCCACAGTAATACAAACGAAAGCGCCGTGTACTCGAGGGGGATGTCTTTCAGCGCGTCACCGGGGGCGTTCGCTCGCGCGCACGCCAGCTAGATTTTCAGCATGAGCGTATGGCGGAACTCGCGCGGTTCGCCCGGATGCACAGTCAAGTAGATCACCGAATATCTTCAGCGCAATTCGCCGCGATGATTATTTGGGCAGGATCGCGCTGAAGCCGGGGATCAGCACATCGAATGCGCGCTGCATCAACCAGCCAGTGGCCATCGCGATGATGATCACCGAACCCCAGCGCAGCACATATTTCTGATAAAAAACCGTGCGCCGCAACAGGAATGCGATCGGCATCACCAGCAGCACGATCGTTTCCTGGCCGATCTCGACGCCGACATTGAAACCGCCCAGCGATGCCGCCATCGCCAGCGGCGGCAATTGCAGCCCCGACAGTGCGCTGGCGAATCCCAACCCGTGCACGAAACCGAACGCGAATGCGATCAGCCATACCCGTTGCCGGATGATCGGATAAAGGTTGTTGCCGGCGGCGACGATCACCGAAATCGCGATGCCCGATTCCACCAACCGGCTGGGCAGATCGACGATGCCGAGCACCGCCAGCGTCAAAGTGACCGAGTGGGACAAGGTGAACGCGGAAACGATTTTTACAACGTCGATGAACGCCGGCCACCAATTCGACACAGCGACCCACTCGTAGCGCGCGTTCGGCCGGAACGCGGCGATGGCGCCGCCACCACTGAATCCGGCGATTTGCGTTTGCGCGCCGTTCCAATGCCCGCTGCCGTTGCTGCCGGGGCCGTTGTCGTTGCCCTTGTCGATGCGGCGCCGGATCAGCACCGCGGGCAGCAGCAGCGACAGGATGAAAAGCAGGTGGTCGATGCCGGTCCAGATGTGCCAGATGCCATCCACGACAAAGCTCGTGAACTGCCCCCAGCGATCCGCCTTGCGTATGTCAAGGCTGGTGCCGGGATTCTCCGGCCCCAACACCGCGCCGGCAGTGATGCCGCGGTTGTGGATGGTGATGATGCCGCGGTGATACGGATCGACATCCTCGAACAATCGATACACCACCGTAAGCTTGCTCGGTATTTCCTTGCCGCAGATCGAATCGAAAAAGATCACGTCGTAGGCACCGTCGGTGTGCTCGTCGATCTTTTGCGTGGTGGGTTGCGCCTCGCAGGTCAGGCCATCGCCCTTGATGGTCAACCGCGCCAGCGCGTAATTTTCGATCGCGGCGCGATGCGCCTGCACCTCGCCCCAGGTGATCGCGCCGTCATGATTGCTGTCGATGCCGATCGCGAAATCCAGATCGCGCAGCGCGATATCCCATTGGCCGTGCAAGGCATGCGCGTTGGCGGGATCGGTGCGCAGGGTGAGATAGGCGTCGCTTTCCTTGTGCGCGAAGGCCGGCAGCGAAACGAGCAAAAGCAGCCCGATCAGCGGCGCGCGCAGGCGAAAGCACTCGTGGCTCATGGGTTCGCGGCCGTTTGCGCCGTGGCGCCACTGTTGCTCTGCGCCGCGCTGGCTTGTTCAAGCAGACGATCGACGCGTGGATCCTGCAAGTGGCTTTGCTGGATCAAATCCAGCACCGGTTGCGCGGCTTGCGGCTTGCCGGCCGCCAGCGCGGATTCCAGAAAGATGCGCATATCCTGTGGCGCGCGCTGCACGCTCCAGTTTTCCCGTGCCAATTCGAGCGAGCGCGCAGGATCGTGCTTGAGATACAGTTCGAAAATCGCCTGCTCGCGCTGGAAAACATGGCTGCCGCGCTGTTCCATCGCGGCGAAGCGCGCCTGCATTTGCGCGATGTCGGCTTGTGCGCGCGGGCTGTGCAGCGCGTCTTCCGCCATCACCAGCCGCAGCAACGAGGTATCGGATTGCGTGTAATCCTTGACCAGCGCGATCACGTCGCGCGGACGATTCTGATCGAGCAGAAAATCGGCGTAGTCGGCCAGCAGGAAATTGTCGCCGGGCGTCCATTGCAACGCCGCCTTGAAATGCTTTTCCGCCTCGTCGGATTTGCCCAGGTGCATCGCGGTATCGGCCATCAACCCCTCGATGTAGGCCTTGATGGTGGCTGGGGCCTTCGGACCGGGATCCTCGATGAATCCGAGCAACGCATACGCCTGTTTCGCATGTCCGTCGATCGAGCGCAATTGCGCCGTGCACAACATACCCATGAAATTGCCGGACACCTCGGCGAGATGCACGCAACTGTCGTTGGCGGTCGGGTAGTCACCCTGTACCAGCGCCACGGTGGCGACGGTGAGCCACGCCTGTGCGTTGCCCGGATCGCGCGTGAGGATCGATGTCAGTTCCTTGCGTGCATCCGCGAAGAAGTGCCGGCTTTGCAAAATCGTTGCGTGCGTCAGCAACACCGGTACCGGCACCGGTTTGCGTTGCATCCAGGGTTCGATCACCGCCAGCGCGCGGCCGAGATAACGCGCGTCGCCGGTAGAGCGCGCGTAATCGATATAGGCGTCAGCCAGTTTCAATGCCCGCTGCATGTCCCCGGGGTTGCGCCGAAGCTCGACTTGCAACTGGTCGAAATGGCGAACGCGCGGATCGGTGGAGGAGGGAACGTGTTCCAGCACGATGTCCGGTGAAGTCGGAATGTACGGCGCGCGGTTGTCCGCCATTGCGGGTGCCGCGGCGATCAACCAAAAAAATGCGAGCAGGAATGCACATCGCCGTAACACATGGCCTGTGTCCCGAGCGGAAGCCATGAAGCGGTCGGGTTCTTGGCGCATCATGATGGACATGGACAAAGCGGGATCACGAAAATACATGAAGACGCGAATCCAGGCGTCCTGCGCAGGTGGCGGGATGTCGACAGCAAAGCGAAGCGGAGATGGATTGAAATCCATCTCCGCCCGCATTGCCTTCTACCATGCAACGATGCCAACCGATCGATCACCGCCGGTTGGCGATTTCCATCACTGCCGCGAATGCGACGACCGCGCTCGACGGTTTTGGGTCGCGTTCTTGGGGCTCGATGGAGCCGCGGCGTGCGACCGACTCGCAAATGGGCTCACGGTTCCGTCAGGCGGCAACCCGTTGGAGCCATTGGGCGAACCCGGCAGCGGCGCTTCCAGATACGGGAACGAAGCCAGGTAGGTGTCGTCGGCGTTCTCGTCGCCGGTCACCGTTTCGGTGGCCGCGGTTGCACCCGGCGAACGCGCGCCGTCCGTGTAGGGCTTGCCACCGTTCGGATCGCTGGTTTGGTCGCCGCAGTTGCCGATCGCGCCGCACAGCGCGCCTTCCGCGACACGCAGTTCGATATCGACGACATCGTCATACGGTCTGCGGCCATTGGGGAAGCCGGCATTGTCGCCGCCCAGCACGCCCAGATCGTTCTGGGTGGCAGGCGCGGTCGGCGCGGTCAAGGTGTTGAGGCGCAATTCCTCGCCCGGCGCGGTCAGCGTGGCGGGCTGGTTCAAGCCTTGCACACCGGTGAGAAACGCGGCGACCAGATCGTTGCGCGGCGTGTGCGGTACCACCGCTGCATTTCCGAACAGCACGTTGAGCAGCACCGGTAGCGACGGGTTGGTCACGTAATGGAGGAACTGCGTATCGTCCGCCGGCTGGCTGGCGTTGAAGCGATCCTTGTCAGGAAGCCCGATCACCAACTCGTTCACCAGCGGCGCACCCAAGCGGGAAACCTGGCTGTAGCTGCCGCCCACCAATTCCGCGTTGTTTTCGCCCCTGGGCCTGGAGTTGATCACACTCGCGTGGCGCAGAAACGACGTGGTCCAGCCACCGATCACCGGGTCGCTGCCACCGCTGGCGAGCAGACAGCTCTTGGGCACCTCCATGGCAATCGAAGTCACGTTCTTGTCGTGCAGCGTGTTCTGGGTGCCGTCGCGCGGACCCACGGGATTCGTATTCACTAGGTCGAAAACCTCGCCCAGATTCACCACGAATCCATCCTTGCGTTGGCCGACGAAGACTCGGCCCTGCTGCGCGCAACCGGGAATGTTGACGTTGTAGACGTACTGATTGGCGTAACTGTTGTAATCGGGAATCGACTTGTTGCCGATGTTGTCGACAGGTTTGGTGAAGGTCCGCGAGCCGCCGCTGGCGTTGGTCAGCGACTGACCTCGCATACGGGAAGGATCGCCGTTGTATTCGGTAATCGTGTAGGTCTCGATACGATTAAGTGCGCTCTGGTCGCTCGAGCTGATCGGTCCGATATTAATCAGCGGTACGGCGGTGTTGGTGCTGCCACCGGCTGGAACCGCCAGATTCTTGAAAGTGTTCGTGACCTGAAAGCGGAACACGAGGTCCGGCTTGGCGTCGCCGTTGTTGTCGATGTCGATGTCGTAGGCGGCGTTCTGGTTGAGCGCGAAATAGTTGGGGCCGCCATAGGCATCCTGCAGCGGATCGTAGTTGGCGATGAAGGTCACGTAATCGGAGCGGTTCGGCTCATAGCTCGTGAACATGTAGAAGTCGGTGGCGTCCACCGTGGGCATCGTCGAGATGAAGGGTGCTTCCCGGTGGCTGGAAGCGGATGCGAGCGCGGGCACCAATCCTATGCCGATCGCGATGATCAATGGTTTCAGTTGCATGGTCGTCTCTCTCCTTGGGTTTTGCCACTCACAAAAACGCGGCCATAGATTCGATCATCCGCCAGACCATCCGGGTATCCTTGGGATGATAAAACGAGCCTGAAGCACACGTGTCCAATAGGTAGATACGCGGAACCTCCCCGCCTGGATGCAGCCGATTTCATTCCCGCGAGCGCGTAGGCGCCGTCAAAGAGGCGGCCGGAAGAAAAATCCATCGCGAAGTGGCGGCTTCGCCATGCGATGATTTCGCCCAGATGCCGCCCGAATCCAGATCCAGACCCGCCACCGACCGGTTCTTTTTCGCGGTTTTCCCCGCCCCGGACAGCGCCGCCCGGATCGCCGCTCTCGCGCAAACGCTGCGCCGGCAACATGGACTGCGTGGCAAGCCGCTGGCCGCCGCGCGCTTGCACGTTACCTTGCATCATCTGGGCGATTACGCCGGATTGCCGCCCACGTTGGTCGCGTCGGCCGAAGCCGCCGCCGCGCGGGTGAACCTGCCGGCTTTTGACGTGGCGTTCGACAGCGCATCCAGCTTCGCCGGCAGATCGCGTCAGCGGCCGCTGGTATTGCGTTGCAAAGAAACAGACATGGCCTCGCTGTGGGCGTTGCAACGCATGTTGGGCGAGGGCATGGCGGCCACGGGCTTGTCCCGGCACGTGGAGCGTACATTCGTGCCGCACGTCACCCTGGCATACGACGACAAACTACTCACGCCCACGCCGATCGAGCGCATCGGATGGACGGTGCGCGATTTTGTTCTGGTGCGCAGCCTGATCGGACGCGGCGAGTACCGCGCGCTTGGCCGCTGGCCATTGTTCGAAAATCCCTGACCTCGTGGTGAGGTATCGAACCACGAACGGCATTACCCCCGGGGGCGCTTCGATGCGTCTGGGCGAACCGGGTTTGCCGACCCGGACCATCACCAAGCTTCGTTGAGCGCTAGCCAATCGCGGCTCAATACATCCCCACCTGCAACGCGTATTTGGTCTGCTCGCCGCTGGGGGTGACGTCGGCATCCTCGTACACCCGCACGGTATAGCTTCCGGCCATCGCGATCCTGGTCGACCATGTGGTGTCGCCGGTCGTTCGAGTGTCGATCAACGTTTTGTGCGACTGCGCCGGCATCACGCTGAAATACACATTGGGATTTTTCGTCACCAGATTGATCTGCAGCGTTTTGCCCGCGCTGGCATTGACCAGGTACTCATGGAAATTATCGGTCTTGCTGACGTTGCCGACGGTTTGCGTCCAGGGGCTGCCCGGGTTGAAGCTGATCGCATCCGCGGCGGACGCAATCGGTGCCGCGGCGAATACGCAGCCGAGCACGGTGGCCGAAAGGGCAATGCGGGAAACGAATCGGGATGCGTTCATGGCGATTTGTCGCGAGTGGGTGAAAGGATGATGCAAGGCTGCGCCGGTGGTTGCGGCGCGGCGGTGATTCGCCGCCGCGCCGTTTCGATGAACCTGCGCCCTTGATTACGGGCAACCGACGCCATCGTTGACCGCGGTGACCGCGCCATTCGCCGCGGTAATGGTGCGGCTGTAACAGCGGCCGTACGAATCCTTGTACAGATAATTCTGCGTGGCTTGCTGGCCGCTGTGGCCGGTGACGTTGAAGCCCGAATCGAACTGCAACGTATCGGCGGCCCGATCGCGATAATCCAGGCTGTCGAAATATTTTGGACCCCCGGCCGGACTCGCGCTGTTGTGTTCGGGATGGCGCTGGTCGAGCACAACCGTCTGCGTATAGCTGCCGTCCGGATTGGCGATGAATCTGTAATCGAGCTTCAGCGGGAACGACCAATTGCGATACTGGTTGCTGGTGCCGTTACGGGCAATCCGGGTGCTGGTCGATACCACGTTGCTGGTCAGGTTGATGTTCTGCTCGAATGTCGCGGTGTTGGTCAAGAGATCGTGGTTGCCGAAGCTGGCGCTTTGCGCCACCGCCGTTGTCACGCGGCCGTGCGAAGTATTGACGTATCCGATCGCGCTGAAATTGTGCCGCGATGTCACGTTGATGTCGTCATTTTGATCGTTGTTGGAGCTGGACAGGGTGCTGACCGGATGCACGCCGCTGTCGCGTGGTACGCCGATCAGGCTGCCGGTGATCTGTGCGCTGCCGGCATCCTGGAACAGCAGCAGGGTTGCGGCGGTATCGAAACGCTGGCTGTTATTCGCGAACGTCGGATCGCCGGTCACGACGCTCACGGCAATCGTGTGCGGCTGACCGTTGCTCAACAATGCGGCGAAGGGCGAGAGGTCCACGCGATACGGTTCGAAATCCAGCGTCTGCACGCCCGGCACCGGGCGCCACAGATAAGGATCAATACCGCCGGTGTAGATCCACGGCGAGATCGGCACGAGACCAGCAGCGTGGCCGTCGATCGAGATTTCCGCTTCGCGGAACCCGGTGCCGCCGCAGCCGGTGAGATCGATCAGCGAATCCGGTCCGCAGGTGTACCAGAACTCGTCACCCGACTGCGCTTCCGCGGTCACGTCCAGATAGGCGCGCTCGACATTCGCCGGCAGGGTGAAGCTGCGCGACATCGGCGTTCCATCGGTTGGAATGCTGACGGTGTTGCCGGCCGGGTCTGTCCCCAGCGACAGCACCTGATCGGCGACCACGGGCGCGGGGTAATCGGGCGTGGCGGGATAAAAATCCAGTTCCGCGCTGCCGGTGATCGAGCCGTTGTAGGTGTCGTTGAAGACGTTGTAGAGCACCGCGTTGCCAGGCTGTGCGGTGTTCAGCGCGGCCGACAAATCGGTGACGTCGCGCTCGACGTGCCAGCTCGGGCTGACCGTGCGCTGTGGCTCCTGGGTGGTGCCGAAATAGATATTGACGCCGCCGATCCACACGCTGGCAGTGCGGTCGAACTGTCGCCCCGCGGTAACATTGTAGTCAGCCTTGAACACCACCTTGTTCCACGGCCCCGCGCAACCCGACGGCGGCGTATAGGAAAAGGGATGCGCGCTGTAATCATCGAAAGTGCCAGTCGGGGTATCGGCTGTGAACAACTGCACCACGCAGGGCGTCACCGGCGGCACTGGTACCAAGGGTTCCGCACTCGCCACGCCTTGTTCGCCGATAGTGATCGTCGGGCCGATGACCGGCGGCGGCGCGGCCAACGCGGACAACGGCAGCGCGGCGGCGAGGGCAATCGAGAGATGGCTGCGGTGAAGCAGGAAATTGGCGGACATGACATCACTCCTTGTGTATCGGCAGGGGACGAAAAGGCAGCAGCGCAAGCCGGCGAGGATAGCACTCCGGCCGCGACCTGCGTAGCACTGGATTGGAGGTTACGGATGTTGCGGCAGCGCGCTCAGGCGCCTAACCTTTGCGCGTTTTTCACGATGGACGTTTCACCGGAACGGGAAGGAATTCTCAATGTTGGCAAACGAGGGATTTCTCATGGACGGCGGCTGCGATTGCCGCGCGGTGCGTTACCGGATGGCGACCGCGCCGCTGTTCGTGCACTGCTGTCATTGCCGCTGGTGCCAGCGCGAAACCGGCAGCGCGTTCGCGTTGAATGCATTGATCGAAACCGGGCGCGTGTGCCTGCTGCAGGGCGAAGTCGATCTGGTATCGACACCGTCCAATAGCGGCACGGGCCAAAAGATCGCGCGCTGCCCGACTTGCCGTATCGCGCTTTGGAGCCACTACGCGGGCGCGGGCGATGCGTTGTGCTTCGTGCGCGTTGGCACGACGGACGGTCCCGACCGCCTGCCGCCGGACATCCATATCTTCACCATGTCCAAACAGCCGTGGCTAATCCTGCCACCGAACACCCCGGCAATGCCGGGCTATTACGATCGCGAAATCCACTGGCCGAAAGAAAGCCTTGCGCGGCGTGCGGCGGTGATGGCGGCAAGCAACGGATGATCGCGACGGTTGTTGGCGGCGCGGCAGATGAGGTCGTGTCCGCTAGACTTGCGCGAACGCCGTCACGAGGACACGCATGGCCGTTACCTTGATCCTGATCGCCGCGACTTGCATCGTTTCCTTTATCGCTTTCAGCAATGCCAAGGTCATCAATGCGTTGATCCTGTGGCCCCCGGCGGTGACGCGCGGGCACCAATACTGGCGGCTGCTCAGCTACGGGCTGGTGCATGCCGACGGGCAACATCTGCTGTTCAACATGTTCACGCTGTTTTTTTTCGGCCGCGCGATGGAAGGCTTGTACGCGCAGTATCTCGGGCCGTTCGGGTTCGCCCTGTTTTATGCGGGCGCTTTGCTGGTGTCGATCCTGCCGACCTACTGGATCAATCGCAACAACGTCGCGTATCGCAGTCTCGGCGCCTCGGGCGCGGTCTCCGCGGTGCTGTTCGCCTTCATCCTGCTGCGGCCGTGGGCGATGATCATCGTGTTCGTGATTCCGGTGCCGGCGATTCTGTATGCGGCGGCGTTCGTTGCTTTTTCGATCTACATGGATCGCGCCGCGAACAGCCGCATCAATCACAACGCGCATTTGTGGGGTGCCGCCTATGGCATCGTGTTCACGCTGCTGATGGAGCCGCGGATTTTTCGATTATTTTTGTTCGAGCTCGCGCATCCGCATTTCGGCCGCTAGGAAATGGATGCAGTTAATCGCCTCAAGCTGCCGGGATCATTCGCTTTTTCGCCCAAATGCGTGTATGGTGCGGACACTGTGTTTGCCGGGTCACGGTAAATCGTGGCCTGATGCAGTTGATCCTGGGATCCGCTCATCGTTCTGCCCCGCTTACTCCCCGCAACCAGTTCCGGCTTGGGATGCACCCAGGCCGCAGCACTTTCAACATGTTACGAGGATTTTGTCATGTCAGAACGCAAGACCGGAACCGTCAAATGGTTCAATGACGCCAAGGGCTTCGGCTTTATCAGCCAGGAAGGCGGCGATGACCTGTTCGTGCATTTCCGCGCGATCGAGGGCAGCGGCTTCAAGTCGTTGCAGGAAGGCCAGAAGGTCAGCTTCGTGGTGACCAAGGGCCCGAAGGGCCTGCAGGCCGACCAGGTCCAGGTCGCCTGAGTTTCATCCGCTTCAATGGGCGCCGGGCGGATCCGCTTCGCCCGGCGCTTTTTCGTTTTATGGAGGTAGCATGTTGACAATCACCGTGCGCGGCCTGCCGCGCAGCATGACGGAACCGGCGCTGATCGCGCTGTTCGAGGCCCACGGCAAGGTGCGCGGTCTGCGCATGGCCAAGGATCTTTTCAGCGGCGAGTGCAAGGGTTTCGCCGAATTGCAGATGGAAGGCCACGAGGCGCGCGCCGCGGTCGCCGCGTTGAATGGCAAGAGCGCCGATCAAAGCCTGTTGAACGTACGCTTGGGCAAGGACGAACCGCGTCGCGGCGGCCGCCGCTGATCTGTGTGGTCTTTCAGCACTGGACGCCGCGCCGGCCGATTGCACATACTCCTCGCACGGTTACTTTGAGGGCGTCAGGATGAGTTACCAAGGTGGTTGCCATTGCGGCCGGATCGCATTCGATGTGGAAGGCGAGATCGGCCAGGTCAATGAATGCAATTGCTCGCATTGCCGCCCCAAGGGTTATCTCTTGTGGTTCCTGCCGCGTGAACAGTTGCATCTGCGCACGTCCCAAGCCGACATGAGCACCTACCAATTCAACAAGCACCGGATCGCGCATCATTTCTGTCCGGTTTGCGGGGTGGCGCCATTCGCCGATGGCGAAAAACAAGGCAAGAAGATGGCGGCGGTCAATGTGCGTTGCCTGCGGGGCGTCGAACCGGCCGAACTGGAGCTCAACCAGGTCGACGGGCGCAGCTTCTAGCACACAGAACATGTGACATCGGCGCCAAACTGGCGCAATATCTTGCCGGCGCGCAATCGCGCTTGGCGCATCATGAGGAGATCGAGGACATGGCCACCAGCCGAGCCCGCAAGTCGACCAGGAAATCCGTCGGCAAAAAACCCGCGAGCAAGAAACGCGCGGCATCTCGCAAGCCGGCCGCCAAAAAATCGGCGCGCAAGCCGGTAAGGAAGTCGGTAAAAAAATCGGCTGCGAAAAAAACGGCCGGCCGCAAATCCGCCGCCCGATCGCCATCGAAAAAAACCACCGCCCGCAAATCGGCGGCGAGGAAGCCGGCGAAAAAAAATGCGGCACGCAAGCTGGCGCATAAACCCGCCGCAAAAAAAACCGCCGCGCACAAACCCGCGCCCATTGCGGTGAAGTCCGCCAGGCAGGCTGCGCAGCGCATTGCCGCCGCGCGCTCGGCGTCTTCGCATAAGCCGGTGGGACGTGGCAGCCCGGTGTTGCGTGAACCGCTGACCGCGAGTTGGAAAACGCCCGCGCCTGCCGCAGAATTGCCGCGGCAGCCATCGCCGGCGGCGCACGCACCGATCCGCAAGCCGCCGAAACCGCGCGCACCAAAGCCCAAGGCGATCAGTCACGAACAGGCGGTCGCCAATCTGCAGGCTTTGCTGGAGGCAAAAAAGCGCCGCGAGCGCGAAGGGCCGAGTTGGCCCGCGCCCAATTCGCATACCGGTCATCACGATGAGACATCGCAGGAATCCGGTACCGGATCGCAAACCTCGCAGGTCAGCCAGGAAGCGGTTTACGGTCATACCTCGACGCATAATCGCGGCAGTTGAGCCGCGGAACGGGCGGGCAAGTCATGCTTGGGCAACGCATCCCGCGCGCGTCTCCGACGCGCGCGGCCTAAGCAAATAATAAGAAAACTCTTCAGTTCACATTTAACCGTGAAGTGGGAGACTGTGCCCGTGCTCCGACGTCTTGTATGTGTTCGGAGCGTATTCGGGAGAATGCAATGCAAGCCCAACGTTCGCGTTTGCGCAACAAGCTGATGCTGGTGTCCGCACTGATGACGGCGGGGCTGGTCGTCGCCCCCGGCGCGTTCGCGCGGCAGCACGATTATCGCGGTTACGACGGTTACGGATATTCCGGTTACAACCATGGTCGGCGCGACCACGACCACGGCGGCAATGTCGTTGGCGCGCTGGTGGCGGGCGCGCTGGTGGGTGGGTTGATCGTCAACGCCATCGATCATTCGCACGATCGTTATCGCCAGACCTACTACGCGCCGCCCCCGCAGCCCTATTACGGCGGTGGTTACGGATACAGCTCGTATGGCAACGGCGGCTATTACGGCAACAGTTACGGCAACTCGCCTTACAGCGGCGGCTATTACAACAGCCGGGGGTATTACGGTGGCAACACGTATTACGGCAATGGCGGTTATGCGCCGGCGTATTATGACGACGACGACGGTTACTGATCTGCGGATGCCGTCAGCGACACCTCGACCAGAGCCCGGCCACAAGCCGGGCTCTTTTTCATGTGCGAGTCATGCGCGTTCCGGGATCGCACGATTCCTGCGCTTGCGCCATACGAAGATCGGCACGCCGGCCAGCAGCAGCACCGCGCCCCAGAGCAGCGATTCGGCGCCGGTTCCGATCAGCGCCCACAGACTGAAGAGCAATGCCAACAATGCGATCAATGTCTGGATCGCGGCGCGCATCCGCGTGCGTCGCGGTTCGTGCAACCGCATGGCGGCGGCGCTGCACACCAGATAAGGCAATAGTGTAGTCGCGGTCGATAGCAGGATCGCGAAAGTGAACAAGGCCACCAGGTGCTTCTGGAAATTGGCCAGCACCAGCAGGCTGGACAACACGCTGCTGATCAGCAACGCGGCGAACGGCGTACCGCGCGCATCGCAACGCGCGAACACGGTCGGAAAAAGGTCGTCGTCGGCCGTCGCAAGTCCGACCTGGCCTTGCATCAGGGTCCAGCCGTTGAGCGCACCGAAACAGGAGATCGCCGCGATGATCGCGAATGCGACGCCCGCCATCGGCCCCCACAGATGTGTGGCGGCGTCCGCGAACGGCGCGCCGGATGCCGCCAATTTCGCCGCGGGCAACAGTCCGACCACGGCCATGCAGGCGGCGATCGTGGCGACGGCGGCGAGCACGGTGCCGAGGAGAGTCGCGCGCGGAATCGTGCGTCGCGGGTCGCGGATGTCGGCGCCGGCGACCGTCGCGCATTCCACACCGAGGAAGGCCCAAACCGTCAATGCGACCGTAGTGGTGGTCACGCTGGTCAATCCCAGTTCGCTGCGATTGAACGGATGCCACAGCGATGGCTGAAAATAGATCGCGCCGGCGGCCGCGATCAGAAACAACGGCAGAAACTTGAGCACGGTGGTCGCCAGTTGCACGCGTCCCGCGCTGCGCGCACCACGCAAGTTGATGAACGTGCACAGGCACAGCGCGGCGATCGCGATCAGTGCATCGCGTATCGGGCTCGCCGTGTGCGCCGGCAACAACGAACCGAAATAGCCGGCGAAAGCAACCGCGATCGCGGCGTTGCCGGATGCATTGGATACCCAGTAGCTCCACGCCACACCGAAACCGGTGGCATCGCCGAACGCCATGCGGGCGTATGCGTAGGGACCGCCGCGCGTGGGCATTTCCAGCCCAAACCGGGCGAATACCAGCGCCACCAACAACATGCCGCCGAGGCTGACGCCCCAGCCCAGCAGCGCCGCGCCGCCGTAGGGCGCCAGCACCGAAGGCAGCAGGAACAGTCCGGAGCCGATCATGTTGCCGATGACCAGCGCGGTAGCCATCCACAGGCCCAGCGCCGGCCGCGGTGAAACCGGTACCGACCCCTCGACCGCAGCAATCGTCGTGCTCATGGCGCAGCCCGATAAGCCGCGCGCAGCAATTCATGGAAGTGATGCACGCCGTTTTCGCGCAGCGGATTCAATCGCCCTGCAATATACGATCCGGAAGCCAGGCCACGCTGCACGCGTTCGCACATGTCGACGTCCTCGCGTTGCACCAGATCGCTGAAGGCGTGGTCCTGCGCGTGCCGCGCTTCGACGTCACCCGTTTGCGGCGGGTAATAGTAGTCGAACACGATCCGGCAATGATCCGCATCCAGCGGCAGCACGCGGTTGGTCTGCAGGCGCTCGGGCATCACGTTCAACATCGTGTTCGGCCACACGAACCAGTACAGCGCCTCGCCATTGCCGTACAGCGAGTCGCCACTTTCGAGCGGGCTGTGCTGCAAAGAGTGCCAGCGCGATGTTTCGACCACGTAGTCGCGGTAATCCAGCATCCGGTTGAGTTCCGGATGGATATGCGGAACGTGGTAGCCCTCCAGATAATTGTCGATATAGGTTTTCCAGTTGCAGGCGATGCCGTATTCGGCGCGGCGGTGGAAGACGTAGCGATCGATGGCGCGGTCGCCGATCCACGCGTCAATGCCTTCGAGTAATTCGATCAGCGGTGGCACGCCGGTATCCAGTGCGGCGAACACCAACCCACGCCATTCCGCGACACGCGCTTGCGGCAGGTGGATCGCGGCGGGGTCGAAATCCGCAGCGCCCGACATTTCCGGCGCGCTCAACAACTGCCCGTCGAGCGCGTAGGTCCAGCCGTGGTAATGACAGCGCAGGCGCTTCGCAGCGCGGCCGTCGCACAAGGCCAACGGCCCGGCACGATGCCGGCAGACGTTGTGCAAGGCATGCAGCGCGCCATTCTCGCCGCGTACCAGCAGCAGAGGGACGCCGGCAACATCACCGGCAACATGATCGCCGGCTTGCGAAAGTTGCGAAGCGTGCGCCAGCAATTGCCAGCTTTTCGCGAACACCTCACGGCGATCGAGCGCATTGCTTTCCACCCCGGTGTAGAAACCGGCGGGCAGAGCATAAGCGCGGTCGAGCACTTGCGGCGCGAAATCGACGTTTTCGGAAACGTCCGGCATGGCGGTTCCCAAAGCCCGCGCAGTATCCGTCACTCCCTGCGCAAAGGGAATGCCTTGGGTCAAGCGGACTGCCGCAATGCGCCGATCACGGCGCAGGCATCGCCATACCATTTGGCCGCGCGGTCGAGATAATTGCCGGTGCTGCGCAGATGCCAGCGATTGGCGAACTTGCGCGATTTCGAGGCGTCGTAAACGCCGCCGGCGTTATAGGCCGCGGCGGTCATGATCGGATCGTTGCCGGTAATGATCCGGTTGCCGCGCATCACGAGTATGCCGAGCGGAATATTGAGATCGGGGCGGTAGCCGGGGATATCCTCCGGCGGCGCGGAGGGACGAAAGCGATAGGCCGGAAACGCGATCAGCGGATCGATGTCCAAGCCTCGCTCACGGATCAAGGCGCGCGCGTCGCTGGCGAGTATTTGCATCGGCCCCGCGCTGTAATCTCCGCGAAAAGGCGGCGGTGCGTCGCGCACCGTGACTCCTGACTCCCAATGAAACGTCGATGGTCCGGTATAACCGCTTGCGCGAAACGATGCCGTTTCGGTGGCGATGATCATCGCGATCAATTCCGGCGCGATGCCTGATTCAATCGAGTGCTCGATCAGGATCGACGCAAACAGCGCGCTGATTGTGCGGCAGGTAATCGGCTCGCCGGGCGTGCGTTGCGACGCGGAAGCACCATCGATGTAAACGCCGTTCGCATCGTAGGACCAGGCGATGCCGCCATGGAGGCTGTGCGCTGCGCCGGCGCCGGGAGGCGGCGTGTCAGGCCAGCTTGAGGAGACGGGCCGAGTCGATGACATGACGCGATCCTACGCCGGGACGATACGGGACATCCTCACATTGGCTGAACGCCCGCTTTGCTTGACTGAGACTATGGCGCCCCGTACCCGGCGTCGATCATCGAGGAAATCGAGTGATGGCATCCGTGCAGCCCGTTGATATCGCAGTGGCCCGCTTCGAATCGGCGCCGACGGATCATCTGTCACGTTATCGCCGTGTGCGCGCGGCAACGATCGCGCTGTGCGCGACGCTGCAACCGGAAGATACCGTGGTGCAATCGATGCCGGATGCGAGCCCTGCCAAATGGCATCTGGCGCACACGACCTGGTTTTTCGAGCGATTCCTGCTGGGTCGCGAAGCCTCATATCGACCGCTGCATCCGGAATGGGATTTTCTTTTCAATTCCTACTACCAGTCGATCGGCCCGATGCACGCGCGTCCACAACGCGGCTTGCTGTCGCGTCCGACACTGGAAAATGTCATGGACTACCGTCGTCGCGTCGACGAACGCCTGGGCGAGATGCTTGCGCGCTGCGAAGCTGATGCGGAGCTGGCGGCGTTGCTCGAGCTCGGGTTGAACCACGAACAGCAGCATCAGGAATTGCTGTTGACCGACATCAAGCACTTGTTCTCGCTGAATCCATTGCAGCCGGTGTTTCGTGAGTACCCAACCTCTCCGCAAAAAGACGAACCGATACCGCTGCGTTTTCTGCGTGGCCGCGACGGTATCGCGCAGATTGGTCATGCCGGGAAAGGGTTTGCTTTCGACAACGAAACGCCGCGTCATCGCGTGCTGCTGCATGCCCATGCCTTGGCCAATCGTGCGGTGACCAACGGCGAGTACCGGCAATTCATCGAGGACGGCGGTTACCGCACGCCGGCGTTGTGGCTTTCGGACGGCTGGGATGCCGTGCAATCGCAGCAATGGCAGCGGCCGTTGTACTGGAGCGAAGATTTGCAAACCGAGTTCACGCTCGCCGGCTTGCAACCGATCGATTCGGGGGCGCCGGTGTGCCACGTGAATTTCTATGAGGCCGATGCCTTCGCGCGTTGGGCCGGAGCGCGCTTGCCGTCCGAGGCGGAATGGGAAAGCGCCGCGCAGGATCGCGTAATCGACGGAAACTTCGCCGACAACGGCACGCTGCATCCGCAGCGCGCGAGTGGCGATCCAGATTCACCGATGCAACTCTTCGGCGACGCATGGGAATGGACCGGCAGCCCCTACGTTGGCTATCCCGGCTATCGTCCACTTCCAGGCGCGCTGGGCGAATACAACGGCAAGTTCATGAGCGGGCAGTGGGTGTTGCGTGGCGGTTCCTGCGCCACGCCGGCCGGGCATGTACGCGCGAGTTACCGCAATTTCTTCCCTCCCGCCGCCCGCTGGCAATTCGCCGGCATCCGTCTGTGCAAGGGCGCATGACAGGAACGCATGATATGAAACGTGCCTTGCAAGCCGCCCCGTTACGGGATCATCGTCCCGGCCGCGACGAAATCCTGGACGACGTGCTGGCCGGATTGCGCCACACTCCAAAAAGGTTGCCGTCGAAATATTTCTACGATGCGCGCGGCTCGCAATTGTTCGAATCCATTTGCGGGCAGCCCGAATACACGCTGATGCGCGACGAGCTTGCGATCATGCGCGCGCATGCCCGGGAGATCGCGTCGGCGATCGGGCCGGATGCGCTGGTGGTGGAGTACGGCAGCGGCAGCGGCTTGAAAACCCGGCTGCTGCTGGAACATCTGCAAACGCCGGTGGCGTACGTGCCGGTGGAGATTTCACGCAGCGCGCTGGCGGCCAGCATCCAGGCATTGCAACGCGAGTTTCCGAACGTGGAAATGCTGCCTGTATGCGCAGATTTCACCATGCCGGTCGTGTTGCCTCGGCCAGCGCGACGCGCACGCCGCACGCTGGTGTACTTTCCGGGTTCGACCATCGGCAATTTCGAAACGCGCGAAGCAGCGCAATTGCTGCGGCAGATGCGCACGGAGGTCGGGCGCGACGGCGTGGCACTGATCGGCGTGGATCTGGAAAAGGATCGCGCCACGCTGGAAGCCGCCTACAACGATGCTGCAGGCGTTACTGCCGAATTCACCTTGAACATGCTCACGCGATTCAATCGTGAACTCGGCGCGGATTTCGATCTCGGGACTTTTCGTCACCGGGCGCGCTGGAATCCGCTGGCTGGGCGCATCGAGACGCATATCGTCAGCGAGATCGGGCAAACGGTTCGCGTCGGCAGCGAGGCATTCCGCTTCAACGCGGGCGAAAGCATGCTGGTCGAATACAGCGGCAAATATTCGCTGGGGGCTTTCGCGAGGTTGGCTGACCATGCCGGCTTGCGCGTGGCGCAAGTGTGGACAGACGAGGCCCATCGTTTCAGCGTGCAGTTGCTGGGATGCACTTGAAAAGGTTGGAGCGGAATCCGATGGTTGATCGTACAATCCGGATATGGCCGGTTCCATCAAACCCCCCCGACACCCTTTTCGGTATTCGCTACGAGGACCGCGGGGATTATCTTTACGCCGTGGTCGACGGCCCCGAGGACAAACTGGAAGTCTGCATCGCCTATTGGAAAGCGATTGCAGCCGAGTGCGAACGGCGGGGAGCCCGCCGATTGCTGGTCATCGACCGCTTGCTTGGCGAGCCGGTACCCCCCGATGAGATGGACAGTCTGGTCGAAGTCTTGCGGGGCAGCGTTCTCGAGCACGTCCGCATCGCCTATCACGAACCGGTAAGCGCCCATCTTCCGCTGGTGGAACACGCCGAATTGAGAGCGCGCGAGGTCGGCTTCACCGTCCGGGTGTTTGCCGACGAGCACGAAGCGGTGTTGTGGCTCCGCTACGGCACGGATTGAGTCCAGGCATTCGCGATGAAGCATGTGCCGGCGGCCCTTTATGCCGCCTCGACCGTGCACTCCGGCACGCCCAATGCCGGGAGTTTGTGGTTATCCTGCGCGATCTCATGACGACGGGATGAGGACCATGCGCGCAACCTTCACGCTATCCGTGTTCGGCGCGTTGACGCTGTGCGGCATCGCCTCGGCGCAAGTCGAAGATACTTATGCGCCGGACCCGCAACAGCCGGTCGATCAGGCCTACACGGCGAAGATCGCCCAGTACACCAGCCAGCCGGACTTCAATTCGCCGCTGACCGATTACCTGCCGGTGTCCGGCACGGTGCCGACGCCGGAAAAGGTGCTGGGCGACATCGCCGGCGCGCCCAACATGCTGCCGTACGCGGAGGACGTGCATCGCTATTTTCGCATGCTGGCCGCGGCCAGCCCGCGCGTGCGCGTGTTCACCATCGGCAAATCCGAGGAAGGCCGCGAGATGATCGCGGTGGCGATCGCCGACGAATCGCTGATGGCGCAACTGGATGCCAACAAGGCGCGGCTGGCGCAACTCGCCGACCCACGCAAGCTGGATATGGACGACGCCAAGGTCGCCGCCATCATCCAGCAGACCACGCCGGTCTACTACATCACCGGCACTATCCATTCGACCGAGACCGGCGCGCCGACCGCGCTGATGGAACTGGGTTATCGACTAGCGGTCGACGACGCGCCGTACATAAAGTACATCCGCTCGCACGTGATTACACTGATCACCCCGGTGGTGGAAGTCGATGGCCGCGATCGCATGGTCGATCTGTACCGCTGGCATCGCGCGCATCTGGGCGAGCAATATCCGCCGCTGATGTACTGGGGTCATTACGTCGCGCACGACAACAATCGCGACGCGATGGCGATGACGCTGAACCTCACGCGCAACGTGGCGGACACCTACATCGGCTGGCACGCGCAGGTATTGCACGATTTGCACGAGTCGGTACCATTCCTCTACGACAATACCGTCGGCGACGGCCCGTACAACGCGTGGATCGACCCGATTTTGACTTCGGAATGGCAGCAGCTCGGCTGGAACAACGTGCAGCAGATGACCGAATTCGGGATGCCGGGCGTCTTTACTCACGGCAATTTCGACACCTGGAGCCCCAGCTATCTGATGTTCATCGCGGCGATGCACAACGGTATCAGCCGTTTATATGAAACCTTCGGCAACGATGGCGCCGACACCGAGGAGCGCATACTCAGTCCCGACGAATACCAGCGCACTTGGTACAAACCCAATCCGCCGCTGCCGAAAGTGCTGTGGTCGCAGCGCGACAACAACAATTACGAGCAGACCGGGCTGTTGACCGCGCTGCATTATTTTGCCGAGAACGGACAGAAGTTCCTGTCCAATTTCTGGTTGAAGAGCAAACGTTCGATCGAGAAGCCACAGGAGGCCGGTCCCGCTGCCTACGTGTTGTCGTCGGACGAAAAGTACAAGGGCGCGCAGGCGCAATTGTTGCGGGTGATGCAGCGGCAGCACGTCGAGATCAGCCGTGCGGATGCGTCATTCACCATTGATGTGCCCGCGGACAAGGCGTCAACCGGCGATGAGAAAAAATCAGGCGCGGGGCCGCCGAAGCAGAAAAATGCGCGCCGCACCTTCCCGGCCGGAAGTTATGTGATCCGGATGGACCAGCCGTATTCGCGGATCGCCGACACCTTGCTGGATCGTCAGTACTGGGCGCCGGACGATCCGCAGAAACACCCCTACGACGACACCGGCTGGTCGCTCGGCGATCTGTTCGATGTGGATGTCGTGCGTGTGACTGATGCTACCGTCCTGAAAGCGCCGATGCGGCAATTGTCCGTTGATTTTGCGTTGCCCACGTTCGATCTCGCTTCGCTCGGCGTGCACGGCAAGCTGCCGCGCATCGCGTTGATGCACACCTGGCTGGACACCCAGACCGAAGGCTGGTGGCGGATGGCGCTGGACAAACTGCACGTGCCTTACAGCTACATCAGCACCCAGGATGTAGCGCGCGAGGCGAATCTGCGCGGCAAATACGATGTGATCCTGTTTGGCCCGATTGGCTATTCCAGTACACAGATGATCGTCGGCGGCCTGCCACGCTACGGCAACCAGATGCCGTGGAAAAAGACCGCGCTGACGCCGAATCTGGGTGTAATTGACTCCACCGACGATATCCGCCCGGGCTTGGGCGAATCAGGCGTCGAGAACCTCAAACGCTTCGTCGCCGAGGGCGGCCTGCTGGTGACCTCGCAAGACACCGCGAAATTCGCCATCGACGAAGGCCTGGCGCCGGGGGTTTCGGTGAATCCGGCCAAGGATCTGAAAGTGACCGGCAGTGTATTGCGCGCGGAATTGGTCGACGACAAGAGCCCGATCGCGCGCGGTTACGAAAAATCCTTTGCACTCTACAGCGCTGAGGGCATGGCGTTCGACTTGAGCAACCAGACCATCGGCGATCGCGGCATCCCCAGTGCCAAGGATTACAAGCGTCCGACCGGCCGGGGCGGTCCGGATGATGTCGATATCCCGCAAGGCCGCGCGTATCAGCCGCCGCCGGAATTGCCGGACGTGAAACCCTGGCAGGCATTGCCGTTGAACGCCGAACAGAAGCGTAACAACGTCTTCCTGATCCCGGACAGCGAGCGTCCACGAGCGATCGCCCGTTGGGCCGACGCCGGTGATTTGCTGGTTTCAGGATTGCTCGACAACGGCGGCGCCATCGCGCAACACGCGGTGGTGGTCGATGCGCGTTATGGCAAGGGCCACGTTTTGCTGTTCGCCAACAATCCGATCTGGCGTGGCGAGACGATTGGCAGCTACGCGCTGCTGTTCAACGCCGTGGTCGATTATGATCGTCTGTAGCCTATCCGTGTTGCCGAGGAAAAGTCATGACGCCACGCCGTTTTCTGCCGTACAAGAATATGCAAACCGCCCGTCTTGGCCTGTTGCTGGGCACCGCGCGGGTAATCGCGTGGATCGGCATGTTGCTGATCATCGCGGGCATCGCCTACGCGATAGCCGGGGTGTTCTTCCATTTCGCGCGCGGTGCGGCGGGCACGAACCCGATGGTGGCGGTGGCCACCGCCCTCGGATTGATCGCATACGGCTTGCTCACATTGGGTGGCAGCGGCATCCTCGCCGCGCTGGTCGGCATCGAGGACAGCCAACGTCGCCGCGCGGAACGCGACGCCATTTGAGCTTGCCCGATTGAAACGAAGCGCTGTCAGCCACCCGTTACGCTTTGAATGGTTCTCGCGCCTGCAAAACGGCGCTTCAAAATAAACCAAAAGAAAGGGCCCCGCGGGGCCCTTTCGTCACGCTGGGTAGAACGGAGGCATCAGGTTCCGGCATCCCACTTCGCATACTGCGACTTGGTGATGCTCTTGGCGTGGTGCGCGACGTGGATCCAGTCGTTGTACAAGAGCGGATACGCTTGGGCCTCTTCCTGGCTGATGCGGCCATCGTGATTGGTATCCAGTTGCGCGAATGGCGGTTTGGGACCGTAATTCGTCGCCGGCGGCATACCGGAATTGATCGTCGCGGTGCCTTGCGGCGTCTGCATCTGCGTGGACATTTCGCCCGCACCCGCGGCTACCGGTTGCGAGGGCGTCTCGTTGACGGTCGGCGCCGCAGGTGCCATCGGCATCGAACTCTGAGCGGTCGGCGGCGGGGGAGGCGGCGGCATCGGCTGCATGGGCGGCGCCGGCGGGGGTGGTGGCGGTGGCGGTGACATTGCGTCCTGCGCCATGGCAGCCGTCGCGAACAGCGAAGCCACGGCAAAAGCGAGCAGGGGGGAACGGGATTTCATGGGGCTCTCCTTGATCGTCCGGAACGGGAGAAACGTTGAGTGCGGAAAAACCGCTTTCGAAATGTACAGCAATACGGTCATCCAGCCGAATCAACTTACGCAGGCGGCCATTAATCGCAGCGGAATGACGCCAAACGCATGGGAGCGACGTTCGCGATACGCGCACAGCATGGCCGATCGCGGGCGCCCCAAGGTCTGTTCACGTCGACCCAAGCGGCCACATGGCTTGGTGTGAGCAGGCCCTGGCAAACGGCCCTCGCCTTGCAGTACGATCCGCCGCGCTGCGTTAGCTTAAGCCGCGGGCGAGCCGCGGCCCATGGGGCTGGTTGCTGACCGTCGCAACGATCGCATCGCTGTCTCACCGTCGTCAGTGCAACAAGGCGCGCCACCTGGCGCGATTCAGTTCAGGGGTTCAACCAACCATCGAGTCGCAAGGAGTCAGTTATGTCGGATCGTCAGACCGGCACGGTCAAATGGTTCAACGATGCAAAGGGCTTCGGTTTCATCAGCCGCGAAAATGGTGAAGATGTGTTCGTACACTTCCGCGCCATCCAAGGCACCGGCTTCAAATCGTTGCAGGAAGGCCAGATGGTAAGCTTCACCGTGGTCAAGGGGCCCAAGGGTCTGCAGGCCGACGAAGTACAGCCCGCCTGAGTCGTCGCCAGGTCCGAAAACGCAAAAGCCCCGGTTGCCAAGCCGGGGCTTTTTTGCGGGGCGACGAGCCGGCGTTTATGCCGTCGCGCCCGGGACGAAACGCAGTGCCAGCCCGTTCATGCAATAGCGCAAGCCGGTCGGCGGCGGACCGTCGTGGAATACATGGCCAAGATGGCCGGCGCAGCGGCGACAGCGTATCTCGGTGCGCGTCATCAGGAAACTGGTGTCGGTATCGCGGGCGACCGCGTTCGGCAGCGGCTTCCAGAAACTCGGCCAGCCGGTGCCCGAGTCGAACTTGGTTTTCGACGAATACAACGGCAACTCGCAACCCGCGCAATGGAAAACGCCGGCGCGATGCTCGTGATTCAGCGAGCTGCTGAAAGCGGGCTCGGTGCCGGCCTGACGCAGGATCGCATAGCGTTCGGGGCCAAGCCGCTGGCGCCATTGCGCGTCGGTCAGCACGAAAGTCGGGTGCTGCACCACGCTCACCGACACCACATTCTCGGCGCCGCGAGCAATCAGCGCCAGCGCGCCGAATCCGAGCAAGCCCGCACTGCCGGTCAAGAATTGCCGCCGATCCATCGTGATCTCCTCAAGAGGTTTATCGAATACTCGATATACGAGACCGTTGCGGGGATGGATGCATTGCACACGGAACAACTGGCGGAAAGGGCAGCCTTGGCGTTTATCGCGAAGAGCTGCCCTCCCGCATCGTCAAGCCACGGCGGTGCGCACCTACATGGCGCCCGGCGACATGTTGCTGGTCGAACTCGACGCCGGCGCGGCGTTGCAGCTCTTGCCGTGCAACGCCTCGGTCAACTGTTTGGCCAACGAACGGCAACGCGCATCCAGCGTGACGCGCTTGGCGGGATCCCGCGAATCGCGCTGCAGCGTTTCGTGCATCATGTCGTAGCGCGCATTGATCTGGCCCGGCGCATAAATACCGGCGGCACGATGGCAGGCCTTGTAGGTCGAGAGATATTGATCGCACGAAGCGACACCAACCATGTCGCCTGGGCCTGCGGGTGTTTGCATCGCGGGTTCAGGCGTGGTCGCATGATGCGTCGCTCGCGTCGTTCTGGTTTCGTGCACGGGCGCCGGCGCAACCGGTTGTTCCGAACCCGTGGGGGTTGAAGTTTCGCTGCGTTGTGGATGCCCGGCGCAACCGGCAAGCAGCAAGGCGCAGGCGACGGACAGGGAAACGGCGGATCGCGGATTCATGGACATCGGCGGACTCCTTTCATCGCGGGAAGGAAGGCGGAACGCACCCCGACAAGGATGCGGGACGCAATTCTAGCACTCGAAACCTCGCACGCCGCGTTGCAACACGCGATGAATCGCGCGCATCAACGCGCAAGATCGCCCACCGATCGCGGAATCGCTTTGCGCGATTATCCGGCCGCGTCCCGCCGCGCCGGCGGATGGATCTCGCTGATATTGGATGCCGCGCCGATCAGCGCGGGCGCTTGCCGCCCGGCGGTTTTCAATTGCCGCGCGCGACGACCGCGGGTCAGCACCGCTGCGACCAGATGCCGCGGCAGGATGGGCTTTGTCAGGAAATCGTCTCCGCCGGCGGCCAGCGCCTCGAAGCGGGTCTCGGCATCCTGGTCGCCCGACAGGAACACCACCGAGGTGCTGGCGGCTTCAGGCATCGCGCGCAGCGCGGCGACCAGCGCCAGGCCATCCATCTCGGGCATGTACAGATCCACCAGCACCACTTCGGGATGAAACGCCACGAACGAATCCAATGCCTGCCGGGCGTCGGTGTGCAGGCTGGTTTCGACGCCAGCGTGGCGCAGCACGCTCTCGCAGAACATCGCCTGGCTGCGATCGTCGTCGATGATCATCGCGCGCAGCGGCGCGTTGTCGCGGTCGCGCAGCAAGCGTGCGACGCGTTCGGCCAACGCCGCCGGATTGTCGTTGAATTCGAGCACCATGTCGGCGCCGCCGCGCAGCGCGTACATCCGCTGCTGCAGCGAGTTCTCCCGCAGCAGTGCGACGAACAATGGGCGCCCGGCGGAGCCCGCGAGGTTCAACGCCGCGCGTTCCAGACGATGCAACTCCGCCAACTGCGATTGATCGACCACCACCACGTGCGCGCCGTGCTCCGGTGGACGCTGCAGCGCGTCTTCGGCATCCGAGCGCGCGATCATCGCGATCTCGCGCTCGGCCAGCCGCAGGCAAAGTTCGGCGATCAAGTTGGCATCGGCACTTACGCACAGCAGCCGCGCCAGTTTCGACGGAAGCGGCGCGACGTTCCGGGACAGTTTCGCGGAGTCCGGCGCGGATTCGCCTCCCAGCGCGCGGCTCATGCGTTGCATGTTCGCGCGTTGCACGACGTCCGGGCTGCGGCCATCCTCGACGAACGAGCACAGGTAAACCGACAGCTCAACCGCCGTCGCCGCCAAGTCGGTATCGCCGGTGCCATCGGCCGCCGAGGCGATGCGATCGAGGTCGTCGTGCAAGGCCGCGACCTCGGCCAACGGCCAGCCGCGTTCCAGCATCGCCTGGAACTTGCGCGTCCACTCGACACCCCACGGACGGATCGCTTGCGGGTGTCGCTCTGGCGCATCATGCGCTTGGCCGTTGCTTTCCATGATTCTCCCCTGTGTGATCCACTCCGGGCGTCAAGCTGACGGCGCGCGTGTGTGGATTCCTTGCAAGAGTCGGGCGAGAAGAGGACGCGCGAATGGAACGCGCGTCACGAATTTGCGTTGTTACACAATGCGCACCGGACTTGCGTGCCGACGGCGGTCGCGCAATGGTGCGCGTCTGTCGCGGAGAGCCCGGCGGCGATGTCGGACTCGACGCCCCCCAGGTCCGCCACCATGACTTCTTTCCCATCGCATCGAAGAGGTTTTGGGTTCAGGCTAGCGCGCTGGCGGGATCGGTCGGCTAAGATTCGCCATCGTGTCCGTTGCCGTATCGCGATTTACTGTGGGGAGAATGGATGATGATTGCCCGTGCCGTGTTTGCGTTCGCGCTGCTGTTCTGCGCGGGCAGTGCCTGCGCCGTGACCGCCGATGAACTTGTCGACAAGAGCATTGCCGCGCGTGGCGGGATGGAAAAGTTGCAGGCGATCAAGACGCTCAAAATGGAGGGGCAGTTGATCGCCGGTGGCGGCTTCAAACTCGCCTACACATCGCTGATGAAACGCCCGGACAAGCTTCGCGAGGAAGCCAGCGTGCAGGGCCTGACCCAAGTACAAGCGTGGGACGGCCAGCGCGGTTGGAGCATCCAGCCATTCGGCGGCCGCAAGGATCCGATTCCGATGTCCGCCGACGACGCCAGGGAACTGGCCGAGCAGGCCGATATCGACGGGCCGCTGGTCAACGCCGCCGCCAAGGGCAATCAGGTGACTTATCTTGGCACCGAAGACGTGGACGGCACCAACGCCCACAAATTGCAGGTGCGGTTGAAGGACGGCAACACGCTGGTGATCTATCTCGACCCCGACGCGTATCTGCCGATCCGCGAGATCGCGCGGCGCATGATCCGCGGCAGCCAGCAGGTCACGCAGACCGATTTCGGTGATTACGAACAAGTGAATGGCGTGTATTTCCCGTTTGCGATCACCAGCGGTCCGAAGGGCGGAACGGCCGATCAGATGATGCAGATCAGCATCGACAAGGCGCAGGCCAATGTGGCCGTGGAGGATGCGGTGTTCGCATTTCCCGCTCCAGCCGCCAAAAAACAAGAGGGGAAGTGAGATGAGCATCCGCACGATCCACCATGTCAGTTTGCGTGCCGGCATCTCGCTCGCGATTGCGTTGACATTCGCCGCCAGCGCGCAAGCGGCCACGCAAACTGCCGCCGGTTTCGACAGCGGCGCGATCTCGGGCCTCAACGCGCGCAACATCGGTTCGGCGACGATGAGCGGCCGCATCGACGCGGTCGCCGGCGTGCCCGAAAAGAACGGCAAGGTCACGATCTATGTCGGCGCAGCCAGCGGAGGCGTTTGGAAGTCCACCGACAACGGCACCACCTTCAAGCCGATGTTCGACCGCGAGCCGGTGATGTCGATCGGTTCCCTTGCGATCGATCCGCAACATCACGACACGGTCTGGGTCGGCACCGGCGAGTCGTGGATGCGCAATACGGTTTCAATCGGCAACGGCGTCTACAAAACCGCCGACGGCGGCGAGACTTGGAGTTATCTTGGCCTGCCCAATTCCGAGCACGTCGCGCACATCGCGATCGATCCCGCCGACGGCAACACCGCGTACGCCTGCGTCGCCGGAAAACTCTGGAGCGATTCGGCCGACCGCGGCTTGTACAAAACGACCGACGGCGGCCATACCTGGTCGCTGGTATTGAAGGGCAAGAATCTTTCGACGGGTTGTTCGGGCCTTTCCATGGATCCGAAAAATCCCGACGTGCTGCTTGCGACGATGTGGGATTTCCGCCGCAAGGGCTGGACCTTCCGTTCTGGCGGCGAATCGGCGAATGTGCCGTCAGGCAGCGGCTTGTTCCGTTCCGGCGATGCTGGCCACACCTGGACGGAAATCACTCCGGACGCCAACAAGGGCTTCCCGAAAAAACCCTACGGTCGCATCGCGGTGACGATCGCGCCGTCCAACCCGCAGATTGTGTACGCGTTGGTCGAATCGACCGACTCCGCGCTGTACCGCTCAGACGATGGCGGCAAGACCTGGAGCGAGCGCGATAAGAGCCAGAACATGGTGTGGCGTCCATTTTATTTCGCCAATCTGATCGTCGATCCAAGCAATCCCGAGCGTGTGTTCAAGCCCGACCTGACCCTGATCCAGAGCACCGATGGCGGCAAGTCCTTCAGCGAATCCGGCGGCGGCATGCACGGCGACAATCATGACGACTGGATCGATCCGGTCGATCCGAAATTCGTGGTCGCCGCCGACGACGGCGGCCTGTGGTTCTCCCACGACGGCGGCAACAAATGGTGGAAGGCCAACAACCTGCCGATCTCGCAGTTCTATCACGTCAGCGTCGACAACGACGATCCCTACCACGTTTACGGCGGACTGCAGGACAACAGCGACTGGGTCGGCGATTCCGAATATCCCGGCGGCATCAGCAACGGCCGCTGGGAAAACATGTTCGGCGGCGACGGCTTCTTCATGTTCGAGGATCCGACCGACAAGAATTACATCTACGCCGAATCGCAGGGCGGCTTCCTCGGCCGTATCAACCGGCACACGCATCAGATTCAACTGGTGCAACCGCAAGCCGGCTACAAGGAGAAACTGCGCTACAACTGGAACACGCCGATCGCGCTGTCGCCCAACGACAAAGGCACGATGTATATCGGCGCGCAGTTCCTGTTCCGCTCTTCCGATCACGGCAAGAGCTGGGATCGCATCTCGCCCGACCTCACGACCAACAATCCGCAGGAACAACGCCAGGAGGAATCGGGCGGCGTCACCGTCGACAACTCTTATGCCGAGATGCACGACACGATTTATTCGATCAGCGAATCGTCGAAACAGGCGGGGCTGATCTGGGTGGGCACCGATGACGGCAATCTGCAACTGACCCGCGACGGCGGCAAAAGTTGGAACAATGTCGTCGGCAATGTGCGCGGCGTGCCGGCGCGCTCGTGGGTATCCTGGGTGCAGGCCAGTCCCTTCGATGCCGGTACCGCATTCGTCGCCTTCGATCGGCACAGCTTCGGCGACATGATGCCGTACATCTACAAGACCACCGATTACGGCAAATCCTGGGCGGCATTGGTCACGCCCAACAACAACAAAGGCTTGCGCGGTTTCGTGCACGTGATCAAGCAGGATACGGTCAATCCATCGCTGCTGTTCGCCGGTACCGAATTCGGTCTGTGGATTTCGCCCGACAACGGCGCGCATTGGGCGCAATTCAAGGGCAGCGATTTCCCGGACGTACCGGTGCGCGATCTGGTGGTACAGCCGCGCACCAATGATCTGGTGCTGGCCACACACGGCCGCGGCATCTGGATCATCGACGACATCACGCCGTTGCGTAATTTGACGCCGAACGTGTTGAATGAAGACGCCGTGTTCCTGCCAACGCGGCCGGTGACGCAACGCATCCAGGGCTTCGGCGGCTGGCCGGAAGGCGATGCGGC
>JBDTBW010000076.1:0-43001 GCA_039923855.1 Rhodanobacteraceae bacterium | reverse complement strand
CTGATCCACCCGATCGCGATGGAGGATGGTCTGCGTTTCGCCATTCGCGAAGGCGGCCGCACGGTGGGTGCGGGCGTGGTGGCGAAGATCATCGAGTGACAAGAGATGGGAGTGGGAAGTAGGAAGTAGGAAGTAGGAAGTAGGAAGTAGGAAGTAGGAGAGCGGCGCACTTGGATGTTTTGCGCTTCCCAACTACCCATTACCCACTTCTACTACCCGAATAGCGACGCAGTGAGAAGCTGCCGCAAGACAATCGTTCTTTGAGGACACGGCAATGGCGAACCAGAACATCCGCATCAGGCTGAAGGCGTACGACCACCGCCTGATCGATCGCTCGGCGAGCGAGATCGTGGAAACGGCCAAGCGCACCGGCGCGCAGGTGCGTGGCCCGATTCCGCTGCCGACCAAGATCGAGCGTTACACGATCCTGGTGTCGCCGCACGTCGACAAGGATGCGCGCGATCAGTACGAAACGCGCACGCACAAACGCGTGCTCGACATCGTGGATCCGAACGACAAGACCGTGGATGCGCTGATGAAGCTCGATCTCGCGGCGGGCGTCGACGTTCAGATTAAATTGGGTTGAAGCAATCGACGCGAGCGAGAAAGAGATAACGATAATGACTATCGGACTGGTTGGAAAAAAATGCGGCATGAGCCGCATCTTCACCGAAGACGGCCGCTCGGTGCCGGTGACGCTGATCGAAGCGACGCCGAATCGCGTGACGCAGGTGAAGACCGCCGACAACGACGGCTACGTCGCGGTGCAGGTCACTGTGGGCGCGCGCCGCGCGTCGCTGCTGACCAAGCCGCAGAAAGGCCATTACGCCAAGGCCAAGGTCGAGCCGGGCCGTGGCCTGTGGGAGTTCACGCTGGATGACAAGGACGCCGAAAAATACGCGGTGGGCGCCGAGATCAAGGCCGACGAGGTGTTCAAAGTCGGGCAGATGGTCGATGTCGCCGGCGTGACCAAGGGCAAGGGCTTCCAGGGCACGATCAAGCGTTGGAATTTCACCATGGGCGATGCCACGCACGGCAACTCGCTGTCGCACCGTTCGCCGGGCTCGATCGGTCAGCGCCAGACGCCGGGCCGAGTGTTCCCGGGCAAGAAAATGTCTGGCCACATGGGCAGCGTGAATCGTTCGGCGATGAACCTGGAAGTGATGCAGGTCGATGCCGAGCGTCATCTGATCGCGGTCAAGGGCGCGGTGCCGGGCGCGCCCGGCGGCGACGTGGTCGTGCGTCCCGCGGCCAAAGGTTGAGGAGCACAACGATGGAACTCAATGTGATCGGCGCGAAACCGGTAAAAGTTTCCGAACGGATCTTCGGCGGCGCGTTTCGCGAGGCGCTGGTGCACCAGGTCGTCACCGCGTATCGCAACGCGGGCCGGGCGGGCACCAAGGCGCAATTGACCCACAGCGAAGTGTCGGGCACCACCAAGAAATTCAAGAAGCAGAAAGGCGGCGGCGCGCGCCATGGCGATTACCGCGCGCCGATCTTCGTGGGCGGTTCGCGCGCGTTCGCGGCCAAGCCGCGCGATTTCTCGCAGAAGGTCAACCGCAAGATGTATCGCGGCGCGTTGTGTTCGATCCTGGCCGAGTTGAACCGTCAGGACCGCTTGAAAATCGTTTCGGAATTCGCGGTCGACGAAGCAAGGACCAAGTCGCTGATCGGCAAGCTCGGCGAGATCGAGGCCAATGGCCGCACACTGATCGTGGCCGGCGAAATCGACGAAAAACTCTACCTGTCCGCGCGCAATCACCACAAGGTTATCGACGTGGTCGATGTCAACGGCATCAGCCCGGTCGCGCTGGTCAGCGCCGACCACGTGGTGATGACGGTGGATGCGGTCAAGAAGATCGAGGAGTGGCTGGCATGAACAAACAAGTGGCGAACAAGGACTCGGTGCTCAACGAGCGCGTTCTGTCCGTGCTGCGCGCGCCGCGCATTTCCGAGAAGAGCGCCAAGCTCGCGGAACACAACCAGTACGTTTTCGAAGTGGCACCCACCGCCACCAAATCCGACGTCAAATCCGCGGTCGAGCAGTTGTTCGCCGTGGATGTGCGCTCGGTCAACATGGTCAACATCAAGGGCAAGCTGAAGCTGTTCCGTTTCCGCGCCGGCCGCAAGGCCGACGTGCGCAAGGCATACGTGCGTCTGGCCGAGGGCCAGAGCATCGACGTTGCAGCGAAAGCTTGAAGCTTTAAGGCGAAATTACGATGACACTGATCACTCCCAAGCCGACATCTCCCGGACGCCGTGGCATGGTACGTGTCGCCACGCCCGGCCTGCACAAGGGCGCGCCGTACGCGCCGCTCACCGAAGCGCAGTCCAAGACCGGCGGTCGCAACCACTATGGCCGCATCACCACCCGCCATCGCGGCGGTGGCCACAAGCAGCATTACCGGATCATCGACTTCAAGCGCGACAAGGAAGGCATCGCCTGCCGCGTCGAACGGCTGGAATACGATCCCAACCGCACCGCGCACATCGCGCTGCTGTTGTATGTCGACGGCGAGCGCCGCTACATCATCGCGCCCAAGGGCGTGCAGGTGGGCGATCAGTTGATGGCCGGGCGCGACGCGCCGATCAAGGCCGGCAATTCGATGCCGCTGCGCAATGTACCGATCGGCACCACCGTGCATTGCATCGAGATGAAACCCGGCAAGGGCGCGCAACTCGCGCGCAGCGCCGGCGCTTCCGCGCAATTGGTCGCGCGCGAATCCGGTTATGCGACGCTGCGCTTGCGCTCGGGCGAAACCCGGCGGGTGCAGGTCGAGTGCGGCGCCACCATCGGCGAAGTCGGCAATTCGGAACACAACCTGCGCAAACTCGGCAAGGCCGGCGCCACGCGCTGGCGCGGCATCCGCCCGACCGTGCGCGGCGTGGTGATGAATCCGGTCGACCATCCGCACGGCGGCGGCGAAGGCCGCACCTCCGGCGGCCGTCATCCGGTCAGTCCGTGGGGCACGCCGACCAAGGGTTACAAGACGCGCAACAACAAGCGCACGCAGAAATTCATCGTGCGCCGCAGGAAATAAACCATGCCACGTTCACTCAAGAAAGGCCCGTTCGTCGACCTGCACCTTTTGAAGAAGGTGGAGGCCGCGAGCGCGAGCAACAGCAAGCGCCCGATCAAGACCTGGTCGCGCCGTTCGATGATCGTGCCGGAGATGGTCGGTTTGACCATGGCCGTGCACAACGGCCGCCAGCATGTGCCGGTGCTGGTCAACGAGAACATGGTCGGGCACAAGCTCGGCGAGTTCGCGATCACCCGTACCTTCAAGGGCCACACCGGCGACAAGAAGGTTGCAGCGCCCGCCGGCGGCAAGCCGACCAGCGCGCCTGGCGCCGCCCCGGCTGCCGCCCCCGCCGCCAAGTGATGATGGATAACGCCATGAACACGATGGAAGCCAAAGCCGTGCTGCGCGGCGCCAAAAGCTCGGCACAGAAAGTGAGACTGGTCGCCGATCTTGTGCGCGGCATGCCGGTCGGCAACGCCAGCGCGGTGCTCGAGCACACCAACAAGAAGGCCGCGCATCTGGTGCGCAAGGTGCTGCTTTCCGCCGTCGCCAATGCCGAAAACAATCTCGGCGCGGACGTCGATGAATTGAAAGTCACCCGCATCTTCGTCGACGAAGGCGCGATGATGAAACGCATGCGCGCGCGCGCCAAGGGCCGCGGCGCGAGAATTTTGAAGCGTACGTCTCACATAACTATTGTCGTGGGCTCGTAAGAAGACGCCATGAACAAGTTTTCGCACTTCCACAGCCCTCATGCGCGACTCGCTGCTCTCGTCGCGCATTGCCCCCTTGACTCAAGAGGGCTGAAAAGCCCCATCCAGGGAAATTGAACCATGGGTCACAAAGTCAATCCGATCGGCATCCGCCTTGGCATTTCCAAGGACTGGAACTCCAAGTGGTACGCGGGCAAGCGCGAATTCGCGCAGTACTTGGTCGCGGATCTCAAGGTGCGCGAGCTGCTGAAGAAGCGTCTGGCGCAAGCCGGCGTGTCGCGGATCCAGATCGAACGTCCCGCCAAGAACGCGCGCATCACCATCCATACGGCGCGTCCGGGTGTAGTGATCGGCAAGAAGGGCGAGGACATCGAGAAGTTGCGCAAGGACGTGTCCGACATCATGGGCGTGCCCGCGCACATCAACGTCAACGAGGTGCGCAAGCCAGAGTTGGACGCGCAACTAGTGGCGGAGAATATCGCCCAGCAGTTGGAGCGCCGCATCATGTTTCGCCGCGCGATGAAGCGCAGCGTGCAGAACGCGATGCGTCTGGGCGCGCTGGGCATCAAGGTCAACGTCGGCGGCCGTTTGAATGGCGCCGAGATCGCGCGCTCGGAGTGGTACCGCGAAGGCCGCGTGCCGCTGCACACCTTGCGCGCGGACATCGATTACGGCTTGGCCGAAGCCAAGACCACGTATGGCGTGATCGGCGTCAAGGTGTGGATCTACAAGGGCGAGATCTTCGATTTCGCCACCGTCGGTCAGGTGAAGGAAGACGAACGCAACGAGCGCAGTGAACCGCGCCGCGAGCGCGCCAACCGCGACGACGAACCGCGCCGCGAGCGCACGGGTCGCCGTGAACGCGCCAGTAAATAGAAAAGGAAATTGAGAAGTGCAGCCAAGGATGGGTACTGTTTGATCTTCGCGATCAAGGATGATCGCAAAAATTCAGGTGCGGTCAGGATGACCGCTTTTTGATCTTCGCGATCAGGGACGATCGCAAAAAGGAACGACTATGCTGCAACCCAAACGCACCAAGTACCGCAAACAGTTCAAGGGCCGCAACGACGGCTTGAGCTGGAATGGCAATCTGGTCAGCTTCGGCGAATACGGGCTGAAGGCGTCCACGCATGGGATGTTGACGGCGCGCCAGATCGAGGCTGCGCGCCGCTGCATCACGCGCTATGTCAAGCGTGGCGGCAAGCTGTGGATCCGCGTGTATCCGGACAAGCCGATGACCAAGAAGCCGATCGAGGTGCGCATGGGCGCCGGCAAGGGCAACGTGGAATATTGGGTGGCGCCGGTGCAGCCGGGTCGGATGTTGTACGAGATCGAGGGCGTGACCGAGGCCGAGGCACGCGAGGCGTTCCGTCTGGCCGCCGCCAAGTTGTCGGTGCAGACCCAGTTCGCGACCAGGGCGGTGCTGTGATGGATAGCAAACAGATGCGTGGCAAATCGGGGAAGGATCTTGGCGAGCACATCGTCGAGCTGCGTCGTGAGCAGTTCAGTCTGCGCATGCAGAAGGCGCAGGATGGCGCCGCCAAGACCCACCAGTTCAAGCGGGTGCGCCGCGAAATCGCGCGCGCCAAGACGCTGCTCACCGAACAGAACAAGCAAGGCACCGCGAAATGAGCGAGACCCGGAAAACATCGCGCACGCTGCAAGGCCGCGTGCTCAGCAACAAGATGGCCAAGACCGTGACCGTGCTGATCGAGCGCCAGGAGCAGCATGGCCTGTACGGCAAGCTGCTGCGCCGCTCGAGCAAATTGCACGCGCACGACGAGGCCGGCGAGTGCCATCAGGGCGACCTGGTGCGCATCGCCGAATGCCGCCCGCTGTCCAAGACCAAGCACTTTCGCGTCGTCGAAGTGCTGGCCCGCGCGGCGGAATGAGGAGCGCACGAACATGATCCAGATGCAGACCACGCTGGCCGCGGCGGACAACAGCGGCGCCAAGCAACTGATGTGCATCAAGGTGCTGGGCGGCTCGCATCGCCGCTACGCCAGCATCGGCGATGTCATCAAGGTCAGCGTGCGCGACGCGATCCCGCGCGGCAAGGTCAAGAAGGGCGAGGTGTACAACGCGGTGGTGGTGCGCACCGCCAAGGGCGTGCGCCGCAGCGATGGTTCGCTGATCCGTTTCGACGGCAACGCGGCCGTGCTGCTCAACAACAAGCTCGAGCCGATCGGCACCCGCATCTTCGGGCCGGTGACGCGCGAACTGCGCAGCGAGCGCTTCATGAAGATCGTTTCGCTGGCGCCGGAAGTGCTTTGAGGGCTGCAAATCGAGGATAGAAAAATCGACAAGGCCTGATTTTAAGTCCCCTTGAGTCAAGGGGGCGGATCGAGCCAAAGGCTCGATCGGGGTTGTGGAAGATGCCGGCCTCAACAAGAGCGGGAATATTCTCGCTCTATTGGAACAGAGAGTTACTTATGAATCGCATTCGCAAAGGTGATCAGGTGCTCGTGACCACCGGCAAGAACAAGGGCCAGCGCGGCGAAGTTACGCGCATCGCGGGCGATCGCGTGTTCGTGCAGAACATCAATCTGGTCAAGCGCCATACCAAGCCCAACCCGCAGATCAACCAGCCGGGCGGCATCGTGGAGCGCGAGGCCTCGATCCATCTTTCCAATGTCATGCTGTTCAACTCCGCCACCGGCAAGGGTGAACGCGTGGGCCGCAAGACGCTCGGCGACGGGCGCAAGGTTCGCGTGTTCCGAGCGAGCGGCGAAGTCGTCGATGCCTAAGGACAAGACCATGACCACGCGACTTGAAAAAATCTATTCCGAAGAGGTGGTGCCGAAGCTGATGCAACGCTTCGGCTACGCCAACGTGATGCAGGTGCCGCGGATCACCAAGGTCACGCTCAACATGGGCGTGGGCGAGGCCGCGGCCAACAAGAAAGTGCTGGAGAACGCGGTCGCCGACATGGCCAAGATTGCCGGTCAGAAAGCGGTGATCACCAAGGCGCGCGTGTCGGTTGCCTCCTTCAAGATACGCGACGGTTGGCCGATCGGCTGCAAGGTCACGCTGCGCCGCAAGCGCATGTACGAGTTCCTCGATCGCCTGATCAACATCTCGCTGCCGCGCGTGCGCGACTTCCGCGGCATGTCAGGGCGTTCGTTCGATGGCCGCGGCAACTACAACATGGGCGTCAAGGAACAGATCATCTTCCCCGAAATCGATTTCGATCAGGTCGACGCGATGCGCGGCATGGACATTTCCATCGCCACCACCGCGAAGTCCGACGAGGAAGCCAAGGCGCTGCTGGAGGCCTTTCGTTTCCCGTTCAGGAACTGAGGCAAACGTAATCATGGCAAAAAAATCGATGGTCAACCGCGATATCAAGCGGATGAAACTGGTCAAGAAGTTCGCCGCCAGGCGCGCCGAACTCAAAAAGATCGTGCTCAGCGCGACCGCGACCTACGACGAAAAGATGGACGCGCAGGCCAAGCTGCAGAAGCTGCCGCGCGATGCCAGCCCGTCCAGGGTGCGCACGCGCTGCGCGCTGACCGGCACACCGCACGCGGTCAACAAGAAATTCGGCCTCGGCCGCATGAAACTACGCGAAGCGACCATGCGTGGCGATGTGCCGGGGCTGCGCAAAGCGAGTTGGTAAGAGCGGGTGACGGGTTATGGGTTAAACCCAAAAACCAAAAACCCATAACCTATTAACGGATATCGATGCTGAGCAACTGACAGAGCCAAGAAGTGCGACCGGTTACAGAGAACCACGCCGATCGGGCTCTTTATCAAAACGAGACCACTTATGAGCATGACTGATCCCATCGCCGATATGTTCACCCGCATCCGCAACGCTCAGGCCATGGGCAAGCCGACGGTGAGCATGCCGGCATCGAAAGTGAAACTGGCGCTGGCCGAATTGCTGAAGTCGGAAGGCTACTTGCTGGACGCGCGCAAGACGGAAGAAGACAAGAAGGCGCATCTCGAGATCAAGCTGAAATATTTCGACGGCAAGCCGGCGATCGAGCGCATCGAGCGCGTCAGCCGTTCCGGCTTGCGCGTGTATCGCGGCTCGGACGATCTCCCCAAGGTGATGGGTGGCCTTGGCATTTCGATCGTGTCCACTTCATCGGGCCTGATGACCGACGCGCAAGCGCGCGCCAAGGGTCTGGGTGGTGAGGTTATCGGTAGGGTTGCGTAGGAATATTGAAGAGTGCGCCGCTGGACTCGCCGCTGTTTGATCTTCGGTCAAGGATGACCGTCAGAATAATTGTCCGAGCCAGGACGGCTCGGTGTCTGATTCTTGGTCATGGACGATCATCACAATTCAAGCGGCGCCGGACGCGCCGCTTTTGATCTTTGATCAGGGACGATCAATTTGGAGCTTTTATGTCACGAGTCGCCAAACAGCCGATTGCATTGCCCAAAGGTGTGGATTGCCAGATCGGCAATGATGCGATCACCGTCAAGGGTCCGAAGGGCACGCTGAAGATGCCGATGATCGCCGGGGTCAAGATCGCGCTCGACAACGGCACGCTGACCTGCGCCAGCAACGAGGGCGCGTCGACCAGGTTCGCCGGCACCGCGCGCGCGCTGCTGGCCAACATCGTCAAGGGCGTGACCGAAGGCTACGAGCGCAAGCTGGAGCTGGTGGGCGTCGGTTACCGCGCCGCCGTCCAAGGCAAGAACCTGAATCTGTCGCTCGGTTTCTCGCATCCCGTGGTATTTGCCGCTCCCGAGGGCGTGACCATCGAAACGCCAACCCAGACCGAAATCCTGATCAAGGGCGCCGACAAGCAGCGCGTCGGCGAAACCGCCGCCAAGATCCGCGCGTTCCGTCCACCCGAACCCTACAAGGGCAAGGGTGTGCGCTATGCCGGTGAACGCATCACATTGAAAGAAGCAAAGAAGGCGTAACGGAAAACGAGTGCGTTCGTTGATCCGCGCCAATCCGCTTCTTCGAGGAAACCGAAATGGAAAAGAAAATCGCCCGCCTGCGCCGTGCCAAATCCACGCGCATGCACATCCGCAAGCTCGCCGTGCCGCGCCTCACCGTGCACCGCAGCGGCCAGCATCTCTATGCGCAGGTGATCGACCCGCAGCACAAGGTGTTGGCCTCGGCCTCGACCGTGCAGAAGTCTTTGCGCGAAGGACTGAAGGCGACCAAGAACAAGGCCGCCGCCGCCGCGGTTGGCAAGGCGGTCGCCGAGAAAGCCCGCGCTGCCGGCGTGGAAGCGGTTGCGTTCGATCGTTCCGGTTATCGCTATCACGGGCGCATCAAGGCGTTGGCCGATGCCGCGCGCGAAGCGGGGCTGAAATTTTAAAAATGAAAGTAGGAAGTAGGAAGTAAAAAAACAGCCACGCAATCTTGCCGACTTCCCACTGAGTGAGCGCAAGCGAACGGCCCATTTCCCATTTCCGGATTCAACAACAACTCCAAGCGGCTTGATGCCGCAAGCAACTGCCCGCATCTCAAGGGCTCAAGGTGAAACGCAATGTCGAGTCACGATCGCGAAAATTCAGATGGCATGCTGGAGAAGCTGATCGCCGTCAACCGTGTGGCCAAAACGGTCAAGGGCGGACGGCAGATGAGCTTCACTGCGCTGACCGTGGTCGGTGACGGCGACGGCAAGGTCGGCTTCGGTTATGGCAAGGCGCGCGAAGTGCCGGTCGCCATTTCCAAGGCGATGGAGCGCGCGCGCCGCAACATGGTCAAGATTGGTTTGAATAACGGCACGCTGTGGTACGCGGTGAAAGCCAACCACGGCGCCGCGCGCGTGTACATGCAACCGGCTTCCGAGGGCACCGGCGTGATCGCCGGCGGCGCGATGCGCGCCGTGCTGGAAGTGGTCGGCGTTAAGAACGTGCTGGCCAAAGCCGTCGGTTCGCGCAACCCGATCAACCTGGTGCGTGCGACCATCAAGGGCCTGCAGGCGATTTCGTCTCCGCAGCACATCGCGGCCAAGCGCGGTAAAACCGTCGAAGAGGTGACCGGCCATGGTTAAGAAAAAATCGGAAAGTCCCGGCACCGTGAAAGTGCGTCTGGTCGGCGGACTGCGCGGCGTGCGCAGTCTGCATCGCCTGAGCGTCAAGGCGCTCGGCTTGAATCGGACCAACGATGTGCGCGAACTGAAGGACAGCCCGCAAGTGCGCGGCCTGATCCACAAGGTCAATTACCTGGTTCGCGTCGAGGACTGAATCATGAGAATGAACACATTGAAACCCGCCAAAGGCGCGCGCACCGAGCGCCGCCGCGTCGGCCGTGGCATCGGCTCGGGCCTGGGCAAGACCGCGGGCCGCGGCCACAAGGGCCAGCACGCGCGCGCCGGGCAAGGCCGCGTCAAGATCGGTTTCGAAGGCGGCCAGATGCCGTTGCAGCGTCGTCTGCCCAAGGTCGGCTTCCGTTCCAAGAAGTCGCACGAGTCGCAGCAGATATTCCTGTATCAACTGGCGGCGCTGAAAGGTGACCAGATCGATTTCGCCGTGCTGCGCGAAGCCGGCCTCGTCGACAAACGCGCCAAGCGCGTCAAGATCGTCAAGAAGGGCGAGATCGGCCGCGCGGTGAAACTGTCCGGCGTACTCGCCACCGCGGGCGCGAAAGCCGCGATAGAGGCCGCCGGGGGCAGCATCGAATAGCGAACAGTCTGAAAACTACTGCGCTCGGCATCTCGCGTGCCGGCGGTGCTCGGAATGCTCATGTACTGACGTGTACACTCCGCTTCCTGCGCTCCGGCGGCGCGTAACCTGCTTTCGCTCGCTACGTTTTCAAACTGCTCTCCCCATGAACATCGGACGACAAAGAATTTATTAGTGGCCGCACCGCAATCCAATAATCCGCTCGCGGCACTGGGCAAGCTCACCGAGCTGCGCCAGCGCCTGCTGTTCGTGGTTGGTGCGCTGGTCGTGTTCCGGCTGGGCTCGTTCATCCCGGTCCCGGGCGTCAATCCGGAAGCGATGACGCGCGCGGTCGAGCAGGGCGGGGGCCTGCTGAACATGTTCAACATGTTCTCGGGCGGTGCGCTGGCGCGTTTTTCGCTGTTCGCGCTGGGCGTGATCCCGTACATCTCCGCCTCGATCGTGGTGCAGATGATGGGCTCGGTGGTGCCGGCGTGGCAGCAGTTGCGCAAGGAAGGCCAGGCCGGGCAACGCATCTTGACCAAGTACACCCGCTGGGGCACGGTCGGATTGGCCGCGTTCCAGGCGTTCGGTGTCGCGGTTGCGTTGCAGAAGGGCGGCATCGGCGGCGGTAATGTCGTCTACGACCCTGGTTTCGGTTTCATCTTCGCATCCGTGATCGGCCTGACCGCCGGCACCATGTTCCTGATGTGGCTGGGCGAGCAGATCACCGAGCGCGGCGTCGGCAACGGGATTTCGCTGATCATCTTCGCCGGCATCGTGGCGGGCCTGCCGCGCGCCCTGACGCAGACCGCGACCATGGCCTCCAACGGCGAGCTGTCGTCGATCAAGGTGCTGATGGTGGCCGCGGTGGTGCTGCTGGTGACCGCGTTCGTGGTATTCATGGAGAGCGCGCAGCGGCGCATCACGGTCAACTACGCGCGCCGGCAGGGCGGTTCGCACGCGTACATGAATCAGAGTTCTCACCTGCCGCTCAAGATCAACATGTCTGGCGTGATTCCGCCGATCTTCGCATCCTCGTTGATCCTGTTCCCCGCGACCGCTTCGACCTGGTTCTCCAACGCCAGCCAGATGCGCTGGTTGCAGGCGATCACCACGGCGTTGACGCCGGGCGAGCCGCCGTACGTGATCCTGTACGCGCTGCTGATCATCATCTTCGCGTTCTTCTACACCGCGATCGTGTTCAACGCGCAGGAGACGGCTGACAATTTGAAGCGCTCCGGCGCGCTGATTCCGGGCATCCGTCCGGGCAAGGCGTCGGCGGATTACATCGACGGCGTATTGACGCGGCTTACCGGCGCGGGAGCCTTGTATCTGGCGGCGGTGTGTCTGATCCCGACATTTTTGCAGACGGCCTGGCACGTGCCGTTTTATTTCGGTGGCACCTCGCTGCTGATCGTGGTGGTGGTGGCGATGGATTTCCGCGCGCAGGTCTCGGCGCATCTGGTGTCGCACCAGTACGAGAGCCTGTTGAAAAAGGCCAATTTGCGGCGGAGTTGAAGGTTTTTGTGTGCGGCTTTGGTAGGCATTCGCTGGCTATCAACCGGGGCAGGTTTTCCGCTATAATCGGCGGTTCGGCAACGTCGGACGGTTTGTAAGCGCAACGGCTTTCAAACCGCTCGCTCAGAAGAATTGGAGAGGATATAAGTCATGGCGCGCATTGCGGGTGTCAACCTGCCGGTCAGCAAGCACGTTTGGATCGGGTTGCAGAGCATCTTCGGGATCGGCCGCGCGCGTTCGCGTTCGATCTGCGTCGAAGCCGGCATCGATCCGGCCACGCCGATCAAGTCGCTGTCGGAGGGCGAAGTCGAGAAATTGCGCCAGGGGATCGGCAAGTTCGCGGTCGAAGGCGACCTGCGCCGCGAAGTCGGTATCAGCATCAAGCGCCTGATCGACCTTGGCACCTATCGCGGCATGCGCCACCGCCGCGGCCTGCCGGTGCGCGGCCAGCGCACGCGCACCAATGCACGCACGCGGAAGGGCCCACGCAGACCGATTAAAAAGTAGTGCGATTGTCCCTGATCGCTGCCATCAACAAGCGATGTTGTTGCTGCGGTCATTTCGAAATCGGAACCACTAAAAGCGGCCATCAGTGGCCGCACTGTCAACAAAGAGCTTTTAAAACATGGCTAACCCGGTCAAAGCGAAGAAGAAGGTCAAGCGCGTCGTCACCGACGGCATCGTGCACGTGCAGGCTTCTTTCAACAACACCATCGTCACCATCACCGATCGCCAGGGCAATGCGTTGTCGTGGGCAACCGCCGGTGGCGCGGGCTTCCGCGGCTCGCGCAAGTCGACGCCGTTCGCGGCGCAGGTCGCCGCCGAGAAGGCCGGCCGCGTCGCGCTGGACTATGGGCTCAAGACACTGGAAGTGCGTATCAAGGGTCCCGGCCCAGGGCGCGAGTCGGCGGTGCGTTCGTTGAATGCCCTCGGTTACAAGGTCACCAACATCATCGACGTCACGCCGATTCCGCACAACGGCTGTCGTCCGCCCAAGAAGCGTCGCGTCTAAAGGGATAGAGGATTTTATGGCACGTTACCGTGGTCCAACCTGCAAACTGGCCCGTCGCGAGGGCGCCGATCTTTCCTTGAAGAGCCCGGCGCGCGCGATCGACTCCAAGTGCAAGTTCGAGAACAAGCCCGGCCAGCACGGTGCCAACAAACGCGCGCGGCTGTCCGATTACGCGGTGCAGTTGCGCGAGAAGCAGAAGGTCAAGCGCATCTACGGCGTGCTCGAGCGCCAGTTCGGCAACTATTACAAAAAGGCGTCTTCGCTCAAGGGCAACACCGGCGAGAACCTGTTGCGGATGCTGGAAACGCGGCTCGACAACGTGGTCTACCGGATGGGCTTCGCGGTCACCCGTGCGCAGGCGCGTCAGTTGGTCGCGCACAAGTCGATCATGGTCAACGGCAAAAAGGTCAACGTGGCGTCTTACGCGGTGCGGCCTGGCGACGAGGTCGCGCTGACCGAGCGCGCTCGCACGCAATTGCGCGTGACCGAGGCGATGACGCTGGCCGATGGCATGGATCTGCGCCCGGGTTGGGTCGAGGTCGACACCAAAAAGTTTGCCGGCGTATTCAAGGCGCTGCCGGATCGCGGCGATTTGCCGAGCGACATCAACGAGAACCTGATCGTCGAGTTGTATTCGAAGTAAGTGGCGGCTGTGACGCATCAACAACGGCGCACCCGCGGTGCATGGATGCGCCGCACGCAAATCGAGCACGCTCTTGTTTCTTGTGCTCGATTTGGCGAAGCCGAGGCCGGGCGTGTACCGGACTCGGCGTGCTCTGACAAGTCCTGGATGGACTTGTTCAGAGCCATAGAAATTACCGGGAATCCGAATCCTTCGGATCTCCACAGATGATATTCCGGAGTGTTCCATGGCAGCTATTTCCACCAACGTCCTGCGGCCGCGTGGTCTCAACGTCGAACAGCTCGGCCCGAATCATGCGCGCGTGGTCGTGGAACCGCTCGAGCGCGGCTTCGGCCACACTCTGGGCAACGCACTGCGCCGCGTGCTGCTGTCTTCGATCCCCGGTTGCGCGATCACCGAGGTCGAGATCGACGGCGTGCTGCACGAATACACCACGCTCGAAGGCCTGCAGGAAGACGTGATCGAGGTGTTGTTGAACCTGAAGGACGTCGCCATCCGCATGCACGGCACCGACGAGACCAATCTGACCTTGTCGAAGAAGGGCAAGGGCGTGGTCACCGCCGGCGACATCACCACCGATCACACGGTAGAAATCGTCAATCCGGAGCATGTGCTGTGCCACCTGACCAAGGATGTCGGCCTCAACATGCGTTTGAAGGTGCGGCGCGGCATCGGCTATCAGCCTGCCACCGCGCGCGTCAATCCGGACGAGGAATCGCGCCCGATCGGTCGTCTGCAACTGGATGCCTCGTTCTGCCCGGTGCGCCGCGTCGCTTACGAAGTGGACGCCGCGCGCGTGGAACAACGCACCAACCTCGACAAGCTGGTGCTGGATGTCGAAACCAACGGCACCGTGCAGGCCGATGAAGCCGTGCGCAAGGCCGCCGAGACCCTGCTCGACCAATTGTCCGTGTTCGGCGATTTCACCCGTCGCGAAAGCCCCGACGCCAAGGCCGAGAAGACAGGCTTCGATCCGCTGCTGACGCGCCCGATCGACGATCTGGAACTGACCGTGCGTTCGGCCAATTGTCTGAAGGCCGAGAGCATCTATTACATCGGGGATCTGGTGCAGAAGACCGAAGTGGAACTCCTGAAGACACCGAACCTTGGCAAGAAATCGCTGACCGAGATCAAGGACGTGCTCGGCGCCAAGAATCTCGCGCTCGGCATGAAGCTCGAAAACTGGCCGCCGGCGGGGCTTTCCCACGGCATGCAACTTGGTTAATTGGAATCACCACCATGCGCCATCTCAAATCCGGACGCAAACTCAACCGCACCAGCAGCCATCGCGAGGCCATGTTCAAGAACATGGCGGCCTCGTTGATCAAGCACGAGTTGATCCGCACCACCTTGCCGAAAGCCAAGGAACTGCGCCGTGTCGCCGAGCCCCTGATCACGATGGCCAAGACCGATGGCGTGGCCAATCGCCGTCTTGCTTTCGCGCGCCTGCGCGACAAGCAGGCGGTCGGCAAATTGTTCGTGGAACTCGGGCCGCGTTACCGCGCGCGCCCCGGCGGTTATTTGCGCATCTTGAAATGTGGCAACCGCGTCGGCGACAACGCGCCGATGGCTTACGTCGAACTGGTCGGGCGTCCGCGACAGGCCGAAGCCGCCGAATGATTGACGCGCGAGGGTGAGCGCACAAGCCCCGATCGGCGACGGTCGGGGTTTTTGTTTGTGCGGACTGAGGTCATCACGCGGCAGGATGGTTTCGCTCCAGCACCGCGACATTGACTTCTGTCCGCAGCCGAAAACCAAGTTGTTCGTCAAGCGATATGGCGGGCAAGTTGGTCTTCCACGCATGCAGGAACGGCTGTTCTCCTCGAGCCTCGATGTTCGCGGCGACGACAGCCGATAAACGCCTCGCCAATCCGCGCCCACGAAAATCGGGGTGGGTGCAGACGCCGCTGACTTCGGTGTAGCCCGGCATCCTCATCCGCTCGCCCGCCATGGCTGCCAATCGCCCGCCGATCCTGATGCCGATAAAGGCGCCCATGTGGTGGGTGCGGGCAAGGAATGGTCCGGGTTCCGTGAGCTTGGCCAAGGCCAGCATTTCGGGCGCATCGGCATCGCCAAGCGTCAAGATGTCTTCCTCTTCCGTTTCGGCGCGTATGGGATGGGTCGCCACCATCTGCACGCCCTTGGCTTCTTTCGTCGCCTGCAACTCCGCCGGGATAACGATCCCCGGCACTTGTAGTGCGTGGACGCTTTCGCCCGGATTGACAAAAAGCCGCCAGAGCAGCCAGTGCTTCGTCGCCGTCGTCGCACGCCGAGGCGAACAGGTTGACGTCGCGTGCGTAGCGTTTGGCCAGCGCGCCGCCTTCCGACAAGGTCGTGTGACAGGTGCCGAGGCTGGCCCAGACGGGCCGATCAAGCGCGTGCATGGTTGCGGTCTCCGACATGGAAGGATTCTGCGCGATAGTATTGGATTCGCGCTGCTGATTTCGAACGCTGCTGATTTCACAGGCCGCGATGGAATCCTTCCCAAGCCACCATCGCGAATGTCTGACGGGCGGTGCAAACGTCCAGCTCCGGATTCTTGCCTGACAACGAGTTCATGACAGCGGCCTCGCTTGTCGCTAAATTAGCCGTTCGCTCAAACGTAAACCTCAAAATGAATCCTCTGCGCTGGACTTTCCGCGTTTCCTGGCTGCTGGGCTTCGTCGTCTGCGCGGCGCTGCTTGCCTACGCGCTGTTCGCCGAATACCAGCTCGGGCTCGCGCCGTGTCCGCTGTGTATCTTTCAGCGGATCGCTTTCATCTGGATGGGCTTGTGGTTCCTGATCGGCGGCCTGCATGCGCCGCGCGGCAACGGCCGCTGGTTTTATCGCGTGCTGATCGTTCTGGGGGCGATCACCGGCATCGTGATCGCCGCAAGGCATCTGTGGCTGCAATCCTTGCCGCCGGAGCTGGTGCCATCGTGCGGGCCCGGCCTCGATTACCTGCGGAAAGCATTCCCGTTGTCGAAAGTCTTGACATTGGTGTTCACCGGTTCCGGCGATTGCGCGCAGGTCAACTGGCGTTTTCTGGGGCTGGCAATGCCGTTCTGGACGCTGGCCTGGTATGTCCTGCTCGGTATCTGGGCACTGTTGCCGCATCGTCGTCATGTGAAACCAATGCGCAACGTCGGACCTCCCCACGCGCTAACATAGGCACATCATGAGCATTTCCGAACGCCCCTTGCGCGCGGTGCGCGAAACGCCGCCTTGGCAGCCCGACAGTTGGCGCGGACGGCCGGCCACGCAACAACCGGTTTACGACGACGCGGCGGAACTGGACGGCGCGCTGGCGAAACTGTCCGGGCTTCCGCCGCTGGTCACTTCCTGGGAGGTTTTGACGCTCAAGCAGTTGCTGGCCGAGGCGCAGGAAGGCAAACGGTTTTTATTGCAAGGCGGCGATTGCGCGGAGAGTTTCGACGACTGCAACAACGAGGTGATCGCCAACCGGCTTAAGGTGCTGCTGCAGATGAGCCTGGTATTGATCCACGGGCTGAAACTGCCAGTGGTGCGCGTCGGCCGTTTCGCCGGCCAATACGCCAAGCCGCGTTCGGCGATCAGCGAAACGCGCGATGGTATAACGCTTCCGAGTTATCGCGGCGATCTGGTCAACGCCGCCGGTTTCGATTCTGATTCGCGCCGCGCCGATCCACAACGCCTGCTGCAAGGCCACGCGCTGTCGGCGATGACGATGAACTTCGTGCGCGCGCTGGTCGATGGCGGTTTCGCCGATCTGCACCATCCGGAATACTGGAACCTGTCGTGGGTCGAGCATTCGCCGCTGGCCGAGGAGTACCGCCGCATCGTCGCCAGTATCGGCGACGCTGTGCGCTTCATGGAGACGCTGGCCGGCGAGCCGATCGCGAGCTTTCAGCGCGCCGAGTTCTACACCTCGCACGAGTCGCTGCTGCTGCATTACGAGCAGGCGCTGACGCGACAGGTGCCGCGCCAGTGGGGTTGGTTTGACCTATCCGCGCATTTCCCGTGGATCGGCATGCGCACCGCCGATCCCGACGGTGCGCACGTCGAATTTTGTCGCGGCATCCGCAACCCGATTGCGATCAAGGTTGGTCCGTCGATGCGCGACGAGCAGTTGAAGCGCCTGATCGAAATATTGAATCCCGACGACGAACCCGGGCGCCTCACATTGATCCACCGCATGGGCGCGCCGCAGATCGCCGCGCACCTGCCGCGACTGATCGACGCGGCGAAATCGACCGGGCGGCGCGTGCTGTGGTGCTGCGATCCGATGCACGGCAACACCGAAACGCTCGATAACGGCGTCAAGACGCGGCGTTTTGCGAACATCCGCGACGAACTGGAAAAGGCGTTCGATATCCACGCCGCGGCCGGCACGCGCCTGGGCGGCGTGCATCTGGAACTCACCGGCGAGGATGTCACCGAGTGCCTCGGCGGCGCGCGCGATCTTTCCGAATCCGATCTGACGCGCGCTTACAAATCCTCCGTCGATCCGCGCTTGAATTACGAGCAGTCGCTGGAACTGGCGATGCTGATCGTGCGCAAGTCTGATAATAGAGCGGCCTGAAAACTACTGCGCTCGGCCTGATCCAATCATTACGTCGCGCGCCAGCGGTGCTCGGACGGGCCAGGCACATGGATGTGCTGCTGTTGCGCCGAGGAATCCTCATGTACTGACGTGTACACTCCGGTTCCTGAGCTCCGGCGGCGCGCAACCCCGGATCAAGTCCGGGGCAGGCTCTGCCTTCGCTCGCTACGTTTTCAAGCCGCTCTGCTGCACTTAGGCGCAAGGAACAAATTCTGTGACTTTGGTCACGTCATTCACATCAATCCAGAAACAGTCATCGGTGAAATATATTCGGCGACGTTTGCCGTACTGATCTATGCCGTATCGCGGCTTGTGCTGATAAAGGATGAACCAATTGCCATTCTCCAGCCGATCGGGTGCGGGACGGTTGTAATCCGAAAGATTGATATGGTTCTTATGGGCCGCAGCGTCAGCGATCTCCACCACATAACTCGGGCTCAGCGGGTCCTGCGCGCCAAGAGACTTTGTGAACATCGCAGCGCCTAAAAGCGCTCCGCACGTAATCAGGCGGGATTTCATGGATGAAGTTTATTCCTAAGGTATGCTAACCACAGAAGTCAATTCCCGCCACGGCCCGATATCCCAGAAACCGCGTGCCTGACCGGAAGGCGAGGGCAACACGAATACGCTGCTGTGGACGAGCGGCTCCTTCTGTTCTCCATATTCGAGTAAAGCCGATTTCTGACCCAATCCCGCGCGTGCGGCGTTTTTGCTGGTGAAGGCAACGATGCGCGGGCGGTAACACACGAGCTTCCGGCGCAGTGCTGCGGCGTCGAAGGCATCATCCGGCAATTCGTGATCGGCGCCGTAATGGCGCTTGGCCATGTCGGTCAGACCGATGCCGTATTCCAGCACCTCGCGAAATTGCGCCGGTTGCAGGCGTCGCGGCGTCAGGCCAATCTCGAATAACGTTCGCCAGAAATAATTGCCCGGATGCGCGTAATAGGCACGCTCGCGCGCCGAGCGTGTGCCGGGCGCGGTGCCGCAGAACACCACGCGCAGATTGGGCGCCAGAACATCGGGCAATACGTGGTGGTGTGCGCGATCCATCATTCGCGGCAACGAGAGAGTCGAGGAACGATAATGATGGCATGCTCTTGAAAAGCCCCGCGCGATGCTGGCGCGATTGCTTCGCGTCCCCTCACCCCAACTCTCTCCCCGCTGGGGAGAGGGAGACAAGCGCGTAGCGCTTGGCGGGTGAGGGGGAATGAGATTACATGCCGAATCATACGTGACTTGACGCCCTTGTTGCGTGGCGGCTGGCAGGAGTATGTTGCACGTTTGTATTTCGGCTAAGCCGGGGTTCGCCATGTCCGTTCGTCGCTTGCGTTTCGCTCTGGTTATTCTGGGGGCAGTCATTGCCGCGCCCCTGCTCGCCGCGCCATCGGCTTCGGATGGGAAGTTCGCCGACAGCCTGCAATGGCGCCTGCTCGGCCCGTTTCGCGGCGGCTGGGGCACGATGGCGCAGGGCATCCCCGATCAACCAAACGTTTATTACTTCGGCGCGGCCGGCGGCGGCGTGTGGAAGACGATCGATGCGGGGCGCACCTGGCAATCGCTGGGCGATCATCTTCCGGCTGCGGCGGTCGGCGCGATCGCGGTCGCGTCGTCCAATGCGAACGTGATCTACGTCGGAACCGGTCAAGTCGCCGCGCGCTACGACGTTGCCGCCGGCAGCGGCGTATTTGTGTCGCGCGATGGCGGCAAAAGCTGGCAGGGCGCGGGACTCGCCGCGACCAGGAACATTGGCAAGATACTGATCGATCCGCGCGACGCCAACACCGTGCTGGTCGGCGCGCTCGGCCATTACTTCGGGCCGAATCACGAGCGCGGTGTATTCCGCTCCACCGATGGCGGCAAGACCTGGAAGCAGACGCTTTACATCGACGACGATACGGGCGTGGTCGATCTCGCCGCCGATCCGTCCAACCCGAACGTGATCTACGCGGCCGCGTGGCAGGTGCGCAATTACCCGTGGTTGTCCTACTTCCAACCGAACTCGGGACCTGGCAGTGGTGTGTACAAATCCAGCGACGGCGGCGCGACCTGGAAGCATCTCAATGGCAACGGCTGGCCCACGGGCGAGCTCGGCCGCATCGGCCTCGCCGCCGCGAGCGGCAATCGCGTCTATGCCGTCGTCAACGCGGCGCCCAACAGCGGCAATGTGCCGCATCCGGCGTCGAAGAACCAGGGCGGTTTGTACCGCTCCGACGATGGCGGCGTGAACTGGAAATTAGTCAGCGGCGAGGGCTGGCTGGAGAACGATTATTTCAGCCGCATCAATGTCGATCCGCATAACGCGGACGTAGTGTATTCGGCGGGCCAGTCGATCCGCCGTTCCAGTGATGGCGGCAAAACCTGGACCATCATCAAGGGTGCGCCAGGCGGTGACGATTACCATAACGTCTGGATCAACCCCAAGTATCCCGACCACATGATCACCGCGTCCGACCAAGGCGTGGTGGTGACGGTCGACGGCGGCAAAACATGGAGCGACTGGTATAACCAGCCGACCGGTCAGTTCTATCACCTCGCCGCCGACAACCGCTTTCCGTACTGGGTGTATTCCGGTCAGCAGGATTCCGGCACGGTCGGCATCGCCAGCCGCAGCGATTACGGTGCATTGAGTTTTCGCGATTGGCATCCGGTCGGCGGCGACGAACGCGATTACGACGTGCCCGACGCGCTCGATCCGATGATCGTGTACGGCTCGGGTCTGGGCGGTCGCGTCAGTCGCTTCGATGCGCGCACGGGCCAGGTCGCCAATGTTTCGCCGTGGCCAATCGTGAGTTACGGTGCGCGTCCGACCACCAGCAAATATCGCTACACCTGGATCACGCCGCTGGTCGCGGTGCGCAATCATCAAAATCAAAGCTGGCTGTATCTCGGTGCGCAGGTATTGTTCCGTTCGACCGATCGCGGCGACCACTGGAACGCGATCAGCCCCGATCTCACCGGCCAACAAGCCGGTGCGAAAAACTGCGATGGAAAGGTCGCTATCGCGGATGCGCGCGCTTGCGGCTACGGCGTGATCTTCTCGATCGCACTGTCTTCGCGCGATGACAATGAAATCTGGACCGGTAGCGATTCCGGGCTGATCTACCTCACCCGCGATGGCGGCGCGCACTGGAACGACGTGACGCCGAAGAGCCTTCCCGAGTGGAACAAGATCGCATCGATGGATGTGTCGGCATTGCAGGCGGGAACCGCGTATGCTGCGACCGACGGCCATCGTCACGACGATTTCTCGCCGCATGTCTGGCGCACGCACGATTACGGCAAGAGCTGGGTCGAAGTCGACAACGGGTTGCCGAAAGACCATTTCGTCGATGTGGTCCGCGCCGATCCCGAACGCGCGGGCTTGTTGTATGCCGGCACCGACGCGGGTGTGTGCGTGTCGTTCGACGACGGCGATCACTGGCAATCCTTGCGACAGAACCTGCCGACCGCGTGGGTGCGCGATCTGCTGGTGCACGGCGATGATCTGATCGTTGCCACACAGGGCCGCGCGATCTGGGTGCTGGACGATCTCTCCTCGTTACGCCAGTGGAACGCGGGAATCGCGTCGCAGCCGCAGCATCTGTTCAAGCCGGCCGACGCGCTGCGCGTGCACACCGACAACAACAAGGACACGCCGCCGCCGCCCGAGACGCCGCTCGGCAAGAATCCGCCGGACGGCGCGATCATCGACTATTCGCTGGGATCGAACGCACTTGGCCCGGTGACGATCGACATTCTGGATGCAAACGGAAAACGTATTCGCCATTTCGCCAGCGATGCCAGGCCCGAAGACGCGCGCGCCGAGCGCTACTTCGACGAAGACTGGTTGAAGCCCGCACCGGTTCCCGCGACCACGGTGGGCATGCATCGCTTCGTCTGGAACCTGCGCTATCCGCGCCCGCGCGCGGCGAGTTACGACTATTCGATCGCCGCGGTGTTCGGCGAGGACACGCCCACCGCGCCGCAGGGGGCGTTCGTGCTGCCAGGACAATACACGGTTGCACTGAAGGCGAATGGCCGCGAGCAACGGCAGACGTTCAACGTAGCGATGGACCCGCGCGTGCACGTCAGCGACGCAGATCTGCGCGCGGCGCTGGCATTTTCGCAATCGGTCGATGCCGCGCTGGGTCGTGCCTATATTGGCTATGCCGAACAGAAAGCCGTCGGCAAGCAACTGGATGCGCTCGACAAGCAGATGGTCGGTCAACCGTCGCGCAAGTCCTTGCATGACGAAGTGGCCGCGCTGTGGAAAAAAATGCAAAGCGATGCAAACGCCAAACTCGATCAGAGCCTCGGTTTCGTCAACATCAGCGGCGCGCTCGCTTCATTGGAAACCGACGCCGAATCTGCCGACACGCCGCCGAGTTCAGGGCAACAGCAAGTCTTGCAGAACGCCACCGATCGTTTGCAAAATGCGCAGGCGCAATGGCAGGCTCTGCGCGATGGCGACTTTGCGCGTTTGAATGCCAGCCTGAAAACGGCGGGGATGAAACCAATCATCGTTCCGCCGCTGGGCAAGCTCAATGCCGGCGAGCCTGATTCGGGTGTGGATTTGCCATAATTGAAAGCCCCTCTCCTGTCGGGAGAGGGGTTGGGGTGAGGGTCCGTCGGTGTTTGGAGGATGCAATGTCGGCGCGATCGTGTTTAACCGCGCTTCGGCCGAACCCTCATCCGCCCTTTGGGCACCTTCTCCCGAAGGGAGAAGGGAGAGCCCTTTCAGTTATGTCGGGCCAACGCGAAGTCGGCGTACTGGAACCGCCCCTCGCGCAACACCGATTCGCCCCGTTGCAGTGGTAGCGTTTCGCGAAACAAGGGGCCGGCGTAACTGAGCGTATGGAACTCGCCGCGCTCGCCGCAGGGATCGACACCCGCGGGTAGTTCTTCAAGCAGCGTCGCGTCGAATTCGCGGCCGCTGAATCGTGCATCCAGTTGTGTGGTATCGACGCAGGTCAACACCGCGCGATGACCAGCGGCTACGAAATCGCGCGACAACTTCGCTGTGTCTTCGCCCCACAACGGATACACGCCGCGCCAGCCGTACCGCGCCAGCAACGCCTCGCGCCATTGCCGCACGTCTTCGAGAAACAGATCGCCGAAGGCAACGTGCCGTAAACCCGACGTTTCCATTCGCGCAGTTTGCAGTGAACCGGCAAAAGCCGTTTCGTAAGCGTCGTTGGATGCCGGCCAATCCATTTCCGATTCGATCAGCGGCAAGCCGAGCGCAGCGGCCTGTGCGTGCAATACCTCGCGGCGGATGCCGTGCATTGCCACGCGATCGAATTGCCTTGTGATCGTGGTCAGCAGGCCCGCGACGCGCCAATGCGAATCGGCGCGCAAACGTTGCAGCGCCATCAGGCAATCCTTGCCGCCGCTCCACGCCAGCAGGATCGGTGTCGTCGTCTCGATACGACCGTTCATTGCGGGCGAACACAGCCCACGATCACGCTTTCATCGAGGCAAGTTGGCGCCGCATCCAAGCCTGCAACTTGTCGAGATAATCGGCCAGCACTTTACGCGTGGCCTCGTCGGTCAATTTGCCGTTGGCGTCGAACTTGTTCTGTGCGGTCGTCACCAGCACTTCGGGTGTCAGAAACGCCGGCGTGCGCGTGAACACGAAGGATTGGCGCAGCGCGAGTTGCGCGCGGATGGTGCCGCCCATGCCGATCGACGCGCCGACGATGCCCACCGGCTTGTCGTGCAACGGCGTGTCTTTGGGTGGCCGCGATGCCCAGTCGATGGCGTTCTTCAGAACGCCCGGCACCGAATAGTTGTATTCGGGCGTGGCGATCAGCAGGCCGTCTGCGTTGGCGATCGCCTGCTTCAAGCGCAGCACCGGTTCCGGCGCGCCGGCCGCTTCGACGTCATGGTTATAGAGCGGAATGTCGCCGAGTCCCTCGAACAATTCGATTTGCATCCCGCTCGGTGCCAATTCCTGTGCGGCGTGCAGCAGCGCGCGGTTGTACGAATCCTTGCGCAGGCTGCCGGCGATGCCGAGCAGGCGGATCGGTTGGTTTGTCATTCTGGCTTTCCTTACTTATCCGGTGTTGTGATAGCTGAGAGTGTTAGATTACGCCAACCACGCGTCGACGGAGAATATCCATGAGCGGCACGCCACGATATCCGCGGCGATCATGTCGTGCTGACGCCATACCTCGATGGCGCGCTGGTGCGCTGGCATTGCGCCAGCCCGGATATCCGCGCCGATCTGGTGCCGGAGAGTTGTCGTTATACCGCCATTCCATCATCATCAGACGGGAGAACATCAGGGGAAAACCAATGGAACCGATCAGCGCGGATAGAGGGCGGGTGTTGCCAGATCATTTACGTGCGCCTTGCCTGCACGGTGGGTTCTGGCGACGCGCGGCAGCTTATTTGATCGACGGGCTGGTCCTTGGCATACCGATGATGATCCTGTGGGTAGTGCTTTTACTGCCGACAATCATGGCTGCCAGCCATCGCGGAAACCCGGATGTCAGATACATATTTCTAATCTATTGGCCGATCGCCATTGTGATCCCGTGGCTCTATTTTGCGTTGCTTGAATCTTCGAAGTGGCAAGCTACGCCGGGCAAAATGGCGCTTGCTTTGCAGGTGACAGATTTACACGGTCGCCGTATTGGTTTCGGTAGAGCGACAGGGCGCTATTTTGGCAAATTTGTTTCGAGATTGATTCTTGATATTGGTTACATGATGGCCGGTTGGACCGCGCGCAAGCAGGCGCTGCACGACATGATGGCCGGTACGTGCGTGTTGAACCGGGCTGCCTTGCGCGCGTGGGAGAAAGGCGACTTGCCAGAGTCTACGGCTGTCCCATCCAGCATGATGCCGAGCTGGGCGGTTGCGTTGATCGTGATCGGCGCGTGTTTCTTCATGTCCCTGATGATGTTGGGAATCCTCGCGGCAATCGCCATCCCCGCTTATCAGGAATACACGATTCGGGTACAGATTGCAGAAGGCATGACACTTGCCAACGGCGCCAAGACCGCCGTGGCGGAATACATCGGAGGCCATAATGGCTCTTTGCCACCCGACAACGCCGCCGCGGGATTGGCCGAGCCCGTTTCGATCAGCAGCAATTACGTCGCGGAAGTGCAGATCGAAAACGGAAACGTGGAAGTGACTTACGGCAACCGCGCCAACGCCGGGATCAATGGCGGTCACATCGCGCTTGCACCACAGACGGATCGCGGCATGGTGTTCTGGCAATGCAGCAGTCCCGACATCAAGTCGCAATACCTGCCAGAGAAATGCCGCTAATCGATGCCAACTAGCCAGCCGCGTTCAAGCCGCCTGCCTTGACGCTCGCTTGCGGTCGTTCTCGGTCAGGTGACGTTTGCGCAGGCGGATCGATTTGGGTGTGACCTCGACCAGTTCGTCGTCGTCGATGAACTCCAGCGCCTGCTCCAGCGACAGCCGTACGGGAGGAACGAGTGCCAGCGCATCGTCCTTGCCGGATGCACGCACGTTGGTGAGCTGCTTGGCGCGCAGCGCGTTGACGGTAAGGTCGTTGTCCTTGGCGTGGATGCCAACCAACTGGCCTTCGTAGATTTCCACGCCGGCGTCGATCAGCATCCGGCCGCGATCCTGCAAACCCCACAGCGCGTAAGCCGGCGCGGGGCCGGTGCCGTTGGAGATCATCACGCCGTTGTTGCGCTTGGCGATCACGCCTTCGGATTTCTGGCCATAATGATCGAACACGTGGAACAGCAGGCCGGTGCCGGCGGTGACGGTGCGGAACTCGGTCTGGAAACCGATCAGTCCACGCGCGGGGATCAGGTAATCCAGCCGGACGCGGCCTTTGCCGTCGGGCTGCATGTTCTTCAGTTGTCCGCGGCGCGCACCGAGGCGCTCCATCACCGCGCCTTGATACGCCTCTTCCAGATCGACCACGAGTTGTTCGTAGGGCTCCATCATTTGGCCGTCTATTTCGCGCACGATCACTTCCGGGCGCGACACCGCCAGTTCATAGCCTTCGCGGCGCATGGTTTCGATCAGGATCGACAAGTGCAATTCGCCACGGCCGGACACCTTGAACTTGTCCGGGTCTTCGGTTTCCTCGACTTTCAGCGCGACGTTGTGCAGCGTTTCGCGCATCAGCCGTTCGCGGATTTGCCGCGAGGTCAAAAATTTTCCGCCGCTGTTGGCCTTGTGCCCGGCGAATGGCGAGTTGTTGACCTGGAAGGTCATGCTGATGGTAGGCTCGTCCACGATCAGCGCGGGCAACGCTTCCGGCATCGCCGGGTCGCAGATGGTGTCGGAAATGCCTAAGTCTTCCACGCCCGACACCGCGATGATGTCGCCGGCTTGCGCTTCCGGCACTTCACGGCGTTCCAGCCCGAGAAAACCCAGCACCTGCAGCACTCGGGCGTTGCGCTTGGTGCCTTCGCGATCGATCACCACCACCGATTGATTGGTGCGTACGCGGCCGCGCTGGATGCGGCCCACGCCGATGATGCCGACGTAATTGTTGTAATCGAGCGCCGACACGCGCATCTGGAACGGGCCCTCCGGATCGACCTGCGGCGCGGCAACGTGTTGCACGATCGCCTCGAACAGCGGCGTCATGTCGCCGCTGCGCACGTCGGAAGTGAGGCCCGCATACCCCTGCAACGCCGAGGTGTACACCACCGGAAAATCCAGTTGTTCATCGCTGGCGCCGAGCCGATCGAACAGATCGAAGGTTTGATTCACCACCCAATCGGGACGCGCGCCTGGGCGATCAACCTTGTTGACCACCACGATCGGTTTGAAACCCATCGCGAATGCTTTCTGCGTCACGAAGCGCGTCTGCGGCATCGGGCCGTCCATTGCATCGACCAGGATCAGCACCGAATCGACCATAGACAACACGCGCTCGACCTCGCCGCCGAAATCGGCGTGGCCCGGCGTGTCGACAATATTGACGCGGTATTCGAGACCGTCGCCGGATTTCCAGCGGATCGCGGTGTTCTTGGCCAAGATCGTGATGCCGCGCTCCTTCTCCAGGTCGTTGCTGTCCATCATCCGTTCGGTGGTGACGGTGCGCTCGCTGAAGGTGCCCGATTGCTTGAGCAAGCAATCGACCAGCGTGGTCTTGCCGTGATCGACGTGGGCGACGATGGCGATGTTGCGCAGGTTTTGAATGGACATGAGGGCACGCAAAGCGGGCCGCGATGACGCCGGCCACGAACAGTGAAAAGGAAAGGCGGCATCGAGCTGAGCCACCGAATGGTTCAATTATACCTGTGAAAACGGCTTTTCGCCTGCCCGAACGCCCCCTGTTAAGCTTGGCGTTTGCCTTGAATCAGCGAGGAATGCCATGTCCGACGCCCTGACCGCCACTTTCGCCACCACGCGCGGCCCGATCCGCCTGCGCCTGTTCGCCGACAAGGCGCCGTTGACGGTCGCCAATTTCGTCAATCTGGCGCAGCGCGGTTACTACGACGGCTTGGGCTTTCATCGCGTGATCCCGGATTTCATGGTCCAGGGCGGTTGCCCGGAAGGCTCCGGCCGCGGTGGCCCGGGTTACAAGTTCGAGGACGAATGCCGCGCCGATCTGAAACACGACAAGCCCGGCGTGTTGTCGATGGCGAACGCCGGCCCCTGCACTAACGGCAGCCAGTTCTTCATCACCCACGTGGCGACGCCGTGGCTGGACGGCAAGCACACCGTGTTCGGCGAAGTGATCGATGCATCGGATCAGCAAACGGTCGATGCGATCCGCGCCGGCGACAAGATCGAAAAGCTGACCATCGAAGGCGGCACGTCGGCATTGCTGCAAGCGCAGGCCGATCGCGTCAAACAGTGGAACGCAACGCTCGACCCGCGTTGAGCCTGCTCACCGCGGCGGCGGCGTGATAAAATCATCGCTTACCGTTTTTGCCCAAAGGTGCCGCATGCTCACGCTGGCTCGCCGCATGGGTCGCGCCAAGCCCAGCGCGATCATGGCTGTAGCCGACAAGGCCAAGCAGTTGAAAGCTGCCGGGCGCGACATCGTCAATTTCTCGATCGGTGTGCCGAATTTTCTGCCGGGCGAGCACGTGTACGACGCCGCGCGTGAAGCGCTGAAGCACGACAGCGGCGCCTATGGTTCCAATCGCGGCCGCGAGGATCTGCTCGACGGGTTTCTCGTGCACCTGCGTGAAAACGGGCTGGACGGCTATACGCGCACCAATCTCGCGGTTGGGATCGGCGCCAAGCAGGTGCTGTACAACCTGTGCGAAGCGCTGCTTGACGAAGGCGACGAGATCGTTTTCCCGACGCCGTATTGGACTTCGTACCTCGACATCGCGGAAATCCTCGGCGCGCGCATCACCTTGTTGCCGTGTCCGCCGGAACGCAATTACAAGTTGACGCCGGCGCAACTCGACGCGGCATTGAAGTCGAAGCCGAAAGTTTTTTTGTTCAACAACCCTTCCAATCCCACCGGGATGGTCTACACGCGCGAGGAAATCGCCGCGCTCGCCGACGTGCTGGTGAAGCATCCCGATACCTGGATCATCACCGACGACATCTACAACCGGATGGTGTTCGACGGCGTGGGTTATCACAACTTCGTGCAGATCAAGCCGGAATTGCGCGATCGCACCGCGATCGTGGATTCGTTGTCCAAGACCTACGGCATGCCGGGTTGGCGCGTGGGTTTCGTCGCCGCGCCGGAACTGCTGGCCAGCGCAGTGGTCACACTCAATTCCAACCACATCACCAATATTCCGGAGATCGTAACTGCCGCCGGCGTGGCCGCGTTGACCGGGCCGCAGGACATCACCCGCGCCAAGAACGCCGAGTTCGCTGCGCGCCGCGACGAAGTATTGAACACACTGCTCTCGATTCCGGGCGTCAAATGTCCGCGTCCACAGGGCGCGTTCTATGCGTTTCCGGATATTTCGGTCGCGTTCGGCAAACCGCACGGCAGCGTGCGCATCGACAACGATGTCGATTTCTGCGCCGCGCTGCTGGAAAGCAAAGGTGTTGCGTGTGTCCCGGGTTCCGCGTTCGGTGAACCTCGCGCGTTGCGGATTTCCTACACTTGCCCGCAGGCGCAGCTGACTTCCGGATTGCAGCGCACCCGCGAGTTTTTTGCCGAGCTGCGGTGAAGCAGTGAACCGGCAGCCGTGAACCGGTAGCCGGAAGACCACGTTGCAGCGCTCTCCGGTTACCGGCTACCGGTTTCCCGCTCCCATTTTAGTAAAGAACCTTCAGAACCAATGGAGTCACGTCGATGAAACAACCCGTCCGCATCGCCGTCACCGGCGCCGCAGGCCAGATCGGTTATGCATTGCTGTTCCGGATCGCCGCCGGCGACATGCTCGGCAAGGATCAGCCGGTGATCCTGCATCTGCTCGAGATCACGCCGGCGCTGCCGGCCTTGCAGGGCGTGGTGATGGAGTTGGACGACTGCGCGTTCCCGTTGCTCGCCGGCATCGTTGCCACCGACGATGCAAATGTCGCCTTCAAGGATGTGGAGTACGCGCTGCTGGTCGGCGCGCGCCCGCGTGGTGCGGGCATGGAGCGCAAGGATCTACTCTCGGCCAACGGCGCGATTTTCGGCCCGCAGGGCAGGGCGTTGAACGATCACGCCAAGCGTGACGTGAAAGTACTGGTGGTCGGCAATCCCGCCAACACCAATGCGCTGATCGCACAGGCCAACGCGCCGGATCTCGATCCGCGTTGCTTCACCGCGATGGTACGGCTTGACCACAACCGTGCGATGGCGCAGCTCGCGCAGAAAACCGGCGCGCACGTCAACGACATCAAGCGCGTGATCATCTGGGGCAATCATTCGTCCACGCAATATCCGGACATCCACCACGCCACGGTGAAAGGGGAACTCGCGACCAACCTGGTCGGCCAGGATTGGTACACGGACGATTTAATCCCGACCGTGCAACAGCGCGGCGCGGCGATCATCAAGGCGCGCGGCGCATCGAGTGCGGCGTCGGCGGCGAACGCGGCGATCGACCACATGCGCGCGTGGGCGCTCGGCACCGACGCGGGCGATTGGGTGTCGATGGGCATCCCGTCAGACGGCAGCTACGGCATTTCGCCGGGCGTGATCTACGGCTATCCCGTTGTCTGCAAAAACGGCAAGTACGAAATCGTGCTGAAACTCGACATCAACGAGTTTTCGCGCGCGCGCATGGAGGCCACGGAACAGGAGCTGCGCGAGGAACGCGCGGCGGTGGAATACCTGCTGAGCTGACCAGTTTCGCCGATGCATACGTGGAAAGGGCGGCTCGTGCCGCCCGCTTGGGGTCCGGCTTCCATGCCCCCACCCGGCTCCATCTGAAACCACGCACGCGCCGTGTCAGAATGACGCCGCATCGTCGGCAGAGCCGGCGTTTTTGGTACTCGGGGCCTGCGCATGGGCAACAGGGGGTTCTGGCGTGAATTGAAACGCCGCCACGTCTACCGCGTGGCGGCGGCCTACGCCGTGGTCGGCTGGCTGCTGATCCAGATATCCACCCAGGTTTTCCCTTTCTTCCACATCCCGGATTGGTCGGTGCGGCTGCTGGTGCTGCTGGTGCTGGCGGGGTTCCCGGTGGCGATGGTGTTGGCGTGGGCGTTCGACGCCACACCCCAGGGCATCGTGCGCACGGAACCGGAAGGCCAGCCGGTTTTGCGGCGCTCAAATCATGGAACCCTGACGATCGGCATCCTCGGCGTCGTGATCGCCGCGGTCATCGGGGCCGGCTATTGGTGGTGGCACCGTCAACCAAGCGCTGCGCATCCGCAGGCGCTCGCGGCCGGCAGTGTTTCACGGGCGCCGGCTGCAGGGCCGGGAGCAACAACCGCCGTCCCGGATCTTTCCCTGCCGATGACGATGGCCGGGCCGGTCGCGATCGAGCCGAAATCCATCGCGGTGTTGCCGTTCGAGAACATGAGTTCGGATGCCGGCAACAAGTATTTCGCCGATGGCATGCAGGACATGATCCTGACCAAGCTCGCCGACATCGGCGACCTGAAAGTGATCTCGCGTACCTCGACCGAGAAATATCAGAGCCATCCCGACAACCTGAAAACCATCGGGCGGCAACTGGCGGTGGCGAACATCCTCGAAGGCAGCGTGCAGAAGGCCGGCGATCAGGTGCTGATCAACGTGCAGTTGATCGACGCGCGCACCGACAGTCATCTGTGGGCGCAGGCATACACGCGCAAACTCGACAACATCTTCGGCGTGGAAGGCGAGGTGGCGCAGCAGATCGCGCAGGCGCTGCACGCCACGCTTAGCCAGCGCGAGCAGCAGAAGCTCGCGGTCAAGTCCACGCAAAACGCGCAAGCCTACGATGCGTATCTGCGCGGTCTGGCTGCCGGCCTCAATGCGCAGAGCACCGCCGACCAGTACCGGCAAGCGGCGGGTTTTTTCTCAGACGCCGTCGCGCGCGATCCGGGTTTCGCACTGGCGTGGGCGCGGCTGGCGGAAGTCGATAGCCGCATCTATCAACTTCGTTACAATCGCAGCACGACGCTCGCGGCCGACGCGAAACACGCCGCGGATACCGCGCTCAAACTCGCGCCCGACAGCGGCGAGGCGTGGCTCGCGCGCGCGATCTATCTCTACAAGGTCGAGGCGGATTATCAGAACGCGGTCGCCGCCTTGACCCAGGCGCAACAACGCCTCCCCAACAATGGCGAGGTGCTGGCCGCGTTCGCTGACGTCGAAACCCGCCAGGGACAATGGAACGCCGCGATCGAGCATATCGACCGTGCCTCGGTGACCGATCCGCGCAACACTCGGTTGCTGTTGTTGCACTCGCAGATCCACGCGATGCGCCGGGAGTTTCCCGACGCGCTCGCGATCCTGCGCCACGCGCTCGCCATTGCGCCGGACGACGCGGCGCTGCTCGCCTGCAAGGCGTCGGTGCTGCAGGCGCAAGGCCAACTCGATCAGGCGCAGGCATTGCTCGCGCCGCTGCCGCCGGCGCCCGGCGACCCCACCGTGTTCAAAACCCAGGTCATGCAGTGGTTGTACCGGCACGATTACGCGCGGGCAATCCGCGTCCTGCAAGATGCAATGGCTCAACCGCAAACATCGCTCGGCAGCGATCTCGGCGATTATTACTACCTGCTTGCGTTCGCGCTGCAATCGAGCGGCGACGCGGCCGGTGCGCACGCGGCGTACCTGACCGCGCAGGGTAAACTCGAAGAGATGCTGAAAGTCTCGCCGGACGAGCTTGGCCTCACCGCCGATCTCGGGCTGGTGTTCGCGGGTCTCGGCGACAAGGCGCAAGCGCTGGCCTTGGCCGAAAAGGCGATGAAGCTGGAACCCGCCGTGCTCGACGCCACAACCGGGCCGGCCTGGCAGGAACAGCGGGCGCGTATCGAAGCGCAAACGGGTGAGAAGGATCGCGCGATCGCCGATCTTGCCCTTCTGCTGCAAACGCCCTATGCAAGCGCGTTCTACGGCACCGCGATCACGTCCGCCTTGCTGCGCCAGGATCCGGCGTGGAGTTCTCTGCACGGCGATCCGCGTTTTGCGAAACTGGCGGACGGAAAGACGGCGTCGCATGAATGATTTCGTCGCCCGCCTGAAACAGCGCAAGCTGGTGCAGTGGGCCATCGCCTACGTGGCATTCGCGTTCGCGCTGCTGCAGGGCATCGACATCGTCGCGCAACGATTCGCGTGGCCCGACCAGATCGAGCGCTCGTTAATTCTCGCGTTCGCTATCGGGCTTCCCGTCGTGCTGGTGATTGCGTGGTATCACGGTGAACGCGGCGCGCAGAAGGTCAGTGGCACCGAGATCGTGATCCTCGCGCTGTTGCTCGCGATCGGTGGCGGTCTGTTGTGGCGTTATGAGCGCGCGGCCGCGGTGGCCGCGCTCGCTGCAAGCGCTTCGCAATCGATGCGTGGTCACGTAGCCGCGGCTCCCGCCAAATCCGTCGCGGTGCTGCCGTTCGTCAACATGAGTGGCGATGTGCAGAACGAATACTTCAGCGATGGCATCACCGAGGAAATCCTGAACGCGCTGGCGCAGGCGCCGAATCTGAAAGTCGCCGCACGCACCTCGGCGTTCGCGTTCAAGGGCAAAGAAGAGGATTTGCGCAAGGTCGGTGAAGTGCTCGACGTCGCCACGGTACTCGAAGGCAGCGTGCAGAAATCCGGCGACGAGGTGCGCATCACCGCGCAGTTGATCGACGCGCGCAGCGGTTATCATCTGTGGTCGGAGAAATACGATCGCAAGTTGACCAGCATCTTCGCGGTCGAGGATGAAATCTCCAAGGCGATCGCGGACAGGCTGAAGGCGCAACTCGATGGCGGGCGAGCACGGGTGGCGCAAACAGCGGTCGATCCGCGCGCACACGATTTCTATCTACGCGGATTGCCGTTGATCGCCGCACGCGGCCCGGGCGTGCGCGGCGCCGTTGCCGATTTTCAGCAGGCGGTCGCGATTGAGCCGGATTACGCGCAAGCCTGGGCGGCCCTGGCCGAGGCGCAAATGCTGCTGCCGCATTATTTTCTCGAGCTGCCGGACACCGCATTTCCGGCCGGCGAAGCGGCCGCGAAACGCGCGCTGGCGATTGATTCGAATACAGCCGCCGCCCATGTCGCGCTCGCGATGATGTATCGCGTTCAGTGGAAATGGCAGCGTGCGGATGCGGCATTCCAGCATGCGTTGAAGATCGCGCCAGGCGATGCCGAAGCGGCCGATCAATACGCGCAATTTCTGCTTGCTGCCGGGCGCCTGAATGAAGCGCTCGCGCAGATTGACCGCGCGCAGCGGCTCGATCCCTTGTCGGGCATCATCGCCGCGACGCGCGTCAACGTGCTGACTGCCCTGCGCCGATTCGACGATGCAAGTGTTCAAGCTCACAGCATGATTGCCGCGCATCCCGACTACGCGCTCGGACATTTCATCGCGGCTGACGTCGCGATCTACCGTCGCGATTACGTCGAGGCCAAAGCGCAATTGAAAGCTGGTGCGACATTGGTCGGAGAGAATCCGGATGTTTATCTATTGCTGGTGGACGGCGTCGCCGATCCCGCACAGCGCATCGCCGCGCGGCACGCGGTACTGGCCGCGAACGCCGACAAGCATCAGCGCCTGAGCGCACCGGCGCGGATCAAATGGTTGATGCTGCTTGGCGATCATGCGGACGCGCTGGACGCGCTGCAACGTATCGACCATGACGTGATGTTCGGCCAGGATAATGTCTGGCAGCCGGCCTTTGATCCGGTGCGCGGCGATCCGCGCTTCAAGGCGGCATTGCAGAGGATGGGTTTGCCTTACTCCGCCGGCAAAGGCGCAAGCGGTTGATGAATCGAGCAGGTGATGGCTCACTTCGATCGACGGGGGATTCAACATGCGCAGCGAATCAAACACACGAATTGTCGCTATGACCGTGGCTATCACCTTGTTGCTTGCGAGCAGCGCGAGCGTTCTAGCGCAAAATCCATCGCAATCTTCCGGTGCGGAGATCACGGCGGCCGAAGCGTGGGCGTTTCCACTGAATCCACCGCCGGACCCGCACGCGCCGCAGTCCGACATGGATGCTCCGCTGCACGTACCCGGCAGCGCGCGCACCTACACGTTGGCCGATTACGACCACATGTTCGGCGCGCCGGACTGGTTTCCGCAGGATCATCCGCCGATGCCGCGCATCGTAGCGCGTGGACGCAAACCTGCATGGGCATGCGCGTACTGCCACCTGCCGAATGGGCAGGGTCGGCCGGAGAACGCGCCGCTGGCCGGGTTGCCGGCTGCCTACATCATCGAGCAGGTGAAGGCCTTCCGCAGCGGCGAACGCAACACCGGAAGACTCGAGACGGCGAAGTTCATGCCTGCCGAGGCGCGCAATTTGACGGACACCGACCTGAAACTTGCCGCCGGCTACTTTTCGGGTTTGCGCTTCAAGCCGTGGACGCAGGTGATCGAGACCGCGACCGTACCGAAGACGCACATCGCGCATTGGATGCTGGTCGCGGATGCCGACGGCACGCGCGAACCGATCGGCGACCGCATCATCGAGACATCCACCGATGTGGAGCGCACGGAACTGCGCGACACGCGCTTTGGCTTTGTAGCCTACGTGCCCCTCGGCAGCATCGCGCGTGGTGAAGCACTGGCGACGAAGGGCAATGGCGCGGCGCCAGCGTGCGAATCCTGCCACGGCGCGAATTTGCAAGGCGTCGGCGTGATTCCGCCACTGGCCGGACGCTCGCCGACCTACATCGCGCGTGAGTTGTTCCTGTTCAAGACCGGTCAGCGCAACGGCATGGCCGCGTTGCCGATGCAACAGGAAGTGGCGGCGTTGTCCGTGCGCGACATGATAGACGCGGCGGCCTATGCCGCTTCGCGCAAGCCGTGAGCGCGCGGATCGGTACGCCGTAATCGGTTGGGCGTAATCGGTTAGAATTGCGGCTTTGCCGGAGGCCGCATGAGCGAATCCTCTTCCGCAGGCGCGCGCTTCCGCGCCGCGCTCGCCGCCGAAAAACCGTTGCAGGTGATCGGCGCGATTAACGCCAATCACGCGCTGCTGGCGAAGCGCGCGGGTTATCGTGCGATCTATCTTTCCGGCGGTGGCGTCGCCGCGGGCTCGCTGGGTATGCCGGATCTGGGCATCAACACGCTGGACGATGTGCTGATCGACGTGCGTCGCATCACCGACGTATGCGAGTTGCCGCTGCTGGTTGATATCGATACCGGTTTTGGCCCGAGCGCATTCAATATCGCGCGCAGCGTGAAGTCGCTGATCAAGGCGGGCGCAGCGGCGTGCCATATCGAGGACCAGGTCGGCGCCAAACGCTGCGGACATCGTCCCGGCAAGGCGATCGTTACCGCCGCCGAAATGGCGGATCGCGTGAAAGCCGCGGCGGATGCAAAAACAGATTCCGATTTCTTCCTGATCTCGCGCACCGATGCGATCGCATCGGAAGGCGTGGATGCCGCGATCGAACGCGCGCGTCTGTGCGTCGACGCAGGCGCCGATGGCATATTTGCCGAAGCCGTGCGCGACCTTGAAACCTATCGCAAGTTTGTGGACGCGGTGAGGGTGCCGGTGCTTGCGAATATCACCGAGTTCGGCGCGACGCCGATGTTCACCGTCGAGGAACTGCGCGATGCGGGCGTGGCGATCGTGCTGTATCCGCTTTCCGCATTCCGCGCGATGAACAAGGCTGCGGAATATGTTTACCAAGCGATTCGCCGCGACGGCACGCAGAAGAATGTGCTCGATCAGATGCAGACGCGCGAAGAATTGTACGAGCGCATCGGTTATCACGATTACGAAAAACGGCTCGACGAGTTGTTTGCCGGTGACAAGAAGAGGAGCGACGCATGAACGAAAACGCCCCATCCAATTTGCCCAAGCCCAAGAAATCCGTCGCGCTATCCGGCGTCGCCGCCGGCAATACCGCGCTGTGCACGGTGGGTCGCAGCGGCAACGATCTGCATTATCGCGGCTACGACATCCACGATCTCGCAACGAAAGCGACCTTCGAGGAGGTCGCGCATCTACTGGTGCACGAACGTCTGCCCACGACGGCCGAGCTGACTGCATATCGGGCCCGTCTGAAATCCCTGCGCGGCCTGCCGGCACCATTGAAAACCGTGCTGGAACTGCTGCCGGGTTCTGCGCATCCGATGGATGTCATGCGTACGGGTTGTTCCGTTCTCGGCAGCCTGTTGCCGGAGCCACGCGATCACGACATCACCGGTGCGCGCGATATCGCCGACCGCTTGATGGCGAGCTTCGGTTCGATGCTGCTGTATTGGTATCACTACTCGCGCGACGGACGCCGCATCGATACCGAAACCGATGACGACACGACAGCCGCGCATTTCCTGCATCTACTGCATGGAAAAAAACCGAGTGAGCCGCACGCCCGGGCACTGGATCAGTCGTTGATCCTGTACGCCGAACACGAGTTCAACGCCAGCACGTTTACCGCGCGCGTGATCGCGGGCACGGGTTCCGACATGTATTCGGCGATCACCGGCGCGATCGGCGCCCTGCGTGGGCCCAAGCACGGCGGCGCCAACGAAGCGGCGATGGAAATCATCGGTCGCTATCGAAACGCCGACGAAGCCGAGGCCGATATCCGCCGCCGCGTCGAGGCGAAGGAGATTGTGATCGGCTTCGGGCATCCGGTTTACACCATCGGCGATCCCCGCAATCCGATCATCAAGGAGATTTCGCGCGAATTGTGCGCGGATAGCGGCGATGCGCGGCTGTTCGAGATTTCCGAACGCATCGAGAACCTGATGTGGGACATGAAGAAGATGTTCCCGAATCTCGATTGGTACAGCGCATCGGCCTATCACATGATGGGCGTGCCGACCGCGATGTTCACGCCACTGTTCGTGATAGCGCGCACGTCGGGTTGGAGTGCGCACGTGATCGAGCAACGCAGTGACGGTAAGATCATCCGCCCGTCGGCGAATTACACGGGGCCTGAAGACCGCGCCTACGTGGTGATCGAGAAACGATAAAGGCGGAAGTGGGGAATCGAGTGCAGGAAACAGGGAATCGATAAACTTGCAATGTCGTCATTCCGGGATCATCGCCGGCTTCATCGGCGATGGTCCCGGAATCCAATTTGCTGTTCAATGGAAAGCAAGATAAAAATGGATTCCGGATCGCGGCTGCGCCGCGTCCGGAATGACGACAAGATGAAAACTCCGCGGTAAATGATGAGAAGACCCCGCACCGCGCGGCCTTTTCGTTTGCACCACGCATGGATCAAGCCGACTGATCCACGCCCTCGTCCTTCAGCACCTTTTGCACGCCCGTGTCTGCGCGCATGCGCTGTTCGAATTTCGCCAGATTGTCGAGACCGGACAGATCGACACCCATCGCCTTGGCCCATCGCAGCACCACGAACAGATAGGGGTCGGCGATCGAGCGCGAACCGGCCAGCCAGTCGCGGCCGGCGAGTTGCTTGTCGGCGCGTTCGAAATAGCCGCGCAGTTTCTTGCGCGCGGCGTCGCTGGCTTTTTTCGCGGCCTCATCGCCGAGATAGCCGATCGAGCCGAACAGCGGGTGGAACGTCGGGTGCACATCCGCATTGAGGAAAGCTAACCAGCGATTGACTTCCGCGCGGCCCTTGGGCGTGCCGTCGCCACCGAGCTTTGCGTCAGGGTAGGCGTCAGCGAGGTAATTGAGAATCGCCGCGTTCTGGGTCAGCGTCCAGCCGTCAAGTTCGAATACCGGCACGGCGCCGGCGGGATTGAGTTTGAGGTATTCCGGCGTCTTGATGCCTTCCTTGGTCATCTTCTGCGCGGTGTAGGGTTTGCCGATCCATTCCAGTGCGATGTGGTCGGACATCGAGCACGCGCCGGGTGTGTAGTACAGCTTCATTGCATATCCTTTTTTTCAGGAACATGGGTATGCAAGAACTGGAGCCAAACGCGCGCGAGTTCAAGGGCGGATGCGGTTTGAAAACCTGATCGTATGCGCGTGTTGTTCGTTAATTTGCCGTGAAGCCATTCAAGCGGTCCGTCGTGCAGTGTTTTACAAGGCCGCTGCCAGTTGCGTCGCTTGCGCGATCGCGCGCTTGGCGTCCAGTTCCGCGGCGACATCGGCGCCGCCGATGATGTATGTCGTCACGCCGCGTTCGCGCAGCGCGTTGGCCAATGCGCGATTGGGTTCCTGCCCGGCGCAGATCACCACGTTGTCGACTTCGATCGTTTCCGGTTTTCCATCGATCTCGACATGCAAACCAGCATCATCGATACGCCGGTAGACCACGCCGCCAAGCATCCGCACGCCCTTGGCTTTCAACGCGGCGCGGTGCACCCAGCCGGTTGTCTTGTTGAGTTTTTTCCCCGGTCTGCCGGGCGAGCGCTGCAGCAGCCAGACCTCGCGCGGTGAAGACTCGGCATGCGGGTCCGCCAAACCGCCGCGAGAGCCGAGCGTCATGTCCACACCCCACTCGCGGGTCCAGCGCGCGATATCGGTGGTCGGCGAGGGCGGATTCTGGGTCAGGAATTCGGCGACATCGAAACCGATGCCGCCGGCGCCGATGATGGCGACGCGTCGCCCGATGAGCGCGCCGTAACCGACCACGTCCACGTAACTCGCCACCATCGGATGGTCCTGTCCGGAAATCCGTGGATCACGCGGCGTCACACCGGTAGCGACGATCACCGCGTCGTGTTGTTGCCCGCGTAATAAGTCGGTATCGGCGACAATACCCAGACGTATTTCGACACCCAGATCGCGCAGACGGTTGTCGAAGTAGCGTAACGTTTCGCGGAACTCCTCCTTGCCCGGAATCTTCTTCGCAAGATTGAACTGGCCGCCGATTTCATTCGCCTGTTCGTATAGCGTCACGACGTGGCCGCGCTCGGCCAGCGTGACCGCACAGGCGAGCCCGGCGGGACCCGTGCCCACGACGGCATAGTTTTTTTTCTGGGTGACCGGCGCAAGCACCAGTTCGGTTTCGTGGCAAGCGCGCGGATTGACCAGACATGACGCACGCTTGTTCTCGAACACATGATCGAGGCACGCCTGATTGCAGGCGATGCAGGTGTTGATGCGATCGGCACGATCGGTGCGCGCCTTGTTCACCCATTCCGGATCGGTCAGCAGCGGCCGCGCCATCGACACCATGTCCGCCGCGCCGTGTGAGAGTATGGCTTCCGCGACCTGCGGCGTATTGATCCGGTTGGTGGTGATCAGCGGAATGCGCACCGATGCTTTCATGCGCCGGGTCACCCACGCGAACGCCGCGCGCGGTACCGAGGTCACGATGGTCGGCACGCGCGCCTCGTGCCAGCCGATGCCGGTATTGATCAGCGTGGCACCGGCAGCTTCGACCGCTTGCGCCAGAGTTACGATTTCCTCCCAGCTCTGGCCGCGCTCGACCAGATCCAGCATCGACAGCCGGTAGATTATGATGAAATCGCGGCCGGCCGCTTCGCGCATGTGGCGAACAATCTCGACCGCGAAACGCATGCGGTTTTCCGGCGAGCCGCCCCAACGATCGGCGCGCCGATTGGTGCGCTCGCTCAGGAACTGGTTGATCAGATAACCCTCCGAGCCCATCACCTCGACGCCGTCGTAACCGGCATCGCGTGCACGCTGTGCGCAACGCACGAACGCGCGGATCGTGCGCTCGACGCCGCGATCGCTCAAGCCTCGTGGCGTGAACGGCGTGATCGGCGATTTGATCCGGGATGGCGCGACCGAAAACGGGTGGTAGCCGTAACGGCCCGCGTGCAGGATCTGCAGACAGATGCGCGAACCCTCCGCGTGCACCGCGCGTGTGAGTTTGCGATGCCGCGCAACGTGCCACGGCATCGACAGGCGCCCGGAGAACGGCTTCAACCAGCCCTCGATGTTCGGCGCGATGCCGCCGGTGACCATCAGGCCGACGCCGCCGCGCGCACGTTCCGCGAAATACGCTGCGAGCTTGTCGTAATCGCGGGCGTGATCCTCCAGCCCCGTGTGCATTGAGCCCATCAAGACGCGATTGGGCAATGTGCAGAAGCCAAGATCGAGCGGCGCGAACAGGTGCGGATAAGCGGTCATGCGGCGTTGTGCGTGAGCTTGCGCCGTTGCGCCCACCAGCCCAACGCCACGATGCCGGCGACGAACACCGCGTCCAGCGCATAACGCAACGAATCGTGCGCGTCGAACCAATCGTCGATCAAGTCGTCCTGGGTGACCATGCGCGCGGCGGTCCACGCGATCGTGGCGGCGCCGACATAGACGAGGGCCGGCCAGCGCGCGAGCAATTTCAGGATCAGGGTCGACCCCCACACCACCAGCGGGATGCTGATCAGGAGCCCCAGCACGACCAGACCGAGATGACCCTTGGATGCGCCGGCGATGCCAAGCACGTTGTCCAGACCCATCAGCGCGTCGGCAATCACGATCGTCGCCATCGCGCTCCAGAAACCGGGCGCGACGCGCAGCGAATGATGCTGGTTATCTTCATGACGCAGCAGCCGCCACGCGATCGGCAGCAGGATCAGGCCGCCGATCAGCATCAGTCCTGGAATTTTCAAGAGATAAACGACCGCGATGGTCATGACCACGCGCACCGCGATCGCGCCGAACATGCCCCACAGGATCGCGCGCTTCTGCAGATGCGGTGACAGATTGCGCGCAGCCAACGCGATCACGATCGCATTATCGCCGGCCAGCACCAGATCGATCAGGATGATCGAGATCAAGCCCGACCAGAAGGCCGGATCGGAGACAGAAGCGAAGACGTATTCCAGGAAAGGCATGACGCATCCTGTGGCGGTGCGATGGGCGGTCAAGCGCGTGCCGCTCTGGCAAAATAGCGTATTTGCCCTTCCTTTTCCCAGACCCCGGAAACCTCATGAGCCATGACATCCGCTCCGCGCAACGCCCCGCGCCCGATCAACCGCTGGTCGATATCGCCGATTACGTCACCGGTTACACGATCGAATCGGACGAGGCGTACCGTACCGCGCGCTACATGCTGATGGATTCGCTTGCCTGCGCGATGCTGGCGATGCAATTCCCGCAATGCATGAAACATCTGGCGCCGATCGTTCCGGGCGCGACACTGGATGGCGGCGCGCGCGTACCAGGCACGTCGTTGCAACTCGATCCCGCGCAAGCGGCCTTTTGCATCGGCACCCAAATCCGCTGGCTGGATTTCAACGACACCTGGCTTAGCGCCGAATGGGGACATCCCTCCGACAACCTCGGCACCATTCTTGCGGTAGCCGATTATCTTGGCCGTCGCGCGCAACGCGAAGGCGGCAAAGCGCCGACTGTCCGTGACGTATTGACCTGGGCGATCAAGGCGCACGAAATCCAGGGTTGCTATGCGCTGAAGAATTCGTTCAACCGTGTCGGCCTGGATCACGTGATCCTGGTGCGGCTGGCTTCGACCGCGGTGGCGACCGCGATGCTTGGCGGCAACCGCGAGCAGGTGATCGATGCAATCTCGAACAGTTGGATCGACGGCGGCGCGCTGCGCACCTATCGCCACGCGCCCAACACCGGCCCGCGCAAGAGCTGGGCCGCGGGCGATGCCTGCCGGCGCGCAGTGATCCACGCGCTGAATGCGGTCGGGCACAATGAAACGGGCTATCCGTCTGCGTTGAGCGCGAAGACCTGGGGTTTCTACGACGTGGCGTTCGGCGGCAAGCCGTTCGAGTTCGAGCGTCCGTTCGGCAGCTACGTAATGGAGAACGTGCTGTTCAAGATCAGCTACCCGGCCGAATTCCACGCGCAGACCGCGGTGGAATGCGCGATGCATCTTCACGCGCAGGTGAAAGATCGTATCGACGAGATCGAGCGCATCGAAATCGAAACCCAGGAAGCCGGCGCGCGCATCATCGACAAGACAGGACCCCTGGCCAATTACGCTGATCGCGATCACTGCATCCAGTACATGGTGGCCGTGCCGTTGATCTTCGGCCGGTTGACAGCCGATGATTACGGCGACGCGGTCGCCGCCGATCCGCGCATCGATACGCTGCGGGCGAAGATGACGGTGCGGGAAAATCCACAATTCACGAAAGACTATTTCGCCCCGGACAAGCGCTACATCGGGAATGCCGTCCAGGTGTTCTTCAAGGAGGGCAGCACGACCGAAAAGGTCTCGATCGACTACCCCGTGGGCCACCGCAGGCGCCGCGCCGAGGGTATTCCGCTGCTGGAAGCCAAGTTCGAGCGGGCACTGGCAGGCCGCTTCCCAGCAGCAAGAGCCGCCCGGCTCGTTCAGGTTTGTGCAGACGCGCAGGGCCTGGAAGCCCTGCCGGCCGCGGATTTCCTTGAATTATTCACAATCTGAACACGCCACTGACCCGCCGGTGAATGATTTTTGACCCACTGGCGCCAATTGTTTGTTTTTTGCTAAACTCCCCCTGCCTCAGTGGGCTTGGCGTTAAAACCGCTTGAAATCCCGCTTAGCCCTGCGTAAAAAGGTGCACGCGTTTTGCGTTCCACCGGGGTGGTGGGGGCGCAGAAACAACAACAGGAGACTCCGATGAAACGTAAAGGCTTGTGCGCGTTGATCGCGCTGGTCTTGGGAAGTGCCGG
>JBDTBW010000075.1:0-20445 GCA_039923855.1 Rhodanobacteraceae bacterium | reverse complement strand
CTGCGTAAAAAGGTGCACGCGTTTTGCGTTCCACCGGGGTGGTGGGGGCGCAGAAACAACAACAGGAGACTCCGATGAAACGTAAAGGCTTGTGCGCGTTGATCGCGCTGGTCTTGGGAAGTGCCGGTGCCGTTAGCGTGGCCCATGCCCAGGACTCCATGACGCAAGACACCACGACTGCGCCGACGACCACGACGCAAACGACCACCGAGTCGGCGCCGATGACATCGACGGACACGACCATGCAGTCGACGCCGTCGTCCACGACGACCACTCAAGACACCACGACGACCCAACAGGAAACCACCACGACCACCATGACCACGACCGATACCGGTTATGGCAGTTGGTATATCGTGCCGCGGATCGGTGCGGCTTTCGGCGATAGCAATCGCCATGTCAATACCGACATTGCTGGTGGTCTTGGTGTCGGGTATTGGGTGACCCCGAACCTGACCCTTGATATCGAAGGGTTGACCGACAATGCCGATTACGACAGCAGTTCCGGTCGTGATGGCAAGCAGTGGGAGAGTGACCAGCTCGACGTCGCGGCGCGCTGGTATTTCTTTGATCCGGCCTCACCATGGCGTCCTTATGTGATGGGCGGTATCGGTGCGGTGCGTCATCAGGCCGTGTCCGGCGTTGCGGCCCGTGCAGGTGTTACCTACCCGTGCAAGGCTGGCGGCATTAGCGGCGGTGTGCCCAATGCTCCCGAGACTTGCGTGCTCAACACGGGAGGCACTGGATGGGGGCCGATGGCCACCGTCGGTATTGGTATCCTCTATAACATCAACGACCGGATCGCGCTGCGTGGCGAATTGGCCGCGCGTTACTATCGCGACACCACATCCTCGCGGTTGGCGGGCTTTACGGAAACGCAATACCCGCTGGATGCCAGCGGCAATCCGACCCGCATTCGCGGCCCGGTCCAGCATCTCGATGGTTTGGCCACGGTTGGTCTCGTCATCAAGCTGGGCCATGCCGCGCCGCCGCCGCCAGCCGTTGCTCCTGCACCGGCCGACTGCTCGACGATGGACAGCGATCACGATGGCGTCAACGATTGCAACGACAAGTGCCCGGATACACCGGCCGGCACGATCGTCGGTCCGGATGGCTGCCCGCAGAACGTGGTCATCGATCTGCGCGGTGTGAACTTCAAGTTCGACCGTCCGAAGAAGGGCGAGACCAACATCGGTCCGACCCTGAAGGCGCCGGAGTCCGACTCGCTGGCCATCCTCGACCAGGCCGTGGATACGTTGAACCGTTATCCGCAGGTGCAGATCGAGATCGACGGTTACACCGATTCGGTTGGTACCGATCAGTACAACCAGGGTCTGTCGGATCGCCGCGCCAACATCGTCGACGGTTATCTGACCTCGCACGGTATCAGCTCCAGCCGCATCACCGCGGTCAAGGGCTTCGGCGAGACCCATCCGATCGACACCAACTCCACCGCAGCCGGCCGTCAGCGCAACCGTCGCGTTGAGCTGTCGGTGCAGGGCCAGAACGCGGCCCAAGGCGGCCAGATGCCGCCGCCTCCGCCAGCTGAAACTCCGATGGAAGAGCATCACGAGAAGATGATGCGTCACCACCATCGTGCTCGTCACCACCACAAGGCCGCGATGAAGAACGGTGCTACGACCACGACGACCACGACCACCACCGAGCCGGCTTCCGCTCCGGCCAGCAGCAGCACCAGCGGTCAGTAAGACGCTGCAGCAAAGCGACACGTTGCGTAAAAAGCCCGGCGCAAGCCGGGCTTTTTCTTTGCCACGGATGCCGGTACGGTCCGGACTGAAAACCGATCGGGTATATATTGGCTGCCGATCCGCCGCTGTTGCACAAGGAAGTATTCAATGCACCGATTAAGGCTTTGGCTTGATACCCTGCGCACCAGCTTGTGGTTCGTGCCCACCTTGATCGTGCTGGGCGCGGTGGTGCTGGCCAACGCGATGCTCGCACTGGATGTGGCGCTGCCCTATGGCTGGTGGCGCGGCGTAAAAGGCTTGAACCACATCCTGGACGTGAATATCAGCGGAGCCACGGCCATGCTGCAAATGGTCGGCGGCTCGATCATCACCATCGCGGGCGTGGTGTTCTCGATCACCATTGCGGCGGTGACCTTGGCCAGCGGCCAGTACACCTCGCGCGTGCTACGCAATTTTATCCGCGACCGTGCCAACCAAATGGTGCTGGGCAGCTTTCTCGGCATTTTCGTCTATTGCGTATTCATCCTGCGCTCGCTGTCAGGGCTCAGCGCAAAGGGCCACCCCCCGGCGCTTGCGATGCTGATGACCCTGGTGCTGTCGTTCGTCGGGATCGCATTGCTGATCTTCTTCATCCATCACATCACCCTCAGCCTGCAAGCCCAGCGGGTGGTGGCGGACATCGCGCAAGACGCGTTGCCGTCGATCGACCGGCATTTCCCATCGCGCTTCGAGCCGCCCCAGGAAGAGACGGTGGGGTTATCCCAGCCATCCGCTGGACAACGCATCCCGGTGCGCTCGCATTGCAGCGGCTTTATCACCGGCATCGATTACGACGATCTGGTCGAGTGGGCGGATGCCTGCGACGGACTGGTGCGGGTATTGCGCAGAGCGGGCCGCTTCGTCGCCGAGGGCGAGATCATCGCACAATTGCAGACGGCAACAGCGCCGGAGCAGGAAGGCGTGGACCGCGTGCGCAAAGCCTGGTCATTTGCCGCGCAGCGCACGTTGGAGAACGATCCCGGTTACGCATTGCGGCAGTTGGTCGATGTGGCACTCAAGGCGTTGTCGCCGGGCGTCAACGAGACCACCACCGGCGTGATGTGCGTCAACTGGCTGGGGGTGCTGCTGTTACGCATGGGCAGCCGCCGTTTCCCGCCGAGGATACTCACCAGCGGCAATAGGGTGCGCGTGCTTACCCACGCGCCGCGTCTGGGCGATTTCATCGATTTGGCTTTCGATCAGATCCGCCAGAACGCCGCCGGCAACGCGGCCGTGCTGCAGCGGCAACTGGAAGTGTTGTTGGCGCTGGCCGATAGCCCGGGAGCGCCACTGGCCAGACAACCGATCCTCAGGCAGGCGGACGCGATCGAAGCCTTGATGGAGCGCAGCATTCCGTGGGAGCCCGACCGCGAACCGTTGAGGGCGCGGCTCGTCACGTTGCGCGAAACGCTCGGCGCCGGCGCGCCGCCGGATGCATCTTGATCACATGGTCAGTGGCCCGTCACGCCAAGCTCTCGCCCGACCTTGATGAACGCTTGAATCGCCCGGTCGAGATGCTCGCGTGTGTGCGCGGCCGACATCTGAGTGCGGATGCGGGCCTGACCTTGCGCAACAACGGGGAAGAAAAAGCCGATCGCGTAGATGCCTTCGTCCAGCAGCTTCGCGGCGAACGACTGCGCCAGCTTGGCGTCGTGCACCATCACCGGCACGATCGGGTGCACGCCGGGTTTGATGTCGAAACCTGCCGCGGTCATCTGCTCCCGGAAATAGCGCGTGTTGTCGGCGAGCTTTTCGCGCAGTGCGCCGGCTTCGTCCAGCATGTCGAACACCTCGATCGCGGCGGCGACGACATGCGGCGGCAACGAGTTCGAAAACAGATACGGACGCGAGCGCTGGCGCAGCATCTCGATGATTTCGCCGCGACCTGCGGTGAAGCCGCCGACCGCGCCACCCAGCGCCTTGCCCAAGGTGCCGGTGAAAATGTCGATCTTGTCCATGACCCCGTGCACTTCCGCCGAACCGCGACCGGTCGCGCCGAGAAAACCCGTTGCATGGCATTCGTCGATCTGCACCAGCGCGCCGTATTGTTTCGCCAGCGATGTAATGCGATCGAGAGGCGCGATAAAGCCGTCCATCGAAAACACGCCGTCGGATGAAATCATCTTCGTGCGCGCGCCGGCAGCGTCCGCGGCCTGCAATTGTTTTTCAAGATCCGCGGCGTCGCAACTGGTGTAGCGGAAACGCCGGGCTTTGCACAGCCGGATACCGTCGATGATCGAGGCGTGGTTGAGCGCGTCGGAAATGATCGCGTCGTCTTCGCCCAGCAACGGTTCGAACAGCCCGCCGTTGGCGTCGAAACACGCAGCGTAGAGGATCGCGTCATCGGTACCAAAGAACCCCGCGATCTTCGCCTCCAGTTGCTTGTGCAAATCCTGGGTGCCGCAGATAAAGCGCACCGAAGCCATGCCGAAGCCATGGGTGTCCAGCGCGCGTTTGGCCGCATTGATCAGGCGTGGATGATCTGCGAGTCCCAGATAATTGTTGGCGCAGAAGTTCAGCACACGGCGGCCGTCGGCGAGCGTGATCTGCGCCGACTGCGGCGACACGATCACCCGCTCGGATTTGTACAGGCCCGAGTCGCGTATGGCGTCGAGTTCTTCGGTGTAGCGTTGGAGGTCGGTAGCGGTCATTGGCGGAGTTCTGATTGGGGCAATTCGTAGGTGAGCATTGGGAGTAGGGAGTAGGAAGTCGGGAGTAGAAAAGCAATGTAGCGGCACGGTTCTACCTTTCTATTTCCCACTTCCCATTTCCGCCTTAATTCCAACTGCACACCACTTTGCCGCAATTCCCGGACGCCATCAGATCGAAACCCTTCTGGAAATCCTTGATCGCGACCTGGTGGGTCAACACCTTGCCCAGCGGAAAACCGGTCTGCACCATCTGCGTCATTTTGTACCACGTCTCGTACATGCGCCGGCCATAGATGCCGTGCAGTTCCAGACCCTTGAAGATCACCCGATCCCAATCGATCCCCGCGCCCTTTGGCAGCAACCCGAGCAGGGCGACTTTACCGCCGTGGTACATCACGTCCAACATGTCGTTGAAGGCGCGCGGGTTGCCCGACATTTCAAGGCCCACGTCGAAGCCTTCCATGTGCAGATCGGCGACCACTTCCTTGACCGATTGCTTGGAGACATTGACCACGCGCGTGGCACCCATGTCGGCGGCAAGTTTCAAGCGGTAATCGTTGACATCGGTGACCACCACGTTGCGCGCGCCGACATGCTTGGCGATCCCCGCGGCAATGATGCCGATCGGACCCGCGCCGGTGATCAATACATCCTCGCCGACAAGATCGAACTCCAACGCGCAATGCGTGGCGTTGCCGTAGGGATCGAAGAACGCGGCCAGTTCCGACGGGATCGAATCCGGGATCGGCCACAGGTTGGACGCGGGCATCGCGATATATTCGGCGAAGGCGCCGTTGCGGTTGACGCCGATGCCGACGGTGTACGGACACAGATGTTGGCGCCCGGCGCGGCAATTGCGGCACATGCCGCAGACGATATGGCCTTCCGCCGACACGCGCTGACCCAGCGAATAGCCGCGCACGCCGGGGCCGATGTCCACGATCCGGCCGACGAATTCGTGGCCGATCACCAGGCCCGGCTTGATCGTGCGCTGCGCCCATTCGTCCCAGTTGTAGATGTGGAGATCGGTGCCGCAGATCGCGGTTTTTTCGAGCATGATCAGCACCTCGTTGGGACCGATCCCGGGCACGGCCACCTCGTCCATCCAGATGCCCCTGGCGGCTTCGCGCTTGACAAGCGCCTTCATCATCTGCGGCATGGCGGTTCCTCAGGATAGGCGAGGGCAAAGCGCGATTATACGAGCCGCGCCGCGCCGCCGGCCAATGCCGTCACGAGAGGACGATCAATCACGCACCCACCGCGACCAGCGTGTCGCGTTGGTCCTGCAATGCCCGCCACCGTTGCGGTTCCATCGCGCGCGCGAAGTGAAAGCCTTGCAGCCGGTCGACATGATGGCCCTCGAACCATGCCAGTTGCGCGGCGGTTTCGATCCCTTCCACGGTGGTCTCGATGTCGAGGCTGTGCGCCAGTGTGACGATCGCGCCGACGATCGCCGCGACGCGCCGGTCTATCAACACCTCCTCGACGAAGCTGCGGTCGATCTTCAGGCCATCCACCGGCAGCCGGCGCAGATGATTGAGCGAGGAATAGCCGGTGCCGAAATCGTCCAGCGACACGCGCGCCCCCAACGTGCGCAGGCGGGTCATGCAGTCGGTGGCGCGGTCGATGTCGTCGAGCGCGCCCGATTCCACCACTTCCAGTTCCAGCCGCTGCGGCGCCAACCCGGTCGCGGCCAGCACCGCGCGCACCAGTTCCGGAAAATGCTCGCGCTGGAAACTGCGCGTGGAAATATTCACGGCAACCGACATTTGCACGCCGCCGCGCGCGCGCCACTGCTGCGCTTCCCGGCAGGCGCGCTCCAGCACATGGCGATCCAGATCCTCGATCATGCCGAGGCGATCGATTTCCTCGATGAACATTTCCGGCGCGAGCAATCCGCGTTTGGGATGCCGCCATCGCACCAGCGCCTCGGCGCCCACCAGCCGGTGGCTCCCCGCGGCGATCAGCGGCTGGAAATGCAATTCGAATTCGTGGCGTATCAGCGCCCGCCGTAATTCCGCCTGCAGGCTCAGGCGCGTCAGCACCAGCGAGTTCATCTCGGTCGAATAGAAATGCAGACGGTTGCCGCCCTCATCGTGCGCCTGCTGCGCGGCGGCCTCGGCGGCGGCGATCAACGCCGCGGCTTCGCGCGCATCGTCCGGCGACAACGCGATACCGATGCTGGCGGAAAGCGCGAGCTCGCGGCCGCTGCTGTAAAACGGCGCGCGCAGCATTGCCAAAAGATTGTCAGCGGCGGCCGCCAGGTCGCCGGTGACGTCCGCATGCGGCACCACTTGCACCAGCCGCGTTTCCGACAGCCGCGCCGGCCGCGGCCAACCCGGCAGCGCGCATTCCTGCACCCTTGCGGCGGCTTCCGCCATCACCGATTCGGCTGCGACCACGCCCAGCGAACTGTTCAGCATGTCGGCCTGATCGATCCGCACCAGCAAGGCCGCGGTGCGCTGGTTGGTCATGCGCAGGCCGGACTGCAAATCCGACATCAGGCGCCGGCGATTGGGAAAGCCTGTCACGGGATCGAAATCGCGCAAGCGGCGCAACGCCGTATCGGCGCGCTCGTAGCGCAAGCGTTCGTCTTCCAGCAACCACACCACCAACCCATAACCGATGAAAAGTTGCGCGACCAGATCGAGCACGCCCACGTACGGCGACCATTCCACCGTCGTCTTGAACTTTGTCTCGACGATCAGGATCGTCAATACATGCAGCAATTCCACACCGTAAAAGCCCATCGCGAACGCCGCCAGCCGCGCGCCCAGTCCTGTGCGGCGCGCACGCCGCCACAGCAGGATCGCCACGATCAGGTATGCCACGCCGGTGATCGCGTAACGCAAAGCGCTGCGCAACACGATGCGCTGCATCGAGGCTTCCGGGGAACCCGCGAACAGCAACGCGGTAATAATGCCCAGCAGCGCCGTGGCGACCACCACACCGCCGATCATGCGCGGCGAGGCGGCCCGCTTTGCCAGCACCGCATTGGTGCCGAGCGCCAGCAACGCCACCTGCAGATAGGCGCCCATCAGCGAGATCGTCGCAATCAGCATCCGAAGCGGCGCGCTTGCCAGCGGCGGTTGACCGAAATCGATCGCCAGCAGGGCGGCGACCAGATACAGCGCCAGGGCGATGAAAGACAGCCCCCACAGGCGCAGATACTCCATCCGCGAAACGCGGTAGTAATAGGCGAAAATCGCAGCCTGCGCGACCGCGCACACGGCTTGCGCAAGGTATAGCACCAGATCGAGGCCGTGGCCTTCGTTCATCGGCTCCCACCACCCTGTCGGGGCCCCTATCAAACTCCTACGGCGCGCGCGTGTAAAGGGATGTCAAAAAGCCTTCGTCCACCCTAGTTCCGGCATTGGGCCAGTGGCTGTCTCACTACTTGTGCGATGGCCCCGGTAGCGGGATCCTGCACGAATGCGACCACGGCCGAGCGTTGCGGCTGCAAATCGGGCGGCAATGTCAATTCGGCCTGCGCCCGATTCAGCGGCAAGGGGCCGCCCAGCGCACGTACGGTGTGGTCGTGGCGCAACACCGCGCCGCTGTTCTCGCCGGCGCGCACGGCGGACGTCAAGCCATCCTCGGTGACCACGAAATACGCGCGATAGGCGGAGCGGTCGGCGCCTTGTGTGTCTTGCAAGGCGACGCGCAGCGGATTGCCCGGTTGCACGGTGAGTGTCAATGGCGCGCCGGCGGCGGTTTGGGCCGACAATGACGCACGATTGCCCCAGTTGCGCCATTCGCGTCCGTCCAGCGCAACCTCGGGCGTATAGACGATGCCCTTGTCCGAACGCGCGGCGAGTTCGCGCTGGCGCGCGGTGTAGCGCGCGTCGTCGAAACGATCCGGCCAGCCCAGCGAATCCCAGTAATCGACATGCCATTCCAGCGGCACCACGTTCGCGTCCGCGTGCAGACCGCGCAACCAGGCATCGGCCGGTGGACAGGAGCTGCATCCCTCGCTGGTGAAGAGTTCGACCAGATGTGGCCGCGTCGGTGCGCTGTGCGCGACGCATTCGGCCTGGGCCACACCGGCGGCGCAGACGAGCAGGATAAGCATGACGATCCCGATGCCGCGCATGTGCATGTTTCCTTGTTGGGTGGTGATCAATAAAGACCCCGCAACGCGCGGTAAGCTTACGCCGGGGCGGCCCTACAATGAGCGGATGACGCCGCCCGATCGCCATTCCGATCGCCGCCCGCGCGCGGTTTTCCTGATGGGGTCGACCGCCTCGGGCAAGACCGCGCTGGCCTGCGCGCTGGCTGATGCATTTCCGGTGGAATTGATCAGCGTGGATTCGGCGCTGGTGTATCACGGCTTGGATATCGGCGCGGCCAAGCCGGACGCGGCGATCTTGCTGCGTTACCCGCATCGGTTGATCGACATCCGCGATCCATTGCAGCCCTATTCGGCGGCGCGGTTTCGCGATGATGCGCTGATCGCGATGAATGAAATCGCCGCGGCGGGTCGCGTGCCGCTGCTGGTCGGCGGCACCGGATTGTATTTCCAGGCCTTGCAGCGCGGGCTCTCTAAATTGCCGGACGCCGACCCGGCCGTGCGTGCACGCTTGAGCGAGCAGGCTCATCACCTCGGTTGGCCTGCATTGCATGCACGGCTGGCGCTTCGAGACCCGATCGCCGCCGCGCGCATCCGCGCCAACGATGCGCAACGCATCCAGCGCGCGCTGGAGGTGATCGAATTGAGCGGCCAGCCGTTGTCGCAATTGCAGCGCAGCGCGCGCGGGATTTTCCCGTATCGCATACTCAAGCTCGCACTAGTTCCATCGAACCGCGACGAGCTGCGTGCGCGAATAGCCGCGCGTTTCGATGCGATGCTTGACGCCGGGTTTGTGGACGAGGTCAAACGTCTGCGTGCGCGTGGGCGTCTGCATCCCGATCTGCCCGCATTGCGCGCGGTAGGTTACCGGCAGGCGTGGCGACATCTGGACGGCGAATACGATGCCCGGACGTTCCGCGAACGCGCGATTTTCGCTTGCAATCAGCTCGCCAAACGCCAGTTAACCTGGTTGCGTCGGCAGCACGACGCGCGCTCGCTCGATCCAATCCGGGGCGACGCATTTGGTGTTGTGGCCGAAGCGATGGCGCTGTTTCTGGGAACGAGCGCAGCTTGACATCGGTGAAAGGATTGCCCGGCAACCTGTTATGATTTATTTCCGGACTGCCGCGCAAGCGCCGCCCGGAACTGGCCAGGAATCGGGTTCGGCGAAAAATGGGGGACAACAACATGTCGAAGGGCCAATCGCTGCAGGATCCATTCTTGAATGCGTTGCGCCGTGAGCACGTGCCGGTTGCGATCTATCTGGTGAATGGCATCAAGTTGCAGGGCACGATCGAATCGTTCGACCAGTTCGTGGTGTTGCTGCGCAACCAGGTCAGTCAAATGGTGTACAAGCACGCGATCTCGACCGTGGTGCCCAGCCGCAACGTCAAGATCGGCAACGGCGAGACGCACGAGGCGCCCGAGGCGCCCGAGGCGCACGAGCACGCGACGAACGCGGCGACCGCCGAGCACACCGAAGAAGAGAGTTGAGCAGCAATCTCTTCGAACGTGGCAGGAAAGGCGAACGCGCATTGCTGGTGTTGCCGCGTGGCCGCAGCGACGGCGACGCCGTACGCCGCGCCGATGAATTCGAGGAGTTGGCCAAATCCGCCGGCGCGCAGGTGCTGGATCGCGTCAGCGCGCGCGTCGACGCGCCCAACCCGCGCTTTTATCTCGGCACCGGCAAGGTCGATGAAATTCTCGAGCGGGTGCGCGCGCAGGACATCGATCTGGTCCTGGTCGATCACGCGCTGACGCCGGTGCAGGAACGCAATCTGGAAAAACACCTGAGCGTGCGGGTGGTCGATCGCGCGGGACTCATCCTCGATATTTTCGCGCAGCGCGCGCAGTCGCACGAAGGCAAGCTTGAAGTCGAGCTTGCGCAACTGAAACACATGGCCACGCGGCTGGTGCGCGGCTGGACCCATCTGGAGCGCCAGCGCGGCGGCGCGATCGGCTTGCGCGGCCCCGGCGAAACCCAGCTCGAAACCGACCGGCGCCTGTTGCAGAAACGCGTCGAGCAATTGCAGAAACGGATCGACAAGGTCGGCGTGCAGCGCGGCCAGCAGCGCCGGGCACGGCTGCGCAACACGCTGCCGCGCATCGCGCTGGTCGGCTACACCAATGCCGGCAAATCGACCTTGTTCAATGCGCTGACGCAGGGCGGCGCGTACACGGCGGATCAGTTGTTCGCCACGCTCGATCCGACCGTGCGCAAACTCGACGGGCTCGACTGCGGCCCGGCGGTGCTGGCCGACACCGTGGGGTTCATCCGCGAACTGCCGCACGATCTGGTGGCCGCGTTCCGCGCCACGCTGGCCGAGGCGCGCGATGCGGATTTATTGCTGCACGTCACCGACGCTTCCGATCCCGAACGCGAGGCGCTGCTGAAAGTGGTCGATGGCGTGCTCGCGGAAATAGGCGCGGGCGATGTGCCGCAGATCGCGGTGTTCAACAAAATAGATGCCATCGTCCGTGATGGCGAAGATCAAACAGCGGTCATTCATGACCGCGATGTTGTTCGTGCCGGCGTCCCTGTCAGCGAAGATCAAACAGCGGTCATCCATGACCGCACTTCTCACAAACGCCCGCGTCTCGATCGTGGGCGCGATGGCGCACCCGCGCGGGTGTGGGTGTCGGCCGCGACAGGCGCCGGACTTGAACAATTGCGTCAGGCGATCGGCGAGCGATTGTCAGGCGCGCGGGTGCGTGCCGATCTGCGGCTGCCACCGCAAGCCGGACGTCTGCGCGCGCGGCTGATCGAACTTGGCGTGGTCGTATCCGAGCGTTACGACGAACACGGTTGGACGCTCGCGATCGATGCCCCGCGCAATCTGCTGGCGCCACTGGCGGGTGATGCGCGTGCCGACGATGGGCGGCTGTTGCATGGCTTGCTCGATGCCGCGACCCGCTGACGCAGGCTGCCTCTGCTAAACTTTCGTCCGTTTGCGCCATCCCCGTGCGCGCTTCACAGGTTCCCGCAATGCCCTGGAAAGAGCCCGGCGAAAAACCGCGCGAGCCCCGCGAACCCTGGGGTTCGGGAGATCGTTCGGGAGATCGTTCCGGCGACAAACCCGGTGGCGATTCCGGCAACCCGCGCGGACAGCCCCCCGGCGGTGGCAATCCGTTCGATCTCGATGCGCAATTGCAGCGCCTGCGCCGCCGACTGGGTCCGCTGGGCGGTGGTCCGGCCGGACTCGCCGCACTGTTCGTCGGGGCGATCGTGTTGTGGTTCGCGCTCGGCTCGTGGACGTTGATCGATGCGCGCGATGCCGGTGTGGTGCTGCGCTTCGGCAGTTACCAACGCACGCTTGGTCCTGGCCTGCACGCGCGCCTGCCGCAGCCGTTCGCGCAGGTGCTCACGGTCGATGTCGGCCGCGCCCGCACAGTCAGCGACCAGATGCGAATGATGACCCGCGACGAACAGGTCGCGCTGGTCGATTTCTATGTGCAGTACAAAGTGACCGATCCGCGCAAGTTCCTGTTCGCGGTGCGCGCTCCGGAGGACGCGATGCGGCAGGCGACCATCGCCATCGTGCGCGCGCGCGTCGGCACCGAAACGCTGCAGGCCTTGATGGCGAAAACCGACGCTGCGTTGACGACGGGCATTCGCACCGATCTGCAGCGCGTACTGGACGCCAGCGGCAGCGGCATCGCGGTGAGCGAAGTCGGCATCCAGAATGTGAGCGCGCCGCAGGAGGTCAAGGACGCCTTCGACGACATCGGCAACGCGCGCCAGGACGCGCAGCGCGCGGTCAACGACGCGCAAGCCGCCGCCGCCACTTCCGAATCCGCCGCGCGTGCGCAGGTGGCGCAAATGCAGGCCGACGCGGACGCCTACAAGACGCAGATCGTGGCGCGCGCGCAAGGAGAAGCGGCGCGGTTCGATATAATCCTGAGCGCCTATCACGCCGCGCCGGATGTCACGCGCCGGCGCCTTTGGCTGGAAACGATGCAGGACGTGCTTGCCGCCAGCCGCACCGTGATCGACGGCAGCAATGGACATGTGACCATCCAGTTGCCGCCGCCGCTCGCGCCGGTACCGGACAACGGCGGCGATGCATCCCCGCCGCCGCCATCCGTACCGCCCGACACCACGCCTGACAAGAAACCGCAAGGGGGCGCGCCATGAAAATCGCCGGTGCGGTGATCGTGCTATTGCTGCTGTTGGCCGGCGTCGACAGCCTGTTCGTGGTGCGCGAGGGACAGGGCGCGCTGCTGCTGCAGTTCGGCAATATCGTGGAGAGCGGATTCGCGCCGGGTTTGCATTTCAAATGGCCGTTCGCGCAACAGGTCGGCCGCTACGACACCCGCGCGATCGTGCTGGAATCGGAACCGGATCGCTACCAGACCTCCGACGGCGCCGCGATGCAGGCAAGTTTCCATGCGCGCTGGCGAGTGGTCGATCCGATGGCATATTATCGCGCGACCGGCGGCGACGAGTTGCAGGCATCGCAGCAGATCACACCGCTGATCCGCGATGCGCTGCGCTCCGAAATCCAGGCGCACAAACTCGGCGAGTTGATCGACGGCAACGGCGCGATGGATACGCGCGCGCGCACGCTGGTCGACAACGAAACCCGTGCGCGGTTGGGCGTTGCGATCCTCGACATCGGCATCGAGCGGCTCGGGCCGCCCGACGAAGCCGCCGACGCGGTCTACAACCGCATGCGCGCCAACGCCAAGTCCGATGCGGACGCGCTGCGCGCGGCGGGCGAGGAAAAGGCCGCCGTCATCAAGGCCGACGACGAACGCAAGAAGCAGACGCTGCTCGCGGACGCGCAAAAAGCCGCCGACACCGCGCGCGGCGCGGGCGATGCGCAGGCCGCCAAAATCCATGCCGACACCGCCGCGCAGGATCCGCAATTCTTCGCGTTCTGGAGCAGCCTGCAAGCCTATCGAAAAGCCTTTGGCAACGGCCGCACCGTGATTGTGCTGGAACCCGATTCGCCATTCCTCAAGGAGTTTTCAGGCAACCCCGCGAATGCGCCGGCGGCAAAGGCGCATTAATGCGCGTCATTCCTGATTGGATGGCTGTAACGATCGTCGCCCCACAACGAAACGAACCATCGAAGCGAGAACGTACAAATGGGTCAGTCAGTCGTAATCCTTGGAGCCCAATGGGGTGACGAAGGCAAGGGCAAGATCGTCGACCTGCTGACGCAGGACATCGGCGCGGTGGTGCGTTTCCAGGGTGGCCACAACGCCGGCCACACGCTGGTGATCAAGGGCAAGAAGACGGTGCTGCATCTGATTCCGTCCGGCATACTGCGCGACAACACGTTGTGCCTGATCGGCAACGGCGTGGTGCTGTCGCCCGCCGCGTTGAAGCAGGAAATCGGCGAACTGGAAGCCAGCGGCGTGGCAGTGCGGCAGCGATTGAAGATTTCACCGGCGACGCCGCTGATCATGCCGTACCACATCGCGCTGGATCAGGCGCGCGAAAAAGCCGCCGGCGCGGATGCCATCGGCACCACCGGTCGCGGCATCGGCCCCGCGTACGAAGACAAAGTCGCGCGTCGCGGCGTGCGCGTCGCGGATTTGAGTTATCCGGACGAACTCGCGGACAAATTGCGCAACGTGCTCGACTACCACAATTTCGTGCTGACGAAATACCTGCACGCGGACGCGGTCGATTTCCAGAAAACGCTGGACGAGGCGATCGCCTTCGGCGAATACGTCGAGCCAATGAAGTCCGACGTCGCCGGCATCCTGCACGACCTGCGCCGCAACGGCGAGCGCGTATTGTTCGAAGGCGCGCAAGGCGCGCTGCTGGACATCGACCACGGCACCTATCCGTACGTCACCTCATCCAACACGACCACCGGTGGCGCGCTGGCCGGCGCTGGCGTAGGCGCGGATTACATCGACTACGTGCTCGGCATCGCCAAAGCGTACGCCACGCGCGTCGGCGGTGGCCCGTTTCCGACCGAGCTCGACGACGCCATCGGCCAGGGCATCCGCGATCGCGGCCAGGAATACGGCGCGTCCACCGGACGCCCACGCCGCTGCGGCTGGATGGACATCGTCGCGCTCAAGCGCGCGGTCGCCATCAACGGCATCTCCGGCTTGTGCATCACCAAGCTCGACATTCTCGACGGCATGGACAAGCTCAAGGTGTGCATCGCCTACCAATACCGCGGCAAGCGCACCGAATACGCGCCGCTGGATGCGGAAGGCTGGAAGGAATGCACGCCGGTGTATCTGGAATTCCCCGGTTGGCACGAATCCACCCACGGCATCACCGACTGGGAACAATTGCCCGCCGCCGCGCGCGCCTACCTGCGCGCGCTGGAAGAACTCGCCGGTTGCCCGCTCGCGATCGTTTCCACTGGCCCCGATCGCGACGCCAACATCGTGCTGCGCGATCCGTTTGCGTGAGGCATCCACACCCTTTGTGAAATGGGAAAGCCCCCGCATCGCGGGACTCTTTTTATCGCCCTCTCTCCTGAGGAGAGGCATATCCTCAGTTAGATTCAACTCAAAGGTTGATTTCTCGACTATCAGCCTGTAAGTTGATTCCATCGTATTCAACCTGAAGGTTGATTCCATGGACATCATCCGGCTCCCGGATCAACTCGGCCCCAAGCTGCGTGCGGCACGCATGCAATGCGGCTTGACCCAGGCCGATGTCGCCAGGCAACTGGCCATCAGTACCCAGGCCGTGTCCAGACTCGAGAGCAACGCCGGGCGCGCTTCGTTCGATCGCATCCATCGGCTGTGCCTGCTGCTAGGCCTGGAGCTTGGTCTGCAAAACAAATCGGCGAGCGGATCGAAAGCCGTCAAACCCGCCAAGGCGGCATGGTAAGCCGTGGCAACCCGTATCCGCGCACTCGATATCTGGATGAACGGGCTTTACGTCGGCCGCTGGGAACGCGCGCGCAGCGGCGCAGACCAATTGACCTACGACCGCGATTGGATGGAGGCGCCGGAAGGGCGGCCGCTGTCCCTGTCACTGCCGTTCACTGCACTAGGCATCCATGGTAAGGCGGCTCCATTGCCTCCTGCTGCCGTCGCTGCCTATTTCGATAATCTCCTGCCTGATAACGACCGCATCCTTCGTCGCTTGCGTGATCGTTACGGTGCGTCGAGCACATCAGCATTTGATCTTCTCGCAACGATCGGCCGTGACTGCGCTGGCGCCGTGCAACTGGTTCCTGCCGGGCAGCAGCCAGACGGCGCGCATGCCATTGACGCCGAACCGTTGACCGAGCTCGAGGTTGCACAAGTTCTCCGGGACACGACGCTTGCCGGTCCTTTGGGACAGCGCGACAGGGAGGCATTCCGCCTTTCCATCGCTGGTGCCCAGGAGAAAACCGCGCTGCTCCGGCACGAAGGCCAATGGTGTATTCCCCGGCGATCGACGCCCAGCACGCATATCTTCAAATTGCCGCTTGGCCTCGTGGGCAACATGCAGGCTGACATGCGCGACTCGGTGCAGATCGAGTGGTTGTCGATGGAAATTGCGCGCGCCTTTGGCCTTTCTGTTGCACGATCGGAAATCGGCCAGTTCGAGGATCAGAAAGCCTTGATCGTCGAACGTTTCGACCGATCCCTGTCGAAAGATGGCCTCTGGTGGGTGCGCATACCCCAAGAGGACTTCTGTCAGGCGCTGGGCCTGCCACCGTCGAAAAAGTACGAGGCGGATGGCGGCCCCGGCATCCAGAACATTATGGATGTATTGCGGGGCTCGGACGATCCGCAGGGCGATCGCGCCACCTTCTTCAAAAGCCAGCTGCTGTTCTGGCTGATGGCGGCCACCGACGGACATGCCAAGAATTTCAGCCTGCAGGTGTTGCCGGGGGGCGCCTACCGCCTGACGCCGCTCTACGACATCCTGTCCGCGTATCCGATCATGGGGCGCAGCGCCAAGCAGCTGGATTCACGCAAGGCGAAGCTGGCGATGGCCGTTGTGACCCAAAACCACCATTACGATCTTCATGGCATTCACCGCTGGCACTGGGTGGCGATGGGTATGGCACTGGGCTTGCCGGAGGTTTCCACGCTCATCGAAGCAGTCGTCGGGCAGACTCCAATTGTGCTGGAAAATATGGCGGCTCGTCTGCCAGACAAATTCCCTGCGGTCGTTTTCGATGCCGTGCGTGCGGGCATGACAAAGGCAGCGAAGCAACTTGGCTCCGAGCCAGATGATAGAAAAAGTACAGGTTAGTTATTGGCACGCGAATCATCGGTTGCAACAGCGGCAGCGTTGAAAGGCACAACAACATCGAATCCAGGAAGCAACTATCCGTGATCACTGGCACCATCAAATCCCAGATCGACCAGATCTGGAACGCATTCTGGGCCGGAGGCATCTCCAATCCCATGGAGGTCATCGAACAGATGACCTATCTGCTTTTTATCAAGCGGCTGGATGAGATGCAGACGGTCAAGGAAAAGAAGGCCAATCGCACCAAGCAGCCAATTGAAAACCCGATCTTCAACAGCCGTCAGCAGAAACTGCGCTGGTCGCATTTCAAGAAACTAGGCGATCCTGGATCGCTGTATCGCGTGGTCTCGGAAGATGTGTTCCCCTTCATCAAGAGTCTCGGTGGTCACAACGCCAAATCCACCTATGCGGCGCACATGAAGGATGCGCGCTTCACCATCCCTACGCCGGCGTTGCTGGCCAAGGTGGTGGACATGCTGGATGCCATCCCGATGGAGGATCGCGACACCAAGGGCGATCTGTACGAATACATGCTAAGCAAGATTGCGACAGCGGGGCAGAATGGCCAGTTCCGCACGCCGCGCCGAGCCTGCCGAGGAGACCTTGTATGCTCAATGAGAAACTGAAAAAACGCATGGTGCGGGATCGCCCTGTCACCAGCATCACATTGCGCATTCCCGTGGCATGGTGGACAGCTTGAAGCCATCGCCCCGCACAAGGGCTACGCCGGCTATCAAACCTTGCTCAAGTCCTACATCAGTGAAGGTCTGCGGCGCGACGAGGCGATCCACACTTCCGATGCGGTCGAACGGCTCGCACGCGCATTGAAAAAGCGTGGCGTCTCCGGCAAGGTGCTGGATGAAGCGATGCAAGAGATGGCGGCTTGAGGCCGTGTTCGCACGCACAGGGGGCGCCGTGCCGTTGACTCCAGAACAACTCGCCCGCGAGAAGATTGATGCGCAGCTCGCCGCGTACTGCATCGCGTGCCGTGGTCCATAAAAAACCCGAATGGCGACGACCCGAATGAAGAAGAAATTCTGAAACCGATTTGCTTCGTGTTCGACTTCGCGCCCACGCGCGCGCTACGGCAACTCTCCGAGTATGGGATCGGGCTCTCTCCCAATGAGTCCAACCCGGAGAACGCAGTCAAGGATTTGGTCTCGTTTCTCCCCGTGCTTGCCTATGACGGCGCGAACATGACGCAGATCGACGCAGGCGGCATTCTTGACATCGCGATGGCTGGCACTTCGGCGACATTGCTGGCACGCAAATGGGAAAGCGCGCTGCTGGTGAACGTGGGTAACGATACGCTGCGCCGCGTTCTGGACAATCCGGAAGCAATGGCGGCAGTTGAACGCATTGAGGGATGGCGCTCGCTCGGTGACAAGGTTATCGAAACCATCATCAACAAGAGCGAGAAGGTCAAGGAACTCAAGAACAAGGCGAAGGACAAGGAACTGACAGAGAAGCAGAAGAAGCTGCTTACCGAGGAGGAGAGGGAGTACAAATCGAGGCGCAAGCTCGTTCAGGAGAAGCTGATCAAGTTCGCCACGCGCATCCCTGCTTTCATGTACCTGACCGACTTCCGCGAGAACACATTGCAGGATGTCATCACAAAGCTTGAACCGGATCTCTTTCGAGCCGTCACCGGCCTGACGGTAAAGGACAACGCCGAATAATGGTGAACGTGCCTCTTGAGGACAAGGCGTGTAATTCAACAAAGGCGTGATATGCCGCTGCGCAGGGCCCTTGGGCGGATTAATCGTGCGGCGATATAACCCGCCTTACGTGTTTTGGAACAGACTGCGACGCCTACCGAGATTTGAAGTGGCGTTTCCGTACCTTGAAGGCGGCGCCTTCTGTGTATACAATGTGCGCACAGAGGAGTTCCATGCCATGACCGCAACCGCCATCCGCGAGAAGACCATCAACCTGCGCGCCACGCCGACGCAAAAGGCACTCATCGAGCGCGCGGCGAATGCCACTGGCAAAACCCGCACCGCGTTCGTGTTGGATGCCACGCTGCAACGCGCCGAGGCGGTGCTGGCCGATCGCACGCGGTTTGAGCTCTCGGCCGCGCAGATGGATCGGTTCACCAAGGCGCTCGACGCGCCGGTGCCGAATCCGGCTGCCTTGCGCAAACTGCTTTCACGCAAGCCACGCTGGACGCGTTGATCCGTGGCGATTGCACCGCCGGAACCGCTGGCGGCCTCGCATGATGTTTCAGTATTTCACTGCGGGCACCCCGAACTCGCGGGCTGGTTGCGTCGGCGCGCGCGCGACAACGAGGATGCGCAGGGTTCGCGCTGCTTCGTCGTATGCGAGGCGCGGCGAGTCATCGGTTTCTACGCGCTGGCCGCGGGCAGCATCGGGCGCGCGCAGGCGCTGGGTTCGGTACGACGCAACATGCCCGAACCGATTCCGGCGATCATGCTGGGCCGGCTGGCGGTCGACTCGAATTGGCAAGGGCGGGGGCTAGGCGCCGATCTGTTGCAGGATGCGGTGCTGCGCGCCTTGCGCGCGTCGCGCGAAATCGGAGCGCGGGTGCTGCTGTGTCATGCGATCGACGCGAAGGCAAAAGCGTTTTACCTGTGGCACGGTTTCGCGGAATCCACTTTCGATCCGTTGACGGTCGTGCTGGATTTGAAGAAGGTCAAGCCATGACGACGAATGCCGACACCCGCTGGCCCGCGCTGCCTTACGACGCGTGGAAGGACACCTACGCCACGCTGCATCTGTGGTCGCAGGTGGTCGGCAAGATCGCGCTGGCACTTAGCGCCCCGCTGAATCACAGTTGGGCTGTGGCACTGCGGGTGACGCCGCGCGGGCTGACCACGCAGCCGCTGCCGCACGACAGCCGCACTTTCATCATCCAGCTCGATTTCATCGATCATCAGTTGCTGATCCGTGCGTCGGATGGCGAGACGCGCGCGCTGGCATTGCGGCCGCGCAGCGTCGCGGATTTTTATCGTGAGCTGCTGGAGACGCTGGATGCGATGCGCCTGCCGGTGAGCATCCATCCGCTGTCGACGGAATTGCCCGAACCGATCCGGCTGGACCGGGATACGCAGCACCATAGCTACGATCCCGAGTACGCGCAGCGCTTCTGGCACATTCTGGTGCAGGTGGATCGCGTGTTCACCGCCTCGCAGTGCGCGTTCGTCGGCAAGAGCAGCCCGGTGAATTTCTTCTGGGGCAGTTTCGATCTGGCGATAACGCGTTTTTCCGGAAGGCGCGCGCCGCCGCGCGACGGGCCGGCATTCCAGCGTGACGCGTATTCTCACGAGGTGATCAGCTTTGGGTTCTGGCCCGGCAGCGGACCATTATTGCAACCGGCATTCTATGCGTACGCCGCGCCAGAACCCGCGGGTTTGAAAGACACGCGCGTGCGACCGGATGCGGCGTATTACCACCGCGGACTGGGCGAGTTCATCCTGCCGTACGACGCGGTGCGGCAAGCCGACGCGCCGGACGACACGATCCTGGATTTCATCCATAGCACCTACGAGCAAGCTGCCGATCTTGCGCATTGGGATCGGAAAGCGCTGGAGCGCTGGCGCTGGGTTGATGCTCGTTGTTTCGGTGAGGGTTGAATTCAGTAGCGATCACGCACCATCGAGCGATGTCGCTACTGAGTCCCGCCCTGCGCGGGGACGACGACAGCTTGGATTATCCGCGTGCGCGATATTTCTTCGCACGCGGTTCCTGCACGCGCCTTCCCGGCTTCATCTTGATGTGCTGCCGTAGCCACGCAGCGAATTCCTTTTCCTTGAGCGCGCCTTCGGCGAGGGCGAGATAGAGGGG
>JBDTBW010000074.1:0-12250 GCA_039923855.1 Rhodanobacteraceae bacterium | reverse complement strand
GCGCTCGATCGCCGCCGCGCCCGGCATCCTCGCGAACGCGGTCGAGAACGTGCTGGTACTCGACTACGGCAGCGACGAAGCCTTGCGCATCATCGGCGACCGCGCCCACGAACTTGCCGCGGTGATGATCGAGCCGGTGCAGAGCCGCAACCCGACCCTGCAACCGCGAGAATTCGTGCAACGGCTGCGGCCACTCTGCGACGCCGGCGGTTGCGCACTGATCTTCGACGAGGTGATCACCGGCTTCCGCGTTGCCCAGGGTGGCGCGCAGGAGTTCTACAACGTGCGCGCCGACATTGCCACCTACGGCAAGATCATCGGCGGCGGGCTGCCGTTCGCCGCGATCGCCGGCAGCGCGAAATGGATGGATGCTCTCGACGGTGGCGATTGGCGTTTCGGCGATGACAGTTATCCGGAAACGGGCGTGACCTATTTTGCCGGCACCTTCGTGCGGCATCCGCTGGCGCTGGCTGCGGCGAAAGCGTCGCTGATCCATCTGAAGCAACGTGGACCGGCCCTGCAACGCGAACTCAATCAACGCACCGCGGCATTGGTCGAACGTCTCAATACCTTCTTCGGCGCGCGCGCCGCGCCGCTGACCGCGATCAGTGCCAGTTCGCTGTGGCGCGTATCCGTGGACACCGACCAGCCTTGCGCCAGCCTGTTTTATTACGCGCTGCGCGAGCGCGGGCTGCACGTCTATGAGCAATTCAATGGATTCTTGAGCGAAGCGCATGGCGATTCCGAAGCCGACGCGATCGCGACGCGTATCGAAGGTGTCGTCGATCAACTGCTGGGCGCAGGGGTGTTGACACGCCGCGTTGCGAAGGCGGACGCGGACGGCGCCGCGGTTGCGCCACAAACTGGCGGCGCGGAACGACCCCTATCTGATGTTCAGACGGCTGTGGCGGCGTACTCCCACGCCGCGCCCCCCGACGAAATCCCGCTGACCGACGCGCAATTGGAGAAATGGGTCACCTGCCAATTCGGCGGCGGCTCGAATCTTGTCTTCAATGAATCGCTGTTGCTCACGCTCGATGGTACGCTCGATCGCTCCGCACTGGAACGCGCGTTGGCGTTTGTCACACAACGCCATGAAGCACTCACCCTGTCGTTCGCGGAAGACGGCGGTAGCCAACGAGTCGGCACGCCGCAAGCGCTGACCGCGGATTTCATCGATTTTTCCGGAACCGACGCGGAAACGAGGCTGGCCGCGCATTGCGTCGCGGCGGTGCGCCAGCCGTTCGATCTCACCCACGCGCCTCTGCTGCGCGCGCAATTGCTGCGCCTGGCGCCGGAGCGGCACGCCCTGCTGGTGGTGGCGCACCATCTGGTATTCGACGGCTGGTCGGAGGCGGTTTTCCTGGACGAGCTCGCCCAGGCGTACAACGCTTTCGTTGCCGGGCAGCAACCGGAATTGACGCCGGCGGAATCCTATCGCGCCTATGTGCTGACCGAACGCGCGCGTCGCGCGGATGGGGATGCCTCGCTGCAAATGGATTATTGGCAGCGCGTCTACTCCACCATTCCAGAACCCTTGTTACTGCCGGCCGATCGGCGCCCGCAGGGAGAACCCGAACCTGATTTGAGTGCTGCGACCGTACGCCACGAGTTTTCGCCTGATCTGGTGGCCGCCCTGCGCCAATGCGCGCGCCGCAAAGGCGTGACGCTCTACGGTCTGTTGCTGGCCGGATTCGGCGTTTTGCTGGCGCGACTTTCGGGTCAACACGATTTCGTGATCGGCATTCCGTTCGCGGGTCAGGCGCTGGCGGGCAGCGACCATTTGATCGGCGACGGTGTCAACACCTTGCCGTTGCGATTGTCGGTGCCGGCACAGATGTCGTTCGGCGAACTGGCACGCGCGACCCATCGCACCCTTCTCGACGCCGCCGAACATCAGGACATCACCCTGCAAACCCTGCTGCACGGGTTGGGCCTGGCGCGTGGCAGCGAGCGCAGGCGGCTGGCCGAGGTCATTTTCAACCTCAATCCGCGGGTCCCCCAGCTTGCGTTCACCGGACTCGATTACAGCCTGCGCGATTGCGCCAAGGCGGCGCTGTCGCGTGAGCTGTTTTTCAATCTCAACGACAGCGGAAAGCGCCTGACGCTCGATCTGCATTATCTCACCGCGTTGTTCGATGAATCGACTATCCGCCGTTGGATCGCCCACTACGAAACGCTGCTGGACGCGGCCGTGTCCGACGACGACATCACGGTGGCGGCGTTGCCGTTGCTGACCGGCGCGCAGCGCGACATGGTGTTGCACGTCTGGAATGCGACCGCGCGCGAATACGATCGCGGCGCGAGCCTGCCTGCATTGATCAAGGCACAGGCGGCGCGTACGCCTGACCGCATCGCGGTCGAATGCGAAGGCAGTTCGTTGAGCTATGCCGAACTCGAAAGGCATGCCGATGCCGTCGCCCGCGCGCTGAACTCGCGCGGCGTCGGACGCGGCGAACTGGTCGGCGTTTGTCTGCCGCGCAGCGTGGAAATGCTGATCGCGGCGCTCGGCATCATGAAGAGCGGCGGCGCCTACGTGCCACTCGATCCCGCCTTTCCGGTCGAGCGCTTGCGTTACATGGCAGAGCACTCGGGACTTCGGCAGGTGGTCGTGTTGAGCGCGGAGCGAACGCCACCGGCTATCGCGCAGGCACATCAACTGCTCGAACTGGCCACGCTCGATCCCGCCGGCATTCCCGAATCGCCGTTGCCCGCGGTCGGCGGCGACGATCTCGCCTATGTACTATACACCTCGGGCTCGACCGGGCAGCCCAAAGGCGTGCGCATCCTGCACCGCAATCTGGTCAACTTCCTGCTCAGCATGCGCGACCGGCCGGGCATCGGCGCCGACGATGTGCTGTGCGCGGTCACCACGTTGTCGTTCGATATCGCGGGGCTGGAGCTGTATCTGCCGCTGACCGTCGGCGCGCGCATCGTGCTGGCGACCGAGCATTATCACGCCGATGCGGACGCGCTGTTCCGGTTGCTGCGCGAACGCGGGGTGACCCTGTTGCAGACCACGCCATCCCTGTTGCGGCTGCTGCTGGACGGCGATCGTGTCGAGGGCGTGCGCGGCTTGAAGCTGCTGATTGGTGGTGAGGCGCTGCCGCGCGATCTGGTCGAACGCGCGCTGCCACATTGCCGCGAACTGTGGAACTTGTACGGACCGACCGAGACGACGATCTGGTCGACAGCGCAGCAAGTGCAACAGGAAGACGGACCGGTTTCGCTCGGTACACCGATCGCCAACACGCGCGTGTACGTTCTGGATCCACATCGGCAACCCGTTCCGCCGGGGGCGATCGGCGAAATATGGATCGGCGGCGATGGTGTCGCCGACGGCTATCAGGCCCGCCCCGACCTGACTGCGGAGCGTTTTGTCGAAGATCCTTTCGTCAGCGACGGCTCGCGCATGTACCACACCGGCGACCTCGGCAGTCTCCACGACGGCGTGTTGCACTTTCACGGCCGCGCCGACCAGCAGATCAAATTGCGTGGCTACCGTATCGAACCTGGCGATATCGAGTCCGTGGCAATGCAGGGAACCGGTGTGCGAGAAGCGGTGGTGGTGACGCGCGACTTCGGCCCAGAGGACAAACGGTTGGTCCTGTACGTCGCCGCGGACCACGAACCTGCATTGATCGCGCGTTTGCGCGATGCTTTGCGTGAACGGCTTCCGCCGTACATGTTGCCGCAGCATATCGAGGTGCTGCAGACGCTGCCGAGGACAGCGAATGGCAAGATCGACCGCAGGGCGTTGCCGCTGCCCGTGCAAGTTGTGCGCGAGGTGGCGGCGCAAGCCCCGCAATCGCGCGCAAGCGAACCGCCGCTGGGCGATCTTGAACGTGCCTTCATCGATATCTGGCGCGATCTATTGCGGGTGCGCGAAGTTGGCCTCCATGACAACTTTTTCGATCTCGGCGGCGATTCACTGCTGGCGGTGCGGGTGTTCCAGCGCGCGCAGGAAATCACCGGGGTCAACTTGCCGCTCGCTACCCTGCTGACCGCGCCGACCGTCGCGGGCCAAGCCGCGGCATTCCGCGCCGCGGGGGCGGCGGAGCCGCGCACCGCGCCGCAGCAGGTTGTAGTGACGGACAAATCCACCCGCGACCCGTGGGCGCCACTGGTGCCTTTCCAGCCGCTCGGTACGCGGTCGCCATTGTTCTGCGTGCACGCAGTGGGTGGCAACGTGTTGAACTATGTGCCACTGGCCAAGGCGCTGGGGCCCGAACAGCCCTTCTATGGCCTGCAGGCGATCGGACTGGATGGGATCACCCCGCCGCTTGATTCGCTCCCCGTGATGGCGTCGCGCTACATCGCCGAAATCCGGAAGGTGCAACCGCACGGGCCGTATTTGCTCGCGGGCGGCTCGATGGGTGGCATGATCGCCTATGAAATGGCGTGCCAGTTGCGCGCTGGCAACGAGGAAGTCGCCCTGCTCGCCCTATTCGACACCTTCGGTCCTGGCAATCGTTTGTTCGAAATCGAACGCGCCGGGTCCGTCGAACAGATGGGTTATCGCTGGAACGACCGCCTCTATCGCTTGCGTCACGCAAGTCCAGGCAAGCGCCTCGAAATGCTTTGGATAGCGCTGCGCTGGCGGATCGAACAGCGTGTCGATCGCTATCGGATCGGCGCCTTGCGACGGCGCGGCAAAGCCTTGCAGCATGCGCTGCGCTATCGCGAAATACAGCGTTGCAACGAACGCGCTTATTTCGCATACGAGCCTCCGCCTTACGAAGGATCGATCACCCTGTTCCGCGCTTCCGAACATCCCGGCGAGATGAAGGCCACCCGCACGCTCGGCTGGGAAGTCGTGGTCGCCGGCAATATCGAAGTGATCGATTTACCCGGCGCCCACAATACGCTGATGGAACAACCCGCCTTGGTTACCGGATTGCAGGCTGTGCTGAAACGGCTCAATTCCGCGTCAGACCAACCTGCCCAGAGTTTGCGTGTTGCCAGGGGAAGATCCACGCAGAGTTGATCGCACCCTGCGATGTCGCGGTGATCACGATCGATGGGGGCAGTGTCGTGTGGGCCAGAACTCCGGCTGGATCGCGAGGCTATTCGGATACGCCGATGCCGCGACGGCATTTGGACATCCTGCACTCGTTTTCGCGACGTTTTCCGATGGCAGCACTGCGCTATACCGAAGATATCTGTGACGCCCTCATCGCCGTTGGGCGCCACGCCACCTGCTGCGTTGCAATATCCGGCAACGCTACAAAATTGGTCGCAGCCTGGTACATCTTGCGCGCGCTGCTGCCGCTGCAGGGCTGACATGCACAAGGCTTCAGGATCACGCAGCATGCTTGCGCACGAAGGCATGCGCGAAAGAACCACCATGCAGGGCGATGATGGCTTCCGGCTTGTCGGCAAAGAAGGCGTCGGCTACCTCACGCACTTCCGGATTGGGGTTCTGCGCTTCGGTCTGCCACTGCAAATGGTAATCCTGCAGCAGGATGATGCCGCTCGGAGAAATGCGTGGATAAATCTTCTCCAGCGCCAGCCGGATTGTCTCGCGCAGCCCGGCACGCGATGCGCCCGGGCCTCGGATAATTTCCGGAACTGGACCCAGATCGATGTAGGCGAAGCAGATTCGCTCCGGCAACTCGTCGATCGTGTCGGCGAGAAGACCCTGATGGATGGCCGGCGGCGCAAGGCCCAATTGAAGGAAATTTTCAATCAGCCGCTCAACCGGCGGATCCACGAAAGCATCGAACACATGCAGTGGGCGCATGGCATCGTATTGATCGGCAGTCATCCGTAACAACGCGGCTGATTGTCCCTCCAGACTGCCCAATTCGATGATATCTCCCGGCACGCCGAACACCAGCAGGTGCGAGAGGAGGTGATAAATGTTGATCCGCTGCTCAATGCTGCTCATCGAGCCGCTGGCGGTATCGCTCAGAAGCCGCGCCGTGTAGCCCATACGGCGCAGCAGCGAATTGAAGACGCGTATCCGCCGCCCCGGGCGGAACGTCCAGTCAAAATGACGGGTGATGAACAGATTGTCCATGGCTTTGGTGCGGGCGTCCCTGTTCAATCTGCGCCCTTTTTGACAGGCGATCAAGTTGGACGGGAAGCTGGCAGATTGCTCCGTTACACCCAATGCGAAAGATCACGCCCAATCAGGGTTGCGAGACGCCCCACATCGGGCCGGCAAAGTGCGCGCAACGGCTCGTCCCGTGGATCATGAGCCGGATACCTGCGCGCGCGCCTGCCTCGCGCAGCGGCCAGAGCCGCGCGCCGGATGCGGTAGGGCACGGCCGCCCGTGCGATCCGGTTGACCCAATGCGCCTGATAAATGGAGCGCAGCAGGCTCTCGCTCCGTGAACTGCTCGGCGCTTCGTTGTAGATGCGAAAGTCGAGCCGGAACGCTGTATTGACCTCCAGGAACCGCAGGATTTCGCGGAACGTCGTTTCCGGCGCGTTCACCATGTCCTCGAGCAATATCACCTTGACCGCATGTGCGCCGAACGCGGCGATCCAGCGCTCCACCTGGGGTGCAAATCGGGCCAACGACAGGTAGTCCAGAAGTTCAGGACAGCCACATCGCGGAGGGATTCGACGGCCTTCGCGGCGGTCCTCCCACACGTCGACCGCCGCGTGAAAATCCTCGATATCTTCCCATCGATTTCGCAGGAAATCGTTATGCGACGACCGCATCATTTCCACGGGAGGCCGCAGCATGATGAGGATTCTCGCATCCGGACAGAATTGTCTGACCATCCCGGGCGCCACCTCCGAGCACAGATAGTGAGGCGTGGCGTCGCCGCACCAACGTGCGCCCGCGCCGTCCCGATACAAATCGAGATATTCGTTGCGGTCCTCGATACGCAGGCGATCGTCGTAATGCAGATCAGGGCAGAAGTGGTGCGGTTCCTTGGTCCGCATGTAGAGGTGTCCGTTCTCCTCGGTGACTTCACGTGCCACTGGGAAATAGATCTGTGGATGACATCGCAGATACTCGTACATGGAGGTGGTTCCGCACTTTTGTGCGCCGACCAGGAACAGGTTCGGGCGGGTGCGCGGATCGTGGTGCATGCGTCGCTCCATTGAATCATCACCTCAACGGCACGCAGCAACACACGGCTACGTAACGAATGAATCGAACCGAGTGCGTCGCCCCGGCACTTTTGCAATACTTCAGTCGCACACACGGTGTGATCTTCTCCGACTTCGTAACCGGCGAGGATGACCAGACCGTGCGTGCGCGGTTCCATCAATATGCGCGCAACATATTGAACTATCGAGAATATCGGAGAGGAAGCCTCAGGGCCAAGACCCCATTCAAGATCCTCCTTATTGAGACACGGCGTATTCATCTCTGAATCCATCACACTCACGTGAGCACATGGAACATGCACCCAACGGCAAGCAGGCTTTTGAAAAAGGTTCTTGGCATCAACCCTCAATCCGGCGTCAGACCGCTACATGACATGCGTCGTTTGGGCTCCCGTTGGCATCACTACCAAGTTCCCGAACATCTCATCGGGCCCGGATCGATTTGTTACTGCATTGGTGCGGGGGAAGACATCTCGTTCGATACAGAATTGACGACGATATACGGTTGCAAGGTTTATATATTTGATCCGACGCCATGCGGGATCGATTACTTTTCAAAGCTCCAAGAATACACCGCAAAGGGGCAGAGCCTGATCATTGATGAAGGCCAGGGACATCTCTATACCTATCGCATCAGCTCCGGTCAGTTAGCTACGATCGAGTACGTACCCATTGGAGTCTGGGAAAAGAAGACTGCCCTCGTCTTCCATCATTCGGAAAGGCCGAATTATGCATCCTATTCCACATACTTTTTCAGCGACTCGGAAAAAGTTATCGAGGCTCCGGTCGATCGCCTCGTAAATCTGATGAAGGAAAGAGGCCATCGAGCCATCGATCTGGTCAAGCTGGAAATCGAGGGAGCCGAATATACCGTTATCGATACGATCATCGATGACAGGTTGGATATAAAAGTCATTCTTGTGGAATTCGACGAGATCTACAATTCCAGGGGAATAAGACATCATTACAGAATCAAGCGATACAGCAACAAACTCATCGAGGCGGGTTATGTTCTTGTTCACTCCAATGACTGCTTGAAAAGGACGTTCGTCCGGAAGGATGTCTATGCGAAGTTGAAGGCATTGGAGCAAGAATGAGTCGGGTGCCGGCAGAATGTTCGGGAGTGTTGGGTGAATTCAACTATCAAGCGCAACACCTGACCGGCCGATGCGGCGCGGTTGCGCCATCGGTACGCGTCGGGCTACATCCAGTGTGAAAGGTCGCGGCCGATAAGTATCGACAAACGCTCGATGTCTGGCTTGCAACGTTCCTGCAACGCTGCGTCGCGCGGATCCTGTGCGACCCGGCCGCGATACCGGCGGCGCAGACGGGACACCAGACGCCGACGGAGCGGGTACGGGAACACAGCGTTGGACATTTGCCTGATAACTGGCGCCGCATGCACGGTGTGGAGTAAATGTTCGAGTTTGCTGCTGCCCGGAGCCTCGTTGTACACGCGGAATTCCGGCATGAACGTAGGATCGACATCGAGAAATTCCAGAATGCTCCGATACGTTTCCTCCGGATTCGTGGAGAGATCCTCGAGCAGGATGACCTTCACCGCGCTCCGTCCGAAAACATCTATATAATGTTCCACCTGCGGCGCAAAGCGGCTGATCGCGAAATAATCCAGGCATTTGGCAACACCGCGATTATGCGGTAGCCGCTCGCCATTGCTGCGCGCGCCGCTCGCAGCAATGGCTTCGTGGAAATCCGCAATGTCTTCCAAGCCACCCCAGCGCAGCAATTCACTGTGGTAAGAATGCATCATTTCCAGAGGTGGCCGCAGCATGACCAGTATGCGGGCCTGCGGATTGAACTGGCGGATCAACCCTGGTGCGGCTTTGGAATACAGGTAATAGGTGGATGCGTCGCCTCGCCAGCGTGATGCACCTGTATCACGGTACAAGGCAAGATAGTCCGCTCGATCACGGATCGAATAACGAGGGCCGATATCCAGATCGGGACAAAAATGCTGCGGCTCCTTGGCCAGTGAATAATCCTGACCGTCCCGATGCGGAAAGAAGACCTGCGGGTGCTGTCGCAGGTATTCGTACAGCGAAGTCGTGCCGCATTTCGGTGCGCCGACAAGAAACAGATTGGGGCCGGTCGGCGTATCGCCTTGCATAAATTTGCATCCGAGGGAGCAGTTGCCACTACAAGCGCCTGGATCATAAGTATTGATGGGGATGCGTCGATGCTGCATCCCCTTTCGCTGCCGGAATTGAACCGTTCCGCCCGAATCATCGTCGCGCTGATCCGGTATGGCCGCGCCCCAGCAGCTTGCGCAAACTTGCCTTCGCTCCCGGCCCCAGCAAGGATTTTGCCGCTCCCTTGACCCTTGCCAAGTGCATCGGCAGTGTATCGCCGACCGCAACCTCGACCATGGTCACGCCGCGCGAATCCAACGCGGTGCGCAATACCGTCTCCGGGTCGCCGTCGAGGCGCAGATGCGTCGCGCCGATCGCCCGCGCCAGTGCGGTGCAATCCAGATCCGGCAACGCGGTCCCGAAAGCGTGGCCGAATTCTCCGAGTTGTTGATTTCGGATCGCGCCGAATGCGCCGTCCACGAAAACGATCACGGTCAGGCGCAGGCGCTCACGCACCGCGGTCAGCAGTTCCAGTCCGGACATGGCGAGGCCGCCATCCCCGATCAGCGCGACGACGGGACGATCGGGGTTGGCCATGCAGGCGCCGATGGCGGCGCCGATGCCGAAACCCATGGACTGCAGGTTGGTCGGCGTGATCAGCCCACGCGGACACAACACGGGGAAAAATATGCGTGCAAGGCCCTGATGTTGCCCCGAATCGGTGATCAGGCTGGATTCGCGCGGCATCACGCCGCGCAACGCGGCGAAGAATGTTTCTGGTTTGCCGGAAGACACACCGCGGATGCGCGGCTCGACCAGATCCCGCGCTTTTTCCCCGCGGCAGCGCTCGCGCCACTGTGCGATTTCGCCGGCGCTGAATCCGCGTGTCGTCTCGCCGGTTTCATCGAGATGTGGCAACAGCGCGTCGAGAAAGGCCCGGGCATCCGCGCGGATCGCAAGGCGCGTCGGATAGTTCGCACCGAGCACCCGTTGCGATGCGTCGACATGGATCAGCTTGTCCCGAGGAATGCGCAAGCGGAAGCCGCGACTGCCGTTGTGCGAAAACTTGCAGCCGATCGCGAGCACGAGATCGCTGGCTTCGATCAGGGCATTCAGGGTTTCGCTATTGTTGCCGCCGAGTTCGAAGCCCAGTGACAGCGGGTGATCTTCCGCGATCACTCCGCGGCCCGACGTGGTGGTGACAACGGCGGCATTCAGGCGGTCGGCTAGTTGCGTGACGAGGTCCGCAGCGGCGGCGCAACCCTGGCCGAGCAGCAAGACGCAGCGCCGCGCCCCGGTGATAGCGCTGGCTATCGCAGTGAGAGTCATGGGATCGGCGTCGGCAGTCGTGTCCGGCGCTTGCGTTGCGGCGATCTCGCCTGACGCGGTCTCGTCCCACACCCTGTTCGCGACTTGCACCAGCGCCGGCCCCGGTTCGCCCGCGAGGCATTCGGCGTACGCGGTGGACAACACGGATGCCGCATCCTCGGCATGATCGAGCGTGAACACGCGCTTGACCAGCGGGGCCGCCACGGCGGCCTGATCGAGCGCCTGCAACTGGAAGGCTTGCCCGGGCGAGGTTGCGGGCGTGCAGGTGATGTGCAACAGCGCGGCCGAATCGAGCTTCGCTTCGGCCAGCCCGGTCAACGCCCACGTGAAACCAGGTCCGGGGATGGTGAGCAGTACGGCGAGCTTGCCGGATGCGCGGTAGTAACCGTTCGCCATCATCGCCGCCGACAGTTCGTTGGTTGCCACGATCGTGCGCAACTTCGAGGTGCGTAATGCCTCGAACAATGCGACGTTCTGGGTGCCGGGCAAACCGAAGACGTGCTCGATCCCGGCGCGTTGCAACGCATGGGTCAATTCCTCGGCGCCTGTTCGGGTATTCATTTCGCGACCTTGTGCTCCTCCGCGGCGTCGGTTACCGACCGCGATTGTCCAGATTGGCTTGTCGGGGGCTCGGGCTTGGACGCTACAGCAGCTTATCCAGCTCTCGGGCCACCGCTTTCACAAACGCATCATTGCGCATACTCAAGTAGTGCGAACGCAGTGATTTGGGGAGGTATTCGGCGAGCTCGCGGGTGCGATCGACAGGAGGGGCAAGCGCCACCCGGTGCACGAGAAGTCGATTGACGTACGGCCTGAACTGTGAGGCCAGCAACCCGTGGTGCGGGCCATCGGGATCGAAGAGTACCAGCGTGCCATCAAACCGCTGGAATCGGTATTGGTGTTGGGACCGAACCTGCATTTGGTATTGGACGACAAGCTTCTCGATGGTTTCCGTCTCAACGTCGGGGGCGACGCTGCGCACCTTTTCCAGCAGTGCGCCGAGGTAGCGTTCCGGCTCCAGCGGGGCCAACTCCTCGGGCGTCAGGGCGAAAGGCAGACCCGTGTTGAGCTCCAGCAATGCCGACAGTTGAAGGATGTGTTGCTGACTGGTCTTGACCTTTGCTTCGAGCTCGAGAAATTGTTCTCGCGTGAAAGCAAAGTCATTCGCGAAAGTTGACGCGCCATTTGTTCGGCGCCGGCGAGGCAGGATGCCGCGAAGCCAACCTCCCAACGCTACAAGGCGCGCGAATGGCCGCCTCATGAACCTGGCCTCCAATGCCCAATATCCAAAGCGCCATTTGCTGGCTCTGTCCATTGCCACGGGATCGATCAGGGCCAAAAGCGCTACCTGTTCGCCATTCTGGCGAACGTGCCGAGCGATCTCGTATCCGAATGCGCCGGCGGATGAATACGCCGCCAGGTAGTACGGACCTTTGGGTTGCCGCTGACGGATTGCGTTGAGATAGAGTGCAATCCAGCTTTGAAACCCCAATGTCGGATCTCTTTCCCCCCAGAGATAGGGATCTCGCACCCCGATGACTTCACGAGTTGTTCTGAGCGCGCGCACAACCTTTTCATACGCACCGAGCGTCCCGCCGGCGGAGGCGATCACGAAGAGGGGAGGAGCGCCGGCGTCTTGCCCCGCCTTCAAGGTAACCAGAACGGAGTCCCCGGGCGTCACGTCATGGGTGTGACCCCCGCGCACGCTGTCGATGTATGCCGCAAGCGTCTCGATCGTGGGGAACCGATAAACAGCGTTG
>JBDTBW010000073.1:0-6234 GCA_039923855.1 Rhodanobacteraceae bacterium | reverse complement strand
GGCATGGCTGACCCACCAGGAGGAATGAACAGGCCAAAGCGGCCCAAACGCTGCCGGCATCCCTATCCTGCACTAGCTCATTCCTCCTCGAAATAATGTCAGCCGGCTGACATTGCGCAGCGTTGCTCGAAGGGAAGTGGACTCTGTGGCAGAGATGAAAGTCTTCCGTCCGCGCCAGAGATTTCGTCCACAAAAAAAGTCCAGCATGCTGGACTTTTTGAAGCGTCGCGATCACGCAAAGCGACCGCACTCGGGAGCAGGGATTCTCTGCCCGATGCGGGGTCTCGCAGCAGGGTGAGGGCATCGCAGGTTCCTTGCGCACCCATGCCGAATTGCATGAGCGGCCTTTGAACGGCGATGCCTACTATCTACATCGGAGAGGGCAAAACAAGCACTGAGCTAGCTCGGTATATACGCATCTAGCTCACTGCATATTTTTGATCCATGTGATTCCAAGACGATTTAGGCGGCGACGGGGATCTCTGCGGCGCAAATCCTCAAACTGCATGCTCGCGAATCGGAATGATCTTGCCGCCGCGCTTCAACCCGTCCAAATAATCGGCCCACGCCTGCATCATCTTGCGGCGCTCGGCCATGTACTGTGCACGGTTGTAGACGGCGCGTACCTTGTTACGCTCGGCATGTGCAAGCTGCCGCTCGATCACGTCCGGCGACCAGCCCATTTCGTTCAAGCGCGTGGAGGCAAGGGCGCGGAAGCCGTGTCCGGTCATGGTGTCTTTGTCGTAACCCAAGCGACGCAGCGCGGCGTTCACCGTGTTCTCGCTCATAGGCCGTTGGGGGGTGCGGAGGCTCGGAAAAACGTAGCGGCCCGATCCAGTGAGCGGTTGTAACTCGCGCAGGATCGTCACGGCTTGCGACGACAACGGCACCAGGTGCGCCTCGCGCATCTTCATTTTGCCGGTGGGGATGCGCCATTCGGAGGCGCTGAGATCGAGTTCGGTCCATTCCATCGCGCGGAGGTTTCCGGGGCGTGCAAACACTAGCGGCGCAAGTCTCAGCGCAGCGTGTGTTGTGGGCTGACCGGTGTAACTATCAATCGCACGCAACAGGCTGGCGATAGCGCTTGGATCAGTCACGGCCGCGCGCGGAGTCGACACAACCGAGGTCAGCGCCCCGCGCAGATCGGGAACCGGATCACGCTCGGCGCGTCCGGTAGCGATGGCGTAGCGAAATACTTGTCCTATGCGTTGCTTCACTCTGTGCACGGTTTCATGGTGTCCGGTGTTCTCAATTACGCGCAACACCGCCAGCACGTCTGGTGCCCCGAGGTCAGCGATTGGACGGTGGTTAAGCGGCGCAGCCAAACTCAGCAACCATGCGGCCTTGATTGCGGTAACTTCGGCCAACGTCGTTCGTTGCCGGTTGAGCCATTCGTCTGCGATGGCTCCAAAGGTGTTGACTGCGGATTTTTTCGCTTGCCGCTTGATGGTTTGTTTTTCTACGGCGGGATCGCGGCCAGCTCGAAGCAACGTTCTGGCATCGTCACGCGCAGCACGCGCGGAGGTCAGGGAGACTTCCGGATATACGCCGAAGGCCAGCAGCCGCTCCTTATTGGCGAAACGGTACTTCATGCGCCAGTAGCGCGAACCGTTGGGCCGCACGTCCAGATACAAACCGCCACCATCGAAATACTTTCCCGGTTTCGCGGCCTTTACCGTGAGCGCGGTCAGCTTACCCCGTTCTGCAGTCATACGTGATACCCCCACTTTCCGACGCGTCTGCCGAGATACCCCGAAATGTACCCCCTTGTGTGACTGGCTGCAATGGGATGGAGTGAAACCTTGCAGACACAAAAAAACCCGCTGTGATGCGGGTTTCAGTGATTCTTCGGGATTGTATGGGATGTCCTGAAACTGTCTAATGGTGCCGGTGGAGGGACTCGAACCCACACGCTTTTAAGGGCGGCGGATTTTGAGTCCGCTGCGTCTACCAATTCCGCCACACCGGCGACCAACCGCGAATTATGCGCCGCTATGCCGCGATTGCCAAGTGCTTCCATGCGCAGGGCAAACGAAACTCACACCGTGGCACTTTCCAAAACGAAGAAGGCTCGATCGTTTGCCGATTGCATGATCGAACGCTCAGCCCCCCGGCGGGTTATGCGGCGCCGTATTCTTGAGTCGAACGTGTATCCGCCGCGCAAGACGCGGAGCGGCCGCTTTCACGCGTAGAGATGCGCAAATCGAAAAGGGTGGTCACGGATGGCTGCTTTTCCCTCAGGAGTGATGGGAAACCGTGTTGTCCTGCGGCAGCGTGCGTTCGCTGCGCACATACCATTGTTCCCCGGCCGGTTCGAACACCGAGCAGCAGGTCATCCGGTCCTGATAGATGTGCACGCTGACCGTCGCGGCATCGCTGCTGGGATTGCGGATGGTGTGGTATTCGTGCGGGGGAATCAGGCTGCCGGCAGAACCCGCGCCGGCTTGGATCGCGCCGGCCGGGCGAAAGCGATAACGCCGTTGGTCGTGCTCCAGCAATTCGTATTGCACCACTTCTAGTTCGCCGCGCCACACGCCCTCCACGCACCACATGCCGGCATGATCGTGGATCGGCGTGCCCTGGCCCGGCCCCCAGGTCATCGCCACCACGCAGTAGCCGTGTTCGTCGCTGTGGTACAGCTCGCGACGCGCGTAGTGATCGGCGCAACATTCGGACACGCAGGCGGGCAGTTCGACGTCGTTGCTGCGGATCATCCGGCATAGCGCATCGCGCAGTCCGCGCAATACCGATGTCTTGTCGTCTGGCGCGACCGCCGCGTCGAGCGCGTCGATCAATTTGCGGCGGCCGGGGAAGTCGATGGCGAGCATGGCGTATGCTGATAGCGTTTCGGCGTAGATATTGTAGCAGCCTACCCCTCTCCCGGCGCTTCGCGCCACCCCCTCCCACAAGGGGAGAGGGATTCAAAGTGTGGCCATGAACGCCCCGATCGCCGCGCCGAAGCGCTCCGTGTCGACCAGAAACGCGTCGTGGCCTTGCGGCGAATCGAGCCCGACGAAATCGACCTTCGCGCCGCCGGCGCGTAATCCTTTCGCGATCTGTTGCTGCTGCTGCAACGGGAAAAGAATATCGGTCTCCACGCCGATCACCAGCGCGCGTTCCAATTTGATTCTCGCCAGCGCGGCATTCGCATCGCCGTTGGCATATTCGCCGACGTCGAACCAGTCCGAGGCGCGCGACAAATACAAATAGGAGTTGGGATCGAACGAGCGCACGAAGCGGCGCGCGTGCGCGTTGAGATACGACTCGATCTGGAACTCCGCGCCGAACGGTTCGTCCTCGCGTTGTTCGGCGCCCAGACGGATGCGGCCGAAGCGCCCGCTCCATTCGATCGCCGAACGATAGGTGATCACGCCCAATTTGCGCGCGATGCTCATGCCGGTCTCCGGGTAACGCCCGCCCGCGACGGCATCGATGTCGTAGTTGCCCTCGTTCCAGTCGGGATCGAGACGGATCGCCTCGCGCTGCAACGAACGGATCGCGATTGCGAACGGCTGCGCCTGCGGGGCGGTGGACACCGAAATATGCGCGCGCACCGCGTCGGGATGCAGCAATAGAAATCCTAGCGCGGCCATGCCGCCCAGCGAGCAACCAACCAAGGCCGCGAGCCGCTCGATGCCAAGCCCGCGCGCCAGTTCGTAGGCGGAGTGGCCGATGTCTTCCAGCGTCAATTCGGGAAATGTCAATCGATCGGCTTGACCGGTGTCGGGATCGATCGACGCCGGTCCCGTCGAGCCCTTGCAACTGCCCAGCGAATTGACGCAGATCACGTACCAGCGATCGGTATCGAGCGCCTTGCCGGAGCCGACAATGTCTTCCCACCAACCGGGTGTGTCGTCGATAGCGTTGCGCGCCGCGTGCGCGCTGGGCGACAGGCCGGTCAGGATCAACACCGCGTTGTCGCGCGCGGCGTTCAACGTGCCCCAGCTTTCGTACGCCAGCCGCGCACCGTGCAGCGCGCCGCCGCGCTTCATCGCAAAAGGCGAGGACAGGTCGAAATACTGGCGGGCGTCGGCCATCGGTCACGGATTACTCATCGGGAGCGCACAAGCGTAGCGAACGCAAGCAGTGCGGACAATCAATGCAAGTGGTCGATCGTCAGCACAACTGGCTTGCGCGATTCGGTCGCGGCTTGCACCGGCTGCGCTTCCAGATCGCCTGCCTGCGGCAATGCGTTGCCGGATTTGCTGATGCGCGCCGAGATCCGCACGCGCGGGAACATCGACAGTGTCAGTTGCGGCGTCATCGCCATCGCGTCGGTCAGCGTGACCGTGGCGGGCAGGTCGGATGCGTGCAACCGCGCGACCGCCAACGGCATCGGCGGCCCGTCGATCGCACGCGCGTACACGAACAGCGTGTCGTTGGGTGAAACTTTCGACGCGAGTTTTGGATCAAGCCGCACCTTCACTTTCAAGGCGACTTGCGCGATTGGCGCGGGATCGTCGGCTGTCGCGGCCGAAGGTGCGGCGGCGGGAGATTCCGATGCCGCCGCTTGCGCCAAAACTTCCGCTTGCGCCTGCGTCTTGCCGGCCGCGCGCGCCCGCGCCAGCGCAATCTGCGCCTTGACCGCGTCGGTGATTTTCGAGTTTGCTGGCAACAAATGCAGCAGATGTTGCCAATGCATTGCAGCGTCGCCGTATCGGCCAAGTTGGTAATCGCTGATGCCGAGCAGCCACAAGCCGCGTTGTTGATCGGGGTTCAACTCGATCGCGCGTTGCAGCAACTTTCGCGTGTCGCCATCGATGCGGTGATCGGCGCGCGCCTGTGCGTCGGCTTCTACATACGCGATCATCAGATCGGGATTGTCCGGCGCCAGTTTCAGCGCGTGGCCGAGCGCATCGCGCGCGTCATCCGGACGATCCATCGCAGCATACGCCTGACCGAGCAGGATCCAGCCGTCGCGGTCGTTCGGCACTTGTTGCAGTTTCGCGCGCAATTGAGCGGCGGCGCTGGCAAGATTCGTATCGCCGCTGTCTTGAACCTGCAACGCTTGCGGCGTGCCGACCAGCGCATAAAGCCCAAGCGCCAGTGGCGGCAACGCGAACACCAGGATCAGTGCCAGCACGAATGGTGCGCGCGCATGGCCCTGACGGCGGCCGGCGCGCAGCAGCGGCACCAGTACGCAGGCCAGCGCCACGGCCAGCATCGCCGCTGTGGTCACGAAAAACCAGACGCTCACCAGTCGTCTCCCGATTCGGCCGGTGCGATCGTCGCCGCGGGTTTGACCCGCCCGCGCAGCAACACGACGACGACGATGCCGCCGATCACCAGCAGTGCCGGTGGCCCGAACCACAGCAACACGGTCGATGCCTTCAACGGCGGATCGTACAACACGAAATCGGAATAACGTGCGACCAGATAGTGCTTGATTTCACTATCGCTTTTACCCTGCTGCATCATGTCGAAAATCTGGTGACGCAAATCTTTTGCAAGATCGGCATTCGACGCATCGAGGCTTTCGTTCTGACAGACCATGCAACGCAATTGCGAAGTCAGATTCTGAAAGCGCTCGCGTTGCGCATCGTTCTTGAACGGCAGCGGGTCGATGGCGAAGACGCTCATGCTCGCCAGCAACGCCGCCAAGCAAATCAGTGTCAGCAGCGCGCGCTTCATGGCGATGCGCCTTGCGCTTGCGCAATCGCCGGTTGCAATTCGCGCGCGATCACATCCGGCGTCAACGGGCCGATGTGTTTGTAACGGACGACGCCGCGCGCATCGACCAGGAAGGTTTCCGGCGCGCCGTATACGCCGAAGTCGATCGCGGTCGCGCCGTTTACGTCCGCAACCACCGTCGCGTAGGGATCGCCGTGTTCGGCCAGCCACGTTTTGGCGTCGCTAGCCGCGTCCTTGTAGTCGTAACCGATCAGCGGCACGCCGAATTGTTTTGCGTAGGCCATCAGCACGGGATGTTCGTCGCCGCAGGCGAAACACCAACTCGCGAACACATTGATGAGATAAGGCTTGCCGAGCAAATCGGCCTTGCGGACACGCCGCGCGGGATCGTCGAGCCGCGGCAGATCGAACGCCGGCGCGGCCTTGCCGATCAAGGGCGACGGCACGTAGCGTGCGTCGTGATGCTCGTTCCAGACGATGCCGACGATGAATAACACCACCAGCATCGCGAACACGATCAGCGGCACGAATCGGCCGAAGGTCTTGCCGGCCGCGGCGTTCACGATGATTGTTCCGCCAGACGCGCCGGTGTTGTTTCGGTGT
>JBDTBW010000072.1:0-11217 GCA_039923855.1 Rhodanobacteraceae bacterium | reverse complement strand
CACCGAGAATACGGTGACGCCGGTGTTGCCGCTGCTCGCCGATCGTACGCTGCGTTCGCTGTGGTTGATGTTGCGGCTATGGGCGATCGTGTTCGTTGCCAATCTCGCTGGAACCGCGCTGGCCGCGTTGATCGCGGTGTATGCCCGGTTCGCCACGCCGGCGCAACTCGCCACTTTCTATGCGGTAGCGCAGCCCCTGAGCGAAAGAACGCCGCTGGATATCCTGCTGCAAGCCATACCCGCCGGCTTTTTCCTGGCCGCAATGGTGTGGATGCTCGCCGCGGCCAAGGGCAGCCATTTTTGGATCATCCTGTTGATGTCCTACCTGATCGCGCTCGGCGGTTTCCCTCACGTGGTGGTGGGTTCCACCGAGGTTTTCCTGCTGATGTTCAGCGGCCAGCTTGCAGTCTGGCACGGGACGTTCGGCATCATCGCGCCCGCGCTGATCGGCAATCTGGTGGGCGGCACTGGCTTGTTCGCGCTGCTGGCTTACGGTCAGGTCAAGGAGGAAATCTGAGGTGCGATGTCGATAAAATCCACTGCCCGCGAATTTTTTTGAACAGTCACAGAAGGAGACAATCATGACCAAGCTGGACAAACCGCTGCGTCGCGAAATCGAGATCGAAGAGAAAGCCTACACGCTGACGATCGATCCGGTAGGGTTGAAGCTGGTGGAGAAAGGCCACCGCAATGGCGTCACCTGCTCCTGGCAATCGCTGCTCAATGGCGATGCCGCGCTAGCGGCCGCGCTGCAGGGGTCGGTCTAGCCGATTTCATTGCGGCATCTTGGCGCAAAATGAAACAGGGTCGGTCCCGTTTTGCGCTTCCCTGCCCGGGGCTTGGCCGATTCCCTTCAAACAAACTGCGCGTACACTCAGTGCGATTCGGTATCCAGACTCTTGAGGAAGGTCACCATTGCCGCGCGTTCCCTCGGATCTGAAATGTAGAACGGATGCGGCGTCTGCTCCTCGTGCGAATCTGCAACGGCGCGCGTCAATGCCGTGTGAAGTGATTGCGCGGCATCGGGTGTTCAGATGCGCTTGCCGTCCAACGGCAACTCGCAAAGTTGCACCTTTCCCTATGGGATTGGCGAACCGACACTGCGAAAAAAAACTTGTGGGGGTTGTAATCCGACGCGCGTCGAACCGGTCAACGAAGCTTGGAAATGCCAAGACAAGGAGATCAGATCATGAAAAAGTGGCCAAGCCTGTTATTCGCATCATCGCTTGTCGTGTGCGGCGTGGCGTCCGCCAAGAATATCGTCCAGACCGCTAAGGACGCCGGCCAGTTCACCATCCTGCTCAAGGCCGCGGCGGCGACGGGCATGGACAAGACGCTCGCCGAGCCCGGGCCTTATACCGTGTTCGCACCGACCGATGCGGCATTCAACGCGCTGCCGCCGGGCATGCTCGACAAATTGATGCAGCCGCAGAACCGGGACATGCTGAAGAAAGTGCTCGGCTATCACACGCTGTTTGGCCGGCTGACCACCAGGGATCTCAAGAATCCGAAATCCGCCGCGGCCACCACGATCGGCGCGCCGGTCATTCTTGAAATGAAGAATGGGGGCGTGATGGTCAACGGCGCCAGGATCACCCAGCCCGACATTCCGGCCGACAACGGCGTCATCCACGTTATCGACAAGGTTCTGCTGCCGGCCACGCCGATCCAGCCAAAGACGTGAATCACAACCGCCCGGACAAGGAGCAAGTCATGAGCGTTGCCACAGTCAACCATCCTTATTCAAACACCTCGATCGAACCGATCGGATTACAGATCGGAACCTTTGGCGCAATCTTCATGCGCTGCGCCCTGGCGCTGATCTTCCTCTGGTTTGGTGCGATGAAGTTCACCAGTTACGAAGCGACCGGCGTTGCTCATTTCGTCGCCAATAGCCCGATCGTCGGCTGGTGGCACGCCGCATTCGGCATCCAGGGAACCAGCGACATGCTCGGGGTGTTCGAGATCGCCACCGGTGTGCTGTTGCTGGCGGGCTTCATCAAGCCGTGGCTGTCGGTGATCGCGGGCGTCATGGGCGTGATCACATTCCTGATCACCTTGTCGTTCTTCTTCAGTCAGCCGGGCGTCGCCGAACCCCTGGCCGGCGGCTTTCCCGCGATTTCCGCCAAACCCGGACAGTTCCTGCTGAAAGACTTGGGACTGCTCGCCATTTCGATCTTCGTGCTTGGCACTTCACTGCTGCGCGCGCGCTTCGGCGCGGGATACGCCGGGGTTGGCGATCGTAACGTCGGCGAATTGCGGGAACGACCTGGCGGCCAGATTCTGTGCGTCGGGCGTTTTGTGCTGCGCTATGGACTGGCGCTGATCTTCCTGTGGTTCGGATGCATGAAGTTCACCAGTTACGAGGCGACCGGCATTGCGCCTTTCATCGCCAACAGCCCGCTGATGGCGTGGTTGCACGCCGCGTTCGGCATACAAGGCGCCAGTTACGCGATCGGCGTGATCGAACTCGCCACCGCCGTCTTGCTGGCGGTGCGGCGGATCGCGCCGCTGGCGTCGGTGATCGGCGGTGCGATGGCGGTGGTGACTTTCCTGATCACCTTGAGTTTCTTTGTTTCGACGCCGGGAGTCGCGGCGCCCATGGGATTTCCGGCGATCTCCGGAAACGTCGGCCAATTCCTGCTCAAGGACATCGGCTTGCTCGGCATTTCCATCTGGCTGCTCGGCGAGGCATGGCTCGGTTGGAGCATCCGAAGGGCGGCGCCGATAATTTGATCTCCGGCTCGTTTCCGCTTTCGAGATCCATCCGACGTTTTACGAGGGCCTGATTTTAAACGGGCGCGCTCAAACCCGCTCGTGCGGCGAATACGTGCGCAAGTGATAAACGTGATGCACGTGACGCGCGCCGAGCCAGCCGCCACCGTTTGCCAGGCCTGTGTGCGATGGCGCGGACAAGCGACGCCGCATCATCATGCGCCTGTGACGACGCAAGCCACATGATTTGATTTCGCGGAGAATCCGCGTGATGAGTTCCAATGGATTATTTGAGTTCCAATGGATTATTAGTGTCCCCAGACAAGGAGAGAGTAATGAGCATGTCTTTCACGGCATTCAACCGCAATAATCGCTACCTGCTGGCGTCGATGTTCGCGGTGTGCTTGCGCTCAGCGCGTACTATCAACCGGCTGACAACGCGAATACGCCTGCAGACAACACCATGGCGGCGGGTAGCACCGCGGGGGCGCCGATGAACAACTCCGCGAACCCGGGCATGGCGGCCAACGGCATGAATTCGAACGACATGGCATCGATGAAAGCCAAGGCCGATGCGGATATGCAAGCTGCGAAGCAACGCTGCGACAGCATGTCGGGCGACGCGCAAAGCCAGTGCATGCAACAGGCGCAGGCCGCCTACCATACGCGGATGAAATCGATGAATTCGCAGAATCCGCAGCAGCAGTAAGTCGGTGACGTTGAGCCGGATGCGCGCGATCGACGATTACGCGTCCGGCTTGACGGCGATCAGCGCGGCGATGATCGGGGGCACCCACAAGGTTGCCGCCGCCAAGTGCGCGTGGATTTCCTCGAGGCTGATGTCGCCCTGCCCTCCACAGCCGGCGGCCCAATTGGCGACCAGCGCAAGGCAGGCATAATCGATGCGAAGTTCACGCGCGAGTGCCGCCTCCGGCATGCCGGTCATGCCGACCAGATCGCAACCATCGCGGCGCATGCGTGCGATCTCAGCCTTTGTTTCCAGCCGCGGCCCTTGCGTCGCGCCGTAGCAGCCGCCGTCGATCGTGAAAACACTGGCGCGGCGCGCGGCGTCGAGCAATGCAAGGCGCAAGGTCCGGGTATAAGGTTCGCTGAAATCGATGTGCAGCACCGGCTCGTCTTCCGCGTCGCAGAAACTGTCCGCGCGGCCGTGCGTGTAATCAATCAGTTGATCCGGGACCGCCAATGCGCGCGGCGCCATGTCGTCGCGGATGCCGCCGACGGCGTTGATGCCGATGATGCGGCGCGCGCCCAGCGCGTGCAGCGCGGCGAGATTGGCGCGGTAGTTGATCCGGTGCGGCGCGAGTGTGTGCACCTCGCCGTGACGTGCCAGAAAGGCGATGGAACAACCGGCGAGTTTTCCGGTGACGATCGGCGCCGAGGGCGCGCCCCAGCGGGTGGTCGCTGTGTGACGCTCGACATCGATCAACCCCGGAAACGCATACAAGCCGGTGCCGCCAATAATCGCAAGATCGATATCCTGCATGTCAACTTTCCCGCAGGGCATAAATGCCCGGCAAATTGCGCCCTTGCTCGTGGTAATCCATGCCGTAACCGAACACGTAACGATCCGGCACCTGCACGCCGACAAAATCCGCGGCAATCCCCGGCGCGCGGCGCGCATGGCGTTTTTCGCACAACACCGCGGTGAGCACGCGGCGCGCGCCTTCAGCCATGCACGCGTCGCGCAGCGCGCCCACCGTGTGGCCTTCGTCGAGGATATCGTCGGCCAGGATGATCGTGCGATCGCGCATCGACGCCGATGGTTTGCGCAACCATTCAAGTTGCACGCCCTGCGTGCCGCCGTGATAGCGCGTGGCGTGCACGTAATCGAATTGCAGATCGCAGCCGATCGAGAGCGCCAACGGACCCGCAAAAATCAAGCCGCCATGCAGCACGGTCAGGAACAATGCGCGCTCGCCATCCAGCGCCTGCGTTATCTGCGCACCCATACGCGCGATCGCGACGTCGAGCACGCTGCGATCGTGGATCAGCTCGGCCGATTCGAGCGCCGAGGCAAGTGTGTGCGTCGCGCTCATGCCGCGCGCTCCGCGCTTTCGTTTTCCAGCGTGCGCAATGCCGCGGCGAACGCGGCGTGCTGCGGATTGTCGCGCAGCGATTCCCACGTGCTGGCAACGGCGCCGCACAATGCGCTCAGCCGCCCCGGCGCGCAGGGCGCGCGCGCGCGCACGGCTTCAATGGATTCGTCCACCAGGATCGGCGAGCACACCAGCACCAGATCGCAACCGGCGTCCAGATGCGCAATCACCCGAGCGCCGACGACGCCGGCGGATTCCGCCGCGGCCATGCCGACATCGTCGCTTAAGACAATGCCGGTGAATCCCAGTTCGCCGCGCAGCACATCCGCAATCCATACACGCGAATAGCCGGCGGCCAACGGATCGACCGCCGAATAAACCACGTGCGCCAGCATCACCGCTTCGGCGCCGGCGGCCAATCCCTCGACGAACGGAATCAGATCGGCTGCGCGCAATGCGGCGAGATCGCGCGGATCGATCGCCGCGTCGAAATGGGTGTCCTCGATGATCGATCCGTGCCCCGGAAAATGTTTCAGCGTTGCCGCCATGCCTGCGAGGCGCATTCCGCGCAGATAAGCCGCGCCGAGTTCGGCGACGGTGCGCGGGTCGGCGTGAAACGCGCGCGCGCCGATCGCGCGATTGCCACACGCGAGATCCACCACGGGCGCGAACGACAAATCGATATCGCAGGCGCGCAATTCGCTCGCCATCAGCCATGCGTGCATCTCGGCCATCCGACCCGCGGCGGCGCGATCGTGGTCGTACAACCCGCCGATCATCGACAAGGGCGGCAGGCGGGTGAAGCCATCCTCGCGGAAACGTTGCACCGGGCCGCCTTCCTGATCGACGCAAATCGGGAATGGGCCTGAGCGCGCTTCGCGGATCGCGCCGATCAGTTCCGCCAGTTGCGCGCGCGAAGCGAAGTTGCGCGAGAACAGGATCGCGCCGGTGACTTCCGGCGCGTCGAGGCGCCGCTGGTCGCGCGCGGTCAATTCGAGTTCTTCGATTCCGATCACCAACATGGACATTTGTCCCGGTCGCGCAGATGCGCATGATGCCGGAGTGCGCGAATGAAAGCAGCTATCGTTCAAACAGCGCGATCGACTCCACATGCGCGGTATGCGGAAACATGTCCATCACTCCCGCCGCCGCGAGCCGGAAGCCGCGCCCTTGCACCAGCGTACCGGCGTCGCGCGCCAGCGAGGCCGGATGACAGGACACATACACCACGCGCCGCACGGATTTTCCTGGGAGATGTTCCAGCAGCGCCGCGGCGCCGGTGCGTGGCGGATCGAGCAGCCATTTGTCCCATTCGGCGCGCGCCCATGCTGCGCCGCGCGGGTCGTGCGTCAGATCGCCGACCACGAAATCCGCGTTGACGATGCCGTTGCGTCGCGCATTGTCGCGCGCGCGCTCGATCAATCCAGCATCACCTTCCACGCCGCACACCGCGCCCACTCGGCGGGCGAGCGGCAGCGAGAAATTGCCGAGCCCGCAAAACAGATCGAGCACGCGATCGTCCGGTTGGGGGTCGAGTAACCGCAGCGCGCGATCGATCATCGCCGCGTTCAAACTCGCATTGACCTGTACGAAATCCAGCGGCGCGAAATGCAGATCGAGATCGAAGTCCTGCAAGCGATAATGCAGATCGGCTGACTGCGCAGACAGCGGATACACGCTGTCGTGGCCACCCGGTTGCAGCAACATGACGAAGTCGTGTTCACGGCCGAAGGCGGCGAGCTTGTCGAGATCGGTCTGCAGCAATGGCGCGACATGCCGCAATACCAGCGCGCGAGAATCGTCGCCGGCGGCGAATTCGATCTGCGGGATCGACGCATCACCATCCAGTGAATTCAACAGTGCGCCTAGCGCGTCAAGTTTCATGCCGAGCGCGGGATGCAGCACTTCGCAACGGGTCAGATCCGCCACGTATCGCGGATCGCGCTCGCGGAAACCCACCAGCGTCCTGCCTTTTTTGGCGACGTGCTTGACCGACAATCGTGCGCGTCGGCGATAGCCCCAAGGTTCCGCGGTCAGTGGCGGCAGCCAGCGTTGCGGCTCGACCTTGCCGATGCGTGCGAAGTTCTCCGCCAACACACGCTGCTTGGCGGCAATCTGCGCTTGCGGCGAAAGATGTTGCAAGGCGCAGCCGCCGCACACGCCAAAGTGGATGCAGCGCGGCGCCACGCGGTCGTCGGACGCCAGCAGCACCTCTTCGCATTGCGCTTCGTCGAATTGCCGATGCCTGCGCACGATCCGCGCGCGCACGCGCTCGCCCGGCAGCGCGTCGGCGACAAACACGGCCTTGCCCGTTACGCGCGCCACACCGCGACCATCGTGGGAAAGATCGGCGATGTCGGTTTCGAATGGGGTTTGGGTCATCACGAAAAATGGAGAGCGCGCATGTGCACGCACATTGCGGAAACACTGGCGTCATTCCGGGGCTGCTGCGGACGAAGTCCGAGGCAGAACCCGGAATCCAGCTCTTTCCGGGCGTGATTGTTCAGTAACTGGATTCCCGCCAGCGCGGGAATGACGAAGGAATTAAAAATGCATCCCGTGCCAACTCTCACTAGGCTCGGCTTCCTGCCTCGCCAAGCGCCCTGCCTTCGGCGTCCTGCCTGCGGCGCTCGCTGTCGCACGCGATGCGCTTCAACGCATCGCGTAAACGCGACAGACTCGCCCTGGCCTGCACGGGATGATGGTTTTTTTTCTGGATCCCGGCTCAACGCACATCCATGTGCTGGTCGGGATGACGACTTCCTGTGGTCACTTTTGCGTCCAACCACCCGACGCATTCTGCACGTACCAACCGGCATGCGCGCGCGCGCGCCATTGCTTGGCGAAGGTTTCGCGGATGCGGCCTTCCCATTCGGGATGGCCGTTAGCGGCGGCAATCTGCTGATACAGCGCGGTGCGGTCGCGATTCTCGTCGGCGACCGCAGAGTTCATCTGCGCGCGCGCGGAAAGAGGCGCCTTCGCTGCGTCGTGCACGCCGACCAACCCATCGCGGGTGTAACCGACCGCGCCGGAATCCAGCAGCGTCTTCAGCGTACTCTCGTAACGCGCCTTCATGCTATCTTGCAACGCCTCGATCTGGGGCGTGCTGACCTTGATGTCGGGTTGCGATTCCGCCGCTTGCGCCGCGGGAATCAGCATGTCCAGCACACGCGTGGCCAGCGGCACGCCGCTACTCCCGCCGCCACCGGACGATGCACCGCCAGCCGGTTGCTGCGGCTGCGCCTGACCGGCAGGGCCGATCACATTGCTGATGACCTTCTCGGCGGCTTTCTCCGCGGCCGCCGCGGGGAAATAGACATTGATGGTGACGCAGCCGGCAAGCAGCGCCGTGGCAGCCAGCATGGTCAGGACAAGTTTACGCATGGGTCAATTCTCCGTTGCCGCATCAAAATCGATGGCCGTTCCTGCAAAGTACGGCAAAGGAACTCCATGCCATGGATGGCGGTTTTTTGCCGCATTCAAGCGCGGATATGCACGTTATTTTATCACAGGGCCGTTACCTTCCGTCGCCGTTTTCAGTCGGTCGACCAGCGTTGGCCAATCGACTTCGCGCTGATGGCCGATCACCGAAATATGCGGCAGGCCGCTGCCGTCGACGATCGTATAGCCATCGGTTTGTGCATCGAGTCCGCCCATGGTGCACACCTGCGCGCGCAGCACGCAAGAGAGACCAATGCGCGAATAGCCGAAAGTCTTGAAGAGATTCAGTGCGATGCCCTGCAGGCCCGCGGCGATGCCGCCGCCACCGACTTCGGTCAGGCTCTTCAAGGCGCGCTGGCTGATCCGTCCGCCGCCATCCGCGCGCAGCGTGGCATCGAACGCGACCGGCTTCCAGTCCACCAGATTCAAATCGGCGATCTTACCGTCGAGCCGTCCGGTGATCGAACCGAAATCGAACACACCGGTCAGTTGCGCAAGATCCAGTTGGCGCAGATCAATATCGGCGGTCAATGACGGCGCGACGCCGAACGGATGTGTCAGCGACAAGCGGGTGACATCGACGAAACCATCGAACGCATGCACCGACAAGCCGCCGTCGAGTTGGATCTTGTCGCCGTTGTAATGCAGCCCCGGCACCGCGCCGCCCAGCGTGCCGGAGAATGCCGGCCAGCCGAACAGTTTGCTCACCGCGCCAAAATCGATGCCGGAGATCGCGAAGGCTGCTGCGACCCGATCCAGCTTGCCGGCGTTGGGGCGCCACACCAATTTCTGCAGGGAAAAATCGCCGCCGAGAAGAGGAATTTGCGCGGACGCGGCCAAGGTCAATGCGCTGGCGTCGCTCATGAAATTCACGGACGCCGCACCAAACGGCAGCTTGTTGAGCGCGAGCGATGCCCATGCGAGCGTGCTCGCCGGTCGCGCCGCGCGCGCATCCCAATCCAATCCGCCGGTCAACCCCGTCAATGCGATACGGCCATCGCCATCGGCGAGCGCGACATCATTCGCCTGCAACGCGAATTGCACCGGTTCGCCATTCGTCAGCCGGATCGAACCTGTCAATCGACCGGTCGTTGTCAAATCCTTCCAGCCCACCGCCGCCAGCCATGCGCTGCCGTAGCGTGTATACGCCGCCGGAAGGCGCGCATCGAAACGGGTCAAGTCGAGCGAGACCAGATTGTCCTGCGCGTCGAAGCCGAGTTTGCCGTCGGTGCTCAGCGCATCGTGATCGTCGAAATGCATCGCATCAATGGCGATGCCGCGTGCGCCGATCTTCGCATCAACTTGCAGGTCGGCTGGGTGCGGCGGCAACTGCGCGAACAACGAACCGAGCAGCAATTGGCCACCGCTCAAACTGCCGTCGAATGTCAGGTGCGCATCGGATGCCGTGGTGTCGAGGGTGAAGGTGCCGCGCGCGCCGAGTTGCTGGCCGGCCAAGGTGCCGGACCTGGAATCGAAGCCGCCGTTGCTGACGCCGAGCTTGCCTGAAAGCATGGCGCCGCGCGTGGGCAGATCCAGCGCGACGACGCCATCAAGCGTACCGGCGGTGGTGTGTCCGCCGGGCCACGCCTGCGCCAGCACCCCTTCGAGCCACGCCAGTGGCAAGCCTTTCAGGGTCAACTGCAAATGACTCGGCTGATCCAGCGGCATTTGCACGCGCAATGCCGCGTCGCGCTGGGTGAAGGTCATGTCCAGCGATCCTGCATCGGTATCGATCAGCACGCTGATATTGGCGGCGCTAAAGGCTTTGCCAGGCGCGCGCGCGATCGCCAGCGCACCAGCCAGGCGCCAGGCGTGCGGGCCGGAACGGATCGGCACGCCACGCAAGTCCAACGCCGCGTCCTTCCAACCCAGCGCGGGTGCCGACACGTGCGCGGCGCGCAATTGCAAAGTGGGACGGCCATCCGGTCCCGGCGCGAGACTGGCCTGCACGTCCGACACACGCAGGCCGGGCAGCGTCAGCTGTGCCGCCTGCATCCGGATCGTCGCGTGCGCCGGCAGGCAGCACGCGATCGCGATTAATGCAAGCAAGAAACATATTCGGCGGGTTGCGTCGACGGACATGATCGGCGATTGTGCCAGCGCCGATCGGAATGCCAGCTAACGGAACCCGACGAATAATGCCGCGGATATTGCTCACCGAAGACGACCCCATCAGCCGCGCATTCCTGCTGGAAGCGCTGCGAAATCCTGCTGTTCAAATCAGCGCGGTCAGCGATGGCGACACCGCGCTCGCAGCCGCAAAATGCGAGCATTACGACCTGCTGATCCTCGATCACCATATGCCGGGGGTGGATGGCGATGGCGTGCTGGACGCACTTCGTTCCGATGCGCACGCCGCGTCGCAACAAAGTATCGCGATCGCAACCACCGCCGATCCCGATCCGGCCATCCACGACATGTTGCGCGGCGCGGGCTTTATTCGCGTACTGGCCAAACCGTTGGATGCGGCGGCTTTGCATGACGCGTTGCGCGAGTTGGGTATCCTCGCCACCAAACCATCGCTGGATGAGAACGCCGGGCTTGCCGCGAGCGGGAACGCCGAGGCGCTATGCGCGCTTCGCGAATTATTTGCGCGCGAACTGGCGACGCTGGACGCCGAATTCGATGTCTTGGGCCATGATCCGGCCGCGTTGAACGATCGATTGCATCGCTTGCGCGCCGCCTGCGGATTCTGCGGCGCAGTCGCGCTCGGCGAAGCGGCGGCAGCGCTGACCGAAGCCGCGCGATCGGGCGATCGGGAGCGGTTTGTCGAAACGCTCGACGTGTTTCGCCAGAACTTGACGGCTACGCGCGCGGCGTTGCGCACGGCGTTGCAGAAGGAAGCCGGTCGCTCTGTATGAACAAGCGATGACCTTCTAAACATAGCGACATAAATAACGCATGATTGGTGTGATATGGTCGCATCGTCTTTCCCAGTGGGAGAAGGGCCATGCGCAAGCTGCAAATCGAAGATGCCGAAGTCATGCGGTTGGCCATACAGCAG
>JBDTBW010000071.1:0-26155 GCA_039923855.1 Rhodanobacteraceae bacterium | reverse complement strand
TGGGAAAGGACCGCGTTGCCTGCGACACTCATCATTGAAGATTCCAGACGGCGGTCCGCCGGTTGTGGGTGCACAAATGGCACCGTGGGTAAATCCCCGCGCACACTGCGTGGGGTTTGATTTTTTTCTTGGCGCAACGAATCAGGTTTGCAACAACGACAACACCTTTGCCACCACCGCCGCGATCGGCAGGCCGGTGGTATCCACCAGCACCGCATCAGCGGCCGGCTTCAGCGGCGCAATCGCACGCGACGCATCGCGGGCATCGCGCGCCTCGATCTCGTGCAAAAGACTGCCTAGTGTAACGGTCAGTCCCTTTTCCTTCAACTGCTTATAACGTCTTTTTGCACGCTCGGCGGCGCTGGCGGTCAGGAACACCTTGGGTTCGGCGTCCGGGAAGATCACCGTGCCCATGTCGCGGCCATCGGCGACGAGGCCCGGAGCCTTGCGGAAAGCTAGCTGCTTCTCGACCAGCGCCGCGCGCACACCGGGGATCGCCGCGATCGCCGAGGCCGCCGCGCCCGCGGTTTCGGTGCGCAGCTCGTCGCTGGCATCGTGGCCATTGACGATCACCCGTGTCTCGCCGCCATCCTTGAGATCATGAAAACGGATGTTCGTGGTCCGCGCGCAGCGCGCAACGGCTTCCGCATCCGAAAGATCCAGCCCGGCCATCCCGGCCGCGTAGCCGACCGCGCGGTACAGCGCGCCGGAATCCAGCAGATGCCAGCCCAACCGCTCCGCGACCGCGCGCGCGATGGTGCCCTTGCCGGAGCCGGAAGGGCCATCGATGGCGAGGACGGGGGGGGGGTTGGACATTCGACGCGCATTGTACGCGCAGCGCTAGACGGCTGGCGCGATCTGCAACCCGCAGGCATTCGCGGTTTCCACGAAACCCGGAAACGAAGTCGCCACGTTGGCGCAATCGCGGATGCGTACGGTGCCGCTCGCGAGCGCGGCGGCTACGGCGAAAGCCATCGCGCAGCGATGATCGCCGGCCGCATCGACCATGCCGCCGCGCAAGGCGCCGCCTTCGATGATCGCGCCGTCCGGGGTTTCCTCGATACGCGCGCCCAGCTCGCGCAGGCCGGCCGCCATCACCGCGATGCGATCGGATTCCTTGATCCGCAATTCCGCGGCATTGCGGATGACCGTCGTACCTTCCGCCGTCGCGGCCGCCACGAACAGAATCGGAAACTCATCGATCATGTCGGCGACATGTTCAACGGGGACTTCGACCCCGCGCAGCGGCGCATGGCGCACGATCAGATCGGCCACGGGCTCGCCGCCTGAGTCGCGCGGATCCTCCACGGCGATATCGGTGCCCATCGCGCGCAACACCTGCAACAAGCCGGTGCGGCGCGGATTCATCCCCACGTTGCGTAACCGCAATTCGCTGCCGGGAATAGATGTCGCGGCAATGATGAAGAATGCGGCGGAAGAAAAATCCGCCGGTACGCCGATATCGCAAGCGCGCAATCGATGTCCGCCCGACAGACGCGCCGTGCCCGGCGCGAATTCGATTGGCCAGCCGAACGCGGCCAACATGCGTTCGGTGTAATCGCGGGTCGGCCGCGGCTCAACCACTTGCGTTTCGCCATCCGCGTACAAGCCGGCCAGCAACATGGTCGATTTGACCTGCGCGCTAGCGACCGGCGGGGTGCACGTGATCCCATGCAACGATCGATTCCCAGCGATCCGTAGCGGCGGCAACTCGCCATCCTTTGCGTCGATGCGCGCGCCCATCGCGGTGAGCGGATCGATCACCCGCCGCATCGGACGCTTCGACAACGACGCGTCGCCGGCCAGCGCGCTTTCGAATCGCTGTCCGGCCAACAAGCCGGCCAACAATCGCATCGCGGTCCCGGAATTGCCGCAGTCGAGTTCGCCATCCGGCGCACGCAATCCGCGCAAGCTCACGCCGTGCACGATCCGTTCGCCCGGTGACGGCGATTCGATGCGCACGCCCATGCGAGCGAAGATCGCGGCGGTAGCGAAGGTGTCATCACCTTCCAGAAATCCGCGGATGCTTGAAACGCCTTCCGCCAAAGAAGCCAGCATGATCGCGCGGTGCGAGATCGATTTGTCGCCGGGCACCGTTAGCTCGCCGCGCAACCCCGGCGCGACCGGCGTGCTGATCCAATCGAGGCGCGCTTTCATGGGATGATCCGCTCGCGCGAATCATCGCCCCCTTCCGGCCCTTCGGGCCACCTTCCCCCGCTCGCGGGAGAAGGATGGTCGGCGCGGCTTTCAGCCGCAACCAGATCCATGGCTTCCAGCAACCACAGGTTTTCGTCGCGGCTTCCGACGCTTACGCGCAACGTCTGCGGCAGGCCGTAGCCGCCCATCGGCCGCACGATCACGCCGCGTTCGAACAGATGGCGTTCGAGATCATTCGCATCGCGCCCCAGATCAATCAGCAGGAAATTGGTCTGCGACGGCAGACACGCATAACCGCGCGCCTCCAGTTCGGCGTGCAACCACGCCCGTTCGCTCGCGTTGAATGTGCGCACACGCTGCAGGTGCGCGTGATCGCCGAGCGCGGCTTCCGCGCCGGCCAAGGCGAGCGCGTTGACATTGAACGATTCGCGCAGGCGTTCAAGAACCCCGACCAAGCTCGGGTGGGCGATCAGATAGCCGATCCGCAAACCCGCCAATCCATACGCTTTCGAAAACGTGCGGGTGACGATCAGATTGGAATGTTTTGCGGTCAGTGCGAGCGCGGTGCTCAAACCCGGCGCGTCGGTGTATTCATTGTAAGCCTCGTCGACGACCACCAGAACATCGCGCAGCACACGCACCATGAAATCGGCGAGCGTAGCATCGTCGAACCAGGTGCCGGTCGGATTGTTGGGATTGGCCAAGTACACGATGCCGGTGTCTTCGCGAATCGCGTCGGCCATGGCAGGAAGGTCGTGGCCGAACGTCGCGGTTGCGTGATGGCGGGCCAGCGCGGGCACGCGGATCGGTCGCGCGCCGACGGCCGCGGTGGCGATCGGGAAGACCGCGAAGCCGTATTGCGAAAACATCACCGAGTGCCGCGCATCGGCGAAACACTGCGCCAGCAGCATCAGCAACTCGTGCGAACCATTGCCTAGCGCGATGCGATCGCTCGTCACGTCCAGATGGGCCGCCAGCGCGGCTTTCAGCGCCGTGCCGCGCGGGTCGGGATAGCGGAAGATATCCGGCAACGCCGTGCATATCGCTTCCAGCGCGCGCGAACTGGGTCCCAGTGGATTCTCATTGGAACCCAGTTCCGCGATCCGCATGCCGAAACGGCGTCGCAACAAGGGCAGATCATGTCCAGGATCGTAAGCACGCAGCGAAGCGATCGCCGGAATGGCCAGCCGCGCCGCATCGAAATCGGTGCCCATGCGCTCAATTATGCGTCAGCGGCGATCACGCGCAGCGACAAGACACCGTCGATGCCCCGGATGCCCGCAACCAGCGAATCCGGCACCGTCGCATCGACGTCGATCAGGTTGTACGCCAGTTCGCTGCGCGAGGCGTTGTGCATCTGCGCGATATTGAGCCCGGCCTCGCCCAGTATGTGTGTGAGCTGGCCGATCATGTTGGGCCGGTTGGCGTTCGTGATGCAGATACGCGCATGGCCTGTACGCGCCATCCGCGTGTTCGGAAAATTGACCGAATGCTGCACATTGCCGCTCTCGAGAAATTCGCGCAACTGGTCGGCGACCATCACCGCGCAATTCTCCTCGGCTTCCGCGGTGGATGCGCCCAGATGCGGCAACGCGATGACGCGCGCGTGACCCGCAAGTTCCGCGACCGGAAAATCACAGACGTAGCGGCCCAGCTTGCCGGTGTCCAGGCCAATCCGTACCGCCGCGGCATCGACGATGCCTTCGCGCGCGAAGTTCAGCAGCACCAGGCCATGCCTGGCGGCGGCGACCGCGGGCGCGCCGAACAAACCGCGTGTGGCGTCGGAGAGCGGCACATGCACGCTCACGTAATCGCACAGGCCGTAGAGTTCCTCCAATGACGTGGCGCGCTGCACGCTGGAGGACAATTGCCACGCGCCCTCCACGGTCATGTGCGGATCGAAACCGACCACGCGCATGCCCAGCGCGAACGCCGCATTGGCCACGCGCACGCCGATCGCGCCCAGGCCCACCACACCCAGCGTCTTGCCGGCAAGCTCGGAACCCGCGAAGCGCTTCTTTTCGGCCTCCATGCGCGCTTGCGCGTCGCCGTCGTGCGCGATCGATTGCGCGAATGTGAGGGCGGCGGGGAGATTCCGCGCCGCCAGCAACATGCCGGCGATCACCAGCTCCTTGACCGCGTTGGCATTGGCGCCCGGCGCGTTGAACACCGGCACGCCGCGTTTCGACATGTTCACGACCGGAATATTGTTGACACCCGCGCCGGCGCGGCCGATCGCCAGCACGCTGTCGGCGATCGGCTGTGCATGCAGATCGAACGAACGCAAAAGGATCGCGTCCGGCTGCGCGCAGTCCCCGCCGACTTCGTACTTGTCTTCAGGAAACCGTGCGAGGCCGGTGGCGGCGATATTGTTGAGGGTCAAGATTTTGAACATGTGTGCATCGCTCATCCATGTCTCTGCACGAAATCGCGCATGAATTGCGCCAGCGCGGTCACGCCTTCGATCGGCATCGCGTTGTACAGCGATGCGCGCATGCCGCCGACCGCGCGATGGCCTTTCAGCGCGAGCAAGCCCGCATCCTCGGACTCTCGCAGGAAAATCGGGTCGAGCGCCGCATCTTGCAACACGAATGGCACGTTCATCCGCGAGCGCGCGGAGAGTGCGACCGGATTGCGGTAATAACCGCCGGAGCCATCGATCGCCGCGTACAGCGCATCGGCCTTGGCGCGATTGCGCTGTTCCATCACGTTCAATCCGCCCTGCCCGATCAGCCACTCGAAGGTCAGCCCAGCCAGGTACCAGCCCCAGGTGTTGGGAGTATTGAGCATCGAATGTTGCGCGGCGTGTTCGGCGTAACGGAAAATCTTAGGCAACACGCGCGGGTTGCGTTGCAGCAAGTCGTCGCGAACGATCATCACCACCAGTCCAGACGGACCGATGTTCTTCTGCGCACCGGCGTAGATCGCGCCGAAGCGCGGCACATCCACCGGGCGCGAAAGGATGTCGGAGGACATGTCCGCGATCAACGGAGCCTTGCCCGCATCCGGCACGGCGTGGAACTCCACACCATGGATGGTCTCGTTCGGCGTGTAGTGCAGATATGCCGCTCGTGGATCGAGATCCCACTCATCGCGCGGAGGAATCGCTGTGTAGTTGCTGGATGCGGAGCTCGCGGCGACGTACGCCTGCGCGTACGGTGCGGCTTCCTTGACCGCCTTCTCGCCCCAGTGCCCGGTGACGATGTAGTCCGCGCGCTGGCCGTCGGCGCAGAAGTTCATCGGAATCTGCGCGAAATGCTGGGTGGCGCCGCCTTGCAGGAACAGCACCTGGTAGTTTTCGGGGATCGCCAACAACGAACGCAGATCGGCTTCCGCCTGGTTCGCCATCGCCTCGAACGCGTTGCCGCGATGGCTGACTTCCATCACCGAGGCGCGCGCGCCGTCCCACTCCAGCAGTTCTTCCTGCGCGCGGCGCAACACCGCTTCCGGCAACGCGGCCGGACCGGCGCTGAAATTCCATCCACGCGACATGCATTTCTCCGGGCGGGCGAAGCCCGCATTATCGGTTACACCGTGAAAAGATTGCTAATGGCGATGCAACAACAACAGCACCAGCGCCAATGCCAGCAGCGCGGCGGTGCCGATCAGCCAGCCGATCTCCGCGCGCGGCCCGCGTTTCTTGATCGCAACGGGCGCCGGCACCGGCTCGTGATAAGGCTGCGCGAGCGCAGCGGTGCGCGCCTGCAGGCCGGGAGCCTCGACCACGAAACGGTATTCGCCCAGCACGAGTTGGTCGCCGGTTTCGAGCTTCGCGCGCTTGCGCGGGCTGCCGTTGATCATCGCGGTCGCGTCACCGACATCGAGATACAAACCCTCGTCGCCTGCCTGCAGGTGACACGGCTGCGGGATGCCCGTCAGCGGCGAACCGCGCACGCCAAGGGACAGACGCTGTTCGATCGACAACAGCCGCCCCGACCAGGCACCGGAAACCACCCGCAATGCGGCGTAACCAGGCCTCGGCGCGGCATCGGCGGCCGGCTTGGGCAACGCCGGTTCGTCCGCTGCCGCGGTGTCAGGCAACAACATCAGCTTGCAACCGCCGACACTGAGCGTGTCGCCGTAGCGCAACAGGCCGCGTTCGCGCACCGGACGCGCATTGACATAAATGTGCGGCGCGCCGGGTAGCACTTCCAGCACCAACCCGCGGCGATCCTCGACGATCGCCAGATGCCGCCTGGCCGCGCCCGCGCCGGAGAGCACCAAGTCGTTGTCCGCGTCCGCACCGATCCGAACGCGCGCACCGGTGCTCTGGAAAGCTTCGCGGGAGGCATTGACGAAAGCGATGCGCATGCGATCTTCGCAACGAAAAGGCCGGCGCAATGTAGCATGGGCGCCTTGAGTATCCTTGACGGCTTGTCCAAATGCCATGCCCAGCATCGATATCCAGCGCGAGCACGCGCTTGGCCTCGAACGCGCGCGCGAAGTGGTCGATCACATCGCAGGCGCGCTGTCGCGCAAGTTCGGCATCGACGGCGCCTGGCAAGGCGACAGCCTGCGGATCAAACGCGCGGGGGCCGATGGGCGCATCGACATCGCCGCCGACAGCGTGCGCGTGCGGGTGCAACTGGGACTCGTGCTGGGCGCCTTCAAATCCCGGATCGAGGACGAGATCGGCCACCAGCTCGACGAGCATTTTCGCTGAGCGTACCTGTATAGCGCCTCTCTTTTTGAAAAGTGCGGCCACGGAGCTCCTGGCCATGGATAGCGGCGTTGGCGGCTTTCGCGCCCAAGGATAATGCACAATGACCGCTTTCGCCGCGCGTCGCGTCGTGGCAGAATGTCGAGCTTTCGCGGCGTCTGTCGCACGCTGATCATCACGCAACAACTTGCGTTGCAAATTAGGGAACATGGCCAAAGACGACGTCATCGAGATGGAAGGCACGGTGCTGGAAACCCTGCCCAATACCGTGTTCCGCGTGCAGCTCGAAAACGGGCACGTCGTCACCGCGCATATCTCGGGGCGCATGCGCAAGCACTACATCCGCATCCTCACCGGCGACAAGGTCAAGGTCGAGATGACGCCATACGATCTGACCAAGGGACGGATCACGTATCGCAGCAAATGACTTCGGGATGATGTCTCCCTGTGCTCGGACATGCGCGCCTTGCTCCCGTTTGGCACTGCGATGCTCGGCGTCATGCACGACGCTTGAGCTCACTTCGTTGACGGCCATCCCTGACCTGCGCCTTTGCGAAGCGCAAGAATAAACGGCGGCCAATGGCCGCCGTTTCTGTTCCATGTTCCACGCGAAGGTCATTCCACAACCGCCGGCAATTTTTCCGCGGCTTCGGTGCTCACCACGATCTCGCCGTCTTTCACGCCCAGCGTGACCTTGCCGCCATCGGCAAGTTTGCCGAACAGCAGTTCGTCGGCCAGCGCGCGCTTGACCTTTTCCTGGATCACCCGCGCCATCGGGCGTGCACCCATCTGCGGATCGAAGCCGTGCTCGGCCAGCCAGCGCCGCGCATCCGGATCGACGTTGAGCGACACGTGCTTCTCCTGCAATTGGGTCTCGAGTTCGATCAGGAACTTGTCGACCACGCGCAGGATGTGCTCGAAGTCCAGCGGCTTGAACTGCACGATCGCGTCGAGCCGGTTGCGGAACTCCGGCGTGAATGCGCGCCGGATGGTTTCCATCGCGTCGGAGGTGTGATTCTGCTCGACAAAGCCGATCGTGCGCCGGGCCGCCTGCTGTGCGCCGGCATTGGTGGTCATCACCAGTATCGCATTCTTGAAATTCGCCTGGCGGCCGTTGGTGTCGGTCAGCGCGCCGTGATCCATCACCTGGAGGAGCACGTTGAACACATCCGGGTGCGCCTTCTCGATCTCGTCCAGCAGCAGCACGCAATGCGGATGCTTGACCACCGCATCGGTGAGCAGCCCGCCCTGGTCGAACCCGACGTAACCGGGCGGCGCGCCGATCAGCCGCGACACCGAATGCCCTTCCATGTATTCGGACATGTCGAAACGGATCAGCTCGATGCCCAGTTGCATCGCCAGTTGCCGGGTGACTTCGGTCTTGCCCACGCCGGTGGGCCCGGCGAACAGGAATGAGCCGATCGGCTTGGCGGGATCGGCCAAACCAGAACGCGCCATCTTGATCGCGCTGGTCAGGGTATCGATCGCGGCATCCTGACCGAATATCACCATTTTGAGATTACGGTCGAGATTGCGCAGTACATCGCGATCGGACGCCGACACCTGCTTCTGCGGAATCCGCGCCATCCTCGCGACGATGAACTCGATCTCGTTGACGTCGACCGTATCCACGCGATCGGTTTCCGGCAGCAGGCGCTGGCGCGCGCCGGCCTCGTCGATCACGTCGATCGCCTTGTCCGGCAACAAGCGATCCGGGATGTGCTTGACCGAAAGATCCACCGCGGCCTTCAACGCGGCGTCGGTGTACTTGACGCTGTGGTGATCCTCGAAGCGGGTTTTCAGGCCTTCCAGGATTGCCACGCTTTCCGCGAGTGATGGTTCCACGATGTCGATTTTCTGGAAGCGGCGCGCGAGCGCGCGGTCCTTCTCGAACACGCCGCGGAATTCCTGGAAGGTGGTCGAGCCGATGCAGCGCAGTTCGCCCGAAGCCAGCATCGGCTTGATCAGGTTCGACGCATCCATGGTGCCGCCCGACGCCGAGCCCGCGCCGATAATAGTGTGGATCTCGTCGATAAAAAGGATCGCGTGCGGGTCTTTCTTCAACTGCGCGATCACCGCTTTCAGCCGTTTTTCGAAATCGCCGCGATACTTGGTCCCGGCCACCAGCGCGCCGAGATCGAGCGCCCACACCGTGCAATCCTCCAGCACGGGCGGCACTTCGCCCTCGACGATGCGCTTAGCCAGGCCTTCCGCCAGCGCGGTTTTGCCGACGCCGGCGTCGCCGACGTACAACGGATTGTTCTTGCGGCGGCGGCACAGCACCTGGATCGTGCGCTCGATTTCCTCGGTGCGGCCGATCAGCGGATCGATCTTGCCCTGTTTGGCAAGCTCATTGAGGTTGTTGGCGTATTCGGTCAGCGCGTTGCCCTTGGGCTCTGCACCCTCCTCGCCGTCCTTCTCCGCCGCGGCCGCGGATTCGGTCGCGGAGTCGGAGCCGATCTTGGCGATGCCGTGCGAGACATAGTTGACCACATCGAGGCGCGTCACTTCCTGCTGGTGCAGGAAGAAGGTCGCGTGCGAATCCTTCTCGCCGAAGATCGCCACCAGCACGTTGGCCCCGGTCACTTCCTTGCGGCCGGACGATTGCACGTGATAGACCGCGCGCTGCAGCACGCGCTGGAAACCCAGCGTGGGCTGGGTGTCGCGCTCGTCGCTGGACGGTAACACCGGTACCGTTTCGGCGATGATCGAACGGAGATCCTTGGCCAGCTTGTCGATGTCAGCGCCGCAGCCGCGCAGCACCGCCGCGGCGGTGGGATTTTGCAGCAGCGCAAGCAGCAGATGCTCCACGGTCATGAATTCGTGGCGCTGCTCGCGGGCCTCCTTGTAACACTGGCCGATGGTGAACTCGAGATCCTTGCTGAACATGCGTCTTTCTCCGGGGAGAACGTCTGTTCCGGATATGGGGGTGGCTAGAGTTTTTCCATAGTGCACAACAACGGATGCTGATGGCTGCGTGAAAACTCGTTCACCTGGGTCACCTTGCTCTCGGCCACTTCGCGGGTGAACACGCCGCACACGCCCTTGCCGCGGGTATGCACGTGCAACATGATCTGGGTGGCGCGCTCGCGATCCATGGTGAAGAAGGTCTCCAGCACCGCCACCACGAATTCCATCGGTGTGTAGTCGTCGTTGACCAGCACCACTTGATAGAGCGGAGGCCGTGCGGTTTCCGGTTTCGCCGTCTCCACGGCGACGCCGTGTTCGTGTTCCGTTTCGGGTGGGCGTCTTTTTGTCGGGGCCATGGCCATTGGGTGTGTTTGATTCCAGTATACGCCTCGATCGCGCGTGCAATGTCGATTCCGCCGCAGTCCAGTGATGGCACAATGGGTTTATTTCAACCTTGTCGACTTTTTCCTTATGCCATTCTCCGAATCCGCCGCCGATAATGTGTGGTGCCCGCGTGTCACTGTCGCCTGTCTGGTCACAGATGGCGACCGGTTCCTGATGGTCGAGGAAACCATTCGTGGCGAGCGGCTGTTCAACCAGCCAGCCGGCCATCTCGATCCCGGCGAAACATTGCTTGATGCGGCGCGGCGCGAAACACTCGAGGAAACGGGTTGGGAGATAGAACTGCAATCCTTCATCGGCGTGCAGCAATGGTTGAGTCCGTTGCACGGCAGTCAGATTATTCGCTTCGCGTTCGCCGCGCGGCCGCTGCGGCATCACCCCGATCGCCCTCTCGATGAGGGAATCGTCCGCGCGCATTGGCTGGACTATGCACAAATCGCGGCGCTGGGGAAACGTCTGCGCAGCCCGCTGGTGTTGACGACGCTAGATGACTGGCTGGCGGGACAGCGGCTGCCCCTCACGGTGCTGCGCTCGTTGCTGCCATCTGGAACATGACGATGCGCGTCGTGGTCGGCATGTCTGGAGGCGTGGATTCTTCGGTCGCGGCGCTGCTTCTGCAACGCGCCGGTCATGAGGTGATCGGCATGTTCATGCAGAACTGGGAGGACGAAGATCCCGATGCCGTCTGCCGCGCCGACGAGGACCGCAAGGACGCGCTGGATGTTTGCGCCAGGCTCGGAATCGCCTTCCACGCGCGCAACTTCGCGCACGAGTATCGCGAGCGGGTGTTCGCGCATTTTCTCGATGAGTACCGGCTGGGGCGCACGCCAAACCCGGACGTGCTGTGCAACCGCGAGATCAAGTTCCGCAGCTTTCTTGACGCCGCGCGCGGGTTGGGCGCCGACAAGATCGCGACCGGTCACTATGCGCGGATCGAACGGATCGATGGCTGCTGCAAATTACTGCGCGCTGCCGACACCGCCAAGGACCAGACCTATTTCCTGCACACACTGGATCAATCGCAACTCGGCGCGACGCTGTTTCCGCTCGGCGAATTGCGCAAGGGCGAGGTGCGCGTGCTGGCGCGCGAGGCGGGACTCCCGGTGCATGCCAAGAAGGATTCGACCGGTATCTGCTTCATCGGCGAACGCGATTTCCGCGCGTTCCTTTCGAAGTATCTGCCGGCACAACCGGGCGAGTTGCGCACGCCGGAAGGAGATCTGCTCGGCGAGCACTCTGGCGCGATGTATTACACGCCGGGTCAACGCGCCGGTTTGCGGATCGGCGGGCGCGCAGGCGCTGCCAGCGGACCATGGTATGTGACCGGCAAGGATGTGCGTGCCAATATCGTGTATGTCGCGCAGGGTGCGCATGATCGCTGGTTGATGTCACAGCGGCTGCGTGCGCGACAGGTCAACTGGATCGCGGGGACACCGCCAATCCTGCCTTGTCGTTACGCTGCGATGATCCGCTATCGTCAATCGATGCAATCCTGTAAAATCATATGTTTGAAAGATGAAATTGAAGTTTTTTTCGATGTGCCGCAACGGGCCGTGGCGCCCGGGCAGTCGGTGGTTTTCTTTTCCGGCGATGAATGCCTGGGCGGCGGCGTGATCGAGGCCACCGACGCGCCGTTCGGCGGTTTGAACGCAACCTCGGTATCGACGTGAACGAAGCGCGCGTCATCGCACTGGCCGGATTGTTCCAAGCCACAGCGCTGGTGCGCGAGCTGGCGGGCAGCGGCGATTGCGATCCGTCCGCGTTCGAGACTTGCGTCACCAGTGTGTTCAAGCTCGAAAGCGACAGCGCGGCGGAGGTCTATGGTGGCATCGGCAACATACGACCGGGCCTGCGCGCGCTGATCGCGCAGATCGACGGCGACACGCGCGATCCGGCGCTGCTGCGCATCGTATTTGCGGTGTTGCGTTTGGAGCGCTCACTGTCGCGCCGGCCCGCGATACTCGCGCGGCTCGACCAGGGCTTGCAAGGCATCCACCGGCAGATCGACCATTTCGGTCCGGTGCATCCGACCGTCCTGATGCGCATGGCGGATTTATACGCTGGGAATCTTTCCACGCTGCGCCCGCGCGTAATGGTGATGGGCAATCCACTGTATCTGAACCAACCCGCGCAGGTACGGCGCATCCGCGCATTGCTGCTAGCCGCGGTGCGTGCCGCAGTGTTGTGGCGCCAGCTCGGCGGCCGCCGCTGGCATCTGCTGCTGCGACCCCGCCGCGAAGCGATGCTGGCACGCGGCATGTTGACGGGCAACACGCTCGATCAAGGTTGATGCGCGTAACCGCTGCGGCCGAAGCGGCTTTGCGCGATAATGAGCGGCTGTCATGGCGATGCTTGCGCGCTGCGCGCTATGCATGGCGATTCCGCCGATCCCGCAAGGAGCCCAACGCATGAAAGACACCTTTTCCGTCCGCGACACGCTGGAAGTCGGCGGCAAGCGCTATCAGATCGCCAGTCTCGCCAAGCTCGGCAAGCAATTCGACATCACCCGACTGCCCTACTCGATCAAGGTGCTGCTGGAAAACCTGCTGCGCCACGAAGGCGACGGCGACGTGACGCGCGAGCAGATCGAAGCGGTGGCGAAATGGAATCCAAAAGCAGAGTCGGACACCGAGATCGCGTTCCTGCCCGCGCGCGTGGTGCTGCAGGATTTCACCGGCGTGCCGTGCGTGGTGGATCTCGCGGCGATGCGCGACGCAATGGTCGCACTCGGTGGCGATCCGAAAAAGATCAATCCGCTGTCGCCCGCGGAACTGGTGATCGACCATTCGGTGCAGGTCGATGTCTACGGCGAAGCCGACGCGCTGGAAGAGAACGCGAAAATAGAGTTCGAGCGCAACCGCGAGCGCTATGCCTTTCTGCGCTGGGGCCAGAAGGCGCTGGACAATTTCGCGGTGGTGCCCCCGCGCACCGGCATCGTGCATCAGGTCAATCTGGAATATCTCGCCCGCGTGGTGATGTGCGGCAAACGCGATGATGAACAATGGGCCTATCCCGATACCGTGCTCGGCACCGATTCGCACACCACCATGGTCAACGGACTGGGTGTGCTGGGCTGGGGCGTGGGCGGGATCGAGGCGGAAGCGGCGATGCTCGGGCAACCTTCGTCGATGCTGATCCCGCAGGTGGTCGGTTTCAAACTCAGCGGCAAATTGCCGGAAGGCGCGACCGCGACCGATCTGGTGCTAACCGTGACGCAGACGCTTCGCAAACACGGCGTGGTCGGCAAGTTCGTGGAGTTCTTCGGCGAAGGTCTGCAACATTTGCCGCTGGCCGATCGCGCCACCATTGGCAACATGGCGCCGGAATACGGCGCGACCTGCGGTATTTTTCCGATCGACAAGGAAGTGCTGGATTACCTGAAACTCACCGGCCGCTCCGATGAGCAAATCGCGCTGATCGAAACCTACGCGAAACATCAGGGCATGTGGCACGAACCGGGTCAGGCGCATTCCGAATACAGCGCCACGCTGGAACTCGATCTCTCCGAGGTCAAGCCGTCGATGGCGGGCCCCAAGCGCCCGCAGGATCGCGTGCTGCTTTCGGACATGCGCAACAACTACCGCGAAAACGTCAAGCTGTTGACCGCCAACCGTCTGCCGCGCAACGGCGGAGTTGAGCGTTTCTTGAACGAGGGCGGCAGCACCGCGGTCGGCCACGACGAGAGCGTCGCGGAACCCGGGCAAGTCGAAGTCGGCGATGCGCGATTCGACATGAAGGATGGCGCGGTGGTGATCGCCGCGATCACATCCTGCACCAACACCTCCAATCCGGCAGTGATGCTGGGCGCGGGCCTGCTGGCGCGCAACGCGGCGAAGAAGGGATTGAAGGCAAAACCCTGGGTCAAGACGTCCTTGGCTCCCGGTTCGCAAGTGGTGACGGAATATCTTCGCAAGGCGAACGTGCTCGATGACTTAGAAGCGTTGGGGTTCTATTTGGTCGGTTACGGCTGCACAACGTGCATCGGCAACTCCGGCCCTCTGGCCGAACCGATCAGCAAGGCGATCAATGACCGTGATCTCGCCGCCGCCGCGGTGTTGTCGGGCAATCGCAACTTCGAGGGCCGCATCCATCCCGACGTCAAGATGAACTATCTCGCCTCGCCGCCGCTGGTAGTCGCCTACGCAATCGCTGGCACGCTGGATATCGATTTGAACAACGATCCGCTTGGCAATGACAATAGCGGTAAAGACGTCTATCTCAAGGATATCTGGCCGAGCAACAAGGACATCAGCGATCTGATAGCGAGTTGCGTCAACGCGAAAATGTTCACCGACAGCTACGCCGATGTGTTCAAGGGCGACGCGCGTTGGAACACCGTGCAAACGCCGGAAGGCGACCAATATTCCTGGGACGACAAATCGACCTATATCAAGAACCCACCGTATTTCGAGGGCATGACCAAAGCGCCGTCAAAGATTGCCGAGATCGAGGGCACGCGCTGTCTCGCGCTGTTCGGCGACTCGATCACCACCGACCACATCTCGCCGGCCGGCGCGATCAAGAAGGATTCACCGGCGGGCAAATATCTGGTGGCACGTGGGGTTGCGCCCAAGGATTTCAACTCCTACGGATCGCGGCGCGGCAACGACGACGTGATGGTGCGCGGTACCTTCGCCAACATCCGCATCAAGAATCGCATGCTGGATGGCGTCGAGGGCGGCTTCACTTCGTATGTCCCCGACGGCGAGCAGATGCCGATCTACGACGCGGCAATGAAGTACAAGGTCGACGGCACGCCGCTGATCGTGATCGCCGGCAAGGAATACGGCACTGGCTCATCGCGCGACTGGGCCGCCAAGGGCACGTTGCTGCTCGGCGTGAAAGCCGTGATCGCCGAGAGTTACGAACGCATCCACCGCTCGAATCTGGTCGGCATGGGCGTATTGCCGCTAATCTTCAACGATGGCGAAAGCGCGCAATCGCTGGGCCTGACTGGCAAGGAAACTTTTTCGATCACAGGCCTGGATGGCGGTAATGCGAAGACCGCGCAAGTCGTTGCGAAAGGCGATCGCGGCGAAAAGAAATTCGAGGTGCGCGTGATGCTGCTGACCCCAAAGGAACGCGAGTTCTACCGCCACGGCGGGATTCTGCAATACGTGCTGCGGGATCTGGCGAAGCAGGCCGCATAGCGCACGCCACACTTCTGTCCGCGAAAGCAACTTCGATCCCTACACGTCGTCATTCCGGGGCTGCACGCGTTGTTTGCGGGCAGAACCCGGAATCCAGATTCGCCCCTCAATGACCGAAGCAGATTCCGGATCGCCGCTTTCGCGGCGTCCGGAATGACGACATTGGGTAGTCGGGAATCTCGGCGAATGGCGCCGCGTGCACGCCGCGCTTATTCCAGCGTCTGGGTGCTGAACTTCTTCGCGAGTTGCTGGAAGCGCGGGTCGGCGCGCAGCGCCCGGTACTGCGAATTGATGGTGAGGTCGTTGCAGGCAACGGGAACGGCCGAACAGATGCCTTCCAGCAGTTGCAGCGCGGGCGCGGTCTGGCCGAGCACGAGATACATCTGCAACAGGTTGCCCGCGACATCCGGATTAGATTGATGGCGGCTCAAGCCCTTGAGCGCGGCCAGCGCCTGCGGGCGCAGGGCGGGATCGCGCAGCGCCCGATACACCAGCCGGCCGGCCGCGACCTGCTGCTTGTCCACCGGCGTTGCCGGTTGCACACGGTCGAAAGCCGTCAGCATCTGGTCGACCTGGTGCAACTGCTGGTAGGCGTAGGCGAGGTAAAACGCGCTGTCCACCGAGGCGGGATCGAGCCGCAGCAGGGCCTCCGACGCCTGGATCATCTGTGCCCAGTCGCCGAGATCCTGAGTGCCCACCGCCAGATTGTTCCAGGCGGTGGCGTTGGCAGGATCGAGCAGGGTGGCTTCCTGTTCTTGCGCCAGCGCCGACTTCAGCGGCAGCACGAGGCCGTAATCGATATGCGCGGCCACGTTGCTGGGGTCGAGCGCGAGTGCCTTGCGGAATTCTGTCTGCGCGTTGCCAAAGTCGGGCGGATCGGCGTTGGCATCGGCATTGCCCAGGGCCACCAGCGCGTCGGCATTGTGCGGATCGAGCGCCAGCGCTTTCTCCGCATGCGCGCGGATCGTCGGCAGCGTGGTCTTGAGCGGCGAGTCGGAGCGTTGGGTCAGGCCGAGCAGTACGTGCGCAAGCCACGCATGCGCGTCGGCGTAGTCAGGATCGAGGTTGAGCGCCTGTTCGAAGTCCTGGCGCGCGGCTTCAAGGCTTGCGGCGTCAACTTTATCCGACAATGCCCGGCCCTTCAGCAGCAGTTCGTGGGCTTGGGGGTTCCTGGTGCCGCCCGCAGGCAGATCGGCCTGCGCAAACTTGACCTGCAACGCCGAGGCGATGGCTTGCGAGACTTGGTCCTGTACTTTGAAGATATTGGCGAACGAATCGTCGTAATGCTGCGACCACAGCTGATAGCCGCTGCGCGCATCGACCAGTTCGGTGGTGATCCGCACCGCATCGGCCGCACGCGCGATGCTGCCGTGCAGGATATGCGCGACGTTCAACGCCTTGCCGATGTCGCTGGCCGATTCGCTGCTGTTGCGGTATTTGGAGGCGGTATCCCACGCGATCACCCGCAGCGCGGGATTCTGGCCGAGCGCGTCGGTCAGTTCCTCGGTGATGCCGTCGCTGAAGTATTGCTGCTTGGGATCGCCGCTGAGGTTCTGGAACGGCAGCACCACCAGCGTGTCGGCGGGCGGGTTGAAGGCGGCGATTACCTTCGCCGCAGCGGCGACCGGCGCGTCACGACGGATGAAGTAGCCGGAACCGAGCAACACCACCGCGACGATCAGCACGCCGATGATGGCGAAATCCAGCTTGCGCGCGGTTGAGTGCGTGACCGACGCGTTCGGCGCGATTTCGCTTTCGCGCTTGATGCCCTGCGGGGTGAACTCGTAGAACCACGCGAACGCTATCCAGAATGGAAAGCCGATCACCGCCGCGACCAGGAACCAGCGTGTGACCCAATCCGGCATCCCAACCGCAGGACCGAGCTGCGAGATGCCCTGCGCCAGCGCCCACACCGCACCGGCGTAAAGCACCGCCGCGCGCAGCACGTTGCGGCGTTTCAACTCAGAAAGAAAGTTTTGCCGCTGCGCCACGTTGACAGGATTCCCCGCCGACTGGATGCTGGCCTCCCTCGGGCAGTGTCCATCAGGCACAGCGTCGCGCGCAAGCGAGTGTGCGCTTCCCGGCTATCGCATCAACGTGCGCGGTCGGACCACGTCGCCGAATAGCCTCGCCAATTGCTCCCCTCTTTTCGCCACGCCGTTTTCATCGCGAACACGTCCGCCTGATCCGGCAACAAGCTATCGGGCTTGCCCCCGGTGAGCGTCATCGTGAAGGTCGCGATCAGGCGGTCGCCCTGGCGCTCGACGGACACGGGGCCGATCAGCACGCCAGTGCTGTCGTGGCGGAACGCGCGCAAGACCAGCATCTGTCGCAGGCCGTGGCGATCGAAATCACCATTGTTTCCGACGAAGTCGTCGCTGACAACCATCAGCACGCCATCCGCATCGTTGCCACGCGCCGCGACGGCGGCAGCGGCGATGGCTTGCCGCACCTGCTCCTCATCCGGCGTCCGGTGACAGCCTGCAAGCTGCGGGATCGCAAGGATCAAACACAGCACCACTGCGATCGCGCCGGCACATCGTTTCCACGCTTCGTACTTCATCGTCGCCCTCACGCTGCAATGCAGCTTGCCATTTTTCGTGTGCGTGCTCCAATCACATGGAGGATCGCGCGCAGGCGATCCACACGCAACCGGAGAGACGCGATGACCGGCAACAGCGAACGTCCGTGGCTGGCGAATTATCCGCAAGACGTGGCCGCCGAAATCGACTTGCGCACCTACCCATCCGTCATCGCGATGTTCGAGGAAGCCTGCGCGCGTTTCCCGAACCGACCGGCGTTCTCCAGTTTCGGCAAGGTGATGACTTACGCAGACCTGGATCGCATGAGCGTGCGTTTTGCGGGGTGGCTCGCCAATGAATGGAAACTTGGCAAGGGCGATCGCATCGCCATCATGCTGCCGAACCTGTTGCAATATCCGGTCGCGTTGTTCGGTGCCTTGCGCGCCGGGCTGACCGTGGTCAATGTCAACCCGCTCTACACCGCGCGCGAATTGCGCCATCAGTTGCAGGACTCCGGCGCGGTCGCGATCGTGGTGCTCGACAACTTCGCCGCCACACTCGCGGAAGTCTTGAACGAAACACAAATCAGGCACGTCGTCACCACCGCGATCGGCGACTTGCTCGGTTTCCCGAAAGGACGTCTGACGAGTTTCGTCGTCAAGTACATGAAACGGATGGTACCCAGCTTTTCGATTCCGAAAGCCGTGCGTTTTCGCGATGCGCTGGCGCGCGGGGCGCAACACGCACCGCCGAAAATCGAACTGAACCACGACGATCTCGCCTTCCTGCAATACACTGGCGGCACCACCGGCGTGGCCAAAGGCGCGATGCTCACCCACGGCAACATGGTCGCCAACATGTTGCAAGCCGGCGTGTGGATCGCCGGCAGCGTGCGCGAAGGCGAAGAGGTGATGATCACCGCGCTGCCGCTTTATCACATCTTTGCCTTGACGGCCAATTGCCTGGTATTCCTGAAACTCGGCGGCCACAATGTGCTGATCGTCAACCCGCGCGACATGCCCGGTTTCGTCAAGACGCTGCGCGGGGTTGGTTTCACCGCAATCACCGGTGTCAACACCTTGTTCAATGGCTTGCTCCATGCCAAAGGTTTCGATCAACTGGATTTCTCGCGCCTGCATCTCACCCTCGGTGGTGGCATGTCGGTGCAGCGCGTGGTCGCGGAGAATTGGAAAAAAACCACCGGCTGCACACTGGTCGAGGCCTACGGGCTTACCGAAACCGCGCCGGCGGTGTGCATCAATCCGCTCGACATCGCCAAATACAACGGCTCGATAGGTCTGCCCTTGCCCTCGACCGATGTATGTTTGCGCGACGACAACAATCATGATGTGCCGCTCGGCCAGCCGGGCGAGTTGTGCGTGCGCGGCCCGCAGGTGATGAAGGGTTACTGGAATCGACCCGAGGAAACCGCCAAGGTGCTGGACGCAGATGGCTGGCTGCGCACCGGCGACATCGCGAAAATGGACGAGAAGGGTTTTTTCTACATCGTCGATCGCAAGAAGGACATGATCCTGGTGTCCGGCTTCAATGTATATCCCAACGAGGTCGAGGATGTGGTTTCGCGCCATCCCGGCGTGCTCGAGGTCGCCGCGATCGGCGTGCCGGACGAGCATTCCGGCGAAGTGGTGAAACTGTTCGTGGTGAAGAAGTATCCGTCACTCGCCACCGACGTGTTGAAGCAATATTGCCACGACGAGCTGACCGGCTACAAACGGCCCAAGTACATAGAGTTCCGCGACTCGCTGCCCAAGAGCAATGTCGGCAAGATATTGCGCCGGGAATTGCGCGATGCGGAGTTGAAAAAAGCGTGCGTTAAAGCCCCTCTCCCGCCGGGAGAGGGGTTGCGGTGAGGGTCCGGAAATACTGAAGCGTCTGGCTGTTTACACGAACGATACAATAGCGCGGGTTCGTACCCTTATCCGGCGCTTCGCGCCACCTTCTCCCGGAGGGAGAAGGAAAAGGAGGACCGCATGCCCAAAATCAATGTCGATGCCCCGCCCCGCCGCACCGGTTCGTCCTACCCGGCGCCATTCGATCAACCTTGCACGGCGCGCGTGCGACGCGCGCTGGGCGATGCCGGCGGTCTCTCTGATTTCGGCGTGAATCTTTTGGAACTGCCACCGGGTACCTGGTCCAGCCAGCGGCACTGGCATTCGGCGGAGGACGAGTTCGTGTATGTGCTTTCCGGCGAAGTCGTGCTGATCGAGGACGGCGACGAAACGACCTTGGGCGCGGGCGCCTGCGCGGCATTTCCAAAATCAAAAGCGAACGGCCATCACATCGTCAATCGCTCGGACACATCCGCGACCGTTCTCGAAGTGGGGACGCGCAGCGACGACGACGTTTGCACGTATTCCGATATCGATATGTTGATCGACAGCCGCGAGGATTGGTACACGCGCAAGGATGGCACGGCGTATCCTCGATAACTCAAGCGGCATTCAATCGTCGTCGCAGGTTCCAGACACGCGATGTCATGGCATAAGCTGATCGCGCAGACTTCCCCAAGGTTCCAGCGTATCCGCGTAGCCGCCCAACAGATTCCACAACGGCGCCTGTTTGTCTTCCGGGATGCGCGCGAATTCCATGCCGATGCGGCCGCCGGAGAGCCGCGCGACGCGGGCCTCGAGATGGATATTGAGATCAACGCCGAACAGCATGTCCAGCACCCACAGGTCGCCGGGCTCACCGCGCCAGCCGTCCGGGCGGGACAGCATCACGCCTGTCGCGGAGATGTCTTCCAGTTCCGCGGTCCACGCTTCGTCGCGCCGAATCATCAGCACGGCGGTGTGCCGCTTCATGCGGGCGTGACGCAGGCCCACCGGGCCTTCGGCGTAGTCACGCGAGTGCTTGTCTTCGATCACGATCATGATTGCCCCATCTACCAGCCGCCGCTTCGCTTGATCTCGCAATGATCTAGCAGCAATGATCTAGCAATTCGCGGGCCAGCTCCCATTCGGCATGGCGCGATCCAGGCCGACGCCATCCGCGCGGCACTGGACTTGCCGCGCGCGGCCCCGTACCCTAACCTGCAACGAGTGGGAGCGGGACGGCGAGAAGCCACCCGCCAAGCGCGCCGAGCCCTCGCCACTTCGCTGGCGATCCGATGGTCGAAAGCCTCCGCCAAGAGGTGTTTCTGGCAGATGCTTGTCGCGGAAGTCGGCGGGAATCGATGGCGCGCGCAGGTTGATCGTTTCGCAATCCGCGGTTTGTGCGCTGTCCCTGCGCATAAAAGCGGCCGTCCTTGGCCAGGCCACCTTGCGATCATCCGTGATCGCGGAAGGTCAAGCAGCAGCCTTCCTTGGCTGCGCTTTTAATTTGAAACGCGATGCAACAAAGTTTTTTCTCCACGAGTGCCGGATGAGCACCCAAGCAGCGCAGACCAGCACGGCGGCGGCGTCCGAGATGGACGAAGCGCGCGTCGCGCAACATGCAACAACGACCCCGCAGCAGCAGGAAATGCCGCTGGCGGTGGTGCGTGGCCAGCCGATGCTGCAGATGCCGCAGGACTTGTACATTCCGCCGGACGCGCTGGAAGTCATCCTCGAAGCGTTCGAGGGCCCGCTGGACCTGCTGCTGTATCTGATCCGGCGACAGAATCTGGAAATCCTCGACATCCCGGTCGCCGAGATCACCCGGCAATACATGACCTATATCGAGGTGATGCGCGAGTTGCGGCTGGAGCTCGCGGCCGAATATCTGGTGATGGCCGCGATCCTGGCCGAAATCAAATCGCGGCTGTTGTTGCCGCGGCCCCCGGCGGAGGAAGGCGCGGAAGATGACCCGCGCGCGGAACTGATCCGCCGCTTGCAGGAATACGAGCGTTTCAAGAAGGCCGCCGAGGACATCGACACCCTGCCGCGCATGGAGCGTGACCTCGATGCGGCGTCCGCGTTCGTGCCGGATCGGCAGATCGTGCGCCTGCCGCCGCCGGTGGACATGCGCGAGATGTTGCTGGCCTTGCGCGATGTGCTGCACCGCGCCGAGTTGTTCGGCCACCACGCGGTCGAGCGTGAACCGCTGTCGGTGCGCCAACGCATGGGTGAACTGTTGCGCGCGCTGGGCGACGGCGCGTTCCATCGTTTCGAATCGCTGTTCGACGTCACGGAAGGCCGGCTCGGGGTGGTGGTGACGTTTCTTTCGCTGCTGGAACTGGCCAAGGATCGGCTGATCGAGATCGTCCAGGAAGCCGAGTTGGGGCCGATCTACCTGAAAGCCACCGCAACCGAAGTGAGCGAATAGCGTTAGTGGAACAAGCAAGAGCAAATCAGTCCACGAATGAACGCAAATGGACGCCAATTAGAGCAACGTCAGGCTGATTTATTTTCTTCGTTCGCGTTTATTCGCGTTTATTGGCGGACCAATGCTTTTGAATCGCGCACAGTGAGGCATAAGTGGAACAGGACAAACTGAAGAATATCGTGGAGGCCGCGCTGCTGGCCGCGCAACAACCGCTGACACTGCCGATGCTGGGCGCGCTGTTCGTCGACGAGGAAGCCGTAAGCCACGCCGAACTCGCGCAAGCGGTTGCGTCTCTGCAAGGCGATTGCGAAAACCGCGGCGTCGAACTGGTCGAGGTCGCTTCCGGCCTCCGCTATCAGGTGCGCGAGGACGTGCACGCATGGATCGCGCGCCTGTGGAGCGAACGGCAGACGCGCTATTCGCGCGCGTTACTGGAGACACTGGCGCTGATCGCCTATCGGCAACCGATCACGCGCGGCGAGATCGAGCAGATCCGCGGCGTATCGGTCGCCTCCAGCATCATGCGCACGCTGGAGGAACGCGAATGGGTGCGCGTGGTCGGCTACCGCGACGTGCCCGGCAAGCCGGCGCTGTTCGGCACCAGCCGCAATTTTCTGGATTACTTCAATCTGAAATCGCTGGATCAATTGCCGACGCTGGCGGAGATCCGCGATCTGGAAGACTTCGAACCGCAACTCACGCTGGTCGCCTCCACCGTCGCGGTCGATGCCGCATCTCCAGCCAACGACAACGACATCCAACCCGAACCCGACGATTCCATGATGCAAAACGACGACACCGAAATAAACAACGCTTCGTCCGCGGAGCAACGCGCATGAATGCGACCACGCGCGGCACGCTGAGCTTGAAACGTGCCGAAACCGCCGCGGCAGCGGCCGTCGAGGAGCGCCTGCACAAGGTGCTGGCCAACGCGGGTCTCGGTTCGCGGCGGATGCTGGAAGAACGCATCGTCAATGGCGAAGTGTTGGTCAACGGCACCGCCGCGCAAACCGGCTCCAGCGTGCATGCCGGCGATCGTGTCGAACTCGATCACAAGCAATTCGTGGTCGCCACCGACAGCCGCGACGACGCCGAAGTGATGCTGTATCACAAACCCGAAGGCGAGCTCACCACGCGCGATGACCCGGAAGGCCGCCCCACCGTGTTCGAGCACCTGCCGCATCTGCGCGGCGCGCGCTGGATCGCGGTCGGGCGCCTCGACACCAACACCACTGGGCTCCTGCTGGTCACCACCGACGGCGAACTCGCCAATGCGCTGATGCATCCCAGCGGCGAGGTCGAACGCGAATATCTTTGCCGGGTGCACGGCGGGGTGCCCGACGAAACGCTGGAAAAATTGAAAACCGGCGTGCAACTCGAGGATGGTCCGGCGCGTTTCGACGAGATCGCGATCGTCAGCCGCGGCGGCAGCCATAGTTGGTTCCGGGTGGTGCTGCGGGAGGGACGCAACCGCGAAGTGCGGCGCATGTGGGACAGCTTGGGGTTCATGGTCAGCCGCCTGAAACGCATCCGCTACGGCAATGTCGAACTTCCGCGCGGCTTGCGTCCCGGCCAGCACGAAGCAATGTCCGCCGAGGGCGTGCGCGCCTTGCGCGAACTCGCCGGCGCCGGCGAGCCGCAACCGACGCTGACGCTGAAATCCGTGATCCACCAGCGCCGCGGCGCGCGCGCGGTCACCGAAGTGCGTCCGACCGAACACGCGCCGAAAGCGTGGACGGGCGTGCACCACGGCGAAGCGCGTGAACTGACCGCGTTTGACCGCGTTCGTCCGGATGACTCTCCGGGTCGGGGCAAGCGCCGACGCGGCGGCCCGCGCGGCGAGGTCAACGGCAATGTCGCGCGGCCGCAAGGCGCGCCACCGCGCAAGCACAACAAGAACCGGCGCGGCGTCGCACCCGGGCAGGAACTGCCTTCGGTGCGCACCTGGTTCGCCGGCGAGACACGCCGCGATGCCGGTGCGCCGGGACGCGGCCGTCCGCAACCCGATTCGCGCGATGCACGTCCGGGCCGGCCCGGCGGTTCGCGCGATGGGCGACCGAGCGGCGGGCGCAATTTCACGCCTGGTTCCGGCCGTGGCCCACGACGGGACGGGTGAGCCGGAGCTTTCGCGAGATGCGTTGAATCGCATCTCACGCCGGCGAACGCACGCACAAGGATGTGCGGGCGGGGAAGCGTTTCAGGGACGACTGCTTGCCGAAACGCCCGCTCTTATGCTTCAGCGAGCATAAACCCGTCCGCATCCATCCATGCGGGAAAATGCTCGCGGAACGATTGTAACTCCGTCGCGGACAGGGTGGTGGTGGTCACCAGTTCCTGATCGCTGTCCTGCGACAAGGGTTGGCCAAGAAAATCGAGCACCGCGCTCTCGCCGGAATATTGCAGGCCATTGCCGTCGGTGCCGACGCAGTTGACGCCGGCACAATAACTCAGATTCTCGATCGCGCGCGCACGCAATAGTGTGCGCCACGCATAGGCACGCGCCGACGGCCAATTGGCGACGTAGATCAACAGATCGTAATCGAAATGCCCTTCGGCAAAGCGATTGCGCGAATACACCGGAAAGCGCAGGTCGTAGCAGACCAGGGGGCAAATGCGCCAGCCGCGCCATTCGACGATCAGACGATCGCGCCCGGCTGCGTAGCGTTCGTGCTCGCCGGCGTACCGAAACAAATGCCGTTTGTCGTAGTGCTCGATTTCGCCATCGGGCGTCACGAACAACAAGCGATTATGCACTTTGCTTGAATCGGCGCCCTGCCCCACGCGCAGTTGCACGCTGCCGGTGATCGCGGCATCGAGCGACTTCGCTCGCTCGCGCAGCCATGCCACGCTCGGGCCGTCCATCGTCTCGGCATCGTGGATCGCCTCGTTGGAAAAACCACTGGTAAAAGTTTCCGGCAACACCACGAGATCGGTTTGCCCGCGCAACGGCGCGATCAACCGTCCGTAATAATCGCGGTTTTCCGCCGGATCGTGCCAACGCGTCGCGCCCTGCACCAACGAAACGTTTAAAGCTTGCATAGTCGCTCGGCCGCCGCTTGCAGTGTGTCATCGTTCTTGGCGAAGCAGAAACGCACCAAGCGCGCTTCCGGCGCGGTCTCGTAGAACGCCGACACCGGTATCGCGGCGACGCCGGCTTCGCGCACCAGCCACTCGCAGAAGTTCAAGTCATCGGTGTCGCGGATCGCCGAGAAATCCGCCCACTGGAAATAGCTGCCATGCACCACCGGCAAACGGAAACGCGAACCGGCCAACAGTTCGCGAAAGCGGTCGCGTTTGGCTTGATAGAACGCCGCCAGTTCGCCTGCGTGTCCCGGTTCGGTTTCCATGATGTGCGCGAACGCCCATTGCGCGGGCTGAAAAGTGCAGAAGGTCAGATACTGGTGCACCTTGCGAAACTCCGCGGTCAGGAGTTTCGGCGCGACGCAGTAACCGACCTTCCAGCCGGTGCAGTGCCAGGTCTTGCCGAACGAACCGATCACGAAACTGCGTTCGGCCAGTTCCGGTTTGCGCGACACGCTCATGTGTTCGCGGCCGTCGAAGATGATGTGCTCATACACCTCGTCGGACAGCACCAGCAACCCGTGCGTGGTCGCGATGTCGGCGAGTTCATCGAGATCGCTTTGTGAAAATACCGCGCCGGAAGGATTGTGCGGCGTATTGACGATGATCAGCCGCGTCTTCGGCGTGATCTCGTCGCGCACGCGCTGCCAGTCGACCGCGAAATCCGGCAATTTCAGCGGAATGTGCACCGTATGCGCGCCGGCCAGCGCGACCGCCGGCTCGTAGCAGTCGTAGCAGGGATCGAGCACGATCACTTCGTCGCCCGCGTGCACGCTGCAAGCGATCGCGGCGAAGATCGCTTCGGTCGCGCCGGAAGTCACCGTCACTTCCGTATCGGCGCTGACGCGGCGGCCATAAATGCGCTCGGTCTGCAACGCGATCTGCTCGCGCAGTTTCTGGATGCCGCTCATCGGCGCGTATTGGTTGCGTCCATCGTCCATCGCGCGCACCAGCGCATAGCGCAAGCTTTGCGGCGGGTCGAAATCGGGAAACCCCTGCCCCAGATTCAC
>JBDTBW010000070.1:0-11150 GCA_039923855.1 Rhodanobacteraceae bacterium | reverse complement strand
AAGAACGTGCGGCGGAAACGGCCTCGCCGGTTCCGCCCTACGCTAGCTTCGCAGACGTGGCAAAAGAAAGGCCGCGCGTTTCCGGGCGGCCTTCGGCGAAACGATACGCGCTAGTTTCAATGGCGCTTGCGCTTCGCCGCCGGTTTCTTCTTGTTGTCGGCGGCGGCTTTTTGATCCGCTGCCGCCGGTGCGGCGGCGGGCGCGGCGCCCTGCGCCCAGATCGACGGATCGAGCGGCGGCATCGCGGGCACCTTGCCGGCGGCCTGTTCCGGTGTCTGCGCCGGCACGTCGCCTTGCAACGGCAGGAACACCCGGAACTGCTGCTGGTCGTAGGCCACGTTCGGTAGCGACACCAGTTCGTCGTAATAGCGATGCGTGGTGTCGTCGAACGTATAGCCGTGGGTCAGCGCATACGCTTTCAACGCGAGCCGCGTCAGCGGGATGCCGGCGCCGGTGCCGTCCCAGTCGGCTTCCAGCGCGCGACCGCCTTCCATCATCATCGCGCGCACGTCGCCATCGACAACCAGATGTCCCTTGGCGTCGAGGCTGCCGGCCGTGGGCGGCGGTGGCGGCGGCTGATTGGCGTTCTGATCCTGCGCGGCATTGGCGTCGACCGGCTTGGCCGTCACTTCCGGCACCTGTGACAGATCATGGCTTTGTCCGTTGACGCTGATCGTGGCGGAGTCGATCGGCACCGCGATGTCGAACACGTAGTTCTCGTCGCCATAATCGGTGGTGATGGTGATGCGCGGCCCGGCCTGGTGCACGCCGAGCTTCTTCATCGCCGCAGTAATCTCGCCCACCGCCTTGGCGGTTGCAGTATCGACGTCGTCCAGCGTGCGCGGCGCGGTGGTCGACACGAACAGCACCGGCATCGGCTGGGCCTCGACGATGCGCGACGCGATCTTGGTGTAGTCGACGTTGGGAATCGTTGCCAGCGTGTTCTGCACGTTGGTCAGGCTGTACTGGATCAGCGTATCCGGGGCTCCACGCAGGAAGAACTGCGAATAGCGGTCGAGCAGGTTCCAGCCATAGTCCACGTCATAGGACCAGGTCAGCTTGGTCAGGCGCTGATTGTTGGTGGGCGTAAGATCGAGGGTGAACTTCTTGTTGTTGCCGCGCCAATCGCTGGCGAGGCCCCACACGATCTGGCCCTGGCCGGTGGGATCGAGACTGCCCGACTCGTTGGTCAGGGTGGCGCGACCGACCTTGTCGCCGCCGCTCCAGCTCAGCTTCGCGCCCGGGCCGTAGGCCGGGCCGGAGGTCGTGATCTTGACGTTGGGATCCTCCGCCTTCAGCACCGGACCGGAGTAATCCGCGAAGCGGCGGAAATTGTCGAGCAGGTCGTAGATCTGATGCGACTCGTGGCTGATGTCGATCGAGCGCTGGATATGGCCGTGGGCCGGCAGGAACAGACCGACCACCACGGCCAGCACGATGACCAGGATGATGGCCACGATGAACTCAAGCAATCGAATCATGCCAGCAATCTCCAGACATCTTTCAACGGGTTGGACCGGATCGCGAAGGTCACGTCGAGCGCGTCCCCGCTGCCGCGCGCCATCGCGCGGCGTCGAATGGCGGATGGTAGCGGCTCCCGCGCGCGCGCGCTATCACCTAGGGCGGTTTTGCCCGCTGGCGCGGCGGCGCATCACGCCTAAATCCCTTCTCCCCTTGTGGGAGAAGGTGGCGCGTAGCGCCGGATGAGGGGTCGCACGCGAAGCGTGTCGCTTCTTCGATAGTCCGACATCCCTGTCTTTTTCCGCGCAGTCCCTGCTGCGCGAGCTACTTTTGGCATTGCCCAAAAGTAGCCAAAAGGCTAGGCGCTGGAGGCGGTGGTCTCGACAACATCGTGTTGTCTCGACTGCCCTTGCCGCTTGCCGATCGCGCGCCGGCGCGAACTCGCACATCCCTGTGCTCGGACATGCGCGCCTTTCCCGCGCGATCCGCTGCAATGCTCGGCGTCACGCACGGCGCTGGAAGCTCGCTCGTTGACGGCCATCTTTGGCCTGCGCTGGGTTCAATGCGTGGTCTGGCTGGTTCCACCGACGTTGAAAGCCTTCCAGACAGCGGGATCGTCCGTCATGTAAAACACCGGCTCCATATGTCGATGCTCGACCACATCCGTCACACCGTTGACCGTAATCACTGAGTAAGCCGGATACGGACCACCAATTTCGTCGTGCGCATTCTTCATTACAAGTGGCTCTAAATCTCGCACCCTTCCACGCATTTCGATCGTCTTGCCACCCTTTCCACTGCGCACAAAGAATCGAGTGTTATTGCCATTTCTGTCGGGGTAGGTGTGGTAATCCATGTGCACACTGATGTCATCGCGTTGAACTCCTGGCGGCAGCGTAACCACTTCGGAAGTCGTGATGTCGGCGCAAGATCGAACGATGATTCGATCGGATCACTGCAACTGATTAATCCAGTGCAAACGACTATCATCATTACAACGGCGATGATCCGCACTAGCTTCGCGAAGCATCGATTGCTCGTGGCGCTTCCGGACCTCATGTTGATCTCCGAAAATTACACAATTCCGATCTCCAGCGCTTTGAGCACCGCCCGCGTGCGGTCGCGCACGCCGAGCTTCGAAAGAATATTGGAGACGTGGTTCTTGACCGTGCCTTCGGCCACGCCGAGCGAATTGGCGATTTCCTTGTTGCTGTAGCCGCCGGACATCAGGCGCAGGATTTCGGTTTCGCGTTCGGTCAAGGGATCCGGTTGCTCGAGGCTGGTGAATTGAGTCTGCATCCGGCCGATGCCGGCCAGCAATCTTTGCGTCACCATCGGCGCGATCAGCGAGCCGCCGCCGGCGATAGTCTTGACCGCTTCCACCAGTTGTTCCAGCGAGACGTCTTTCAATAGATAACCGCGCGCGCCGGCCTTCAATCCGGCTAGTACCAGTTGGTCGTCGTCGAAAGTGGTGAGGATGATGGTCGGCGGCACCTCGCCAAGCGCCGCGAAGGTGTTGAGCACATCCAGCCCACTCTTGCCGGGCATGCGCATGTCCAGCAACACCACGTCGGGCTTGATCTTCGGAATGGTCTCCAGCGCTTGCGCGCCATCGACGCATTCGGCGATCACCTTGATGTCGGGCGACAGTTCCAAGAGGGACCTGATGCCCTGCCGCACCAGCGTTTGATCGTCAACGAGACAGACAGAAATCATGCGGGAAGTCTCCGCTTCATGGATGCATTGAACAGCTTTACCAGAACCATCCATGGTGCGCTTTCCGATCGGCATCCCTGCCTCCCCATCGGCCATTGCACGCGATGTCTTCTGGGCATCGCGTAAACGCAATGGCCTCGACCCTGACGCACCAAGGTCCGGTCATCGACTAAACGGACAGAAATCATTCGGTTTTCCCCAGAACAAAACAGATCACGCAACGTTTTCCAGCGGCATCGATGCTTCCAGAGTAAACCCGCGATCGCGCGCGGTGTCGATGCTGAGTTTGCCACCAACCTCGGCCAGCCGCTCGCGCATGCCGATCAGGCCGTTTCCCGGTTTCAAATCGGCAGCGCCGTGTCCGTCATCGTGCGCCTTCAACGCCAGCATCCCCGACGGCGTGCGCTCGAAGCGCAGCCACAGATGCCGCGCGCCGGCGTGGCGCACCGCGTTGGTGACGATTTCCTGCGCGCAGCGCAGCAGCACCTGCGCGCGGTGCGGATCGTCCACCGCGAAGCGCGGCGGCACTTCCAGATGCACCGCCAACCCTGGCACGCCTTCGGTCACGCTGCGCAGCGCGGCGGTGAGATCGATCGCATCGTCGTCGCGCAATTCGCTGACCACTTCACGCACGTCGCTCAATAATTGCTTGGCGGTGGTCTGTGCTTTGCCGACGTGCTCGGCGGCGGGTTCGGTGACCAGGTGACTCGCCACTTCCAGATTCAAACTCAAGGCGGTCAGATGATGCCCGACCAGATCGTGCAGCTCGCGCGCGATGCGCATACGTTCGGAGATGCGGCTGGATTCGGCCAGCAGCGCGCGGGTGGCGCGCAGTTCGGAATTCAACCGCCGCTGCTCCTCGCGCGCCTCAGCCTGTTGGCTGGCCACCATCGAGGTGACGAACGCCAGCGCGGAAAACCCCAGATACAAGCTTGCCTGCAGCGCCGCATTGCCGACATCGAAGCCGGGAAAACTGGCGAACACCGGCACCAGCGCCAGATTCTGCAACACCAGCCACGCCACTCCCAGTTGCAGCGGCAGCAACCACGGCAGCACCACGCACACCACCACCAGCAACAATGCGCACAAACCACTCTGGCTGCACCAGCCGATCACGATCGCGGCGCCGGTCAGCACCAGCAGTCCCAGCAACTTGACCACCCAGTGCCGCCGCGAACCGAGATTGCGCGTCAGCAACCAGTACACCACGCCGAAGATCACGTAGCTCACCGCCCACAGCAGCACATCGGTATGCGTGCGCGTCTGCTGCTGCAACTGGTCGATCTGGCTCTGCCCCTGCGAGTCACCCAGCCGCGCCAGCATCCAGTCGCGGCTGATCAGCGGCACGCCCACGCAGGCGTAAGTGAACAACCCCGCGTAACGCAGCAGACGGATATGATTGAGGGTATGGCGCAGCACGCGCAGATGATAGGCGCATCCGCGATTGCGCGCAGCAACTGCCCACGCCCGTCATTCCGGGGCCGCGCGCAGCGCGGAACCCCGGACTGCGTTTGCAGGATTGCAAACGCGAACGCCGAAGGCGCCCCGAAAGGCGAGCGCCAGGGATGGCGCGAGTAATCCAGCTCTTCGCAGGCTTGCCTTGGTTCCGCTCGCTGCTGCGAGCGTGCGACTTTTGTTTCGGCAAAAAGTCGCCAAAGCCATTGCGCTGGACGCGATGGTCTCGGCAACATCGTGTTGCCTCGACTGTCTTGCGATGCTCGCCGAACGGCGGCCGCGCCGAACTCGCACATCCATGTGCTCGAACATTCGTCGCTTGCTCCGCCGCTCGGCTGCGCTTCTCGGCATCGCGTACAGCACGGAATACTCGCTCGTTGACGGCCATCCTTGGCCTGCGTCTTCGATGTTTGCCCCGCACATGGCATAATTGTCCGATTCCCGCGCGCGCTCGTTGGTGCGCACACGTAGTACGTGGAGAACCAATGTCCGTTGATCTTCGTGATGTCCGCGAGCAGGATCTACCCGCCGTGCTCGCCTTGAACAACGCCGCCGGATCGGCGATCCTGCCCCTCGATGCCGCGCAACTGCGGTTTTTTTTCGAGACGGCGGACTACTTTCGCATCGCCGAAATCGATGGCCACATCGCAGGGTTCCTGATCGCGCTGCGCGAACACGCAGGGCACGCCAGCTCCAATTTCCGCTGGTTCCGCGAGCATCACCGGCACTTCGTCTATATCGATCGCGTGGCGATTGGCGCTGGCTTCCGAGGCCATGGCCTCGGCCGCTTGTTCTACAGCGACGTGCAGAGTTACGCCGAGATACGCGCGCCGCTGCTGGCCTGTGAAGTGTTCCTCGAACCGCGTGACGACGTGGCCGTGTTGTTCCACGGCACCCGTGGTTTCCACGAGGTCGGCGAACAGGTGATGCCTGAATGCGGGCGGCGCGTGTGCCTGCTGGCGAAACCGCTGGAGTGCTGCGCGTTCGTGCAGGAGGCCTATCCGCGCGGGCTGCCAGCTCTGCCGTGGCTGGCCGATCGCGCGCAACCGTTTTCGCCGGAACTGGCACGCGCGGCGACGGGCGGCGCGTGAGCGCGACACCGGCGGCGCGATCAATCCGGGATAACACGGCCGCGTGAACGACAAAATCACCATTCCCCCTCACCCGCCAAGCGCTGCGCGCTTGTCTCCCTCTCCCCAGCGGGGGGAGGGTTGGGGTGAGGGGGACGCATCGTCTTCGCACATCATGGCAACCTTTGATGTGCTGCGCATCGCCGACATCGGATTCGACGCCCCTGCGGCATTGCTCGCGCAACATGGTCTGCAATTGATCCGCGCAGCGGATCACGCGCTGATTCCGGGCAGTTACTGGGGCGAACCGGAAGCCGGCGTGATCGGCGTGAGAGTGTACGCGCGCGCGGACACGCCATTGCATTCGCTGTTGCACGAGGCCTGTCATCTACTGGTGCTCGATCCAGCGCGCCGCGCCGCGGTTCACACCAACGCCAGCGATTCGCTCTGCGAGGAAGACGCAACGTGTTATCTGCAGATCGTGCTGGCCGACGCGCTGCCCGGCTTTGATCGCGAAACCGCGATGCGCGACATGGATGTCTGGGGTTACAACTTCCGGCTGGGCTCCGCGCGCGCGTGGTTCGAGGATGATGCGGAAGACGCGCGGACGTTTCTGATAGAACGCGGGCTACTCGAAGGCCAACGGCTGCCACCTGCTTGACGCGTATCCGCTGCGCTGCGCTAACATCGCGTGGCAAAAGGGAGATGGCATTCCTCCTCGAACCGCCGCGCATGAGAATGTTCACGGCTGATGATGCCTGCCGAACCGGGAAATCCGGCGCGCGCAGGTATTGCCGTTCGACGACATGCCTGAGCGCATCCGCGGTCCCCGCCTTCCAATCAGGGCCTGTTAACGCTATGCCACGTGGCCGCGCTGTCGGCCCTTTGTTCGCAGGGCAACGCATCACGAGGAAGATGTATGTCGATACATAGACGAGTGATAACGCCGCCATGCGGGCGAAGGCCCACGGCCCGAAGGGTTGCTCCGCAGCGGCCGCCATACTGCGTTGCGCGCCTTGGCCATAGAATGGCTATGGCGCGGCGACACGCGCCTTGTCTGGCGGCCACTGCGGGAGCAACGCGACTCACATGGCACAGCGTTAACAGGCCCTAGATCGCAAGGAACCGATATGGTCTTCACCGCCTTTCTCGCCACCGGTTGCGGCGCTTTTCTCGGCGCCTGCCTGCGCTACATCTTCGGGTTGTGGTTGAACCCGGTGTTTCCGACTATTCCACTCGGCACGCTCGCCGCCAATCTGCTGGGCGGCCTGATCATGGGTCTGGTGTTGGGTGCGTTCGCGCAGTTTTCCACGCTGTCGCCGGAATGGCGATTGTTCGTCACCACCGGTTTTCTTGGCGGACTGACAACCTTCTCCACCTTTTCCGGCGAGACGGTCACGCTATTACTGCGTCAGGAATACGCATGGTCGCTGGCGACGATCGGCTTGCACGTGATCGGATCGCTGGCCATGACGCTGCTCGGATTTGCGCTGGCGCAGGCCTTGCTGAGGAATCTCGCATGAATACGAACAACGATCCGCCGACGCAGGGTGTCTATCTGCGTTTCTTCATGCACGAGAACCGCCGCCATCATGGCGTGCTGCTGTACGACTGGCTGCTCAAGCAGGCGAAAAAACTCGGCATCCACGGCGGCACCGCATTCCGTTCGATCGCCGGTTTCGGCCGCCACGGCGTAATGCACGAAGCGCATTTCCTGGAACTCGCGGGGCAGGAGACCGTGCGCGTGGATTTCGTGGTGACGCACGGCGAAGCCGAACGGTTGCTGCAACTGATACGCGACGAACATCTGCAACTGTTCTACGCGAAATTGCAGGCCGAGTTCGGCGTGCTCGACGGCGAATCGGGCTGATGGACGCCGCTTCCGGAAAGCCCGCACCGAAGCCATCGCTTTTCACCGGGCGCCACGCGCTGCAATTCGTGGTGCTGATCGGCGTGGTCAGTCTGTTCGCGGACATGACCTACGAGGGTTCGCGTTCGATCACCGGCCCCTTCCTCGGCACACTCGGCGCAACCGGCGCAATCGTTGCGATCGTCGCCGGCGCCGGCGAACTGCTGGGTTACCTGTTGCGTCTTGGCACCGGGGTGCTGGCGGACCGCACGGGAAAATACTGGGCGATCACCATCGCCGGTTACGCGATCAATCTGCTGGCGGTGCCGGCGTTGGCGCTGGCCGGCAACTGGCCGGTCGCGGCCGCGTTGATCATTCTGGAACGCAGCGGCAAGGCGCTGCGCACGCCGGCGCGCGATGCGATGCTGAGCCACGCCGCGAAAGACATGGGCGGCGCCGGTTGGGCATTCGGCCTGCACGAGGCGCTGGATTCCATCGGCGCGGTGCTGGGCCCGCTGATCGCGGCGCTCGTGTTGTTCCTGCACGGCGGTTATCGGCACGCGTTCGCGTGGTTGTTACTGCCCGCGATCGCGGCGCTGATCACCCTGGTGATCGCGCGGGTGCGCTATCCGCAACCGCAGGATCTGGACCCCACGCCGACGCCGCACGTCGCCGATGCGCGCGCGTTGCGTGATCTCAAGGTCTTCATGATCGCCACCGCGCTGATCGCGGCGGGTTATGCCGATTTCGCGTTGATCGCATTTCATCTGACCAGTAAACACGTGCTGCCGGGCGCAGTTGTGCCGGTGCTTTACTCGCTGGGCGCGATCACCGGCGGTCTCGCCGCGCTCGCTCTTGGAAAGTTGTTCGACAAGCGCGGCCTTTCCGTGTTGTTGTGGACGACGATCGTGCCCGCGCTCTACGCACCACTGGTGTTCCTGGGTGGCGCGTGGGCGGCGGTGATCGGAATGGCGTTGTGGGGCGCAGGTTTCGGCGCGCACGATTCGCTGCTGCGCGCCGCTGTTGCGCAGCGCATCCCACGCGAAAAACGCGCCACGGTGATGGGCGTGTTCAACGCGATCTACGGGCTGGCGTGGTTCCTCGGCAGCGCGCTGCTGGGCGTGTTGTACGATATCAAGCCGCTCTACGCGGTAATCACGGCGCTGGTGTTGCAATTCGCGGCGTGTCCGCTGTTGTACGGCTTGCGTAAAAGCCACCAAGGAAAGGCTGCATGAACGACTCGGCCCACGACTCGTCCTTCGATTCCGCGCCCTCGTCCGGGATGAGCGTTGTGCGTCCGCGCGTTGAACACCGCAGGGACCCTGCCTTGCGCGCCAAGGCCCAGGCGCTGCTCCGCCACGCCGATGTACGCATCGACGGCGACCGTCCCTGGGATTTGCGCGTGCACGATCCACGTGTGTTCGCCCGCGCGTTCGCGCACGGCTCGCTCGGACTGGGCGAAGCCTACATGGAGGGTTGGTGGGAAGCGGAAGATCTGGATGGTTTTTTCTTCCGGGTGCTGGATGCGCATTTGGACGACCATCTGCGCAATTTCGATACGCTGCGCGCGTACCTGAAGGCGCGCTTCATCAATCTGCAGCGCGGCCGTCGCGCGTTCGTCATCGGCAAGGCGCATTACGATCTCGGCAACGACCTGTTCGAGGCCATGCTCGGCAAGCGGCTGGTGTATTCCTGCGGCTATTGGAAAGACGCGGACAATCTCGACGACGCGCAGGAAGCCAAGCTCGATCTCATCTGCCGCAAGTTGCGACTGAAACCCGGCATGCGCGTGCTCGACATCGGCTGCGGCTGGGGCGAAGCATTGAAATACGCCGCACAGCGTTACGGCGTGTCCGGCGTCGGTGTCACCGTATCGGAACGCCAGGCCGAGTACGCGCGCGCGTTGTGCAAGGACTTGCCCATCGAAATCCGTTTGCAGGATTACCGCGAACTCGACGAGAAATTCGACGCGGTGTATTCGATCGGCATGTTCGAACACGTCGGCTGGAAGAATTACCGCACCTATTTCGAAGTCTGCCGGCGTAGCCTGAAGGACGACGGGCTTTCGGTCTTGCACTGCATCGGCGTCAACGACGCGCCCAGCCGGCCCGATCCCTGGATCGAGAAATACATTTTCCCCAACTCGATGGTGCCGGCGGCGTCACAGGTCGCGCCCGCGCTAGAGGACCTGTTCGTGGTCGAGGACTGGCACAATTTCGGCGCCGATTACGACAAGACCTTGATGGCATGGCTGGCCAATTTCGACGCCGCGTGGCAGAAACTTTCCGCGGCAGGTTCAAAAAGAAAAGCCTCGCGTTACGATCAGCGCTTTCGCCGTATGTGGCGCTATTACCTCTCCGGCTCGGCCGCAACCTTCCGCACCCGCCGCGATCAGTTGTGGCAACTCACGCTTTCGCCGCGTGGTGTGCCCGGCGGCTACCGCGTGCCGCGCTGAGGGGCTTGCTTGAGCGTACGTTTTGACGTACGCTTGATGGCGAGGAGAACCCCATGGGCCAGATCACCGCAAGCGAAGCGCGCGCCAATCTGTATCGTCTGCTGGACGAGGCTGCGGAATCGCACAAACCCATCCGCATCACGGGCAAACGCAATAGTGGGGTGCTGGTTTCCGATGAGGACTGGTCTTCGATCCAGGAAACGCTTTACCTGCTGTCGATTCCCGGGATGCGCGAGTCGATCAAACGCGGCATGAAAACGCCGGTCGACAAACTCGCCAGGGAACCTGGCTGGTGATTTGGACATTGGTCTACACCAGGCAAGCGCAAAATGACGCAAAAAAACTGAAGGCCGCGGGGTTGCAAAACAAGGCGCAGGCATTACTGGATGTCCTTGCGCGCAATCCACTGGCCAATCCGCCGCCTTATGAGAAACTCGTAGGCGACTTGGCTGGCGCCTATTCTCGCCGCATCAATATCCAGCATCGCCTCGTCTATCAAATCGTAAAGGCCGAAAAATCCGTCAAGGTGCTGCGTATGTGGACGCATTACGCGTAATGTGTCGCAATGTCGGCTTGTTGGAGAATGTCATGACTCTCTTGCGCCGCCATTGCGTCGCGATCGCGCTGCTCCTGCTCGCGGCCATGCCCGCGCTTGCCGATCCCGCGCTGTGGGTCGCCAGGCACGGTGGCGCAACGATCTACCTATTCGGCACCGTGCACGCGTTGCCGAAAGCGATCCAATGGCACTACCCCGCTCTCGATCGCGCGCTGGCGTCGAGCGGCACACTCTATGTCGAATTGACCGACGACGATCCCGCCACCATGCAGCCGCTGGTGATGCAATACGGCATCGACTTCGCGCATCCGCTTTCCAGCGAAATCGACGCCGCCGATGAGCAGCGCGTGCAAGCGGCCGCGCAAACCGCCGGCGTTCCCGCGCAAGCGCTGGAAGCCATGCGGCCCTGGCTGGCCGCGCTCACCTTGACGGTCGCGCCGTTGCTCAAGGCCGGCTTCGATCCCGAATCCGGCGTGGACAAGGTGCTGCGGCGCGATTTCGCCGCCACCGGCAAGCCTGTGCGCGGTCTGGAAACCGCGGCGGAGCAGATACATTTCTTCGCCGACATGTCGATGCCGGTCGAAATCG
>JBDTBW010000069.1:0-13782 GCA_039923855.1 Rhodanobacteraceae bacterium | reverse complement strand
AACGCACCGCGCGACGCGTTGCGGCAACTGCTGCTGGCACTGGAAGCGCAACCCGAACGCGACGTGCAATTAATGCCGGTGTCGATCTACGTCGGACGCGCGCCGCATCGACAATCCGGTTGGCTGCGCGCGTTGCTGTCGGAGAACTGGGTGGTGGTCGGGCGCTTCCGCCGGTTGCTGGCACTGCTGATTAACGGCCGCGAAACTATCGTGCACTTCTCGCAGCCGATCTCATTGCGCGTCGCGATCGACGAAGCCGCGGGCCAACGTCCCGAACGTCTTCAGCGCAAACTCGCGCGTGTATTGCGCGTGCACTTCCGGCGCGTGCGCAGCGCGATCATCGGCGCGGACCTCTCGCACCGCCGCACCATGGCCGACGCGGTCTTGAACGCGGAGCCGGTGCGCGGCGCGATCGCCGCCGTCGCGTCCAAGGAGAACATCCGTTACGCGAAAGCGTGGCGGCGCGCGCAGAAAATGGTGCACGAAATCGCCGCGGATTATTCATCGCCGTTCGTGCGCGCGAGTTCGTTCATGCTGGCAAACTTCTGGAACAAGGTGTACGACGGCATCGCCGTGCACCACTTCGACACGCTGCGCGCGATTGCGCCGGGCCATGAAGTGATCTATGTACCCTGCCACCGCAGCCATGTCGACTATCTGCTGCTGTCGTATCAGTTGTACAGCAGCGGCGTGGTGGCGCCGCACATCGCCGCGGGTATCAACCTCAACCTGCCGGTGCTGGGCCGGTTCCTGCGGATGGGTGGCGCGTTTTTCATGCGCCGCAGTTTCAAGGGCAGCGCGCTTTATTCCACCATCTTCAAGGAATACCTTGCGCAGTTGATCGATCGCGGCGTGTCGCTGGAATATTTCATCGAAGGCGGACGCTCGCGCACCGGACGCCTGCTCACGCCGCGCGGCGGGATGTTGGCGATGACGGTGCGCGCGTTCCTGCGCTCGGCGCGCCGGCCGGTGTTGTTCCAGCCGGTTTACATCGGTTACGAGAAATTGATGGAAGGCCGCTCCTACAGCGGCGAGTTGTCTGGACAGAAAAAGGAAAAGGAATCCTGGTTCGCGCTGCTGCGTGGGGCTTCCAAGGTGATGCGCCAGCATTACGGCCGCGTCGCGTTGAATTTCGGCGAGCCGGTGCTACTGACGCCGATGCTGGACGCCGCCGCGCCGCAGTGGCGCGAAGCCACGCTGAATCCCGAGGAGCGTCCGGAATGGTTGTCGCAACTGGTCGATCGGCTGGCCGAGCGCATCCAGATCGAGGTCAACCGCGCCGCCGACGTGAATCCCATCAATCTGCTGGCGGTCGCGCTGCTGGCCGCGCCCCGGCATGCGCTGGCCGAGGCCGATCTACTTTCGCAATTGGAATTGATGAAAGCGTTGACGGAGGCGCTGCCCTATTCGCCGCGGATGACGATGACGTCGATGTCGCCGGGCGAGATCATCGCTTACGGCGAGCAGATGGGCTGGATCAAACGCGTGCGCCATCCGCTGGGCGATGTGCTGGTCGCGGAGGGCGAACAGGCCGTGTTGCTGTCGTACTTTCGCAACAATGTGCTGCACCTGTTCGCCGGCGCAGCGTGGGTGGCGTGCTGCTTCGTCAACAACCGCCGGATCGCGCGCGCCTCGGTGTTGCGGCTGGCGCGCTTGATCTATCCTTTCATCCAATCCGAACTGTTTCTGCCGTGGGATGTCGATGGCTTCGCCGCGCGCGTCGGCGACGTGCTGGATTTCCTGCTGGCGCGCGGATTGCTGGCCTCGCGCGGCGATGGCCGCGTCCTGCAACGGGGCCCTGGACAAGGCGACGACGCGTTCCAGTTGCGGCTGCTGGCGCACAGTCTCTTGCAGGCGTTCGAGCGCTACTACATCGCGATCGCCGCGCTGGTGAAGAACGGGCCGCGCACGTTGACCACCGGTGAGCTGGAAAATCTCTGTCACCTGACCGCGCAGCGGCTGTCGCTGCTTTACGAGCAGAGCGGACCGGAGTTCTTCGACAAGAGCCTGTTCCGCGGTTTCATCGCGATGCTGCGCGAGCGCCGCGTGGTCTGGCCCGACGCCGATGGCAAGCTCGATTTCGACGCGGTGCTGGCGGACGTCGCGCGCGATGCGCGGGTGATCCTGGCGCGCCAGGTGCGTCATTCGATCTTGAAGATCACGCCGGAGATCGTGGCAACGACGACACCGGCTGAAGCGCGCGCGGCATGACTTCTATCATTCCGGATTACCGAATCGCAGGCCAAGGATGGCCGACAACTAGCGACCTTTGAAGCGCCGTGCATGGCGCCGACAAAATCGGCAGGAAAGCCGATTTTGAACGCCGAAGGCGGCCCTGAGCGAAGCGAAGGGTGAGCTACAAGGATGTAGCGAATAGCTATCGCAGCGCCAAGCGGGAGCAAGGCGCATGTGCGAGCACAGGGATGTGCGAGTTCGCGCCGGCCCCCGTTTGGCGCGAGAAGCGCAGGGCAGTTGAGACAACACGATGTTGTCTCGACCGTCATGTCCGCTCGCGGCGCGAGCGGAATCAGGAAATCTTGCGAGGAAGTCACTGGATTCCCGCCTTCGCGGGAATGATCGCTAGCGATCCAGCTTCAATGTCAGCAGTCGCCGCACATCCGGCCATTCGCTGGCGACAATGCTGTAGACCACCGTGTCGCGCACCGATCTATCCGCGCGCAATCGATGCGCGCGCAGAATACCGTCGCGTTGCGCGCCGAGCCGCTCGATCGCACGCTGCGAAGCCAGGTTGTAGCGGTCGGTGCAGAATTGCACCGCGGCGCAATGCAGCGCATCGAACGCATGTCCGAGCAGCAACCGCTTGCACGCGGTGTTGACGTGGGAGCGCTGTCGGCTGCGCGCGTACCAGGTGTAACCGATTTCGACGCGCGGCAACGCTGCGTCGAAACCGAACAGACGCGTACTGCCGACGATCCTGTCATCGTGTTTGTCGCGGACCGCGAAAGCCAGCGCGTCGCCATCGGCTTGCATCGCCAGCGCCTGCTCAACATAGGCGCGCATCGCGTCCGGCGCCGGCACCGAAGTGAACCACAAGTCCCATAATTCCCCGTCGGCGGCTGCGTGTTCCAATGCCGGGACGTGTTCGAGCGTTAATGGTTCCAGTGCGACATGCGCGTCTTGCAAGGTGATGGGCGTGAGCGGCATCGAATGTTTCGTCAATCGAGTTTCCCCCTCTCCCGCCGCGCTTCGCGCGGCGACCTCTCCCACTAGGGGAGAGGTGAATATCGAGTCAAGCATCCAAATCCGGAATAAGCTTGTTCTCGAAATACGAAATCATGTCCTTCAGGCGCAATTTGCGCTTCTTGAGCCGCGTCAATTGCAGTTGATCGCAATGCGCATCCGCCGACAGACGCTCGATCGCGGTGTCGAGGTCACGGTGCTCCTCGCACAACTCGGTGAGGCGACGCGCCAGCTCGGCCGGATCGTTGGGTAGCATCGTGGGAGTGTAGCGCCAAGCGCACGTTCCGGCGTCGAGTCCGAACCGGCTAGACTTCCCGGCTCGTTCCAAACCCGTCCTTCCACTGATGAATGCGACACCCGCCGGCGATCCGCGCAAGCGCGAACACGAGGCCGCGCGCTTGGCCAAGCGCCTACGCCATCAGACCGGCCGCGCGATCGCCGACTTCAACATGATCGAGGACGGCGACCGGGTGATGGTGTGCCTGTCGGGCGGCAAGGATTCCTACACGCTGCTGGATCTGCTGCTCTCGCTGCGGGCCAAGGCACCGGTGCGTTTCGAGCTCGTCGCGGTGAATCTCGACCAGAAGCAGCCGGGTTTCCCCGCAGACGTATTACCGGATTACCTGCGCGCGCGCGGCGTGCCGTTCCATATCCTGGAGCAGGACACCTACAGCGTGGTCACGCGCGTGATCCCGCAAGGGAAAACCCTGTGCAGTCTGTGTTCGCGCTTGCGGCGCGGGGCGCTGTACGCGTTCGCCGAACGCGAAGGGTTCACCAGGATCGCGCTGGGCCATCATCGTGACGACATCCTCGCCACTTTTTTTCTGAATCTTTTTTATCAAGGATCATTGAAAGCGATGCCCCCGAAACTCTTGTCCGACGACGGCAAGCATGTGGTGATCCGCCCGCTCTGCTTTTGCCGCGAGGACGAGATCGCGCAATACGCCGCGCAACGCGATTTCCCGATCATCCCCTGCAATCTGTGCGGTTCGCAGGAGAACCTGCAACGGAAGTCGGTGCGACGGATGCTCGACCGGTGGGAACGCGAACAGCCGGGCCGCAGCGAAACGATTTTTCGCGCGCTTTCGAATATCGCGCCTTCACAACTGGCCGATATCCGGTTGTTCGATTTCGCCTCGCTCGGCGCGCGCACCAATGCGCCGCGAACGGACGCGCATGGGTGGCTGGGGAGCGAGGAGGCGGGAGTTGGGAGCCGGGAGATGTAAAAAAGCGCTTCAGCTTCTCGTCTCCCTTCTCCCACTTCTCGTCTCCCGGCTCTCACATGTTCTTCCGAAATCTCACCCTGTTTCGCTTCTCTTCCGCCGCCGCCGCTTCACTGGATGACCTTGAAACCGCACTGGCCACGCGCGCATTGCGCCACTGCGGGCCGCTGGAAATCGCCACCCGCGGCTTCGTCTCGCCGTTCGGGCCGGAATCCCAGGTATTGACCCACCGGGCTCGGGCCCTTCACCTTGTTCACGCTGGGGGCCGAGGAAAAGCTGCTGCCGGCCGGTTGGCGGTCGCGAACGGCGGCGGCTGAAGGCGGTGGTGCTGGACGCCCTGCTGCCGCGCACCTTCAGCCGGCCATCGCGGCTAAATGCCTATATCGACACGAAAAACGGCTGGTTGGTGCTGGATACCGCGTCCCGCAAGGCCGCCGAGGTGGCGCTCACCGCCCTGCGCGAGGCCCTGGGCAGTTTCCCGGCGCTGCCCCTGGCCGGCACCGAAACCCCGCGCGGGCTGATGACGGGCTGGCTCGGCTCTGGCAAGCTGGCGGGCGGACTGGCGCTTGGCGACGAGTGCGAGCTGCGCGACCCGGCCGGCGGCGCGATCGTGCGTTGCCGGCATCAGGAACTTGAAAGCAGCGAGGTGCGGGAGCATCTCAAGCGTGGCAAGCAGGCGTTCCAACTCGGCTTGATCTTCGATCAGCGCATCGGTTTCGTGCTCGGCGAGGATCTCACCATCCGCAAACTGCGTTTTCTCGACGTCGTGCAGGACACGCTCGACGCCGACGGACGCGATTCCGCGCAAGCCGAGCTCGATGCGCGCTTCGCGTTGATGAGCGGCGAGTTGGAAAAATTTCTTCAAGGTTTGAGCAGGTGGTTTGGATTGCATCGCCCCGGAGACGAGTAAGGCCCCTCTCCCTCCGGGAGAGGGGTTGGGGTGAGGTGCCGGAATTTGATGGTATTGGATCGATGTTGAATTAGATCAATTCATCACGACCGAACCCTCATCCGGCCTTCGGCCCCCTTCTCCCGGAGGGGGAAGGGATCAAGTACGGTGATTGAGTTTGCGAATGACAACGGCGACAGACGACTGGCTGGAACTTGCGACGGGCCACGGCGGCACCATCAAGGTGCTGAAGGCCGCGCACCCGCGCGCGCGCCGGTTGCGCCTGACCGTCACGCCTCACGGCGCGCGCGTGTCGTACCCACGCGGCACCCATCCCGCTCAGGTCTACGCTTTTCTGCGCGAACACAGTGATTGGCTGGAGCGCAAGCTCGGCGAATTGCATGTGCCGCGACGCGGGCCGCCGCCGCTGCGCGTGGGCGTACCGACGCTGATCCCGCTGCGCGGTGAAAGCCTGGAGCTGACCTGGCGCGAAGGCGAGTATCCGCACGTCGAGGATCGCGGTGATGAACTGCGATTGCACGTGCCGCGGCCGTTCGCGCGCGCGCTGCCGGCCGCGCGCATTCTTCTTGCGACGTTTCTGGAAACGCAAATGCGCCGGGATCTGTCGCGCTGGTTGTCGCATTACGCGCCGATGCTGGGCGCCGCACCGACCGCATTGCGCGTGAAGCCGCTGAAAAGTCTGTGGGGCAGCCTGGACGCGCGCGATCGCATCACGCTCGATCTATCGCTGGCGCTGGCGCCGCCAGCCGCGCTGCGCTACGTGCTGGTGCACGAGCTGTGTCATCTGAAAGTTCGCAGCCATTCCAGACGCTTCTGGGGCTGGGTCGAAAAACTGTATCCAGATTACCAGGCCCAACGCGACTGGCTGCGCGAACACGGCGCGGTGTTGAAGGCGGAGATGGAGCGCCTGACCGCGCGCGATTGAGTGCCGTTGTGTCTATGGTCACGGCGTCAACACAAAACGTGTAATCGCGTCGGCGATTTGTTGCGGACGCTCCATGATCGACATGTGACCGCAGCCGTTGAACTCGGTGACGCCGATCTTGGGCGCGTGGATGAGTCCCGCACGGATCGCGTCGACCGCGGAGACGCCGATGATCCTGTCCTGCCGGCACCAGATCGTCAGCGTCGGCGCGGTGATGTTCGGCAGTTGCGGCTGCAAGATATTCCGTTGATCGGGCGCTGCGATCTCGCGCATCACGCGATCATCGAAAGCGCGGTCTTTTACGGCGCGATCCACGAACACATCCTCGATCCGTCCAGGTATCCACGGCGGTTTGGCGAACAAATCCCGTTCGAACTTTTCGAAATCCGCGCGGCTCGTCACGTCGAACGGATTCTTTCCGAATTTCAACTGCCACGTGAAAGCATTGTCCTTGAACGGCACGCCGCCGCTGTCGATCAGGATCAATGCCGCGAGGCGTTGCGGATTCTTCGCAGCGTACAAGCCCGCGATCGCGCCGCCCATCGAATGCCCGGCCAGCGCGAAGCCGCCCAAATGCAACGCATCGACGAATTGATCCAGGCGCTGCACCTGCGCGGCGTAACCGTAGTCGGCGTTCGCGATGCGCTGTGATTGGCCCCATCCCGGCAAATCCGGAACGATCACCCGGAAGTTAGGCATGAGATAGCGCGCAACGGCGAGCCAGGTTTCCTTGTCGCCCATGTAGCCGTGCAGCAGCACCAGCGGAGGCCCGTGACCACCTTCGTAGTAAATCCAACGCGTGTCGCCAGCCTGTATCGACTTCTCGCCGAGCTGCGCCCGATGCGCCTGCCAGGCATAGTCCGCGCGCAGAACCCATTGCGGCGCGGTGAAGTAAATCGCGAACAGCACCAACATGATCGCGCCGATCAACGCGCCGAGGATTTTCAGCCGGCGCTTGAAGCGGGCGAGCAGGAGCGCGCGTTGCGATTCATCCATACCAGCCTGTATCACACCTTGTAGCCGCGATGGATCGCGACGATGCCGGCGGACAGATTGCGGACTTCGACATTGGCGAAGCCCGCGGTTTGCATCATCGATTTCAACGTGTCCTGATCGGGATGTTTGCGGATCGATTCGGCCAGATAACGGTAACTCGCCTCGTCGTCGGCGATCAGCTTGCCGAGCCGCGGCAACACCCGGAACGAATGGAAGTCGTACAAGGGCTTCAACACACCTGAGCGCACCCGCGAGAACTCGAGGATCAGCGCGCGTCCCCCGGGTTTCAGCACGCGCTGCATTTCGACGAGCGCGCGCGCTTTGTCGGTGACGTTGCGCAAGCCGAAGGCGATCGTCACCGCGTCGAACGATGCATCGGGAAATGGCAGCGCTTCCGCGTTCAACTGCGCCCAGCGCAACCCTGCGTGCAAGCCGCGATCGAGCAGGCGGTCGCGGCCGGTCCGCAGCATCGCCGCGTTGATATCGCCGACGATCACCTCGCCCTTGCCGCCGACGCGCGGCAAAAGCAGGGCGGCGATGTCACCGGTGCCACCAGCCAGGTCAAGCACGCGATCGCCCGCGCGCACGCCGGAGGTCGCCACGAAATGCCGCTTCCACAATCGATGCACGCCGAACGACATCAGGTCGTTCATCAGGTCGTACTTGCCGGCAACGGAAGTGAAAACATCCCCGACCAATTTCTGTTTCTGCGCGAGCGGCACGTCGCGGTACCCGAAGTGGGTGGTGGGTTCGGGTTTGGAATGCGGATCGCTCATGCGCGTCATCTTAGCCGTTGCTACCGCTTGACGCCGGGAAGGTCTGCGCGCCGCCGGTGCTGGCCGGCGCGGGTTCGCTGAAAGGCGCGGGCTGCGCGTTGTTGTCGACCGGCATGCTGTCGATTGGCATGCTGTTGATCGGCCTGCTGTCGATCGGTGCGTTGTCGATCGGTGGAACCTCCCGCACCGGCGCGCCTGATGAAATCGGCGTGGATGCCGCCGGCGCGACGTTGCCGCAGGCGTAGCCTTCCCAGGATTGTTCGCCGTCCTTGGGATCGCCCAGCGGCACGATGGTGTCGGCGCGCATCTGCGCGGCCTGGTTGCGCGCCATCACTTCCAGCTCGTCGCGCACCTTGATGTCGTTGCGATCGACCGGACCGATCCGGCTCAACACCGACACCGTGACCTTGCCAACATCGCGGCAACCGGACACGCCGCCGTTCCACGCGGTGCGCACGCTCCGGCTGCCCGCATCGGGAACGATGCCGTAGCTGCAGCCGGCGAGCACGGCGGCGCCAATCAATGGCATAACCAGCAGGCGTGAATTCATTGTGGGTCTCCGCAAGGATGATCGCATCATGCTAAACGGTTCGGCTGAACTGCGCCGGAGAGCGCTACACTTGGTGGCAGCGAAAAGGAGATTGCCATGCAGCGCTGTCTGGTCACTGGCGCAAACCGCGGGCTGGGCCTCGCGTTCGCCCGCCAATTGCTGGCGCGCGGCGCGCGCGTACTGGCCTGTTGCCGCGATCCCGATCATGCCGACGATCTGCGCAAGCTGCACGAAAAACATGCTGATGATCTCATTGTGCACGCGTTGGATGTCGCCGACAGCGACGCGATCGCCGCGCTGCCGCACGTCGCGGCGAAGCACCTGCAGCGCATCGACCTCCTGGTCAACAACGCCGGCGTGCTGGTCTCGGGCGAACGCTTCGGTAACGTCGAAGCGGAATCGCTGGCACGCAGTTTCGCGGTCAACGCAAGCGCGCCGTTGCTGATCACCCAGGCACTCAGTTCTCTGTTGGGTCGCGGCAACAAGCCGCGCGTGCTGTGCGTATCGACACAACTGGCTTCGATCGCGAACGCTTCCAATTTCCGCACCTTGAGTTATGCGATGAGCAAGGCGGCGCTGAACATGGGCGTCAAACGGCTCGCCGCGGAATTGGGTCCGCGCGGCATTGTGGTGCTGGCATGCCACCCCGGCTGGGTCAAGACCGACATGGGCGGCAAGGACGCGACCTTGAAGCCGGAGGATTCGGCCAAGGCTCTACTGCAACTCATCGAACAGGCGCGCATCGAGGAGGGCGGGAAATTCCTGGCCTATGACGGCGCTGAACTTCCGTGGTGAGTTTTTCCCGTCCATGGGTCCGGGTCCCGGCCAATCCCTGGCCGGGATGACGAAAAGCGCCAACGCCAGCATGCTGCATGTGATTCTGCATCGGCCGGAGATCCCGCCCAACACCGGCAACGTGATCCGCCTGTGCGCCAATACCGGCGCGGCGTTGCATCTGGTTCGGCCACTCGGCTTTCAATTGGATCACGCCAAATTGCGTCGCGCCGGCCTTGATTACCACGAGTTCGCCCGCGTGGCTGTGCACGACGATCTGGATGCATGCCTTGCCGTGCTCGATCATCCGCGCCTATTCGCGTTCACCACGCGCGCCACAATCCGGCACACCGAAGCTCGTTTTATCGACGGCGACGCCTTGCTGTTTGGCTGCGAAACCACTGGCCTGCCGGATGATGCGCTGCAATGCATTCCGCCCCCGCAACGTCTGCGCCTGCCAATGCTGCCCGGCAGTCGCAGCGTGAATCTTTCCAACGCCGTGGCGGTGGCGGTGTACGAGGCGTGGCGGCAACTCGGCTTCGCGGGTGCTTCGTAAGGCTACAATCCGCGAATGGAAGCCTCATCGCTCAATGCATGGTTGCCACGCCCGCTGCGGCGGCTGGCCGAACGGACGCTCGAAGCCGCGTTCAATCGCGTGTTGAGATTCGATCCCGACACGCGGTCGTCGCTGGTTCCTCTGGAAGGCAGACGCATCGGTGTGCATCTGCGTGGGCCGGAAATCGGCTTCGACATCGTTGTGCGCGAGGGCGCGCTGCGGATCGAACCTCCGCAATCGGATGAAGACACCGCGGCGGTCAAGCCCGATCTGCGCGTCGTCGCCACCCCCGGCGCCTTGCTGACAATGGCGATCCCGCGCGCGGAAGAAACATTGCCGCCGGGCAAGGTTGAAATCGCGGGCGATGCGGAATTGGCGCGCCGCGTGGAGAAACTCGCGCGCGATTTCGCGCCGGATGTCGAAGCCGCCTTCGCGCGCACTTTCGGCGAGGTGCTGGGCGTGCCGATCGCGCGCGCATTGCGAGACGCGACGCATTGGTTGCGAGAGAGTGCCGATCACGCCGCCACCGATAGCGTCGACTGGTTGCGCGACGACGCGCGTCTGGTGATTCCGCGGGGCGAGATGGACGACTTTCTCGACGGCGTCGATGCATTGCGCGAGCGCGCCGAACGCTTGAGCGCGCGAGTCGGCCGTTTGTCGTCGGAGCGCACATGACGCCGCTGCGATTGCTGCCGCGGATGTTGCGCGTGCTGGCGGTGCTGGTGCGTTACCGCGTCGATGATCTGATCGACGAAGCGCACGCAATCCGCCCCTTGCGCTGGTTGCGCGTTTTGCTGCCGCGCCCCGCCGCGCAAATCGCGGCGATGCCGCGCGGCGCGAGATTGCGCTTGGCGTTGACGCAGCTGGGGCCGATCTACGTCAAGGCCGGACAGGTTTTGTCGACGCGCCGCGACCTGCTGCCGGCCGACATCGCCGACGAGTTGTCGCTGTTGCAGGACCAAGTGCCGCCGTTCGACGGCGCGCAGGCGCGCGCGATCGTCGAAGCCGCGCTCGACGCGCCGATTGCGACGCTGTATGCGCGCTTCGACGAGGCGCCGCTGGCATCCGCATCGATCGCGCAGGTGCATTCGGCGAGATTGCATCCCCCTTCCGGCCCTTCGGGCCAGCTTCACCCGCAAGCGGAGGAAGGAGAGGTCGCGGGGCCTTCGGCCACAGATTCCCATCGCGAAGTGGCGGTGAAGGTCATCCGCCCCGGCATCCGCGTCAGGATCGCACGCGATCTGGATTTGCTACACGCCTTGGCAGCGCTGGTCGCACGCTGGCACCCGAACGCGAGACTGATCCGCCCGCAGGAAATCGTCGGGGAGATTGAAAAGACGCTTTACCACGAACTCGATCTGCAACGCGAAGCGGGCAACGCAAGCCTGCTGCGGCGCAATTTCCTCGACTCGCCCGATCTCTATGTGCCGGAAGTGCATTGGTCCCACACCAACGAGCGCGTGCTGACGATGGAGCGTGTATACGGCACCCGTGTTGACGACATCGCGGCGCTGGATGTCGCCGGCATCGATCGCAAACGCCTCGCCGAAAAAGGCGTGCGGCTGTTTTATACGCAGGTTTTCCGCGACAACTTTTTCCACGCCGATTCACATCCCGGCAATATCTGGGTGGACACCAGCGCGAAAGACGAGCCGCGTTTCATCGCGCTGGATTTCGGCATCATGGGCACGCTGCCCGAAGCCGACCAGTATTGGCTGGCCGAAAACTTCATGGCGCTGTTCGAACACGATTACCGGCGCATCGCGGAGTTGCACGTTGCCGCCGGCTGGCTGCCTGCCACGGTGCGGATGGACGAACTGGAAACCGCGGTGCGCACGGTGTGCGAACCGTATTTCACCCGGCCACTGTCGGAAATCTCGCTGGCCGAGGTGATCGCCAAGCTGTTCAATACCGCGCGTCAATTCGAATTGACGCTGCAACCGCAACTGATCCTGCTGCAGAAGACCCTGCTCAACATCGAGGGTATCGGCCGCCTGCTGGATCCCTCGATCGACATCTGGGCGGTGGCGTATCCGGAACTGAAACGGATTCTGGCGCGCCGTTACAACCCGCGGCATGCCTTGCGCGAGATCCGCCGCCGCGTGCCGGAATGGCTGCACATCGCGCCGCGCATCCCGGATCTCATCCATCAGGGGTTGCAACAATGGGCGGAAGGCCGCGGCAAACTGGAAATCAATTCGGAACAACTCGCGCGCCTCTCCGCCGCACAGCGTGACAGCCAGCGGCGCATTGTAGTCGCCGCTTTCGGCGGATCGCTGCTGATCGGCGCGGCGGTGATGTATTCGTTGACGCCACACGTCTGGCCCGCGGTGTTCGCCGCCGCCATCGGATTGATCGCGTTCACCCTGGCGTTGTCCCGGCGCGCACGATGATCGCGCCATGCGCATCTCCGCTGACATCGATATCCCCGACTCTGAATTAACCGAACGCTTTCTGCGCGCGGACGGCCCCGGCGGGCAGCACGTCAACCGCACCGAGAGCGCGGTCGAATTGCGTTTCGATGTCGCGCGCTCGCCCTCGCTGCCGGACGATGTGCGCACGCGCGTGTTGGCGCGACGCGATCGGCGTCTCACCGCCGATGGTGTGCTGGTGGTCCAGGGACGGCGTTTCCGCGATCAGGCGCGTAATCGCGACGACGTGCGCAAACGCCTGGTGGAATTGTTGCGCAGCACATTGACGCCGCCCAAAAAACGCGTCGCCACCAAGCCCTCGCGCGCATCGAAGGAGCGCCGGCTAGTCGGCAAGCAAAAGCGTGGTGCGATCAAACGCAATCGCGCACGTGGTTGGAGCGAGGATTGAACACGCGCGCCGATCGCGGCATCGCGCACTTTCCGTCGCCGGTATTGTTGCCGCCCACGATGCCACGGTTCGCAGATCGTACCTGGCGGAGAATTTTTCGCGCGTGGGTTCAGGCCAGCGGATGGAGATTCGAAGGCGCGTTGCCGAATGTGCCGAAAGCCGTGCTGATCGCTGCGCCGCATACGTCGTGGTGGGACGGTTATCACGGTCTCCTGTTCAAGATCGCATTGGGCGCGGACATTTCGTTCATGGCCAAGCGCGAATTGTTCCGGGGGCCGCCCGGTTGGGTTCTGCGCAAGCTCGGCGGCATTCCGATCGAGCGTCACGCGGCGCACGGCGTGATCGCGCAGATGGTGATGCGTTTCAACGCGCACGACCAACTGTGGCTCGGCATCACCCCCGAAGGCACGCGCAATCGCGTGGCACGCTGGAAGACCGGCTTCTGGCAGATCGCCCGCGGCGCGGGCGTGCCGATCGTGCCGGTGTATTTCGATTATCCGCGCCGCATAATCGGCGTTGGACCGCTGTTCATGCCGAGCGCGGATATCGCTGGCGACATGGCCACGCTCCGCGCGCTTTATGCACCCTTCGCGGAAAGCGCCCCGCCACTTACCAAGGGGATGTTTTGAACAATTGCGGAACCTGTCTCAACGCTGCGAATGCGTGGCTGGCTCATCGATGTCCGGTCTGCGCAGAACCGGACCAATCAAGTCGATGAAGGCTCGTGCTTCCGCGGACAGATATTTGCCCTTGCGCATCACCACGCCGTAGCTGCGTTGCGGGAAGTAGGCGCGCATGTTTCGCACGGCCAGTCGCTGCGCATCGTCTTTGGTCAGGCAGATACCGGTGACGATCGAAATGCCCAACCCCATCGCCACGTATTGCTTGATCACTTCCCAGCCACCGACCTCGATCGCTACGGTGTAAGGCACCTTGCGTTGCTGGAATACGAGATCGACCAACCGGTAGGTGGTCAACCGTTGCGGCGGCAGAATCAACCCGTACGGCGAAAGATCCTCCAGACGGACCTGCTCGCGCGCGGCCAACGGAT
>JBDTBW010000068.1:0-8350 GCA_039923855.1 Rhodanobacteraceae bacterium | reverse complement strand
ACACGATGTCGTTGATCGTCACGTACATGGCGTGCTCGATCAGCGGCGACTTGATCTTGTAGGTGGCGCCGATCAGCACGTCCGGGCGCTCCACCTTTTCGTGCATCTGGATCACTTCGGCGATCGCCGGCATCACGGTCTCGGGCGGAGCCGCGCCGACGCGCGGCAACGCGGATTTCACTTCCGCCTTCACCACTTCGTAGCCTTTGATCTTCTTTTCGATTTTCATGGTCATGTCATGTGCCGACATCAATGCAATGGAAATGCTTTTGTCGAGAAGTGCGGGCAGGGATGCCCGCTTTCACGCGCATGGATAGCGCACTAAACACAAACGCCGGCGCGACGAGGCGCCGGCGTTCACTCGTGCGACGACTACTTCTTCTTGCGACGCGCGCCTTTGCGTGCACCTTTCTTCGCCGCCTTGCGTGCGCCTTTCTTCGCGGCCTTGCGTGCGCCTTTTTTGGCCGCCTTGCGCGCACCCTTCTTGACTGCTTTTTTGGCGCCCTTGCGTGCGCCGGCGCGCTTCTTTCCGGTTTTGCGCGCGGTCTTCTTCGCCGCTTTTTTCGCGGACTTGCGCACGACCTTGCGACCCTTCTTCGCCGCTGCGCGTTTCTTGGCTGGCTTGCGCTTGGCCGTTTTCTTGACGGCTTTCTTCGCAGCCTTCTTTTTGCCCGGGGGTTTTTTCTTCTTCACTTCCTGTTTCTTGGCCGCGGGATTGGTCGTCACGGGTTTGGTGACCGGTGCGGCCGGCGCCGCGGGCGCCATCGGATCGCTGCTGCTCCATGGGAACGTCGTTTCGTTGCTCATCGCTTGCCCCTCCGAAAGATCAATGACAGTGGACCACTTTGCGAGCGGCTTGCAACCGCTCTTCCAACACGAACGGCATTTTCAAAACTTGCCGTAGTAGCCTTCCTTCAACGCATCGAACAAATTGGCGGCGGTGTGTGTTTCGCCGTCGTATTCCACTTCCTCGTTTCCTTTCAACGACACAACACTACCGTCCTCCAGCTCGAAACGGTAGAGGGTGTTTGCAAGGTCGGCTTCCTTGACCAGCACGCCCTGGAATGCGGCGGGGTTAAAACGGAAGGTGGTGCAGCCTTTCAGGCCGGCTTTGTAGGCGTGGAAATAGATGTCCTTGAAATCCTCGTAAGGATAATCGGTGGGCACGTTGGCGGTCTTGGAGATCGACGAATCCACCCATTTCTGCGCGGCGGCCTGGATGTCGACGTGCTGGTTGGGACTGATGTCGTCGGCGGCAACGAAGTAGTCGGGCAGTTTTTTCAGCGGATCGTCGCTGTCGGGCGCGGCGTCGGCGTTGATCAGCGCACGGTAGGCCAGCAGCTCGAAACTGCACACCTCGACCTTCTCCTTGGATTTCTTGCCCTCGCGGATCACGTTGCGCGAATAAGTGTGCGCAAAACTCGGCTCGATGCCATTGCTGGCGTTGTTGGCCAGCGATAGCGAAATCGTGCCGGTCGGCGCGATCGAGCTGTGGTGGGTGAAGCGCGCACCGATTTCGGCGAGCTTTTCGACCAGTTCCGGCGCGACCTCGGCGACGCGCTGCATGTAGCGCGAATACTTTGCGTGCAATACGCGGCCGGCGATGGAATCGCCGATCTTCCAGCCATCGCGCGCCAACTCCGGACGCTTGCGCAGCATCTCACCGGTGACCTCGAAGGTTTCACCCATGATCGGCGCTGCGCCTTTTTCCTGCGCCAACTCCAGCGCTTCCTCCCACCCGGCCAGCGCCATTTCGCGGGCGACGTCCTCGGTGAAGACGCAGGATTCTTCCGAGCCGTAGCGCAACTTGAGCATGGCCAGCGTCGAACCCAGCCCCAGGAAGCCCATGCCGTGACGGCGCTTGCGCAGGATCTCGCCGCGCTGCTGCGCGAGCGGCAAGCCGTTGACCTCCACCACATTGTCGAGCATGCGGGTGAACACGCGCACGACTTCGCGGTATTCGTCCCAGTCGAAACGCGCCTTCGGCCCGAACGGATCGCGCACGAAGGTGGTCAGGTTCACCGAGCCGAGCAGACAGGAGCCATACGGCGGCAGCGGCTGCTCGCCGCACGGATTGGTGGCGCGGATGTGCTCGCACCACCAGTTGTTGTTCATCTCGTTGACGCGGTCGATCAGGATGAACCCGGGCTCGGCGTAGTCGTACGTCGAGACCATGATCATGTCCCACAGATGTCGCGCTTTCAGATGCCCGTAGATTTTGCACGCGACCAGACCATCGTCGCGCACAATGTAGTTGTCGTGCGCCGGCCATTCGCGCCAGATCACCTTGCCGCCATCGGCGAGATCGATCTCGTCTTTTTCCTTGACGTGGATCGGGAACAGCAGCGGCCAGTCGGCATCGGCCTCCACCGCGGCCATGAAATCGTCGGTGATCAATAGCGAGAGATTGAACTGGCGCAGCCGGCCGTCCTCGCGCTTGGCGCGGATGAACTCGCGCACATCCGGATGCGCCACGTCGAAGGTGCCCATCTGCGCGCCGCGACGTCCGCCCGCGGACGACACCGTAAAGCACATCTTGTCGTAGATATCCATGAACGAGAGCGGCCCGGACGTGTACGCGCCCGCGCCGGAAACATACGCGCCGCGCGGACGCAAGGTCGAAAATTCGTAGCCGATGCCGCAGCCGGCTTTGAGTGTCAGGCCGGCTTCATGGACTTTTTCCAGAATGTCGTCCATCGAATCGCGCACGGTGCCCGACACCGTGCAGTTGATCGTGGAGGTTTTCGGCTTGTGCTCGCGCGCGCCGGCGTTGGAGGTGATGCGTCCGGCCGGAATCGCGCCGCGCTGCAGCGCCCACAGGAAGCGTTCGTGCCAGTGCTCGCGCAATTCCGGCGTGGCCTCGACGTCGGCCAGCGCGCGCGCGATGCGCTGATAGGTGTCGTCGATGGCCGCGTCCACCGGCGCGCCCTGCTTGGTCTTGAGACGATACTTCTTGTCCCAGATATCGAACGACGCCGGCTGCAGCGGAATCTCCGCCGGCATTCGGCCCACGTTTTCCGCGCGCACGGTGCTCATGGTCTGTGCTTTCTCCCCTTGTGCGTCTTGCTTGGCGATATTCTTGATGCTCTTGGGTTGATTCATTGCCGCGGTCGTTCGCCTTGCGTTGCCATCGAAAAAACTCTCCCGCCGCCGCGGCAACATGCGCGGCGGAGGCGGATCAAACATGCTGGGATATCGCACGATTCAAGCCAGTCACCGCCCCCGGTCGGTGCCTTTCGGACCCAGCCCTAGTGTAGTGGAGGCGGGTTCGTACACAAGATGTTGTGATTACGGCAGGAAGTCAACCCTACGCCTGCGAAGCCCCGCTGTAAAGCCGGCAGCCATCCATCGCGTGCGCAATTGCGGTACAAAGGGCGATTCGCGCCGCGCCGCGCGAACCCTTTGCAGCGCGCGCAGTCGATGAATGGTTCCCACTGCGTGCGCGCCACCACGTCCCAGGAGAAAAGCCGCCATGCCGTCTTTCGATCGTTTCCGGATTCTCGCTGCAGGCCTGGTGCTGCTGGTTTGCTCCTGCTCGGCTTCCGCGCCGGCGGGCACCTTGCCGCCCGCGGTGAACGGTCAGCCACTGCCCTCGCTCGCGCCGATGCTCGGCAAGGTGTCGCCGACGGTGGTCAACATCTCCTCGACCACCCACCGGCAGGTGCGCAATACGTTCTTCGACGATCCGATCATGCGGCAATTCTTCGGCATGCCGCAGGCGCGCGAGGAGGTCGAGGAATCGCTGGGCTCGGGCGTGATCGTGGACGCCGCCCACGGTTACATCCTCACCAACAATCATGTGGTCGCGGGCGCCGACGACATCCGCGTGACGTTGACCGACGGGCGAAGCTTCAAGGCCACGCTGGTGGGCACGGATCCCGCGACCGACATCGCGGTGATCCGGATCGCGGCGCCGAATCTGACCGCGCTGCCGCTTGCGGATTCCTCGAAACTGCGCGTCGGCGATTTCGTGGTCGCGCTGGGCGATCCGTTCGGTCTCGGCCAATCGGCGACCTCGGGCATCGTCTCCGCGTTGGGCCGCCAGGGCTTGGGACAAAACGGTTACCAGAACTTCATCCAGACCGACGCCTCGATCAACCCCGGCAACTCCGGCGGCGCGCTGGTGAACCTCAACGGCGAGCTGATCGGCATCAATTCGATGATCTATTCGCCATCGGGCGCGAGCGCCGGCCTGGGTTTCGCGATCCCTTCCGATCTCGCCGCGCAAGTGATGAAACAACTGATCGCACATGGGCATGTCGCACGCGGCAGTCTGGGCGTCGGCGCGCAGGACTTGAGCCCGCGCATCGCCGCCGCGCTCGGCATCAAAAATAGTCATGGCGCGCTGATCACCGATGTCACGCCCGGTTCGCCCGCCGCCGGTGCCGGATTGAAGCCGGGTGATCTGGTGACCAGCGTCGACGGAAAGCCGATCGGCGACGCCCAGGACCTGCGCAACGTGCAGGGGCTGAAACCCCTGGGCAGCGCGCTGGCGCTGGGGATCCAACGTGGTGGTCAACACTTGCAAGTCAGCGCGCGCCTTGCCGCCGACGTTAATGCGCTGGATGGGGCCGCGCTCGATCCGCGTTTGGCCGGCGCATCCTTTGTCGAATTGCCGAATGCGCTTCGTCAACAAGGCGCCAGCGGTGTCGGCATTTCCAATGTCGATGCCGGCAGCCGCGCCGCGAACCAGGGTTTGGCCAGCGGCGACATCGTGATCGGCGTCAACAACATCGCCACGCCGAATCTGGCGACGTTACGCAAGTTCTTCGCCGCGCATCCGAAACGCCTGCTGTTGACGATCGCGCGCGATGGTCAGCTCGCGCAATTGATGATCCCGTGATCCGCATGAACGGATCGAATCGGATTTGTGAACGAGATCGCCGCGCGCCCCGGTTTCAGTAATAATCCTTCAGGCGGCCAACAAGGCCACCTCCATTCACCTCCCGGACTCTCTCATGTCATTGCGTACCCTGCGTCTGCTGCTCACCGCGCTGCTGCTGATCTTTGCCGTCGATGCCACAATCAATGTCGCCGCCGCCAAGACCACGCATTCGAAAAAAAACCGTCATCACGCGAAATCGTCGGAATCCGAACCCTCCTCCGAGAGTGTGGGGCATACGTGCAAGGGCGCTGCGACATTAACCGTGCGCGGTGACCTGGTCACCTCACACGGGCTGGTCGATGCGATGGCCGATGCCTGGCAGAAGGCAGACAACGGCTGCATCGAGGTCCAGCCTTTCAACACGCTGTCGGGTATCGACGCCGCGCTCGACGGCAGCGCCGACATCGCCGCCAGCGCGCGCGCAAGTTTTCCCAAACGCGCGCAGGAAACGGGCCTCGTCTTTACGCCAGTGGCGTGGGACGCGCTGGTGATGATCGCCCACCCAAGCAATCCGGTGAGCAATCTCACGCTGAAGCAACTGCACGACATCTATTACGGCAAGATCACCAACTGGAAGGATCTCGGCGGCAAGGACGAACCGATTGATCTCTACACAGTGGCGAGCCCGCTGGATGGCGCCGAATTCAGCCTGCGGCGTCTCATGTACGGCAAGGGCGACGCGCCGGTGGTGATGCCACGCATGTACATCAACGTCAATATGCTCGAGCAGGGTGTGACGCTGGATCCGAAAGCGCTGGGTCTCTCCACGCTGTCGGGCGTGCACGACAACAAGGACGTCAAGGTGATCCCGATCGAGGGCGTGACGCCGACGCTGGCGACCGTCGCCGACGGCAGTTATCCGCTGTCCACGCCGATTTATCTGGCATCCAATCCGTCCAGTCCGCACGCCGCGGAGATCGCCAAGTTCATGACCTTCCTCTCCGGCGACGAGGCCAGGAAGATCGCGCGCGATCACGATCTTCTGCCATATTCGGAGGCCACCACACTGGATGCGCGCGGCCCCGATCAGCAGATCACGATGATCGCCGACAAGATGGTTGCTGAAGGCCTGCCGCAAGCGGACGCCGCCCGGCTCGTGGCCAGCGCGCCGGCCGCGGCGCAAACAAGCGCCGTCGCGCCCACACCGCAACTCGCCGCCGGCAACGCGCAGAGCGCCGCGCAACTGGCGCAGCAGGCGACCGCCACGGCGCAGACCACGAATAATCCGGCCGAGGCGAAACAGGCCGCGGTGGTGGCGAAACAGGCCGCGCACGAGGCGCAGACCGCCGCATTGCAGGCGCAGGCGAGCAGCAGCGATTCCGCACACGCCGCGCGTGCGGTCGACCAAGCCCAGCAAGCTGCGAACGTCGCCACCCAGGCGGCCGCGCAGGCACAGAGCTCCGCGACGCCCACCATCGCCGCAACGCCTTCCGCAGCGGCCGCCGGCAATCCGGCGCTGGTTCACGCGGAAGCGGTCGCGCCGTCCAATCCGGTGGTGTTGTCGGCCAACGGCACGGTAACGCCGGTGCAACCGCCAGCAGCAAGCAGCGCGGCCCCTGCGAGCTACACGGTGAGCAAGGGCGACACATTGTCCGGATTGGCGCGCAAATATTCGGTGAGCGTTTCGGACTTGCGCAAGTGGAACGATCTAAAAAGCGACAACCTGCGTGTCGGTCAGACCTTGAAGCTTTCCGCGGACCAGTGATGCATCGTCGCGACCGCACGCGATCCGGCCCGGGCCGCGTGTGATGCGCGGCTTGGGTGAACTCAAGCGCGGCGTCCGCGCGATCCCGCTGGAAGTGCTGGATCGCGCGCATTGGCCGGCACGCAAAAAAACGTTGTCCGCGCGCGAACGTCGTTGGACGGAATCGTGCGGCTTCGATGCCGGCGCCGGCACATTCTGTTTGATCCCGGATGCAAGTGGTCGCGCCTCGCGCGTCCTGGCCGGCGCGGATTTCGGTGAGCCGGCGTTCGCGCTCGGCGCGCTACCCTCGCTGTTGCCGCCGGGCGACTATCGCCTCGACAACGACACGCTGACGCCGGGCGATGCCGCGCTGGGCTGGGCGCTCGGCGCGTACCGTTTCACCCGCTATCTCGGCGCGCCAGCCGATCCGCCGCGCTTGTGCGTATCGCACGCGACGCTCGACGCGGTGACGCCGACGCTGGACGCCATCACCAAGGTACGTGATCTGATCAACACGCCCAGCGAGGATCTGGACCCCGCGCAATTGTGCGACGCGGTGCGCGACACCGCGCGCGCGCATCGCGCGAAATACCGCGACTGGCGCGGCAATGCTTTGTTGCGTGCGGGTTTCCCAACCGTGCGCGCGGTCGGCCGCGGCAGTGCGCACACGCCGTGCGTGGCGGAATTGCGCTGGGGCAAGCCGAGCGATCCCCTGCTGGCGATCGTCGGCAAGGGCGTGTGTTTTGATTCCGGGGGCCTCAGCATCAAGACCGCCGAGGGCATGCGCTGGATGAAGAAGGACATGGGCGGCGCCGCGCACGCGCTTGCGTTGGCGCAATTGGTGATGGACGCGAAACTGCCGGTGCGTCTGCTGCTGATCATCCCCGCGGTCGACAACGCGATCAGCGGCAACGCGATGCGCCCGGGCGAAGTGATCCGCACCCGCGCGGGCATCACCGTCGAAGTGGACAACACCGATGCGGAAGGTCGGCTGGTTTTGTGCGACGCGCTGGCGGCGTGCGTCGAGGAGCAACCCGATCTGCTGATCGATTTCGCCACGCTGACGGGAGCGGCGCGCGTCGCGCTCGGCCCCGACCTGCCGGCCTTGTTCGCCAATCACGACGGCATCGCCGAACGCCTGCTCGCGGCCTCGCTCGTGCAACACGATCCGCTATGGCGATTGCCGTTGTGGCGTCCGTACCGCGTGATGCTGGCCTCGTCGATCGCCGATCTCGTCAACACCGGCAGTTCGCGCCACGCCGGCGCGATCACCGCCGCGTTATATCTGGAACGCTTCGTGCCGGAATCGGTGCCGTGGCTGCATGTGGACGTGTACGCCTGGAACGACAACGACCGCCCCGCCCGCCCGCGCGGCGGCGACGCGCAATCCCTGCGCGCGTGCTTCGCGTTTTTGCGGGAGCGGTACGCGCGCTGACTTGCGCGGGCAATTTAATTTTTCGTCATTCCGGGGCCGCGCGCAGCGCGGAACCCGGAATGACGACTTGTTTGAAGCCAGCGCAGCGCCACGTGTCAATCCGACACGCCCAGCACACCTTTATACGGCAACACTTCCGAGGCGAGTTTGGTGTTGCCGTGGATCAGATCGAGTTCATCGGCAAGGATGTGCGCGGTTTCGTCGAGTTCCGCGTCCTTGGCGTTCTTGGCCGCGGCTTCGCGGGCGAGATCCGATTTCAGGCTGCGTTCGCCCGGTTGCAAACCGTCGTCGGGACGCAGATTGGCGGCCGACGCATCGCCCAAGGCCTTGCGGCGCGCCTTGAAAC
>JBDTBW010000067.1:0-44520 GCA_039923855.1 Rhodanobacteraceae bacterium | reverse complement strand
GCCGCTTGATCGTTGTCGCGCACCACGACGACACGCGCCTGGTCGGCATCATCACCCGCGGCGATCTGCTGGCCGCGCACGGCCGACGATTGCGCGAAGCGCGCGACGCCAACCGGCATATCCGCATCCGGCAGACGTTGCGGAGGTTTGGCGCCATCAAGCAACCGTAACCTTCCGAAGTCCCCATTCCGGCGCAGGCCGGAATCCAGTAACGACACCACCGGAAAATCGCGACCGCACCTCGTGCTTTGCTGTGTTCATTCCACTGGATTCCGGCCTGCGCCGGAATGACGAAAAAACCTGTTATCTGTTTTTCACAAGATCGCGCTTGCCCTGCCCGCCCGCACAGCCAACAATACGCAGATGATCGATCCCGCCCGCTACCCGCTGCTGTCGCGCATCAACACGCCCGCGGATATCAAACGCCTGCCCGAAACCGATTTGCCGGAAGTCGCGCGCGAATTGCGCGCGTACCTGATCGAATCGGTCGCCAGCGTCGGCGGCCATTTCGGCGCGGGCCTGGGTGTGGTCGAACTCACCGTCGCGCTGCAATATCTGTACGACACGCCGAATGACCGCATCGTCTGGGACGTCGGTCACCAGTGCTATCCGCACAAGATATTGACCGGCCGGCGCGATCGCATCACCACGATCAAGCAATCGGGAGGCCTGGCGCCGTTTCCGAAACGCGCCGAGAGCGATTACGACGCATTCGGCGTCGGGCATTCGTCCACCTCGATTTCCGCAGCATTGGGCATGGCGATCGCCGCGCAGCGCAAAGGTGACGATCGCAAGGTCGTCGCGGTTATCGGAGACGGCGCGATGACCGCGGGCATCGCCTTCGAAGCGTTGAACCACGGTGGTGATATCGAACCGGATCTGCTGGTGATCTTGAACGACAACGGCATGTCGATTTCCGAGAACGTCGGTGCCACCACCAAGATGCTGGCACGGCTGATGGCCAGCAGACGTTTGAACCTGTGGCGCGAGCGCACCAAACGCGCGTTGAAACCGCGCTCGCTGCTGTGGCGTTTCATCAAGCGCTGGGAAGAACACGCCAAGGGCATGTTCGTGCCCAGCACGCTGTTCGAGGAATTGGGTTTCCACTACACCGGCCCGATCGACGGCCACGACCTGCCGCTGCTGCTGCATTCGCTGCGCACGGTGAAACAGTTGCGCGGACCGCAACTGCTGCACATCGTCACGACGAAAGGCAAAGGTTACGAAGCCGCCGAGCGCGCGCAGATCGAGTACCACGCGGTCGGTCCGTTCGATCCGCACCAGGGTTTGGTCAAAAAATCTTCGAACACGCCGAAAAAAATCAGTTACACCGAAGTGTTCGGCGACTGGCTGTGCGACATGGCCGCGGCCGATCCGCATTTGTACGCCATTACGCCGGCGATGCGCGAAGGTTCGGGTCTGGTGCGGTTCTCGCGCGAATTTACGGAGCGCTATTTCGATGTCGCAATCGCCGAACAACACGCCGTCACGCTGGCCGCCGGCATGGCTTGCGAAGGCGCGCATCCGGTGGTCGCGATCTATTCGACGTTTTTGCAACGCGCCTACGACCAACTGGTGCACGATGTCGCGTTGCAGAATCTTCCCGTGCTGTTCGCGATCGACCGCGCCGGCGTGGTCGGCCCGGACGGCCCCACCCACGCGGGCAGTTTCGATCTCACCTATCTGCGTTGTCTTCCCAACATGCTGGTGATGGCGCCTGCCGACGAGAACGAATGCCGGCAGATGTTGACCACCGGTTTCCGCCACGACGGGCCCGCCGCGGTGCGTTATCCGCGCGGCAGCGGACCGGGCATTGCGATCGAAACCGAACTCACCACGCTGCCGATCGGCAAAGCACAATGGCGCCGGCACGGCCAGCGACTTGCGTTGCTGGCATTCGGCAGCATGGTGGCACCGGCGGAAACCATCGGCGCCGAACTTGACGCCAGCGTGGTCAACATGCGCTTTGTCAAACCGCTGGACGAAACGATGATCCTGGAACTCGCGCGCACGCACGAGGCGCTGGTCACGCTGGAGGACAACGCGATCGCCGGCGGCGCGGGTTCGGGCGTGGCCGAATTGCTGGCCGCGCGCGGCGTCAATGTTCCGATCCTGCAACTCGGCCTGCCCGATGTCTTCCTCGAACACGGCAGCCGCGAAGAGTTGCTGACAGAAGCGGGCCTCGACACCGACGGCATCCGCGCTTCAATCATCCAGCGCTTTCCGCAATTCGCTTCCGCGCCGTCGTCGGTCTTGCGCAACGCGGTTTGATCGAATTTCGCACTACATTCATTCCGGCGCGAGCCGGGGTGACGATATTTTCTGATCTCTTTTTCCGTCAGTGGCTCGCAACGGATGCCGATGCAGCGCCGGCTGTCTGGGCCGTCCCGATATTCTTCTGCAGAAACGCATCCACCTTGGTGAAGAGTTCCGTGATGTTGTCCTCGTTGTAGAAGCCGTGCCATTCGTCTGGCTTGTACAACCATTCGTGCGGAACATGACGGATCAGCAAATCCTGGTGCAAGGTCTTGCCCTGCACTTCCGGTACGCGGGTGTCGCGGCCGCCGACGATCAGCATCACTTTCGCTTTCAGATTGTTCAACTGGTAGATCGGCGAGTGCTGCGCCAGCGCATCCATGTCGGTGCCGAGGGTGCGCTTCAAATAATCCTTGCCGTAGATGTCGTGAACGGCGTCGCTGCCGCTGTTGTACATCAGACGCAGGTCGTAAACACCGACATAGCCGATCGCGCACTTGTAGAGATCGGGTTCCTTGACCGCGCCCTCCAGCGCGGCGTAACCGCCGTAACTGCCACCGTAGATGCAGATGCGTTGCGGATCGGCGATGCCCGCTTGAATCGCCCAGCGCGTTGCATCGGTGACGTCGTCCTGCATCTTGCCGCCCCATTCGTGGTATCCGGCCTTGATGAAGTTGTAGCCGTAACCGCCGGAGCCACGGTAATTGACCTGCAACACCGCATAGCCGTGCGTGGCCAGCGCCTGCACGTAAGCATCGTAATCCCAGTCGTCGCGGATGCCGTAGGGGCCGCCATGCACGAACACCACCATCGGCAGATGTTTGGCGTTCGCCTGCCCCGGCGGATAACTGACATAGCCTTGCAATTTCAAACCATCGCGCGCGGTCAGCGTGATCGGCTGCTTGCTGGCCATCTTGGTCGGATCGATCCACGATGCGCGCTGCAACAGCGGCGAGAATTTGTTGCTGGCGCGGTCGTAGAGAAAAAACGTGCCTGGATCCGCATCCGCCTGCACCAGCGCGATGGCTTTGGCGCCGTCATCGGTGCCGGACACGAACTGCGCGTCCTCGCCCGGATACTGCTTCATCAAATCCACCAGCGCCTTCGCATCCGGGGACGACGCGTCGAATACCGACAGCGCAGGCCGCCCGTCGACAAAATGCACGCCCATCACCGAATCGCGCGCCAGGCCTTGCGCCAGACCGTCCGCTTCGACGTCCGGATTGCTCCATGCGTTGGTCAGCTTGCGGGTAGCGGGATCGAAGCGGCACACGCCGAAGCCGCCGGTGGCGGGACAGGTGAACCAGACCAAGCTGTCGTCCGCGCTGAAGGCGATCGGCACGTCGCGATCCGCGCCGGCCTGGCTCAGCAATTCCCAATCGCCGCCGCCAGCCGGCCGCAGATAAATCTTGCGATTGCCGCCCAGATCATCGCCGTAGGCAAAACGCACGTTGCCCTTGTGATCGGCGAGGTAATCCGCTTCGCGCATGGGCGCGATGGCGAGCTTGACCTTGCGTCCGTCGCGCACGTCCATCTTGTAGACCGCCGTGAACGCGCCGGCTGTGCCGGACGCTTCCCAGTCGGTGATCTGCACCAGCACATGATCGGGATCGCCGGCGATACGCGAGAGATATTGCGCACTGCCGTATTCGGCGGTGGCGTGCTGGATATGCGTACCGGTTTCCATGCCGGTCTTGCGATAACCGTACAGCATCTCGGCGCTGCCGCCGTCGGCATTCACGCCGTACAACTCGCCGGTCGCGATCGGCGCGTCCCAGCCGCCGTCGTGCTCGGCTTCGGTGTAGAGCACGCGTGTGGGCGAGGCCCACCAGAAATCCAGCACGTCCTCGTTCTGGCGCGGATTGATGCTGACGCCCTTTTTGTTGCCGAGATCGACCAGCGTCAGGATGGTCTGGCCGTTCTTCAGCACCGAGGTCGCGGCCAGGTGCGCGCCATCCGGCGAAATCTTGACGTCCCTGAATTGCGCATGCCGCGCGAGATCCGAAAACGACACCGGATCGGCGGCGTGCGACAGCGGCGCCGCGGCACACAGGATCAACGCGGCAACCACGCAACGGATGATCATTTCGTTCCCCTGGCTGACAAGCAATGGCGCGCCCCGCGCCGCTGCGCGCATGTATAGCAAACCGTGGGGCGAGAGGCCAGCGCTCGCATATTTGCAGAAACCTGCCCACCGTTTCGTCATTCCGGGGCTACCCGAAGGGCAGAACCCGGAATCCATCTTGATCCTGGTAATTCAAAATCATATGGATTACAGACCGCGTCCTGCGGTCCGCCCTTCGGGCCGCCTTCGGCGTTCTGCTCCGGCTTCCTGCCTCCGCATTCCGGATCGAGGCTTCGCCTCGTCCGGAATGACGACCGGGAGTTTTGCTGGATGCACTACACTCCTGTCCCTGCCAGCTTCCCGATCACCGTATCAAGGCTCATTTCCCAGTCCGGCAATTCGACACCGAACGTTTCACGCAATTTTGCCGTATCGAGTACGGAATAGGCGGGGCGTTTTGCCCTGGTCGGATACTCCCTGGTTTTGATCGGCACGACCCGTGGCGCGCGCGCGCGCAAGCCGGCGTTTTGCGCGCGCTCGAATATGGCGCGGGCAAAGCCGCACCAACTCGTCTGGCCGGAAGCGACGAGGTGATAGATGCCATCGCCCGGAACGTTGATGGTGTCGTCGTCCGCGCACCAGCGCGCGATGACCCGCGCGCTGGCATCCGCGATTAATCGCGCCGAAGTCGGCGCGCCGACCTGGTCGTCGACCACGCGCAATTCATCGCGCTCGATACCAAGGCGCAACATGGTGCGTAGGAAATTATTCCCGCGCGCGGCATAGACCCACGCTGTTCGAAGAATCAGGTGCCGCGCGCCGCTGTCGCGCAACGCTTTTTCACCCGCGAGTTTGGAATGTCCGTATGCGCCAAGCGGGTTGGTTGCATCGTTCTCGCGATAAGGCTGCGTCGCGTTGCCGTCGAACACATAATCGGTGGAGTAATGCAGCACGCGCGCGCCGCGCCCGGCCGCCCACGCGCCGAGCACGCCGACCGCTTCGCCGTTGATGCGCAGCGCGAGTTCAGGTTCGTCTTCGGCGCGATCGACGGCGGTGTAAGCGGCGGCGTTGACGATCAGATCGGGCGCGATGCGGTCGAGTGCCGAGCGCATTCCGTCGAGATCGGACAGATCGATGCGTTCGCACTCGCCGCCATCGACGAGCCTGCCCTCGCGCGTGGCAGGGAAGATTTCGCAAGCTCCAGGCTCCCCCTCACCCGCTCGCGCTGCGCGCTCGCTGCCCTCTCCCCGCTGGGGAGAGGGGTTCAAAGCTATTTCCCCTCCCAATGGAGAGGGGTTCAAAGCCCGCAAAGAACGCAGCAATTCGTGCCCGGCCTGACCATTTGCTCCGAGCAACAAGACGCGCATCGGAGCGCTCATTCCGGATACAGCGGCAAGCGATCCGCCGACACCTCGGAAAGAAACGGCGCGGCTTTGTCTTTGTCCGACAGCAGCGGCTCGGCCACCGGCCAGTCGATGCCGATGTCGGCATCGTTCCAGCGCACGGCGGCGTCCGCCGCGCGGTCGTACAGCGCGGTGCATTGATAGACGAACGTCGCGTAGTCGCTGACCACGCAAAAACCGTGCGCAAAACCTTCCGGGATCCAGAACTGGCGCTTGTTGTCCGCGGTCAGCATCGCCGCGGCGCTACGCCCGAACGTGGGTGATCCGCGGCGAATGTCGACCACGACATCGTAGACCTCGCCTTCCAGCACGCCGACGAGTTTCCCCTGCGGATTGGGCCATTGATAGTGCAGGCCGCGCAACACGCCCTTCATCGAGCGCGAGACATTGGATTGCACGAAACGCGCGTCGATACCGAGCGCCGCATATTTCTCCGCGTTGAAACTCTCGTAGAAATAACCGCGCGAATCGCCGAACACCGCCGGCTCGATGCAGCAGCAGCCCGGCAATTCCGTGTCGATGCGTTTCAGTTGCGGCGAACTCATCGCGCGCTCCCCGATTCGACCAACCCCAACAGGTATTGGCCGTATCCGGTCTTGGCCAGCGGTTTGGCGAGATCGCGAACCCGCTGCGCATCGATCCAGCCGTTCATGTACGCGATCTCCTCCGGGCAACACACTTTAAGTCCCTGCCGGTTTTCCACCGTGGCGATGTAATTGCCCGCGTCCATCATCGATTCGTGGGTGCCGGTGTCCAGCCACGCGTAACCGCGGCCGAGCTGTTCCAGCATCAGCGAGCCGTCGTCGAGATAACAGCGGTTGAGATCGGTGATCTCCAGTTCGCCGCGCGCGGACGGTTTCAATTCGGCCGCGAAATCGCAGGCGCGCTCGTCGTAGAAATACAAACCCGTGACCGCGTAGTGAGATTTCGGCATGGCGGGTTTTTCTTCCAGTCCGATCACGCGATTGTCGCCATCGAATTCTGCGACACCATAGCGTTCCGGATCGCGCACCCAGTAACCGAACACGGTGGCGCCGCGCGCGCGCGCCGACGCGCTTTGCAGCAAGCCGGTCAGACCCTGTCCGTAGAAAATGTTGTCACCGAGGATCAGGCAACTCGGCTGCCCGGCGACGAAATCCCGCCCGATCACGAACGCTTGCGCCAGCCCGTCCGGTGACGGCTGCACCGCGTATTCAATCCTGATGCCCCACTGCGTGCCATCGCCAAGCAGGTTCTGGAACAGAATCTGCTCGTGCGGCGTATTGATCACCAGCACCTCGCGGATACCGGCCAGCATCAGCACGGCGAGCGGGTAGTAGATCATCGGCTTGTCGTACACCGGCAGCAATTGCTTGCTGATCGACTTGGTGACCGGATACAGCCGGGTGCCGGAGCCGCCGGCGAGGATGATGCCTTTTGTGGTTGTCACTTCTCGATGTCCTTCGATTGATCCCCTCTCCCCACGGGAGAGGGTGGCGCGCAGCGCCGGGTGAGGGTTCGGCTCCGCGCAGCATTACGCAAATCCCGTACCCCCACCCCACCCCTAGAGGACAAACCGCAGCGCGTGACGCGCACTACTACAGACCCAGCCTTTCCATTCGATAACTCCCATCCAAAACCCGCCGCACCCAATCCTGATTCGACAAATACCAATCCACCGTTTGCGCGATGCCGGTCTCGAAATCCACTCCCGGCTTCCAGCCCAGTTCGTTCTGGATCTTCGACGCGTCGATCGCGTAGCGGCGGTCGTGGCCGGGGCGGTCCTCGACGAATGCGATCAACGATTCGCGTCTTTTCCCATTAGGCAATGGACGACGTTCGTCCAGCAGTGCGCAGATGGATTTCACCACTTGAATGTTCTCGCGCTCGGCGTCGCCGCCGATGTTATAGGTTTCGCCGATGCGGCCCGCTTCCAGCACGCGCCGGATCGCGGCGCAGTGATCCAGCACGAACAACCAGTCGCGCACATTTTTTCCGTCGCCGTAGACCGGCAGCGGCTCGCCGGCCAGCGCGCGGGCGATGATCAGCGGGATCAACTTCTCCGGAAACTGGTACGGGCCGTAATTGTTGGAACAATGGGTGGTCAGCACCGGCAGCCCGTAGGTGTGATGGAACGCGCGCACCAGATGATCCGACGCGGCTTTCGACGCCGAATACGGCGAGTTCGGCGCATACGGCGTTTCCTCGGTGAACTTGCCGCTGTCGCCCAGCGAGCCGTACACCTCGTCGGTGGACACATGCAAGAAACGGAAGGTCTCGCGCGCGGCGCCGTCGATTGATTTCCAGTAATCGCGCGCGCACTCCAGCAGCGCCAGCGTGCCGACCACATTGGTTTCGATAAACGCGGCCGGTCCGTCGATCGAGCGGTCGACGTGGGATTCTGCCGCGAAATTGACGATTGCGTCGGGCTTGTGTTCGGCCAGCAGCTTTGCGACCAGCGGACGATCGCCGATATCGCCGTGCACGAAAAGATAAGCCGGGTTGGCAGCCAGCGATTTGAGCGTATCCAGATTGCCGGCGTAGGTCAGCTTGTCCAGATTGACCACGCGCAGCCCGTCGGCCACCGCCGCCAGCACGAAATTGCCACTGATGAAGCCGGCGCCGCCGGTGACCAGCAGGGTTTTCATCGATCGCGGGTTCTCGCGGGCCGAAACAGAGGGCTATTGTGCCATGCGGGATGCGGTTCCTTTCTGGGTGACGCGCCGCGTCACCCTTGCCGCGCGGTGTCAGCGGATATGGCGATTCTCCCCGCCATGCACATGCGGTGATTCACGTTTAGTCACAATCGGCGCTTGGGTTGGCGTTGGCACGGAAGCTGCACATTCTCATGCGAGCTTCCGCTCGTCTGGCCGGCTGGCCAGGGAGGCGGACCCGCGAGGGTCCGGCAGGGGCTTTGCTTCAGGGGCATCCGTCCCATGTACCCCAAGGTTAGTCAGCCAAACAGAGAGAACAAAGGAAACCATCATGAAAACGCTACAGAAAGGCTTTACGCTTATCGAACTGATGATCGTTGTCGCGATCATCGCCATCTTGGCCGCGATTGCGATCCCGGCCTATCAGGACTACGTAGTGCGTTCGCAGGTGTCGGAAGGTATGTCACTGGCCGACGGCTCCAAGACCGCCATGGCAGAGTTCTACTCCAACTTCGGCCATTTCCCGCTGACCAATAGCTCGGCAGGGCTGGAGAAAAACACCTCGATCAACGGCAAATACGTTTCCATGCTGGACGTCGGCACAGCCCAAGGCAAAATCACCGTGACGTTTTCCAAAATCTCGCCACAAAAGGCCAGCGACAAGATCGACACCAAGGTGTTGGTGCTTTCGGCTTTGACCCAAGGCCGTGGTAGCGTCGCCTGGCACTGCAGCAGTACAGCGGGCACCACGGTTTCCGACAAGTATCTGCCGTCGTCTTGCCGCGGCATCAACCAATAAGAATCGCTGCACTGTTTACATCCGAAGGGCCGCACCATGCGGCCCTTCTTTTTTGGATGAGCCTTGCACCCAATTGAATCCAGCGGCAAGGTCGGCATTCGCACGGAAGAAATTCATGCCGTGCCACGCGGCCAACGAGTTGCCGTATGCTTGCGCGCGATGCGAGGTTTTCTTTCAAGCTCACGATCCCGCCCGTGATGGCGCGCTGGCCAAGCGCCCGGCGCTTCACAGCGATGTTCACTCTCGCGCTTTCTTTGCTGCTGGTGGCGGCATGGCAGGTGTACAAGCCGGGATTGCGCGGCGATTTCCTGTTCGACGATTTCGGCAACCTGCCGGCCATCGGCGCCACGGGCCCGGTGGACAATGCGGCGACGCTCGCGCGTTATCTCACTTCAGGCGAAGCCGACCCGACGGGACGGCCCCTGACATTGGCCAGCTTCCTGATGGATGCGCGCGACTGGCCGGCGAAGCCTTATCCGTTCAAGGTCAGCAACGTCTTGTTGCACCTGCTCAACGGCGCGCTGCTGTATTGCGTTTTGCTGCGCTTGGGGATGGCTTTGATGGTCTTGCCTTCCCCCCCTGGGAGAAGGTGGCCCGAAGGGCCGGATGAGGGTTCGCTCCCTGCGCAATGCTCGGCAAGATCCGAACCCTCACCCCAAGCCCTCTCCCGAGGGGAGAGGGGCTTCAAAATTGCGGCCTTGTTCGGCGCCGGCGCATGGTTGCTGCATCCGCTGTTGGTTTCGACCACCTTGTACATCGTGCAGCGCGAAGCGATGTTGCCGGCCACGTTCGTGCTGATCGGCATGTTCGGCTGGATTGGCGCGCGCGACTCGCTCGCCCGTGGACACATCGCACGCGGCTCGGTCGGCATGGCCTTGGCGGCATGGGGCTGCACTTTTCTTGCGATATTGAGCAAAGGCAACGGCGCGCTGCTGCCGCTGTTGCTGCTGTTGACCGAATGGATCGTGCTGGCGCCGTGCCAACGCATGCCGTCCGCCGCGCTGGAACGCAGGCGACGCCTTGCTGTGAGCGTGTTGCTGGTACTGCCGAGCCTGCTGATCGCGGCCTTTCTGTTCGCGAAGATCCCCGCATCCGTGCGGACAGCGCAGGAAATTCGCGACTGGACGATCGCGCAACGACTGCTGAGTGAACCGCGCGCTTTGATCGACTATCTCGGCTTGTTGTTCGCGCCGCGTGCGCACTCACTCGGGCTGTTCACGGATGGCTTCGCCGCTGCTACCGGCTGGTTGCATCCCTGGACAACCTTGCCGTGCATGTTGCTGGTGTTCGCGCTGATCGGAGCGGGTTTTGCGTTGCGCAGGAAACATCCGGCGATCGCGCTGGCGTTGCTGTTCTATTTCGCCGGGCAGTTGCTCGAAAGCACATGGCTACCGTTGGAACTGTATTACGAACACCGCAATTATCTGCCGGCGATGTTGCTGTTCTGGCCGATCGGGATCGGCCTGGGCTCGCCCGGTGCGTTGCGCTGGCTGCGCGCCGCATGCGCAGTGGGCATTCTGATCCTGCTCGGCTCATTGACTTACATCCGCGCCTCCTTGTGGGGAGACGGCTATCGGCAAGCGCAGATCTGGGCGGCGTTCAATCCGGATTCCGCGCGCGCGCAGGCGAATGCCGCGCAATATGATTTGGCGCACGACCGTCCGCGGCTGGCCGCCGCACGGCTGCGCAACGCGTTGCCGGGCCATCCAGACGACTTGCAGATACCTGTCAATCTGATCGGCGCGGAATGTCGCTTGAATGCACTGCGTCCGCAGACCCTGACTGCGGTCGAATACGCGCTCGCGCATGGCAAGGTTGGCAGCAATCTGGTCTTCAAGTGGTTCGACACAGGCGTGGATTTCGCCTCGAGCGGGACCTGCCGCGGCTTCGATTTCGCTGTCATCCAGAGCATGCTGGACGCCATGCGGCGCAACCCCTACTGGAATGCGTGGTCGGGCTGGCGTCAGGACATCGATCATCAGCAGGGCATGCTGTATCTTGCCGAACATAAGCCACGACAAGCCTTGCAGGTATTCGACGCGGCGTTGGCGCGGGCGCCGAAACCGGACGCGGCACTGGAACAAGCCGCATTGCTGGGCGCACATGGCTATCCGGATCTGGGGCTGGCGCATCTGGAGTACTGGCGAACGTTGCCGTTGCCAGAGCCTCCGGCGTTTGGCATGCCGCGCGTTCATGCATGGGTGCTTGAGCGTCAGCATTACTGGAAACACGAAACTGCGCGGCTGCGCGCGACCCTGATGGCGGATGTTGCTGCCGAAGCGAAGCCAACGCGGCGCTCGCCGACTCCGGCATCCAATTGAACGCCGCCCGCTTGTCCCGTCGACCGTCCATGCGCACCAGCCAAAAAACATTCACTGTCATCGTCCTGACCGCCGCGTTGGCGCTGACCGCGATCGTCTATTGGCCGGGACTCTCCGGTGGTTATGTTTTTGACGACTTCCCCAACATCGTCGACAACGTGGCGATCCACGTGACGCATTCGACCCTGGCGGCATGGGCGAACGCGGCTTGGGCGTCGCCCGCCAGTGAATTGCAGCGTCCGCTGGCGTCGCTGACCTTCGCCGCCAACTGGTTTTTCACCGGCAGCGATCCTTGGCCGATGAAAGCGACCAATCTCGCCATCCATCTGCTCAACGGCGTGTTGCTTTACTTCATGCTGCGCGAGTTGGTGCGTGCGTGGAATCTGTGTCCCTCTCCCATCGGGAGAGGATGGCGCGTAGCGCCCGGTGAGGCTTCGGAAGACAGGAAGACCCTGTCCGCAGATCGTACCCTCACCCCTACCCCCCTCCCAAGCGGAGTGGGGTTCAATTCTGGCATTGACGAAGCCGCCGCGCACCGTCTGATTCTCGCCGTCACCGCGGGCTGGCTGTTGCTGCCGATCAATCTGATGGCGGTGCTGTACGTCGTGCAACGAATGGAGAGCCTGTGCCAGGTGTTCGTGCTGGCCGGGTTGTGGATGTACCTCGCCGGACGTCGGCGAATGTTGCTGGCTGCGGGGCATCGCGGATTCGCATTGGCGAGCGTGGGTTTGATCGCGGGCACCGCGATCGGCGTGCTGGTCAAGGAATCGGCGGTGCTGTTGTCGGTGTATGCGTTTCTGATCGAGGTCACGCTGCTGCGTTTTGTCTCCGCGCGCATGATGATCACGAAAAGCAACAATGAACCCCTCTCCCCTCGGGAGAGGGGCAGGGGTGAGGGTTCGGGTTCCGCGGAGCGCCATATCGACACCGGACCCTCACCCGGCGCTTCGCACCACCCTCTCCCGAAGGGAGAGGGAAACAGCATGTCCGGCGCTTCGCGCCATCCACTTCCGCAGTCAGACGAAAGCGTGCACACACATACTCGTGACAGGCGCGTCGTGTTGCTGTTCGTTTTCATTCTGTTGCTTCCGATGATCGTCGGGCTGGCGTGGCTGGTGCCACATGTGCTTGGGCCCGGGGAATGGGATATCCGTGATTTCACTTTAGGCCAGCGGCTGTTGACCGAGCCGCGCGTGTTGGTCGATTACCTGCACTGGACGATGCTGCCCGATCCGGGAACGCTCAGCCTTTATCACGATCAACTGCCGATTTCGCGTGGGCTGTATACGCCATGGACCACGCTGCCGGCGATTGCGTCGTTGGCACTTCTGCTCTGTATTGCGTGGTGGCTACGCGATCGACGTCCACTGATAGCGCTGGGCATCCTGTGGTTTTTCGCCGCGCAACTGCTGACGGCGACCATCGTGCCATTGGAACTGGTTTACGAGCATCGCAACTACTTCGCCTCGATTGGTGTGTTGCTGGCGCTGTTTTCGCTGTTGCTCGGGCTGCGAAAAACCATCGCGCTGCCGATCGTGCGCGGCGCTGTCGCCTCGTTGCTACTGATCTGGTTCGCAGGCGTGACCTACCTGCGCGCGCAGGATTGGTCCAACCCGCTACGACTGGCCATCGCCGAAGCCAACCGGCATCCCGATTCACCGCGCGCCAATTACGAAGCCGGGCGGCTGCTGATCATCGCATCGAATTACAAACCCTCCCCTGCATTGGACCGCGCGAAAATCTATCTGCGCCGCGCCTCGGCAATCCCGGGCGCGTCCAGCCTGGCGGAACAGGCGCAGATCATGATCGCCAGCCACAATGATGAGTCCGGCGAAGCGGTGCTGTGGGAGGCAATGACCGCCAAGCTGCGCGAGCAGCCGCTCGCGCAGGAAGATATATCCACGCTGATCTCGTTGACGCAATGCAGGGACAAGCTCAATTGCCGATTCGATCCCGCGCTGCTGCAACAAGCCTATGTGGCCGCACTGTCGCACCCTGATCCGATCGCGCGGCTGTTGGGTGCTTACGCCGATTTCGCGAACGAGCTCTTGCACGACGACGCACGGGCGATTCGCTATCTGCGCCTGGCCGTGGACAAGGCGCCTGGCGAGCCTGAATACCGCGTGCAGCTTACCCATCTGTTGGCGATCCACGGCATGACAGAAGAAGCCGTCCGCAACATCGACCGACTTCGACGCATGGACAGTTTCGGACGGCTGGATGCAAAGATCGCCATACTCGAACAGCAGGCGGAACAAGGCGGGCCGCCGCTTCCTAAACTGGCTATGCCGGCTAGCACCGAATAAGCACGAGGGGAACCATGCAAACGCAACGCTACCGGCTCGGATACCGCGGCGATATCGAAGGGCTGCGCGCCATCGCCATTCTGCTGGTGGTGGCCGCACACGCCAAAGTTCGCTGGCTCGCCGGCGGTTTCATCGGCGTTGATGTCTTCTATGTGCTGTCCGGGTATTTGATCACCGGTTTGCTCGTACAAGAAATCCAGACCACGCGAAACCTGCGTTTCGCGGACTTTTATGCGCGAAGACTGCGGCGACTGCTACCCGCGCTGATGTTGATGCTGGTGGTCACCTGCGTATTGGGGCGACTACTGCTCGCGGCGGCCGAGCAACCGGAGCAGGCAAAGGCGGCGGTGAGCGCAGCATTGTGGCTGAGTAATTTTTACTTTGCCTTCTCGCACATGGGCTATTTCGCTCCGGGCACCGAAACCAATTTGTTTCTGCATACGTGGTCGCTGGGCGTGGAAGAACAGTTCTATCTGGTATGGCCATTGCTCCTCGTGCTGGTCATGGGTGCGTGGCAACGCGCGAAGAATCCGCCGAGCGCCGGGCGATTGAAATGGGGCATGGCCGGCATTTTCGTTCTCAGCCTGGCGTTATCGCTTTACTGGACCGCAAACGCGCCGCATTTGGCCTTCTATATGATGCCTTCGCGCGCGTGGCAGTTTGCCTTGGGCGCGCTGACGTTCCTCAGATTCGGCGCCCCTGCTTATCGGTCCGACGCTCAAGCGCCGCAAGGCGCGTGGTTGCAAGGCGCGGGCTGGATCGGGCTCGGCCTTATCTTGCTTGCCGCGTGGCTGCTCGATGAGCACGTCGCGTATCCGGGGGGGTGGGCGCTGCTACCTTCGTTCGGTGCCGCGTTGGTGTTGGCTGCGGGGAGTCACGGCTCGGTGGCCGGCGCGGGTCGTCTGCTCTCGCTGCTCCCGATGCAAGCCATAGGCCGCGTTTCCTATGCCTGGTATCTGTGGCATTGGCCGGTTTTGCTGCTTGGGGCCACCCTGCTCGACTTCAGTAACGGCTGGAATCGTGCTGCGCTCGCCGTCCTCTCGTTGCTGATCGCGGCTTTGTCATATCACTTTTTCGAAACGCCGATCCGGCGCAACCGCAAGTTGATTGCGCGTCCACGCATGGCGGTATTCGCCGCGCTGGCCTTGATGATCATCGCTGCTTCGTTGGCGCTCCGCTGGCGCAACGCGGCCGTGCAACGCACGGATAGCGCGGAGCAACAACCCTACCAGTTGGTGCGCACCGATGCGCCGGTCATTTACGGGATGGATTGCGATGACTGGTACCACTCGGCCGACGTGCACATCTGCGGGTTTGGAGACAAATCCGCCGCGCATACCGCGGTTGCCCTGGGCGATAGCGTGGCCCTGCAATGGTTTCCGGCTTATGCGCAGATTTTCGACAAGCCCGGTTGGCGCCTGCTAGTCGTGACGAAATCGTCCTGCCCGATGGTGGCTGTGCCGATCTTCTATCCGCGCATCGGACGCGAATACACCGAGTGTGCGCAGTGGCGGCACGATGCACTGTTGGAAATCGCGTCGCTCAAACCCGACGTGGTGATCCTTGGATCCACCTTCACCTACAACTACACGCAAACGCAGTGGATCGAGGGCACGCGGCAAGTACTCCGACCGCTGAGCGCAACCGCCAGGCAAGTCTACGTGATGCGATCCACGCCGACGCTGCCTTTCGATGGGCCGTCCTGCCTTGCGCCGCGAAGCTGGTTGTACCGCGCGTTAGCCAGCCGGGCGCGATGCACGGGCCCCGCCTATACGGTCCTCGCTGATAACGTGTACCAGTGGTTGGGAACGGCGAGTACGCCATTCCCCAATGTCCATCTTGTCGACATGACCAACTTCGTTTGTCCGAACGGCTTGTGTCGTGCCCAACTCGACGGCAGGATCGTATTTCGCGACGATCAACACATGAGCGCCACTTTTGCCCAGTCACTGGGGCCCGCACTGGAGAATGCCTTGAATCTGCAAAAGCTTGGTATCTCTTACGCTGACCCTTCTTCAACGCGCAAGCCTGCTGCGGCCCGCCAAGCACTGGAGCGCCCGTGATTCCTCCTAACGATCAACCCTTCCTGATCTTCGGCTCGCCGCTGATCGAGCAGGCCGAGATCGATGAAGTCGTTGCTTGCATGCAATCGAGTTGGCTCGGTACCGGGCCGCGCGTGGCGCAGTTCGAGCGCGACTTTGCCGCATATGAGGGTCTCGACCCAGCGCGGGTCGCTGCCGTCAATTCCTGCACCGCCGCGCTGCACGTCAGCATGGTGGCGGCGAATCTGGAACCCGGCAGCGAAGTCATCACCACGCCGCTGACATTCTGTGCCTCGGTCAACGCGATCATCCACGCAGGATTGACGCCGGTGCTGGCTGATGTCAATGCCGACACGCAGAACATCGACCCGGCGGCGATCGAGGCGGCGATCACACCACGTACGCGCGCGATCCTGCCGGTGCATTTCGCCGGGCGGCCGTGCGAGATGGATGCGATCCTGGGTATAGCGGAGAAACACGATCTCACCGTGATCGAAGACTGCGCGCACGCGATCGAAACCGTGTATCACGGGCGCAAGGCCGGCACCTTCGGCGACTTCGGCTGCTTCAGTTTCTACGCGACAAAGAACGTGGTGACGGGCGAAGGCGGCATGATCGTCGGCCGCGCCGAAGCGGACATTGCGCGCGCGAGGATGCTGGCGCTGCATGGAATGAGCAAGGATGCCTGGCATCGTTTCGGCGACCAGGGCTACAAGCACTATCAAGTCGTGGAGGCCGGCTTCAAATACAATATGATGGATCTGCAGGCGGCGATCGGCGTCCATCAACTCGCGCGCGTCGAACGGAACTGGCAACGGCGCGAGCAAATCTGGAATCGCTACATGGAAGCATTCGCCGACCTTCCCATCGTCCTGCCCGCTCCGCCCGCGCCGGATACGAAACACGCCTATCATCTTTTCACCATCATGATCGACGAGACGGGTTGCGGCATTTCGCGCGATGCTTTTCTCGATGCGATGAACGCTCGCCGCGTCGGCACCGGCGTGCATTATCTTGCCGTGCCGGAGCATCCGTATTACCAGCAACGCTATGGCTGGAAACCGGAGCGATGGCCCAATGCGATGCGCGTCGGCCGTATGACCGTCAGTCTGCCACTGTCGCCGAAGTTGAGCGATGGGGATGTGGAGAGGGTGATAGCGGGGGTTTGCGAGATCATTTCTTGAGTTGATCGAACGCGGCCAGCACATCGTTTACGCAATGCTCCATATTCCACTGGCCACGTATCTCGATACTCGCTTGAGCGGCTCGTGCGATGATCGTGGCGTAATTGCGCTGCATATTCAATAAATTGGTCGCCAGATCCCCGGCATCTCCGACTCGATGCAAATTGCAACGAGGCACCCCATGTGCCGCAGTCAGTTCGCGGTACATCCGCTGATCGGCAGCAAGCGTCGGAATGCCGACCGAAAGCGCCTCGAGCAAGGAATGCGGAATAAACACCGAGTGCTCGTCTCGATAAGGAAACACGAATGCATCGTGGGCCGCGAAGCATGCAATAGGGTCGACTTCGGATTGTGACTCGATCATGAGTTGCGGGCAATGCCGCACCGCCTCAGCCTGCAACAATCCTCGCATCTGCGGATGCTTGAAAAATGGTATGGCTACAGTCAGCGTGATACCTGCTCCCGCAAGCAGATCCCCAGCGCGAAAAACGTCGATCAGACCGCGCCCATAAAGCACATCACGCCATGCGCGCCGGCCCGGATGTTGATAACCGCACAGAAAAAGTATGCGACGCATCTCGCTGTTATTGGATTGGCGTGCTTCAAGCGGACGATCCACGCCGAGGTGAATCATTCGCACAGATGGACCCTCACCCCCTACCGCCAATGCAGGCCCGAAACGGCGACCGATTTCTTCCAGATCCAATCCGGCGCAACTGTAGAAAATAGGGAGAACCGGAATTTCGGCGCATCTGCAAATCGATCGAACTCGATTCAACAACCACGTGTTGGCCCACGCACGCAAACCGCGGAAAGTACCGAAAGGGAATACGGCTACCACATCGGGAGGCGCGGCGCCGGCGCAAATGTTTGCGACAGCGCGAACCGCCCGCCGGATCGTGTATGCAGACGAACTTGATGGCGCCCCATCCAGCACATCCACTTCGATGCCACGCACCCGTAGCGCCGCGGCGAGATCGATCACCAGCCGCTTGCGGCCTTCGGTGAGTGGCGGCACCACGCCAGGTGCGACAAACACAACGCGTTTCATGGCTTGCGCGCCACCATCAGAAACTGTTCCGACAGATGCACGAAATTTCGGCCCAGCCACTTCGCGATCCGCATCAACCACGACGACGGCATCCACAACAGTGGAACCAGCGAGAAATTGCCTATGCCTTCTACATGAACAAGGCGCATCCCGGTAGATTCGATCATCGCCCGCGCCTCGTTCATGCCAACCCGATAATCATTCTCTGGCCGTTTGCGTAACAGCGCTCGGTAGAGCCGGATTGGCCATGAGAAGACGCGGCGCGCGTCCGCACTGTAAAAATCCACGATGAGAACCCCGCCGGGCTTCACTACGCGCGTCATTTCCTGCAGCAGCAATTGCTGCATTGAAGGCTCAAATAAATGGAGAAAGCGCGAACTGGCCACTACATCAAAGCCATTCGCTGCATAAGGCAACTGCGTCGCATCCGCGACACAGTAGTCAATTCTCTCAAGTGTCACGCATGCATTGCGCGCCTCCTTCAGCATCGCCGGCGTCAAATCACCGGCCACGACCATCGCCCCTGATGCCGCGAATACCGGCAGCATCTGTCCGGTGCCGGACGCAACGTCGAGTATGTGTTCGGGCCGTTGCGACAGCGACAATCCACGCGCCACAGCCTCGCGATGTAACGCACGGAACAACCTTCCGTAACGCGAGCCGTAGCGCTTGGCTTCGTAACTGGCCGCCTCGCGCGTGTAGAAATCGCGTTGATTATTCACTGCCATGTCCCATTTCTCTCAACCTGCGCAGAATCGAACCCAGGCTCGTGCCGAGCCTCAATCGCGAAGCGGCCGGCAAGCCAAGCAAAACGGCCGCCCCCAGATTGAGGCCACGATTGAATATCGCCACCAACAATGCCCGATCCAGTGGAACTCCTGCCAATGCAAGTAACGCAATCAACGTGGCGTCGTATCCGACCAAGCCCATCGGCAAGCCGGACACGATTCCGGCAAACGTTGCAACGATACCCACGGCGCCACCCATCAGTGCGAGGTGAGGGTTGCCGGTTACTATCAGCACCAAGAGGGCGTGGCGTATGCCGTAGGACGCTACATCGCCGAGCAGAATTGTCCATGCTGTCAATATCCGACGCCAAGGTTGGTCCAACAACATCAGCGCTTCGCGCAACCGCAGCATCCATCGATTGCGCAGCCGACGCAGCAACCAGAAAATTACCAGCATGCCGACGATCGCCGCTATCGCGATTCCCCAAACATAGGCAGGCGGACGCCAGTGCAAAGCAGCCAACCACAGACTCAGTGCGGCCATCAACGACCATGCGATCAATGACAGCAACCCGTCGAGCGCGATTACAACCCCGATGAAATGAAATGTCAGCTTTCCCTGCCGATGCAACAGCAGGATCCGCAATGGAATGCCCAACTTGAACGGCAATAGATAAGTCGCCAACGCCGTGCAGAACAATGCATCGCGTATGCCGTTGCGGCTTCGAATATCGTCAGCAGAAGGCAAATAGCAGTGATTCCAGCGCAATGGCTCCATCACGAAATGCGCTGCAGTGACCAAAAAAGATACGACCAACAGCAAGACACCCGCGAAGTGACGCACCGTGCCCACTTCCTGCAACCAAAGCGCGCTCACGCGTAATCTGGCCGTTCGGCGGCAATCCAGCGGTGCACAGCCATCCGCGCGTACCCCTCCAATCTGCAATCATGAGCCATCCCGTGCCGGATCAAAGCAAGCCTCCACTGCGAATGCGCACGCGCCATCCCGGGTAGCAACAACGTTTGCGATAAACAGGGATTGCCGCCCCGTCCCGTGATCAGAAACCCGGCGTCGGCGACGAGTTGATGGTATTCATGGCGACCGAATCCATTGCCGCCTGTCGGCGACGCTGCTTTTGCGCCCCGTAAAGAACCAATCAAGCGCTGTAACTCAAGCCCTGGATCGAGCAAAAGAATCGTACCGCGTGGATGCAATATGGCTCGGAGACCGCGCAACAGGTCCAGCACTTGAGAACGCGGCGCATACATCAGGCAGGTCACGGCGAGTACAGCGTCGAAGCACCCTTCCACGAACGGCAATCGAAGTGCATCCGCCTGCACACAGACACCCAAGTTCCGCCTGAACAATTTGCAATAAGTAAACGCCAGATCTTGGCCGATTAGCTCGATATCAGGCCTTCGTTCAACGATCACGCGCGAGAGCCTTCCATAGCCACAACCCAGATCGAGCACCCGGCCACCTTGTGGTACCTTCGGTAGAAATACGCTACATACCAGCCAAGTATGCCAGTCGTGCAAAACCATGTTGGCCTGTTCGGAGAGCCCGCGGAATAGCACACCGGTAGGTCTTACGCCCGACTCAGCCGCACGTTGCTCCCAATTCGTGCGGGGGTCATTCATCGGTTCGGATACCGCCGCCGGCCAACAACGTAGTCGTGATCGTATTCAACGAGAATGTTTCGACATGAACCGCCAGTGTCTGCGGATCAATACGAGCATTGATGCTGATTGCCGCTTCAAGCGCCTCAGTGATTGCGGATGCGTCAACTGCATTACATAGAATTCCGCAAGCCGAATCCAGCAGGTGCCGCAGATCGCCGACGGGAGTTGCGATCACTGGCCGGCCAAGTTTCATGGCATCGGAAAAAATAATCGGAATGCTTTCGATGCGCGACGGAATCAACACCCAATCCGCCCGAACGATCGCAGCTTCCGCCTCCCGCTTGCCCAGAAATCCGCCGAGGATGACCGGGCGGCCTTGCGCCTGCAACGCGGAAACGCGCTCGCGCACCAGCGATTCCAATGGCCCGCCGCCATGGATTTCCACGCATTCGATGCGTTTCCAGTCGTCCTCACTCAACAGCGCCAGCGCGTCCAGCAACAGGTCGACGCCCTTGTTGCGATGCCAACGTCCGAGAAACAACAATCGGTATGGAGGCTGTACGCGTGGTGGCGGCGGATCGACCAAATCGATCCGCCGGGTACTGGGAAGAAACTCCACAGGCACTCCACCGATGCGCCGCGCTTCGTCGGCGAGTTGATGGCCGTCGGCATAAGCATGTTTTGCTTGGCGGATCACCCGGGCCAGCATCGCGCGCAGCACCGGCATGCGTCCCAACGACCAGACGTCGCTGCCCAGCATCCATACCGAATACTCCATATCGCTTTCTAGCGCCACACGCCGCGCCCATTCCCCACAGGGCAAGCCCCACAAGGCAAGCACGTGGCGCGTATCTTGGGCCGCGGCGATGCGGGTAGCGGCAAGACCGCCGCGCAAGACGCGCGCGATCCAACGCAGATCGGCCGGGCGCCAAGGCTTCAGCGTCGACAGCGGGCGCGATGGCGCGGCATAGCGGATGACCTCCACACCATTCGCCCACTGCTCACGATCCGCCCGAGTGCCGGGTGCAACCACGCGCACGTCGGCGTGTTTTGCGAGTTCTTCGACGAGATCGGCGACGAAGGAACCGGCCGCCTCGCTACCATCGCCACGGATCGGGAATGAACTTGTGACCACCACGAGTACCGGATTCATCGCCGCCCGCTTGTCACGCATGCCTTCACTCTCGCGTACTCTTGCGAGGTGGGTTGTACGCCAGCATGCACACCTGCTCGGAGATCAGCCCGATCAGAAACACGATCACCGCCGCGGAGAACAAGAGCGCGCTCATGTTGCTGAAGCGGTGCATCGTAATAAAGGTATAAATGTAATAGCCGAGTCCGACCAGGAAAAACGTGGCGCTGGCGGGGACAAATAATTTGAGCGGCGCGTACAGCGTGGCGATCTTGAAGATGATCAGCAGAAACCGTACGCCGTCGCGCAGCGGGCGGATGTGGCTGCGGCCGATGCGTTGCGCCGCCTTGATCGGAACGTAGGCGACCGCGTAGGCGCTACGGAAGAACGCCATGGTGCTGGTCGTCGGATACGAAAAACCGTTCGGGAGCAGGTGCAGGAATTCGCGGAACTTGTCCGCGCGTGCTGCGCGAAAGCCCGAGGTCAAATCGGCCACGTCGAAGCCGGTGATCCAGCTCGCCAGCGCGTTATAGAGTGAATTGGCCACGCCGCGGCCGACGCCGGCCTGCCCGCTCCAATCGCGCGCGCCGACCACCATGTCGTAGCCCTCGTCCAGTTTCGCCAACAATCGTGCGATATCGGACGGGTCGTGCTGGCCGTCGGCATCCATGAACACCAGCACATCACCGCGCGCCGCGCGCGCGCCGCGCTTGATGGCCGCGCCGTTGCCCATCGAATAAGGGGCCGACAGGCATTGCACGCCGTGTTGCGCGCACAGTGCGCGGGTATCGTCGCTGGAGCCATCGTCGCCAATCAGGATTTCCGCGTCCGGATGTGCCGCGCGCAACCTGGGCAGCAGTCCGGCCAGCGCCGCGGCCTCATTCTTGGCGGGCAGGATGATGCTTAGCACACAGACTCCCCACAATTTGCGCTACGCGATCATAGCGGGAAGCGGTGATTGCGCCAGAAGTCGTGCACAAAGGGGCTATTGCGTTTCGCATGATACCGAACCCTCACCCGGCGCTGCGCGCCACCCTCTCCCGAACGGAGAGGGATTCAGCATAAACCCGGAGTTTCATGGCGTGACCGCCTTCGCGGCGCGGTCGGCACGGATATCGCATGATCCTTCCTGACCAAGCCGCAGTGCCTGGGGGCCGATTCCCCCCTATCGGCGTCCATTTGCGGTACATTCGACTCGCAATTCCGGGGGTTACATAAATCTGATGGCAACCCAGCTGAACCCGATACCGTTCGCCGGGCTGACCGGCCTTGTGCGCCGGCTGGCGCTGGACGGCTCGCTGTCGGAGACCGATGCGCGGCAGGCCGTCGATGACGCCGGCAAGCAGAAGATTCCGATCGCGACCTGGCTGGTCGACAACGGCTTGGTCGAGGGTACGCGCGTGGCCCAGGTGGTGTCGGCCGAGTTCGGCGTACCGGTGCTGGACGCTGCATCGCTGGACCTTCCCCAGCTTCCGCTCAAAGCGGTGAGCGAGGAATTGATCACCAAGCACGGCGCGTTGCCGCTGTTCAAGCGCGGCAACCGGCTGTTCGTCGGCATCGCCGACCCGACCAATTCCGCCGCGCTGGAGGAAATCAAGTTCCATTCCAATTGCGCGGTAGAGCCGATCCTGATCGAGCCGGAGCAGTTGAAGCGCATCATCGAGCAAGCGCTGGCCGCGCGGAATGCGGTGATCTCGGATATGGACGATACCGATGGCCTGGAAAACCTCGCGCTGGGCGAAATGGGCGAGGATGGCAGCGACGGCAGCGTGGACACCGCGGGCACGGAAGACGCGCCGGTAGTGAAGTTCGTCAACAAGATCCTGGTCGATGCGATCAAGCGCGGCGCCTCGGATATCCATTTCGAGCCGTACGAAGGCAAGTACCGTGTGCGGGTGCGTCTGGACGGCATCCTGCGCGCGGTGGCCAGCCCGCCGATCAAGCTGTCGCCGCGGATTTCCTCGCGCCTCAAGGTGATGAGCGGGCTGGACATCGCCGAGCGGCGCGTGCCGCAGGATGGCCGCATCAAGTTGAACCTGTCCAAAGCCAAGTCGATCGATTTCCGCGTCAGCACGCTGCCCACGCTATTCGGCGAGAAAGTGGTGCTGCGCATCCTCGACGCCGCTGCGGCGAAGATGGGCATCGACAAGTTGGGTTACGAGGAAGACCAGAAGCAACTGTTCCTCGATGCCATCCACAAACCCTACGGCATGGTGCTGGCGACCGGGCCGACCGGCTCAGGCAAGACCGTTTCGCTGTACACGGCGCTCAATATCCTGAACGACGTCGGCCGCAATATCTCCACGGTGGAAGATCCTGTCGAAATCCGCGTCGATGGCATCAACCAGGTGGCGCAAAACGTCAAGCGCGGCATGACCTTCGCCGCCGCCCTGCGCGCCTTCCTGCGCCAGGATCCGGACGTGATCATGGTCGGCGAAATCCGCGACCTGGAGACCGCCGAAATCGCGATCAAGGCCGCCCAGACCGGTCACATGGTGCTGTCCACCTTGCACACCAACGACGCTGCGCAGACCATCGCGCGCCTGATGAACATGGGCATCGCGCCGTACAATCTCACCTCGTCGATCAACCTGGTGGTCGCACAACGGCTGGCACGGCGCCTGCACGACTGCAAGAAGCCCTTGATCCTGCCGGAGGCGGCACTGCTGGCGGAAGGTTTCAGCCCCGAGGAAATCAAGGCTGGCCTGGAGTTGTACGATGCGGTCGGCTGCTCCGGTTGCAACGACGGCTACAAGGGCCGGCTGGGTATTTACGAGGTGATGCCGATGAACGATGAGATCCAGCACATCATCCTGGAAGGCGGCGGTGCGACGCAGATCGCCGAAGCCGCGCGCCGCAGCGGCGTGCGTAATTTGCGCGATTCGGCGCTGCTCAAAGTGAAACAGGGTGTCACCACGCTCTCGGAGATCAATCGCGTCACCAAGGATTAGTTTGAACCCCTCTCCCTGTGGGAGAGGTGCCCGAAGGGCGGGTGAGGGTAAGGGCAGACGCCGCGTTATCGGTCTCGCCAAATCCTCACCCCAACCCCTCTCCCGCTGGGAGAGGGGCTCAAATTGATGGGGAATGATTTTATGGCCACCGTAACCGTCACCAAGCCCACCGCACGCTCCGTCGGCGCCGCGCGCGCCGCGGTCAAGCAAATGACCGTCTACGAATGGACCGCGCTGGACAAGCGCGGCACCAAGATGAAAGGCGACATGCAGGCGCGCAACGCGAGCCTGGTCAAGGCCGAGTTGCGCCGGCAGGGCATGAATCCGCAAACGGTGAAGGAACGTTCCAAGCCGCTGTTCGGCGCATCCGGCAAGCGGGTCAAGCCACGCGATGTCGCCATCTTCAGCCGCCAGATCGCCACCATGTTGGAGGCCGGCGTGCCGATGGTGCAGTCGTTCGAGATCATCGCCGGCGGCCAGCGCAACGTGCGCTTCAAGAACATGTTGACCGACGTCAAGCAACAGATCGAAGGCGGTTCCACGCTGCACGAGTCGCTCGCCAAATACCCCGTGCAGTTCGACGAGCTGTACCGGAATCTGGTGCGCGCAGGCGAATCCGCAGGCGTGCTGGATACGGTGCTGGATACGGTGGCCACTTACAAGGAACGCATCGAGGCGATCAAGTCCAAGATCAAGAAAGCGCTGTTTTATCCGGCGATGGTGTTCGCGGTGGCGATCATCGTCAGCATGATCCTCCTGATCTTCGTGGTACCGGTGTTCCAGGGCGTATTCAAGGATGCCGGCGTGGACCTGCCGGCGTTCACCCAGATGATCGTGAATGCGTCGGACTTCATGATCCATTACTGGTGGCTGGTGCTGCTGATCGTGATCGGCTCCATCGTCGCGATCGTGGTCTCCTACAAGCGCTCGGAAAAGGTCGCGCATTTCGTCGACCGGATGTCCCTGAAAATCCCGGTGGTGGGCAACATCCTGCGGCAATCGGCGATCGCGCGTTTCGCGCGCACGCTGGGCGTCACCTTCCGCGCCGGCGTACCGCTGGTCGAGGCGCTGGACGCGGTGGCCGGCGCCACCGGCAGCGTGGTCTATGGTACGGCGGTGCGACGGATGCGCGACGACATCGCGATCGGCCACCAATTGCAATTGGCGATGCGCCAGACCAACTTGTTCCCCAACATGGTCGTGCAGATGGTCGCGATCGGCGAGGAATCCGGCGCGCTGGACGCGATGCTGTTCAAGGTCGCCGAGTTCTACGAGGAAGAAGTCAACAATGCGGTCGACACCCTTTCCAGCCTGCTCGAGCCGCTGATCATGGTGGTGATCGGCGTGCTGGTCGGCGGCATGGTGGTCGGCCTGTATCTGCCGATCTTCAAACTCGCCGGCGCGTTCTGATTTGACGTCCGTGCTGGAAGGTCTGCCCCCCGCGGCGTGGATTGCCGCGGCATTCGTGCTGGGTCTGCTGGTCGGAAGTTTCTTGAACGTGGTGATCCTGCGTTTGCCGGCGCGGCTGCTGCACGGCTGGAAGCGCGACGCGCGCGAAATCCTGGAACTGCCTGGCGTAGACGTTGCGCCCGCGCCGCCCGATCTGGTGCGCAAGGGTTCGCACTGTCCGCACTGCAAACATCCGCTGGCCGCGCTCGACAATATCCCTGTGCTGTCGTGGCTGGCGTTGCGTGGGCGCTGTCGATACTGCAAGGCACCGATTTCGATCCAGTATCCGCTGGTCGAATTGCTGTGCGGCATCGCCAGCGCGGTGGTGGTGTGGAAGTTCGGCCCGAACTGGGCCGGGCTCGCGGCGCTGGTGTTCACCTGGTTCCTGATCGCCGCGGCGGGTATCGATGTGCGCACGCAACTGCTGCCGGATCAATTGACGCTGCCATTGTTGTGGCTCGGATTGCTGATCGCCTTGATCCCGCTGTTCGTCGATGCGCCGCACGCGCTGATCGGCACGGCGACCGGCTATCTCGCGCTGTGGTGTGTGTACTGGGCCTTCAAACTGCTGACCGGCAAGGAAGGCATGGGTTATGGCGATTTCAAATTGCTGGCCGCGCTCGGCGCATGGATGGGCCCGATCGCATTGCTGCCGGTCATTCTTTTGTCATCGTTGATCGGCGCCGTCGTCGGCGGGGTCGCCTTGTGCGCGCGCGGTGAGGATCGGTCCACGCCGATCCCGTTTGGCCCCTTCATCGCCGCAGCCGGATGGGTCTGGTTCGTGGCGGGCGATCGGTTATTCGCGGCATATCTGCATTTCAGCGGATTGCGATGAATGCGGCGCACCGTGCGCGGTTCGTCATCGCGCTGACCGGCGGGGTGGCGTCGGGCAAGAGCGCGGTGACGCGGCGGTTCGAGGCCCTGGGTGTCAACGTGTACGACGCCGACATGGCCGCGCGCGAAGTGGTGGCCAAAGGCGAACCGGCGCTGACCGAAATCGAATTCGTATTCGGCGCTGGTGTGTTGCGCGGCGATGGTTCGCTCGATCGCCGCGCGCTGCGTGAGTGTATTTTTGTCGACGACGAGGCACGCCGAAAACTCGAAGCGATCGTGCATCCGCGCGTGCGCGCATGGCTGCGCAGGCGCGCGGCGATGGATCGCGGCGCGTATTGCATCGTGGCGATTCCGTTGCTCACCGAAACTTGGCCGCAATACGACTGGGTCGATCGTGTGCTGCTGGTGGACGCGCCGGAAGCTGCTCAGATTGAAAGATTGATACGCCGCGATGGCGTGTCGCGCGAGGCAGCCCAGCGCACATTGGCGGCGCAAGCGACCCGCGAACAACGCCGTGCGATCGCGGACGATCTGATCGTCAACGACGGCGACGAAGCGACGCTGGATTCACAAGTTGACGTGCTGCACGCGCGGTATCTGGAGCTGGCCGCTACGAAGCGGGAAAAAATCCGTTGATCCCCGCCACGCCCTGTGCGCCGGCGGCGCGCGCGCGATCCAGATCGTCCGGTCCGACGCCACCCAGCGCATACACCGGCAGACGCGCGTCGGCGACGAGTTGCGCGAAACGCTCCCAGCCCATCGGATGAGTCCGCGGATGCGAGACCGTCGCGCACACCGGCGACAATGTGGCGAAGTCCGCGCCGATTCCCGCGGCGCGTCCCAGCTCCCCTGCGTCGTGGCAGGACGCGCCGATCCAGACATCGCGCGGCAACGGTCGTTCCTGGCGTTCGAACAATTGCGCCGCGTGCAGGTGCACACCGACGCCCAGTCCGCGCGCCAGTTCGATATCGCCGTTGATCAGCAGCCGCTGTTGCAGTGCCGGGTAGATCGACAACAAATCGCGGGCAATCCGGCGCACATCATCGCGATCGCTGCCGGGAAAGCGCAGTTGCAGCAGGACGTCGGGAATGGGGTAAGGTTCATTGTTCGAGATATTCATAAGGGCCTCGCGGAGCTGGCCTGAAAAATGAACCTGACCCCATTTCGGCAGCGTGATCGCGTAACACGGTGGCAACCGCAACGCGGCCAGGATCGGCCGATCTGCGGGCGGCATTGCATCGGCGTCGATATCGTCGAGCGCCGACCAGCGCAGCGGATGGCCTTCGCGCGCTTGCGGTTCGCCGCGCCAGCCGGTCACGCGCAACGCATGCAGGCGAATGGTTTTTTCGGGGTACGTCCACGGCAGCGAGATCAGCGGCGCGAACGCGTGCGCCTCCAGCCCCAATTCCTCGCGCAGTTCGCGCGCCAACGCCTGCTCGTTGGACTCGTTCGCTTCGAGTTTGCCGCCGGGAAATTCCCACAATCCGGCCAGATGCGTGCCGGGCAGACGCTGCATCAACAGCACACGGCATTGCGCGTCAGTCAGTATTCCGGCGGCGACGTGGATCACACGCATTTTGCGAAATCCTTTTTTCCATCGTCATTCCGGGGCCGTGCGCCGCACGGAACCCGGAATCCAGATTTATGGTGCCAAGAGAGCTGGATTCCGGATCGCGGCTTCGCCACGTCCGGAATGACGGCAGTAAATGAGCGCATGCAGCATCAACCTGTTATGCGTTCGTAATCGACGAAGTCGAACGCGAAAGCGTGCCGCGCATCAACCGGATGATGCACGCGCGCGGTTTCTCGCCAAGCTTGCAGATCAAACGCGGGAAAAAACGTATCGGCATCCTGCGTGTCGGTGTCGACTTGCGTCAACGACAAATGCGTTGCATGTGGCAATGCCAGCGCATACACCTCGCCGCCACCGATCACCACGAGTTCGGTGCCGTCCGCAATCGACAACGCCTCATCCAGCGAATGCACGACATCCTGGTCCGCGAACGGGGCGACGCGTGCACGGCTCAGCACCAGATTGCGCCGCCCCGGCAAAGCACGACCGATAGCCACCGCGGTCTTGCGACCCATCAGTACCGGCTTGCCGAGCGTCAGCGCCTTGAAGCGCTTGAGGTCATCGGGCAGATGCCAGGGCATCGCAGCGTTGCGGCCGATCGCTCGGCCACGATCGAGCGCGACTAGCAAAGTTATCGTCATGAAACCCCCGCTCGTGGTGAGGTATCGAACCACGAACAACCGTTGCCCATCGATATCGCAGGGCGAACCATTGCTCCAAAAGTAAAGTGACGCATCGGGGAGTTACACCGCGATTGGCGCGCGGATCGCAGGATGCGGATCGTAAGCCTCGATCCGTATGTCCTCGAAACGGAAATCGAAGATCGAACGCACGTCCGGATTCAGAACCAATTTCGGTAATGCACGCGGCGTTCGCGTCAATTGCTCGCGCGCCTGTTCGAGATGATTCGAATAAAGATGCGCGTCGCCGAATGTGTGCACGAACTCGCCCGGCGCAAGATCGCATACCTGCGCGATCATGCACGTCAGCAGCGCGTAGCTGGCGATATTGAAGGGTACGCCAAGGAACACGTCGGCCGAGCGCTGATACAACTGGCACGACAGTTTTCCGGCCTGCCCTGAGCCTGTCGAAGGGACGACGTGAAACTGGAACAACGCGTGACACGGCGGCAACGCCATCTTGTTCAACTCGCCGACGTTCCACGCCGACACGATCAACCGGCGCGAATCGGGATTGATCTTGATTTGTTCGATCACCTGCGAAATCTGATCGATCGTGCCTCCGTCAGCGCTTCGCCATGCGCGCCATTGTTTGCCGTAAACGGGCCCCAGATCGCCGCGCGCGTCCGCCCACTCGTCCCAGATGCCGACCCCGTGATCCTTGAGATACGCGATATTGGTATCGCCGCGCAGGAACCACAGCAGTTCGTACACGATCGATTTCACGTGCAGCTTCTTGGTGGTCAGCAGCGGAAATCCTTGGGCCAGATCGAAGCGTATCTGCCGCCCGAACACCGACAGGGTGCCGGTGCCGGTGCGGTCGTTCCTGACGACGCCGTGTTCCAGCACATCGCGCAGCAGGTCGAGGTAAGAACGCATGCGTCGAAAGTCGAAAGTAGTCGACAAAGCATAACAACGAATTCGTCATTCCGGCGCAGGCCGGAATCCAGTGGCGACATCGCCAGAAGATCAAGAACGCCACCGCTTTTCTGCTGTGTGACCGTTACTGGATTCCGGCCTGCGCCGGAATGACGGCAAGCGGGGGCTCGACAATCCAGTTCACGGTTTCGTGACATCACCCATCCCGCCCGGCATCGGGTACGCTTGGCCGAATCCAACCACGGGCCCGCCCATGAATACCGCGACGCAACCGTCCCAGACCCGCTCTTTCTCGACCGTGTTCCTAATCGAGATGTGGGAACGCTTCGGCTATTACGGCATGCAGGCGCTGATCGTTTACTACATGGTGCAGCGGCTGGGTTTCCCCGACGCGCGCGCGACCCTGGTCTGGGGCGCCGCCGCCGCGCTGATTTATGTCTCGCCGGCGATCGGCGGCTGGATCGGCGACAAGATCCTCGGCACCCGCCGCACCATGCTGATCGGCGCGATGGTGCTGACGGTCGGCTATTCGCTGATGGTGGTGCCGGGCCAGAGTGTGTGGTTCCTGTTCTGCGCCCTGGGCGTGATCGTGGTCGGCAACGGCCTGTTCAAGGCCAACGCCGGAAATCTGGTGCGCAAGATCTACGAGGGCGACGATTCGCGCATCGACAGCGCTTTCACCATTTACTACATGGCGGTGAATCTCGGCGCGATGATTTCGCAATTGCTGACGCCCAAACTCAAGGATTATTTCAACGCGCATTATGGCAACGGCTGGGGCTGGCATATCGCGTTTCTGGTCTGCGCGGTGGGTCTGCTGGTTGGTTTGGCCAACTATGCGGTCATGCGCCAGGCGCTGTCGCATGTCGGATCGGCGCCGGATGAGCGCCCGATGCCGTGGGGCAAACTGGCGATGGTGCTTGCCGGCGCCATCGTGGTGGTATTCCTCTCCGCCTATATCCTGCAGAACGAGAACGTGGCGCGCATCTTCGTGTACGTCGCCGGCGTGGCGGTGATCGGCATCTTTGCCTGGCTGATTTCCAGCGGCGGCAGCGGCGAGCGCGCCGGACTGATCGCCGCGCTGGTGTTGACCATCCAGACGGTGTTTTTTTTCATCTTCTACCAGCAGTATTCGACGTCGCTGAACCTGTTCGCTTTGCGCAACGTCGATCCCGCGTTCAATGTGTTCGGCGCGCATCTTTGGGATTGGTCGCCGGCGCAATTCCAGGCGCTGAATCCGATCTGGATCTTCATCCTGAGCCCGATCCTGGCGTGGATTTACACAAGCGCCGGCAAGCGCGACAAGGACATCTCCATCGCCGCCAAATTCGCGCTCGGTTTCGTCGTCGTTGCGATCGGATTTTTCATCTTTGGCGCGGCCGGCTACTACGCGGCGCCCGATGGGCGGGTCTCGTCGTGGTTGATGGTGTGGGGTTATGGCGCGATCTCGCTGGGCGAATTGCTGGTCAGCGGATTGGGGCTTGCGATGATCGCGCGCTATGTGCCGTCGCGCATGGGCGGCTTCATGATGGGCGCCTACTTCGTCGCCACCGGCGTGTCGCAATATCTCGGCGGCGTGGTGGCATCCTATGCCAGTGTCCCGGAAAATCTCACCACCACCCCGTTGGCGAGCCTGCCGATCTACACCGCGCTGTTCGACAAGCTCGGCATCGCCGCCCTGGTCTGTACCGGGATCGCGTTCGCGGTGCTGCCGCTGATGAAGCGCCTGTCGGATGCGCACCACGTCAGCAATACCGTGCCCGCGGCGGCCGCGGGATTGCCGACCGTGGCGTCCGAGGAATGAGCGGCACGCCGCGTTCGCCGCATAGGCCACAAGTCATGCCCGCACGCGACTGTCCTCTGCGTTAACGTAAGTCCTCGTTGTCCGCACCGTTCCGGTGCGGCTGCGTTCAAGCGGCAGCATGCATGCTGCCGGCATCTTCTTTCGGCTCTTCCCGGCAAAGGTCTTCGCATGTCGCGCGGCAAATGGATCCTGGTCGCGATCGCCGCGATCATCGTCATCGTGATCGGCTGGCGGCTGCTGCACCGCGCGGGCGCCGCCACCGGCAACGACGCCAACGCGCCGATTCCGGTGACCGTGGAAGCGGTGGTCGTGGAGAATGTGCCGGTCTATCTCACCGCCAACGGTACGGTGCAGGCGCTGAACACCGTAACGGTGATGCCGCAGGTCGCCGGCAAATTGCTGAAACTGGATTTTGCCGAAGGCCAGCCCGTCAAAAAGGGCGACGTGATCGCGGAGATCGACCCGCGCACGGTGCAGGCGCAATACGATCAGGCACTTGCGAAACAGCAACAGGATCAGGCGCTGCTCGCGACCGCGCAATCGACGCTGGCGCGCTCGATGGCTCCCAAGTACAAGCAATACGTTGCCGAAATCGACCGGGTTACCCAGCGCAACAACGTGCACCAACTCGCCGCCGGGGTCGCCGCCGACGCCGCCGCGATCCGCGACAACAAGGTGCAACTCGATTACACCAGGGTATTGGCGCCGATCGACGGGCTTGCCGGCATCCGCCAAGTGGATCCCGGCAACATCGTCACCACCACGACCCCGATCGTGGTGATCACGCAACTGCATCCGATCAATGTGATCTTCACGCTGGCCGGCAAATATCTCGATCAGGTGCGCGCAGCGCAGGCGTCGGCCCCGTTGCCGCTGGTGGTGCAAGACCCGACCACCGGCAAAACCACGGCCGGTGGCGGCGTGTTGAAAGTGATCGACAACCAGATCGATCCCAACACCTCGACGTTCAAGCTGAAAGCGGAGTTTCCGAACGCGGCCGCCGAATTGTGGCCGGGCCAGTTCGTCAATCTGCGGATGCAGGTCGGCACCGTCGACAACGGTCTGGTGGTGCCGACGCAGGCCGTGCAGCGCGGACCGAATGGCGATTACGTGTATCTCGTCGTCGCTGGCGGCTCCAGCGCGAACGCCGCGGCGGCGCCGACTGGCAACGCGACGCCGCATAGTCGCCATCACACGGCCAGCGGCGCATCTTCTTCCGCGTCGACGACGAGCGACGCGAATACACCCATGGTGAAGATGCAGCCGGTCACGGTGACCGGCGAGGCCGACGACACCCACGAACTGATCGGCAGCGGATTGAAGGCCGGCGACCAAGTCGTAACCGAAGGCCAGTTTCGTCTGAAGGAAGGCAGCAAGATCACGCCGATGAAACCCGGCGAGGAACCCAAGGCGCCGACGGCGGCGGATATCAAAAAGGCGGCGGCACAAGGTGGCGGCAAGCGCGGACATGGTGGGTGAGTTGGAAGTAGGAAGTAGCAAGAAAGTGGCAAATCAAATTGTCGTCATTCCGGGTCGTTTCCCGGCTTCATCCGGGAAACGGGACCCGGAATCCAGTTCCTAAAAATCCGTAAGAGCTGGATTCCTGGTTCCGCGCTACGCGCGGCCCCGGAATGACGACAAGAGATTGCCACGTCACCGTTGCTTTCAGCCCCCTTGAATCAAGGGGGCGATCGAACCCGACACAAGCGGGTTCGATCGGGGGATGTGGAGACAACTGACATTCGTCGAAGCGATTCGCGTCATTGCCAGCCCAAACGTTTATGAGCTTCTCCACCCTCTTTATCCGCAGACCGATCGCCACATCATTACTGATGGCGGCGGTATTGCTGCTCGGCATCCTGGGTTATCGCAGCCTGCCGGTGTCGGCATTGCCCGAGATAGAAGCGCCTAGCCTGGTGGTGACGACGACTTATCCCGGCGCCAGTGCAACCACGATGGCCTCGCTGGTGACGACGCCCCTGGAACGCCAGCTCGGGCAGATTTCCGGCGTCACCATGATGAGTTCGGATTCGTCCGCCGGTTTGTCGACGATCGTGCTGCAGTTCGACATGAGCCACGACATCGACATCGCCGCGCAAGACGTGCAGTCCGCGCTGCGCGCGGCCAGACTGCCCGGCAGCCTGCCCTATCCTCCGGTGTACAACCGCGTCAATCCCGCCGACGCGCCGATCCTGACGCTGGCGCTTTCTTCGGACAGCCGCCCGCTGCGCGATGTCAATGATTACGCCGATTCGATCATCGCGCAAAAGCTGTCGCAGGTTCCCGGCGTGGGACTGGTCTCGATCGCCGGCAACGTGCGGCCTGCGGTGCGTGTGCAAGTCGATCCGGCCAAGCTCGCGAATCTCGGACTCACGTTGGAGGACGTGCGCAGCGCACTGACCCAGGCCAATGTCAACGCCGCCAAAGGCACCTTGAACGGCGCGGTGCAGACATACGCGATCGGCACCAACGACCAGTTACAAAACGCCGATCAATACCGCGGCACGATCATCAGCTACAAGAACGGCGCACCGGTGCACCTGGGCGATGTCGCCAACGTGATCGACGGCGTCGAGAACGACCAGCTCGCGGCGTGGGCCAATGGCAAGTCGGCGGTGCTGCTGGACATCCGCCGCCAGCCGGGCGCCAACATCGTCAACACGGTCGCGCAGATCGACGCGGCGCTGCCGCAATTGCGCAGCGTGTTGCCGGCGGATGTGCATCTGGATGTATTCGCCGACCGCACCGTCACCATCCGCGCTTCGGTGCGCGATGTCGAGTTCACGCTGCTGCTGACCGTGTTCCTGGTGATCGGCGTGATTTTCGTGTTCCTGCGCCGGTTGTGGGCGACGGTGATTCCGTCGGTCGCGGTGCCGCTGTCGCTGCTGGGCACGTTCGCGGTGATGTCGTTCGCCGGATTCTCGCTGGACAATCTTTCGCTGATGGCGCTCACCGTCGCGACCGGCTTCGTGGTCGACGACGCGATCGTGATGATCGAGAACATCGTGCGCTACATCGAGCAGGGCAAGCCGTCGAAAGAGGCCGCCGAAATCGGCGCGCGCGAGATCAGTTTCACGGTGGTGTCGTTGACGGTGTCGCTGGTCGCGGTGTTCCTGCCGCTGCTGCTGATGCCGGGCGTGACCGGACGATTGTTCCACGAATTCGCCTGGGTGTTGACCATCGCGGTGGTGATTTCGCTGCTGGTGTCGCTCACCCTGACGCCGATGATGTGCGCGTATCTGCTCGATCGCGGTTCGGTGCCGGCCGACGATGCGGCCGCCGCGGACGGCAGGAAAACCCTGTTCAACCGGATGCTTGGCGCGTACGAACGCAGCCTCGACTGGGTGCTGGCGCGCCGGCGTTTGACGATGCTGGTCGCCACCGCGTCGGTGGTCGTCACCGTGTTGTTGTACATCGTGATCCCGAAGGGATTGCTGCCGCAGCAGGACACCGGGTTGATCACCGGCGTGGTGCAGGCCGACGACAACATCGCATTTCCGGCGATGAAAGCTTTGACCGAACAGGTCGCCGCCGCCTTGCGCGCCGATCCCGCGGTCGCGGGCGTGGCGGCGTTCATCGGTGCGGGTTCGATCAATCCGACCCTCAACCAGGGACAGCTCAGCATCGTGCTGAAGGATCGCGGTCAGCGCGATGGACTGGATGCGATCCTGCCCCGCCTGCAACACGAGGTCGCGAATATTCCGGGTGCGGCGCTGTATCTGAAACCCGTGCAGGACATCACGCTCGATACGCGCGTGGCCGCAACGGAATACCAGTACACCTTGTCCGATGTCGACTCCACGGAATTGTCGGGCTACGCGCAAAAACTCACCGCCGCCTTGCGGCAATTGCCGCAGCTCGCGGATGTCGGCAACAACCTCGCCGACAACGGCAATGCGTTGCACCTCAGCATCGATCGCGATGCCGCCAGCCGTCTGGGCGTGCCGGTGCAAACCATCGACGACACCTTGTACGACGCCTTCGGCCAGCGTCAGATATCGACCATCTTCACCCAGTTGAATCAGTATCGGGTGGTGCTGGAAGTGGCGCCGCAATTCCGCAACCGCTCCGATCTCATGAACATGCTGACGGTGCGCAGCAACGGCGCCAGCGGCGCGCTGACCGGCAGCAATGCAACGAGTCTTGGTCAGGTGAAATCCGCGAATTCCTCGACCTCGACCGGCATTGGCCAATCCAACACCGGCATCCTGCTCGGCGGCGGCAACACCGTGCCGCTTTCCACGCTGGCGACCGCCAGCGTGACCAACGCGCCGCTGGTGGTCAGCCATCAGGATCAGCTCCCGGCGGCAACCCTCTCGTTCAATCTCGCACCAGGCTATTCGCTTTCGCAGGCGGTGAACGCGATCAACGACGCGGTCACACAAATGAAATTGCCGCCGCAGGTGCGCGGCGAATTCGTCGGCGCAGCGGCGGAGTTTTCCTCCTCCGTCGGCAACGAACTGTTGCTGATCCTCGCTTCGGTGGTGGTGATCTACATCGTGCTGGGCGTGCTGTACGAAAGCTACATCCATCCGGCCACGATCATTTCCACACTGCCCCCGGCCGGCGTCGGCGCGCTGCTGGCGCTGATGCTGTTCGGGATGAGCCTGTCGGTGGACGGCATCGTCGGCATCGTGCTGTTGATCGGCATCGTCAAGAAAAACGCGATCATGATGATCGACTTCGCGATCGCCGCGCAACGCGAAGGAATGAATGCGCACGACGCGATCCGGCGCGCGTGCCTGCTGCGTTTCCGTCCGATCATGATGACCACGATGGCGGCATTGCTCGGCGCGCTGCCGCTGGCGCTGGGCACCGGCATCGGCGCGGAGCTGCGCCGGCCACTGGGCGTGTCGATCGTCGGCGGCCTGCTGCTGTCGCAACTGGTGACGCTGTACACCACGCCGGTGGTTTATCTGTACATGGAGCGCTTCTCCGATTGGATGCGCGAGCGTGGTTGGCTGCGGACCACGGACGTGCCTGAGGGTGGACCGGCGTGAACGCTTTTGATTTTTCCTTTCTCCCTCCGGGAGAAAGTGCCCGCAGGGCGGATGAGGGTCCGCTTGAAGCGGGCGTTTGCATGCTGGCCTTGAGCCGATCATTTCGATCTATTCACGACTACGCAAGAACCGGAACCTCACCTCAACCCCTCTCCCGGCGGGAGAGGGGCTTCCAGACATGAACATCTGCGCACCCTTCATCAAGCGCCCGATCGGCACCTCGCTGCTGGCTGCGGGCGTGTTGGTGGCGGGGATGATCTGTTATTTCCTGCTCGGTATCAGCGCGCTGCCGCAGGTGACCTTTCCCGCGATCTTCGTTTCCGCCGGCGAGCCGGGCGCCGATGCCGCGACCATGGCCGCGACCGTGACCTCCCCGCTGGAGCGGCACCTGGGGCAGATCCCCGGCATCGACACGATGCGATCCAACAGCTCCGAAGGCAACGCCTCGGTGATCCTGATTTTCCAGGGCGGCGTGAATATCGATGCCGCTGCGCGCGAAGTGCAGGCGGCGATCAACGCGGCGGCGGTCGATCTGCCCGCCGGTTTGCCGCAACCGCCGACGTATCAGAAGATCAACCCCAACGACGATCCGATCATCCAGTTCGCGATGACCTCGGACGCGCAACCGCTGTCGGGTTTGTTCGACAACGCGCAGACGCTCTTGCAGCCGCGCCTCGCGCAATTGCCGGGCGTTGCCTCGGTGGAAATTTCCGGCAGCGCGCAACCGGCGATCCGCGTGGATGTGGATCTGCACGCGCTCGATGCACTCGGTTTGTCGTCGAACGATCTGCGCAACGCGTTGACCGCCGCCAACGTCACCTCGCCGCAGGGTTTTCTCTCCGACGGCCACACCACGATGTCAGTCACCGCCAACGATCAACTGCACACGCCGGAGGATTTCGCCAACCTGGTCGTCGCCGTGCGCAACGGCGTGCCGGTGTTCCTGCGTGATGTCGCGCATGTCTACCAGGGCGCCCAGGACAGCTATCAATCGGCGTGGTTCAACGGCCAACGCTCGATCCAGATCGATGTCTACAAGCGCCCCGAGGCCAACATCATCAGTACCGTCGACGGCGTCAAGGCGGAGTTGCCAAAATTGCAGCAGTTGCTGCCGCCGGGCACGCAGCTGACGCCGTTCTTCGACGGCACGCCGACCGTGCGCGCCTCGGTCGACGATGTGGAAATCACGCTGCTGATCAGCCTTGGGATGGTGATCCTGACGATGGCGCTGTTCCTGCGGCGGCTGGCGCCCACCTTGATTGCCGCCACCGCGGTGCCGCTTTCGCTGGCGGGCGCCTTCATCGTGATGTATGTGCTGGGCTACACGCTGGACAATCTTTCGCTGCTGGCGCTGGTGATCGCGATCGGTTTCGTGGTGGATGACGCGATCGTGGTGATTGAGAACATCATCCGCCACGTCGATGAAGGCCAGGACCGCCTGACCGCCACGTTGAATGGCGCGCGCGAGATAGGCTTCACCATCGTCGCGATAACCGCGTCACTGATCGCGGTGTTCATTCCGCTGTTGTTCGCCACCGGCATCATCGGGTTGTTCTTCCGCGAGTTCACCGTGACCCTGATCGCCGCGATCGCGGTCTCGGCGATCGTGTCGCTGACGCTGACACCTTCGTTGTGCGGCCTGTTCCTCTCGCCGCAAACCGAACACGCGCCGTCACGCATCGGTCGCACGCTGGACCGCTTCCACGGCGGCATGTTGAATATCTATCGACGCGCGCTGGACGTGACGCTTCGACATCCGCGCATTCTGGCGTTGACGCCGGTGCTGCTGATGGTGGCGACGTTTTATCTGTTCGGCGCGGTCAAGGCAGGTTTTTTCCCGCCGCAGGACACCGGCCTGATCGTCGGCCGGGCGACCGCCGGTTCCACGCCGTCGTTCTCCGAATTGCAGCAACGCCAGCAGCGTCTCACCGGCATGTTGATGGCCGACCCGGCGGTGCAATACGTCGGCTCCTCGCTCGGCAGCGGCCGGCACGGCGCCAGCGGCTTTTTTCACATCCAGTTGAATCAACTCGGCGACGGCCGCAGCGAATCCACCCAGGACGTGCTGGCGCGGTTGTCGGCCAAGGCCGCGCAGTATCCCGATCTCAATTTGCGATTGCACGCGCACCAGGATTTGCCCAGCGGCGGTGGCAGCGGCAATCAGGGCGCGCAATATCAGGTGTCGCTGAAAGGCAACGATCTTGCCGAACTCGAGACCTGGCTGCCGAAATTGCAGACGCAGTTGCAGAAGAACCCGATGTTCCGCGATGTCGGCAGCGATGTCGACGAGGCGGGGCTGTTGCAAAACGTCGTAATCGACCGCGACAAAGCCTCCCGGCTCGGCGTCTCGGTCGCAGCGATCGACGACGCGCTCTACAACGCCTTCGGCCAGCGTCAGATTTCGACCATTTACTCCGACACCAACCAATACGCGGTGGTGCTGACCGCGCTGCCGTCGGAATCGGCCACGCCCGCGGCGCTGAATCGTCTTTACGTGCGTTCCAACAGCGGCGCGCTGATCCCGCTGACCGCGGTCGCGCACCAGGAGTCCGGACTCGCGCCGGTGCAGATCAGCCACGAGGATCAGTTCACCGTGATGGACCTGAGTTTCAATCTGGCGCCGGGCATCAGCATGAGCCAGGCCACCGACCAGATCCAGAAAACCATCACCGGGATGCGCATGCCCGGCGATATCCAGTTGAGTCTCGGCGGCGATTTCCGCCGCTTCCAGCAACAGCAGAGCAACATGCCGTTGCTGCTGCTGGGCGCGGTGATCGCGGTGTACATCGTGCTCGGCATGCTCTACGAAAGCCTGATCCACCCGGTCACGATCCTGTCGACGCTGCCGTCGGCAGGCGTCGGCGCGCTGCTGGCGCTGCTGGTCACCAATACGGAACTGTCGATCGTGGCGATGATGGCATTGGTGTTGCTGATCGGCCTGGTCAAGAAAAACGCGATCATGATGATCGACTTCGCGCTGGTCGCGCAGCGCGCCGGAAGTACACCGCTGGAGGCGATCCGCGAGGCATGTCTGGTGCGCTTCCGCCCGATCATGATGACCACGATGGTGGCGATCCTGGCATCGTTGCCGCTGGCCATCGGCATCGGCACCGGCGCGGAGCTGCGCAGGCCGCTGGGTATCGCGATGCTGGGCGGCTTGATTTTCTCGCAGAGCCTGACGCTGCTCAGCACGCCCGCGTTGTACCTGGTGTTCGCACGGCAAGCCGAACGTCGCCGCCAACGCCGCGCATTGCGGCGGGTACAAGCCACCGGTTGATGCGCGTTTGCGTTAGCGCTTGCGAGCGGCTTCTTCTGCGTTTTTGAAGATCGCCACGTGCGGCACGCCATCGGTGCCGATCCAGCCGCGGAACATGCCTTCGGTATTGAACGGCATCGCGTAACTGCCATCGGCACCCAGCACGATCGCACCGCCGTCGCCACCGAGTTTGGGGATTTCCTTGTTGATGACGTCCTCCGACGCCTGTTGCACGCTTTGTCCCATCATCGCGACGCGCATGCAGATCTCGTGCGCGGCCACGGTGCGGATGTAGAACTCGCCCCAACCGGTGCCCGACACCGCGCATTTGGCATTGGCGTAGGTGCCCGCACCGATGATCGGTGAATCGCCGACACGGCCCCAGCGCTTGTCGGTCATGCCGCCGGTGGAGGTGCCTGCGGCGAGATCGCCGTGCACATCCAGCGCGACCGCACCGACGGTGCCGAAGTGGCCTTGCTTCTCCTCATCGGCATGCTGACCTTGCGCATCTTGCTTCAATGCGTCCTGCAGTTCCTGCCAACGTTGTTCGGTGCGGAAATACGAAGGATTGACCAATGCGACGCCCTGCTCCTTCGCGAATTCCTCCGCGCCATCACCGACCAGCATCACGTGCGGCGAATGTTCCATCACCGCGCGCGCCAGCAGGATCGGGTTTTTCACGCGGCGCACGTCGGCCACTGCGCCGGCGCGCAGCGTGCCGCCGTCCATGATCGCGGCGTCCATCTCGTTGCTGCCGTCGTGGGTGAAAACGGCGCCCTTGCCGGCGTTGAAATGCGGATCGTCCTCCAGCACGGTGATCGCCGCGGTCACCGCGTCCAGCGCGGGTTTGCCGGCTTTCAGTTGCGCGTAGCCATGTTGCAGCGCCTCGCCCAGCGCGGCGCGGATCGCCTTTTCCTTTTCCGGCGTAATGTCTTTCTTGATCACACCGGCGCCGCCGTGGATGACCAGCACGGGCCGGTTCGCGGCGTGGCTCATGACGGCGACTCCCATGAAAAGCGTGAAGAAGGCGAACGAGCGAAACTTCATGGCGATACTCCGAATCCTGCGTCGAGGATCATTGCTCGAACATCGCATTCTCCCCCGTTCAACCGATCTGCGGCAACGCCTTGTCCACCGGCATCGCGGCAGGCAGGCGCACCCGCGCAACCGTACCGTGACCCCGCGTGCTGTCGAGTTCCACCGGCCAGTCGAAACGGTCGGCAATCCGGCGCACGATGGCAAGCCCGATGCCATGACCTTGGTCGCCGGTGCGGCTGCCTCGATAGAACGGCTGGAACGCGCGCTCGAGATCCTCCGCGTCCATGCCGCACCCGGTGTCGCTGACGCTCACGCAGGCCTCCTCGACGATGACGCAAATCACGCCGCGCTCGGTATACAAACATGCGTTGCGGATCAGATTGCCGATCACCACCGCGAACACCCGCGGCGGCGCATGCAGCGCGAAGCGCGCGCGCTCCTCCAGCTTCAGTTCGATCGGCTTGTCCTCGATCAGATCGCGAAAACGTTCGACCTGTTCGCGCACTACGTCATTGGCCAGGAAATCCTCCTCCGGCAAACCGGTATCGGATTCGCGCGCAAGGATCAGAAACGATTCGATCAGCGCTTCCATTTCGCGCACCGAACGCTGGATGCGCGTGAGCGAACGTCGTGCGAACGTGCTCAAGCTCTCGTCGTCGACCAGCACCTCGGTGGCGACCTTGATGATCGTCAACGGCGAGCGCAATTCGTGGCTGGCGTCGCGGGTGAAATTGCGCTCGCGCTCAACGAACGCGTCCAGCCGCGTTGCGAAATTGTGCAGCGATTGCGCCAGCACCTCGGCGTCACTGTCGGCCGTCAATCCCAGGCGCGCAGGTTCCAACGCGGCGATGTCGGGCTGGTTCGGATTCCACTGCCGCAACGCGGCCGCCAGCTTCATGATCGGCGATCGCCAAGTGTTGCGCGCAATGCGGTGATGCCCCACCACGAATTTGTGCCGCATACCGCTGCCGCTGCGCATGGCTTCAGTCCGCGCGGTCAGCGGCGACGACTTCCATGTCGAGATCCGCCAACCGGTAACCCGCGCTGTGGATGGTGTGCAACAGCGGCCGCGTGAACGGCTTGTCGATCACCTTGCGCAGGTTGTACAGATGCGAGCGCAGCGTGTCGGAATCGGGCAGCGTATCACCCCAGATCTCGCGCTCGATGTCGCGGCGGCTGACCACCCGCGGCGATTCGCGCATCAGGATGGTGAGCAATTTCAGACCGATCGGCGAGACCTGCAATTCCTCGCCGTCGCGGGTCAGGCGCAGCGTCGCGGTATCCAGCACCAGATCGCCGACCTGCAGTATTTCGGAGGAAACCTGGCGGCGGTCGCGGCGGATCAATGCGCGCACACGCGCTTCCAGTTCGCGCGGCTCGAAGGGCTTCACCAAGTAATCGTCGGCGCCGGCGTCCAGCCCGATCAACTTGTCTTCCAGCGTGTCGCGCGCGGTCAGCATCAGTACCGGCGTGGCTTTCTTGGCTTCGTTGCGCAATTTGCGGCAGACTTCCAGACCATCCATGCCCGGCAGCATCAGGTCCAGCACTACCACATCGAAGCTGCCCGACACCGCCAGATGCAGCCCGGTGACGCCGTCGGAAGCGTAGTCCACGGAATAGCCGCGGCGCTCAAGGAACTCGCCGATCATCTCGGCGATGCCGCGGTTGTCTTCCACCAGCAGGATCAAACCGGCCTGTTCTTCGTGCGCGCTCATGACGGCCTTTGTCAGTCAAACCGGATGCACCGGATTCCGAGCGTGCAATTTGCCAACCGGGCGGTGAGCGATACGTGAATCGCGTCAACGCCGGCGGCCCCATCGCGTTGAGGGGACAGGGCGCGCGCGGCGTGCCTAACCTACTGCGGAGACCCACCGTGCGCAAATCCTTTTCGTGGCTTCCCTTGCTGCTGCTGCTGGCGGCCCCGGCGGCGTTCGCCCAGACCAGCCCGCCACCCGATCAGGGCAATGCTTCGGCGCCCGACGCTTCGGCGCCGGTGCGCCACCACGAATCGGTGTGGGCGCTGGACGCCAACCACGACGGCATGTTGAGCCGCGATGAGGCACAGGGACGGCCTGGACTTGCCAAACGCTTCGATCAGATCGACAGCAACCACGATGGGGCGATCGACCGCAATGAATGGCGCGCCTGGCATCAGCAGATGAAGGCCAGGCATCAGGCGCGGATGCCGCAGCAACAAGACGCGGCGCCGACCTCGCAACCCAACCAACCGCCGCCCAACGAGGATTCGTCAGGGTGAACCGGGGCTTTCGCGAGATGCGTTGAATCGCATCTCGCGCCGGCGAACGCACGCACATGGATGTGCGGGCCGGGAAGCGCTTCAGGGATGACTGCTTGCGGTGTGTCTCGTAGACAACACGATGTTGTCGAGCCCATCGCGTCCAGCGCAATGGCTTTGGTTACTTTCCCCGAAAGGAAAGTAACTCCGCTCGCGGCAGCGAGCGGAACCAAGACAATCTTGCGATAAAGCCACTGGCCTACGCCGAAATGACGAAGTCAGCGCGTCAACTTCGCCAGCATCGGTTGCAACGCCGGCCACACATTGGCCAACACCCGCGGCTGCGCCTGCGCGATCGGGTGCAAACCGTCCTCCTGCATCAATTCCGGGTGCAGCGCGATGCCCTGCAACAGGAATGGCACCAGGGCAGAGTGATTGTCATGCGCCAATTGCGCATAGATGCCGCGCAGCCCGTCGCGGTACTGCGGGCCGTAATTCACCGGCAGTTCGATGCCGAGCAACAGCACCTGCGCATGTGCCGAACCGCAATCACGGATCATCGCCTGCAGGTTCCCCCGGATTTCATCCAGCGGCAAGCCGAGCAAGCCATCGTTGGCGCCCAGTTCGATCATCACCAGCGCCGGGGAAAAGCGTTTCAACAGATTCGGTAACCGGCTCAACCCGGCAGCCGTCGTCTCGCCGCTGATGCTGGCATTGATCAATGCGCGCGGCGGCCGCATCTCCTGCAGGCGCACCTGCAACAAAACCGGCCAACTCGCGGTCAATGCGATATTGTGCGCGGCCGACAACGAATCGCCCAGCAACAGCACCGGCCGCGCGTTTTGAACGGCTGCGCCCGCCAACGGCGCGCACCACCACAGCAACAACACAAGGCAAAAGCGTATGCAGGATCGCATCGTTCTTCTCTCCGCGCGCGGGTTAAGCAAATACGTCGATGGCCCGGGCGGCCGGCTCGATATTCTGGACGATGTCAGTCTGGACGTGAACGCGGGGGAAACCGTCGCGATCACCGGCGCCTCGGGTTCGGGCAAGACCACGCTGCTGGGACTCCTAGCCGGACTCGACGTGCCGAGCGCCGGCAGCATCGTGCTGGACGGCCAGAAACTGGAAACGCTGGACGAGGAGGCACGCGCGGCCGTGCGCCGGCGGCTGGTCGGTTTCGTGTTCCAGTCGTTTCATCTGCTGCCCGCGTTGACCGCCGAGGAAAACGTGCTGCTGCCGCTGGAACTGGATGGCGCCAACGACGCGTTGCCGCG
>JBDTBW010000066.1:0-6568 GCA_039923855.1 Rhodanobacteraceae bacterium | reverse complement strand
AGTCCGATTACGCGGCGAATGTGGAACTCGCCGAAGCCATCGTGCCGGAGGTGATCCGGCCTGAACCTTCGCAATCATTGACGCGCGTGGAAACGCCGACGCAGAAAACCATCGCCGAGGTGTCGGCATTCCTCCGCGTGCCGCCTACGCAATGCGTGAAGACCATCCTGGTGCGCGGCGTCGAGGGCGTGGTCGCGCTGTGTCTGCGTGGCGATCACGAATTGAACGAGATCAAGGCCGGCAAATTGCCCGAACTTCCGGGCGAATCGGTGCTTGCGGGCGAAGAGGAAATCCTCGCCGCCACCGGCGCGCACGCGGGATTTATCGGCCCGGCGGGATTAGCGGCCGACGTGCCGGTGATCGTCGATCGCGCGGCGGCGGTGATCGCTGATTTCGTCTGTGGTGGCAACGCCGATGGCGCCCACTACATCGGCGCCAACTGGCATCGCGATGCGCAGGTGGCGCGCGTCGCGGATCTGCGCAAGGTGGTCGCCGGCGATCCCTCGCCCGATGGACGCGGCGTGCTGGAGATCGCGCGCGGTATCGAGATCGGACACATCTTCCAGAACGGCGACAAGTACACGGCCCCCATGCAAGTTGCGGTGCTCGATGAAAACGGCAAATCGCGCACGCCGATCACCGGCTGCTATGGTATCGGCGTATCGCGGATTGTCGCCGCCGCGATCGAGCAGGGTCACGACGAGCGCGGGATTATCTGGCCGGAACCAATGGCGCCGTGGCGCGCCGCGGTATGTATCATTAATCCGAAAAACGATCCCAAGGTGACGCAAACCGCCGAATCGCTGTACCGCGAATTGAACGAACGCGGCGTGGATACCGTGCTGGATGATCGGGCCTTGAGGCCGGGCCCGATGTTCGCCGACATCGAACTGATCGGCATCCCTCACCGCATTGTGGTCAGCGAACGCGGCCTGGCCGCTGGCACTTTTGAATATCGCGGCAGGCGCGAGGCCGAAAGCCGCAATCTCGACAAACGGGAGCTGTTTGCATTATTCGAATAATCGGGGCGCGACTTTCGGGGGATTTTGCGTCTCTGGCGCGTTTGCGCCAGAATAATCTCGTCCGGCCGTTTTACGATAATCCAATTGGTCGTCACGGCCGACATTTTCCGCGGTTCAATCTTCCGTGATAAGGAGTCAGCATGGCCATCGATTTGAAGTCGCTCAATCCCAATCAACTCGACGAGTTGATCAAGAAAGCCGAATCGCGCAAGCACGACATCAAACGCGAGCGCGCCTCCATGGTGCGCGATAAAGTCAATGCACTGCTCAGGACGGAAGGTTTCACCTTCGCTGAACTTTATGGCGGCAAACGCGGCGGCAAGCGCGGCAAGGTCGCGCCGAAATACCGCAATCCGGCTGATTCGTCGATGACATGGTCGGGCCGCGGCAAGCGTCCGCGCTGGTTCCTCGCAGCGCTGAAGGCCGGCAAGAAAGACAAGGATCTTTTGATCAAGTAGGGTCGGGCGCTTTTGACCCTACCCAAAAACACACAATCAGTGGAAATGCAGGCCATGGAAGGCCGTCAACGAGCGAGCCTACGCGCTGTACGCGATGCCGAGACGCGCAGCCGAACGGCGGAGCAAGCGACGATTGTCTGAGCACAGGGATGTGCGAGTTCGGCGCGGCCGCCGTTCGGCGAGCATCGCAGGGCAGTCGAGGCAACACGATGTTGCCGAGGTCATCGTGTTCAGCGCAATGGCTTTGGCTACTTTCCCCGAAAGGAAAGTAACTCCGCTCGCGGCAGCGAGCGGAACCAAGGCAATCTTGCGAGGATTCATAGACTGCGCCGCGGCGCCACCAATAGATCACCGAACAGCAGCCCCGCCACCAGCGAAATCAGCAGCGTCACCAGCAGCACGCCGGTTTCCGCACCCATGCCGACCTCGCGCGTCAAGAGATACGACACGCTGCGGAAACCGACGCTGCCCGGCACCAGCAACAGAATGCCCGGCTCGCGTACCAACGCGCCGGGGCGCCCAGCCACGCGCGCGTAGAGATTGCTGAGCGCGCCCAGCACGAAACCGCCGAGGAACACACCGAACGGCGCGCCCAGCATCGCGCCGCCGAAATACGTGGCGAGATACCCCACGATCACCGACGCGATCACCAGCGCGTAATCGTGCAACGCCGCCTGGAACAGCATCGCGAACGCGAACGCGCCGACCAGCAGCGCGGGCCATTGAGTCCATGCCGGCAATGGCGGCAGCGCGTTCGCCGCGGGCACGATGTGGAGCGCCGCGCAAATCGCCGCCGCGGCAACGGTTCCAAACGTCAATTTCAACAGCGTCGCGATCGCACCCGCCACGCGCGATACGCCCGACACCAGATGCTGACTCGACAATTCGCGCACCGCGTTGGTCAGCGTCATGCCCGGCACCAACACGATCAGCGCCGACAGAACCACCGACTTCAACGCCAGCGGCACGATCCACGCACTCACCACGACCGCGACGAAGGTCGCGATCAATGCCGCGATCGCCTCGCCGGCGGCGGCAAGGCGCGGCCGTCCATAACCCGCCACCGTGATCGCGCCGATCAAAAGCCCGATCACCGCCGATACCAGCACGTCCGCCCACGCGGTGCGCAACAACATCGCAATGCTGGCGGCGGCCAATCCGTAACTTCCGACGATCGCGATCAACGCGGGGCGCGACAACGGACGGCCCAATGCGCGCAGTTGCGCAAGGCCCGCGCGCGGTTCCATGCTGCCGTCGGTCACGCGATCGGCGATTTCGTCGACGCGGCACAGGCGCGCGAGGTTCACATCGCCGGGCACCACGCGCAGCACCTGGGTGAATTGCGCAAGCCCGTCACCGCCGCGTTCGGCGAAGGACACCACGATCGACGTCGGCGTGGACAACACATCGCTGTCCAGCGCCAACCGCTGCGCGACACCGCTGACCGCCTGCTCCAGCCGCGGCGCCGCGGCGCCGTATTGATGCAGCCGCCGCGCCAGTTCGATCACGAAACCGATGCGCGCGCGGACGGCGGGGTCGAGGGTATTCATCCCAGTAGCGTCAGTGCGTCGTCGCGGAAACGGCACGTACCTTGAGCGTCGTTCCCTCCACCGCGACCACTTCGACTTCCGTGCCAACCGGCATATCCGGACCTTCCACCAGCCATTGACCGTCGCCGACGTGCGCCTTGCCGCGGCCATTGACGATGCGCTCGGACAACACATAACGCTGGCCGATCATCCGCACTCCGCGGCGGTTGAGTCCCGCGGCCTCGGGAGCGGTCTCGCGCGCCAGCCGCGGGCGCACCCATTTCCAGTAAACAAAACACGATACGAACGCCAGCACCGCGAACAGCACGGCCTGCGCCAATACACCGAGCACCGGCAGGACGAGCAGAATCACACCCATCACCGCCGCGGCGATGCCGATCCACAACATGAAATAGCCGGGCAACAGCACTTCGCCAGCGATCAGCAACAATGCCAGCACCCACCACAGATAATGCGCGGGGAAATTCATCGGCGCGGCACTCACGTATTCGGAATCGGCGGCGGCGGAACGCGCGAGGGCGAGCGCGACGCGGCACGATTTTCGGTTTGCTTGGCCAGCGCTTCCTTGCCGATTTCGGCGATCCCGGCCAGCGATCCGAGAATACCGGTCGCCTCGATCGGCAGCAGCAGCATTTTTTGATTCGGCGAATCGGCCATCGCTTTCAACGCCTCGATATATTTGCCGGCGACGAAATAATTGAGCGCGTTGATGTCGCCGTGCTCGATCGCCACCGACACCACTTCGGTGGCCTTGGCTTCGGCGGCGGCCAGGCGCTCACGCGCCTCGGCCTGACGGAACGCGGCCTCTTTTTCGCCCTCGGCCGACAGAATCGTGGCTTGCTTCTCGCCCTCGGCTTTCAGGATCGCGGCCTGACGAAAACCTTCCGCTTCCAGAATATTCGCGCGCTTCTCGCGCTCGGCCTTCATCTGCCGCGCCATCGAATCTATCAAGTCGCGCGGCGGCTGGATGTCCTTCAATTCCACGCGGGTGACCTTGATGCCCCATGGATGCGTGGCCTCGTCCACCACGCGCAGCAGCCGCGCGTTGATGTCGTCGCGCTTGGACAGCGATTCGTCGAGATCGAGCGAACCCAGCACCGTGCGGATGTTGGTCATGATCAGATTGATCGATGCCAATTCCAGGTTGGACACTTCGTATGCGGCCTTGGCCGCATCCAGCACCTGATAGAACACCACGCCATCGACCTTGACCACCGCGTTGTCTTTGGTGATGACGTCCTGGCTTGGTACCGCAAGTACCTGCTCCATCATGTTCATCTTGCGCCCGACCGCCTGATAGATCGGGATCAGGAAATGCAATCCGGGCGACAAGGTGTTGGTGTACTTACCGAATGTTTCGACCGTCCATTCGTAACCCTGCGGCACGATCCGCACCAGCTTGGCCAGCACGATCACCGCGACCACGACGATTACCAGCGCAAGGATGGCACCCATTGTCTTTCCCCTCGTATAGTTGCGGCAGTATAAGCTGACTGTGTTTCAGCCGCGCGCCACGGCCGGCAGCGCCAGGGTCACCCGCAGTCCGCCGTCCTCGCGATTGGCCAGCGCGATCCGCCCGCCGTGCGACTCGGCGATCTCGCGCGCCAACGCAAGTCCGAGGCCCGTGCCGCTGCGCTTGGTCGAATAGAACGGCAGCAGCGCCTGGCTCAGCACCGTCTCGCTCATGCCGGGTCCGCAATCGGCGACCTCGATGCGCCATTCGGTGCCAACCCGCGCGATCGCAAGCGTGACGTCTTCCGCGGCGCTGCCGGATTCGTGCGCGTTTTTCAGCAGATTGATCAGTGCCTGTTCGATCTGCGCGGCGTCGAACCAGCCGGCTTCGCGCGGCGCGGATGACACGAGTTGAAATTCGGAGTGCAATCGCAGCGCGTCCACGAACGGCCCCCACTCGACCCGCGCGAAACGCGGCGCCGGCAACTTGGCGAAATCGGCATAGCCGGCGATGAAACCGTGAAGATGCGCGGCGCGTTCGTCGATGGTGGCGAACACGTCGGGCAGCCGGGAGATCTCGCCACGTCGCGCCAATTCCGCACCCGAATGCGTCATCGACGAAATCGGCGCCAGCGAGTTGTTCAACTCGTGGCTGATCACCCGGATCACACGCTTCCAGGTGGAGACTTCCTGGCGCGACAATTCGCGTGTCATCCGCTGCACCAGATACAGCCGATGCGGCCGGCCCTGCAGACGAAACGCGCGGCGCGAGAGATGAAAAATTTCCTCGATCCCGTCCAGCTCGACGCCGAACAGGCTGTCCTCGCCGGTCGCGATCGCCTGCCGCATCGCTTCGGGGCAGCCCTGCAGCAATTCCTTGAAATCGAGCCCGAGCGGGCTGCGGCCCTCGTTGAACAGATGCCGCGACGCGAGGTTGGCGTACACCACGCGATCGTGCGCGTCGGCGAGGATCAACGCGGTCGGGGTGTGTTGCATCACGGTGTCCAGCAGCAACTCGCGCTGCACCAGATGTTGGCGTTGTTCCCGCAACGCCTGCCCCAGCGCATTGTGCGCGGCGACCAGCTCGCCGAGTTCGTCACGGCGGCGCAAGGCCAGCGACAGGCTGAAGTCGCCGTCGCGGTAGCTGGCCACGCTGCCGGCCAGTGCGCGCAACAACCGTCGCACCGGCTGCATCGTCACATGCGCGATCCACAGCAGCGGGATCAGCAGCAATACGATCGCGATTAAAGCGCCAAACCACACGCTCGAAAACCACGCGGCGATCACCGCGGCCAACACCGCCGCCGCGATCGCCGCCGCGACCAGCAGCAAAGCAAGTTTGCCTTCGAGCGAGGAGACACGCATGGTTACGAAACCTTCGAATAACCGTTGCGAGCGAAGGCGGATTGCGCGCGATCGGAGCGCCAAGCAGCGGAGTGTACACGTCAGTACATGAGCATGCCGAGCACCGTACGCGCGCGAGCCGGCGAGCGCAGCAGGTTATTCGGAGGTTTCGGAAATGCCGTACCGTTGCATCCGCCTATACAACGCCTGCCGCGACAAGCCCAGCGAGCGCGCGGCGCGGCTGATCACGCCATGCGCCGATGTCAGCGCCGATAAAACCGCCTCGTGCGAGGGTTCATCCAGACTGCGTGCAGCCGCCGGCATCGCCCGCGGCAAACCCAGATGCGCGACCTCGATTTCGCCGTCGCCACACAACAACCGGGCGCGTTCCAGCGCGTTCTTGAGTTCGCGCACGTTGCCCGGCCATGCATGCGCCAGCAGCGCTTCACGTGCGTCGTCGGATAGCGTTGCGGCGTCACCCAGAAAATGTTCCGCCAGCGGCAGGATGTCGTCACTGCGCTCGGCCAACGGCGGCAGCGCGACTTCGATGGTGTTCAAGCGGTAATACAGATCTTCACGGAAGCGCCCCTCTCGGATCATCGCGCGCAAGTCCGCGTTGGTCGCGCTGATCACGCGCACTTTCACCTTGCGCGTACGTGTGGAACCCAACCGTTCGAACTCGCCGCTCTCGAGCACGCGCAGCAGTTTCATCTGGCCCGGCAAGGGCAGATTGCCGATTTCG
>JBDTBW010000065.1:0-48734 GCA_039923855.1 Rhodanobacteraceae bacterium | reverse complement strand
AGATCAATCGGCGCGGGAATGACTGTGGTGCGCACCACCAGAATGTTCGGTTCCACGAAACGCGACCACACCGTGATCAAACTCAACGCCAGCATCAGGACTGCGCCGGTCGCGCGTCGCCAATGGTGTCGGCGCCAGCGCACGACCGCGCGCCACGCACACAGGGCGATCAACGGAAACAGCAGCCACGAGCCATGGAACAGCGCCAGTTGCAGGAACGCCTTCAGCCGGTTTTCCGGTTCGATGGTGAAATGCGGGAACTCCAGCGCCGGCCACAGCACGCAGAAAATCAGGATCGCGGCGATCCACAGCAGGCTGCGAACGAGACGCGGTGACGGTCCGGGCTTCATGCGGCGCGCGGCAGCGCTGGCCCCGATGCGCGCCGCGCATCCGCTTGCGCGGGGATCATCGCGATGCAATCGACCGGGCAAGGCGGAATGCACAGTTCGCAGCCGGTGCAAAGTTGCGGCAAAACCGTGTGCATCAGTTTCGCCGCGCCGACGATTGCATCGACCGGACAGGCCTGGATGCATTTGGTGCAGCCGATGCACGCGTCCTCGTCGATCAGCGCGATCGCAGACGCTGCTTCCAAGCCGTAATCCGGATCGAGTGGCAGGGCGGGCAATCCGGTCAGCGCCGCCAATGCGCGGATGCCGGCATCGCCGCCCGGCGGGCATCGATTGATCGGCGCCTCACCGCGCGCGATCGCTTGCGCGTACGGCCGGCACGCCGGATAACCGCAGCGGGTGCATTGCGTCTGCGGCAACAACGCATCGATGCGATCGGCCAGCGCTACGGGATCCGTTATCGCCGGCGGCAAACGCGCGCGCAGAGCGGCGATACATGCAAGCGCAAACAATACGGCGAGCACGATTGTGGCGACAGCCATCATGGGCGTCCGACGCCGGCGAAACCCATGAACGCCAGCGCCATGATCGCCGCGGTGATCAGCAGGATCGGCGCGCCGCGGAATGGCGCCGGCACGTCCGCGCCATACAGGCGGTCGTGCATCGCGGTGAACAACACCAGCACAATGGCGAAGCCGATCGCGGCACCGAGGCTGCGCGCCAGCATCGCGGCGAATCCGTCTTCAATATGGCCGTTCAAGGCGAAAACGCCGAGCAACAGGCCATTACCGAGCAGTAGCGCGGGCGACAACGCACGCGGCGGAAATTGCGGCGTCAGCGGGGAATGCCGTTGCGCGATCGCGCGCGGCAGCGGCGCCAGCGTGGCGGCGATCAGCAACCATGCAAGCAGGCGCAACCAGTCGATGGCGAATGGAACGAGTACGAAGCGCTCGATCGACCAGCACGCGATCGCGGCGGTCAGCAGCAGGCATCCGGTCGCGGCGGCGATGGTCAACGCGTCGCGCATGCGATCTTCCGGCCGGGTCGCGGGATCGACGCCGAACATGTGCGTCAGCACCGCGTTGTTGGCCAACGCCGCGCCCAACAGGATCAATACGTAAGTACCCATGGCCGGATTGTAGTCGTTGCGCTGCTGGCTGGCCTGGTCGACCGGGTTCAAGCCGCAAGCGGGTCGTGCTCCGGCGCGATCACAATATCCATGACGAGCCCTTTGCGCGGCGCTACCATTGTTTGTTTACGCCCGGAGTGCGTCAACCATGAAGGCCGCGAAAAATACGGTGGTGAGTTTCCATTACACAGTGACTGAAAGCGGGGTGGCCGAGAGCGGCGCCGGCGGCGCCGCTGGCAAGCAGGTCGACAGCTCACGCGAGCGTGGTCAACCGCTGGTCGCGTTATTGGGATTCAACCAACTGGTGCCGGGGGTCGAGCGTGCGCTGGAAGGCCACGAGACAGGCGAGCGTTTCGAGGTCGAGATCGCGCCGGAAGACGCCTACGGCGAGCTGCGCCCCGGCATGATCCAGCGCGTGCCGAAAAAATATTTTCAGCATGCCGACAAGCTCAAGCCCGGCATGCAAACCGTGCTGCAGACGCGCGAGGGCGGACAGAGGATGGTGACGGTGCACAAGATCGGCATGAGCGCGATCGACGTCGACCACAACCACCCGCTCGCCGGCAAGACACTGCATTTCGACATCGAGATCGTCGGCGTGCGCGCGCCGACGCCGGAGGAACTGGAGCACGGTCACGTGCATGGGTGAACAGGCTCGTCAAGCCGATGCCATGACTGCGCGCGCCGGGAGCGCGCGCGAACAGCGAAGCTGGCCATGGGGCGAGCGCCTGGGATGGCGCGAGTAATGGCATCGGTCCTGGCTCAGAATTTGAGATTTCCGCCACGCCGCTTGCGGCTCCGCAGTGCATCCAGCGCGATCGCGCCCGGCCCGAACGCCGCCAGTACCAGAAAGCCACCGGCGATTGCGACATTCTTCATGAAATTGATCGACTGTTCCTGGTTGCCGAAGTCATTGTGGAAGAATGCCCCGGTCAGCAGCGAGAAGGCGAACAATCCCAGCGCCGCCCAGCGGGTGAGAAACCCGAACAGGATCGCGAGTCCACCGCCGAGTTCCGCGAAGATCACCAGCGGCAGCAAACCGCCGGGCAAACCGTGCGCCACCATGTAGGCCGCGGTGGCGTCATAGCCGCGCAGCTTGCCGATGCCGAAAACGATGAAGATCAGCGCAAGGCCGATGCGGCCGAGCAGGACGGCGAGGTTTTGCATGGTGGACTCCAAAGCGGTTTGCAAAGCTACTGCGCTCGGCATCTCGCGCGCCAGCGGTGCTCGGAATGCTCATGTACTGATGTGTACACTCCGCTTCCTGCGCTCCGGCGGCGCGCAACCTGCCATCGCTCGCGACGTTTTTCAAACCGCTTTTTATTCACGGGAATTGCGAAGATACCCGCGCAGCATAGCCGGAATTATGGACTCGTGGCCCTAGTTCGATGCCACCGCGCTGTCGTTCGATGACCGCCATGCCAGCACGCGCTTGGCGTACAGGAAATGATCGTGCCAGTAAGCGCCGTCGAGTTGGTCGAGGCGCACCGTGCCGCCGGTGTTGGGGGCGTGCACGAAACGGCCTTCGCCGACGTAGATGGCGACATGACTAACGCGGCCATGTCGGCCGAAGAACAGCAAATCGCCCGGGGCCAACCGGTCGCCGCGGATCCTGGGCGCATCCATGTCGGCGATTTCACGGGAATTGCGCGGCAGCGCGAAGCCGGCGCTGCGGAACACGTAATCGACCAGCCCGCTGCAGTCAAAACCGCTGGCGGGCGTGTTGCCGCCGAAGCGGTAGGGTGTGCCGACCAGGCCGATCGCCCGGAACAGCACATCGTTGGCGGCGGTCGCCGGCGGTGGCGGAGTAGTGGCGCAAGCGGCGAGCAGCAGCGCCAGCGCAGGTGCGAGGAGAGGAAGCAGACGGCGTTGTGCGCCGATCAATGTCCCGTCCCCGAAAGGGCGAGCGAGAGGGCGAAGTTCTGGCAAAAGGCTGTCTTCATGGTGACTAGGCCCTGCCAACGCTTGCCCAAACGAGCCGCGTTGCTTCCGCAGCGGTTGCCAGACAAGACGCGCGTCGCCGCGCCCACCACTCTAAGGCCAAGGCGCGTAACGCAGTATGGCGGCTGCTGCGGAGCAACCCTAAGGGCCGTGGCCCTTTGCCTGCATGGCGGCGTTATCACTCGTCTATGTATCGACATACATCTTCCCTCGTGATGCGTTGCCCTGCAGACAAAGGGCCACGGCGCGGCCGCTTGGGCAAGCGTTGGCAGGGCCATTCGTGAAGACGGCGCGAAGGTAACCCATGAAGCCGCCCGCGTCCACCCTTGATGGAAGCTCATTTGCTTTTCGTGATGCGGGTCGCGCTGACTTGAGACAACCGATCAGGCGACGTCCGCGCGGCGGGGCGCATCGGCGACCGCTTGTTGAAGTTGGCTCTCGAAAGTCGCGGCGCGGCGGCGCGAGGCCTCGGCAACGGCGCAGGGCAAGCCATGCTCCGCGGCGATCTGGGCGAATGCCGTGCGCTGACGCGGATCGAAATCCGGATCGCGTTGCGCTTCATCCAGCGCCGCCAGCAAGGTCGCCAGCCAACCGGCGCCGGGCGCGCGCAGCATCAGCAGGAGCTCCGGCACGGTCAGCGCGGTGTTATCGGTCGAGGCGATCATGATATTTCCCCTGCTGGTCACACAAGATATCTAGCAGGAAAGATGCCAAGCGTTATCGAGTCTTGGATGCTTGTGCGGAGGCCGCGCCACCGCTTAGGCTGGCGCGCCTGAGCCAGGGGAAGACCCGATGAAATCGCTGCGTGACTGGACGCGTTGGGGCGTGGTGCTGGCGTTCGCGCTGGCATGGGCGGCGGGCGCGCAATCCGCATCGAACCGCACGATGAGGCCGGCGCCCGCGTTGCGCCCGCCCGCCGGACCGCCAACGGCCGCCAGCGGTGCGGATGTGCTCGCGCAAATCCTGCAGCCGGCGTCGGCCGCGCCGGCTCCCCGTATCGATCCGGCCGCATTCGCCGCTTTCGTGGACGGGGTGGTGCGGGCCTATATGACCGAAAAGGGCATCGCCGGCGTCACCGTGGCGGTGGCCGACCGCGACGGTCCGCTGCTTCTGCGAGGCTACGGCGTGGCCTCGCTGCATCCGCGTCGCGCGGTCGATCCGGCCTCGACCTTATTCCGGATCGGCTCGATCTCCAAGACCTTTACCTATGTCGCCACCATGCAATTGGTGGCGGCGGGCAAACTCGATTCGGATGCGTCGGTGGATCGCTACCTGCCGCCATCGTTGAAGACCGACGACTCGCGCTATCCGCCGATCCGGATATGGCATTTGATGACCCACACTGCCGGTTTCGAGGATGCGACGCTGGGCGCGCATCTGTTCTACGACAATCCGAACAAAGTCCCGGCGCTGGATGCGTACCTCGCGAAGTACAAGCCCAAGCGCGTGCGCACGCCGGCGATCCACGCGGATTACTCCAATTATTCGGTGGTGCTGCTGGGCGCGATCGTGCAACAGGTGTCCGGCGAACCGTTCGACGTTTACATCGAGCGTCACATCCTGACCCCGCTAGGCATGGCGCACACCACGTTCCGCGAGCCGCTGCCGGAAGGCGACCCGCGCGCGGTCGGCGCCGGGTTGAAGGCGGATTTTTCGACCGGCTTCAAGTACGAGCAGGGTGGTTTTACCGCGCAGGCTTTTGAATACATTTCCAATGGTGCGCCGGCCGGGGCGGCTTCGTCCGATGCCGCGGATATGGCGATCTGGATGCGGGTGCTGCTCGATGGCGGAACGGTCGACGGACATGAAGTGCTGGACCCCATCGCCTTCCGCGAAATGACCACGCCGACTTTCAGCAACGCGCCGGCGGTGCACGCGATCGCGCACGGATTTTTCGTCGGGCGCTACGGGCGTTACAAGAGCCTCGAGCACGGCGGCGACACGATCTGGTTCCATTCCAATATGGTGGTGTTGCCGGAGGCCGGCATCGGCGTCTTTGTTTCGACCAATACCGACACCGGCGTGGCGCTGGCCGAAGCGCTGCCGCGGCTGATCTTCGCGCATGTGCTGCCCGGCGCGCGCGCCGAACCGCCGCCCGCGCCACCGGCGGGTTTCGCCAAATCCGGGCAAGTCTATGCCGGCACCTGGTTATCGGAACGGCGCAATGACAGCACGCTGGAAAAAGGGTTGACGCTGACGGTCGCCAAAACCGCGACCACGCGCGACGGTTATCTGGTGTTGAGTGCCGGCGGCGAGAGCAAACGCTATGTGGAGCAATCTCGCGACGTGTTCCGCGCCTTGAACGACAGCGATCGCCTCCAGTTCCTGCGCGATGAGCACGGTCATATCACGGGCTTCGCCAGCGCGTATGGCCACGTCGTTTACGATCGCGCGACCTGGTTCGACGATCCGTTCACGTTGTTCGTCGCGTTGGCGCTATTGGCACTGACCTGTCTTGGCGCCTTGATCGGCGTGTGGGGACGCCGGACGCAAACAGCACGGTTGCAACGTGGAACGCGCGCGCCGGCGCGCAGTCTGCTGACCGCGGTGTTCGGCTGGACGCTGTTTTTCCTGGCCGCCGCGATCGCGCTGGCGAGGTTCGCCGCGGGTGGCTCCGATATCGTGTTCGATTATCCAACGCCCGGCATCCGGTTCGCGGTAATCGCCGCTTACATCGCCGCGGCGCTTTCGCTGGTCGGGTTGTGGTTTCTGCCGCGCGCGTGGCGCGCGTCCACGTGGAGCGTCTGGCGCAAATTGCGGCATACATTGATCGTCGCGTTGATGCTGTGGACGATCGTGCTGTTGATCGAGTGGAGGGTGTTGTTGGCGCCGCTGGCGGTTGGGTGACGATCACTTCTATTCGTCATTCCGGGGGGCCGCGCGTAGCGCGCAACCCGGACTGCGTCTGGATCGCGCCTGTCAGGAACGCGCGCGAACAGCGAAGCTGGCCCGAAGGGTGAAGGACAGGGTATCCCGCGTCATGCCAAAAGTGGCCGGCGCAGAGTGGGCTGCGCGAAAAGGACAAGGATGCCAATCGATGCGCGATAGCGAGCGGTACCAGACAAGTCACAGGATTTCCACAGACTTGTTGTCTTAGCATTCGAGACGCGCCTGCGTATGATGCACGCATGGCCGCCGTCCTTCCCGAACGCAAATCCCTAGCCAGGATCGACACCTTGCGCGTGCCGCCGCATTCGGTCGAGGCCGAACAGTCGGTGCTGGGCGGTTTGATGCTGGTGCAGGAAGCCTGGGACAAGGTCAACGATCGCGTCACCGAAGAGGATTTTTATCGCCGCGAGCACCAACTGATTTTCCGGGCGATCAAGGATCTGTCCGAGCACCAGCAACCGTGCGACGCGGTGACGTTGGGCGAATGGTTCGAGCGCCAGGGGCTTTCAGACAGCGTCGGCGGCGCGTCGTATCTGATCGAACTGGCCAACGCCACGCCCAGTGCGGCCAACATCGCCGCTTACGCCGACATCGTGCGCGACAAGTCGGTGTTGCGCCAGTTGATCGAGGCCGGCACCGAGATTGCCGGCGACGGCTTCAATCCGGGAGGCCGCGCGACCCCGGAGATTCTGGAAACCGCCGAGCAGCGCGTATTCAAGATCGCCGAGGCCGGCGCGCGCGGGCGCAACCAATACGCGCCGATGCGCGACGCGCTGCGCGAGGCGATGACCCAGTTGCAGCAGCGCTACGCCAACAAGGGCCAGATCACCGGCTTGCCGACGGGCTTCGCGGATCTTGACAACCTCACCGCCGGTTTGCAGGCGGGGGATCTGGTGATCATCGCGGCGCGTCCGTCCATGGGCAAGACCGCACTGGCCTTGAACCTCTCCGAAACCGTGGCGCTGCGCGCCAAGAAGCCGGTGCTGATCTTCTCGATGGAGATGTCGTCTTCGCAGCTCGCGTTCCGGCTGATTTCATCACTAGGACGCATCAACCAGCAACACCTGCGCACCGGCGATCTGGCCGAGGAGGACTGGCCGCGCGTCACCCAGGCCACGGCGTTGCTGTCGGAGTCGAAAATCTTCATCGACGACACGCCTTCGCTCTCGCCGGGTGAATTGCGCTCGCGCGCGCGCCGCATGAAGCGCGAGCACGATCTGGGCATGATCGTGGTCGATTACCTGCAATTGATGCAGGTGCCCGGCAACAAGGAGAACCGCGCCACCGAGATTTCGGAAATCTCGCGAAATCTCAAGGCACTCGCCAAGGAATTGAAGGTGCCGGTGGTCGCGCTGTCGCAGTTGAATCGCGCGCTGGAGCAACGCAACGACAAGCGCCCGGTGATGAGCGATCTGCGCGAATCCGGCGCGATCGAACAGGACGCGGACCTGATTCTCTTCATTTATCGCGAGGAAGTGTACGACAAGGAAACTCCCAACAAGGGCATCGCCGAGATCATCATCGGCAAGCAGCGCAACGGCCCAATCGACACGGTCAAGCTCACCTTCCTCGGCCAGTACACCAAGTTCGAGAACTACGCTCCAGAGTCGTACGTGGGGAGATTGGAGTGACGCGTGGTGGTCAAGTGTCGAAGCAGTCGGCGCTCTTGTTTTTCCCTCTCCCCTCGGGAGAGGGTGCCCCGCAGGGGCGGATGAGGGTACGAGCGGAGCGTGAATTTGCGTGTGCATTGCGTAGCGGTTTCACTGCACTGAAACTGATTTGCGATAACGGATCCTCACCCCCAGCCCCTCTCCCGACGGGAGAGGGGAGCTCATGAGCCGCTCCGCGATCGCCACCATCCACCTCGATGCGTTGCGAACCAATCTGGCGCGCGTGCGCTCGCTCGCGCAGAACGCGAAGGTCATGGCGGTGGTAAAGGCCGACGCCTATGGCCACGGTCTGGAGCGTTGCGCGCGCGCGTTGCACGACGCGGATGCGTTCGGCGTGGCCTCCATTGCCGATGGCCTGCGTCTGCGCGCGGCCGGCCATCGCCAGCGTATCGTGGTGTTGAGTGGCCCCGACGACATGTCGGACCTGGCCGAACTGCGCCGGCTCGATCTGGAAGCGGTGATCCATCACGATTCCCAAATTGCGATGCTGGAAGCCGATCACGGTGCTCAGCGCCTGCGGGTCTGGCTGAAGCTTAATACCGGGATGCATCGGCTGGGTTTTCCCGCCGACCGCGCGCACGAATTGCATGCGCGTCTGTGCGCGATGCCGGGTGTCGACCCTGACATCGTGTTGATGACGCATTTCGCGTCTTCCGATGAATTCGACAATGCCGTGACCGCGCGGCAGATCGCGCGATTCAACGAAGTCACACTCGATCTTCCCGGCGAACGCTCGCTGTCCAACTCCGCCGGCGTGCTCGGTTGGCCGCACGCGCGCGGTGACTGGGTGCGCGTGGGCGGGTTGCTTTACGGCTTGTCGGTCGCGTCCGGCAAGACCGGCGCGGATTTCGGATTTGCACCGGCGATGACATTGACCACGCGGCTGGTCGGTATCAACAGCGTAAAGCGCGGCGAGCGCGTCGGCTACGGCGCGAGGTTCGAGTGTCCCGAGGACATGGCGATAGGCGTGGCCGCGATCGGTTACGGCGATGGCTATCCGCGCAGCGCGCCATCCGGTACGCCCGTTTTGGTTGGCAATGCAAAAGCATCGATCGTCGGCCGCATCTCGATGGACCTCATCACGCTGGATTTGCGTCAAGCGTCTAACGCGCGCGTGGGTGATGTCGTCACGCTGTGGGGTCCGACATTGCCAGTCGAAATCACCGCGCAACACGCCGGCACGATTTCCTACGAACTCACCTGCGGCGTGACGCGACGCGTGTTGTTCACCGAATCGAACGATGAAGTTTAAAAGTGCCATTCAAACTGCTGGAACCTGCATAGCGATTGTAGTGCTGGGTTGTGCATTGGGAGCTATCAGTCTGGTTGCGCTTGGTTATGCAGCCTTCTGGACGTCCGTTGCAGGATGTGTGGGAGTAAGCACGTATCGACCAATTACTCTCCCGATCAACATTGGCAGGTAAATACTGATGTCGCAGATTGTGGCGCCGTGACGGATTTCGCCACTCAAATTTCGATTCGGCCCGGGCCCGGTGCGCCTATTTGGAATCGTTGGCACTCGAAGACCATGATCGTTGTGTTCGACTCGAATCATGGCAAAGCGACGCAATACAACGACGCTCAAGGTACGTTAACCGATACACGCTGGATTGATTCAGATCATTTGTTGGTGATTGGCAGCGATGGATCGCGTGCTTTCGTCAAGACCACCGAAGTGGGTCCAGTGAGAATTACTTATCAGGTTCCTCACGGCGAAATTCTTCACTGATGTCCAAAGCCAAGACCGCCTACGTCTGCGCCGATTGCGGCGCCGAGCACAACAAATGGCAGGGTGCGTGCGCCGAATGCGGCGCGTGGAATACCTTGAGCGAATTCGTGGTCGAGCCGGCGTCGAAATCGGGGTCGGCCAAACGCGGCGGCTTCGCCGGCAACGCCGATGCGCCCCGCGTGCAGCAACTCGCGACCATCGCGGGTGATGTCGAAGCACGCCATGCGACCACGATTGGTGAGCTGGATCGTGTGCTGGGCGGCGGCCTGGTGGAAGGTTCGGTGGTACTGGTCGGCGGCGATCCGGGTATCGGCAAATCCACATTGCTATTGCAGACGCTGGGCGCGTTGGGTGCGTCGCTGCCGGGCTTGTATGTCACCGGTGAGGAATCGTTGGCCCAGGTCGCCGCGCGCGGACGCAGGCTCGGCATTGCATTGGAACCGCTGCGGGCGCTGGCGGAAACCTGCGTCGAACGCATCCTGGAACATGCACAGAAAGAACGCCCGCGCGTGCTGGTGATCGATTCGATCCAGACCGTGTGGACGGAATTGTTGACCGCCGCGCCCGGCTCGGTCTCGCAGGTGCGCGAATCGGCGGCGCGCCTGGTGCGCTACGCAAAAGAGACCGGGACCTGCGTGTTTCTGGTTGGACATGTTACGAAAGAGGGTGGGATTGCCGGCCCGCGCGTGCTGGAACACATGGTCGATGCGGTGCTGTATTTCGAGGGCGAGACCGGCTCGCGTTTCCGCGTGCTGCGCGCGTTCAAGAACCGCTTCGGCGCGGTCAACGAACTTGGCGTGTTCGCAATGGGCGACAAGGGCCTGCGCGAAGTGCCGAATCCGTCCGCGATTTTTCTGTCGGTGCATTCCGGGCCGACAGCGGGCAGCGCGGTGATGGTCACGCGCGAAGGCACGCGGCCGCTTTTGGTCGAGGTGCAGGCGTTGGTCGATCAATCATCCTTGGGCAATCCGCGCCGCGTGGCCTTGGGACTGGAGCAGAATCGCCTGGCGATGTTGCTGGCGGTGCTGCATCGCCACGGCAACGCCGCGGTGTACGACCAGGACGTGTTCGTCAACGTGGTCGGCGGCATCCGCGTGCAGGAAACCGCGGCAGACTTGCCGGTGCTGCTGGCGGTGTGGTCGTCGTTTCGTGACAAACCGTTGCCGGAGAAAACCGTGGCGTTCGGTGAAGTCGGCCTGTCTGGCGAAATCCGTCCGGTGCCCAACGGCGAGGAGCGTCTGCGCGAGGCCGCGCACCACGGCTTCAAGCGCGCGATCGTGCCGAAGGCCAACGCGCCGAAGAAAACGAAACTCGGCGAACTCGACGTGATCGCAGTGGAACGCCTGGCCGATGCCATAGGCGCGGCATCCGGCGCGATCTAGGAATCTCTGAATAAGCTACTGTGCTCGGCATCTTCCGCGCCGGCGGTGCTCGGATCAGGCCCGGTACATGGATGTACCGTTTTGGGGCCAAGGAATCCTCATGTACTGATGTGTACACTGTGGTTCCTCCGCTCCGGCGGAGCGCAACCTGCCTTCGCTCGCGACACTTCTTCAGAGATTCCTTAGTTCACCGGGAACGCGACGAATTCCGGCAATCGTTCGGCGCGCGCGGCGAATGCGTCCAGCATCGGATAGTCGCCGGCTGGCACGATGTCGGCCGCGAGCAACTGGGCGAAGCTCCAGGCCACCGCCAGGGTGACGTCGGCTTGCGTCAGCGATGCGCCAAACAGCCACGTATCTTCATCGACGCCGCGCAGTTCCTGCTCCAGCACCGCGCAAGCGGCCCGTAATTGCCCGCTTATGCGCGCAAGCCAATCCGGGTCCTGCCGCTCCACTGCGCGTTTGTGTTCGTAATGTATCTGCACGGTTTTTTCGCAGACCACCAGCGCCACGCCGACCCAGCGCAGCGCGCGCCGATGCTGTGCGGGCTCAGCGGGCATCAACTTGCGCGCGGCCAAGGTTTCCGCGTAGTCAATGATCAGCGTGGAATCCAGCAACTGCGTGCCGTCGTCGCAGACCAGCGTCGGCACCTTGACCAGCGGATTGATCACGCGCACCGCGTCGAATTCGCGGAACACCGACAGTGGCCGGTGCTCGAACGGAACGCCGAGCAGGCGCAGCGAGATCGCGGTGCGGCGCACGTAAGGGGAATCGAGCAGGCCGATCAGTTGCATATATCCTCCGAAGATTCAGTCCGACACCAATTCCGCCTGTTTGAACGACCCGGCATCCACCCGCAAAACCGAACCCTGTTCGTACCAGTCGCCCAGCACGATGCGTAGTGCCGGTGCAGCGTCGAGCGCGAAATCGTGGATCGCGGGACGATGGGTATGGCCGTGGATCATCCGTGTAACACCGGCTTTGCGCAGCGAGCTCTCCACCGCGAATTGATTGACGTCCATGATTGCCGTGTCGGTTTGCGATGTATGCGCACGGCTGGCGTCGCGCGCTTGTGCGGCGAAGGCGCGGCGTTGTTGCAACCGTTGAGCGAGGAACGCGCGCTGCCACCCCGGATCGCGCACCTGCGCACGGAACGCCTGATACGCGGTGTCGTCAGTGCAGAGAACGTCGCCGTGCAGCAGCAGGGCCGCGTTGCCGTGCAGGTAGATCAGCGTGCCGTCGTCGAGGATGGTCATTCCGGCGCGACGCGCGTAGTCGTCACCGAGCAGAAAGTCACGGTTGCCGGCGATGAAAAAAATCGGCACGCCGTTGTCGTTGAGCGCGCGCAAAGCCGCAGCCACGCGCGCCGGCAGCGGCGCATCGTCGTCGTCGCCGATATACGTCTCGAACAGATCTCCCAGGATGTACAGCGATTCAGCTCCGCGCGCTTGCGTTGCGAGGAAGCGCTCGAACTGCGCGACAATGCAGGGACGCGCGTTGTCGAGATGCAGATCGGAGATGAAGAGCGTGCTCAATGCTTGATCGGCGTCGCCGATGCGGCGCTCTTCCTGGGTTTTTTGGACGTCGACGGCGCGAACGGCACCTGTCCCGCGGTCGGCGACACCGGCTCGGCGGCGGGCTTCGCGGCTTCGCCGATCACCTTCGCGGTTTCGATCACCGGCAACGGCCGCGGCACGTCGCCGACGAATGGGCCTTGTGGCCCGGTGGGAAGATTGTCGATCTTGTCGACCACGTCCATGCCGGCAATGACCTTGCCGAACACCGCGTAGCCCCAGGTCATGCCGCTCTGGTTGCCGACATAGTCAAGGCGCGGATTGTCGACGATGTTGAAGAAAAACTGCGCGGTGGCGGAATCGGGATCGGGGCCGCGCGCGGCGACGATGGTGCCGCGCAGGTTTGACAGGCCGTTGTTGGATTCATCAGGGATCGGCGCGCGGGTGCGCTTGGGCGTCAACTGCCGCGTGTACAAGCCGCCTTGCACCAGAAAGCCGGGGATCGCGCGATGGAACACGGTGCCGTCGTAGAAACCATCCTGCACGTATTGCAGGAAATTGGCGACGGTGCGCGGCGCCTTGTCCGGAAACAGCTCGATGGTGATATCGCCCAGCGAGGTGTGCAACTTGACCTGCGGATGCGCAACGGGCGCGGCAGCAGGCGTGGGCAGCGCGGCCTGCGCCGAGCAGGCGAGTAAAAGTGTCAGGCACAAGGCGGAGAATATGCGAAGCGGCATGGCGATGCATCATGTGGCGTTGGTGCGCCCATGATACGCAGTGCGTCGCCGCTGTGCAGGCTGCGTGTTCATCGATACGGAAACGCTTCAGCTTTCGGAATGTTCCAGCACCCGCGCCGCCCCGAACACGCAGGCGATGATCGAGTCCTTGCCCGGCTCGCTTTGCACTTCCAGTCGCGCCTGGTGCAACGTCAGCACATGCTTGACGATCGAAAGCCCGAGACCTTTGCGCCGATTTCGCGCGAACGGCTGGATGACACCCGGCAGAAACGCTCGGTCAGGCGCGGCGCCTGTTGCGGCGCACGAAGCATGGCGATCAAGAAGTGATCGAGAAGCGGTAGCCCGCGCCGCGCACGGTCTGCACCATGCCATCCAGGCGATACGGCTCCAGCGTCTGCCGCAAGCGTCGGATGTGCACGTCCACGGTGCGTTCCTCGACGTACACGCTGCCGCCCCAGACATGGTCGAGCAATTGCGCGCGCGAGTACACGCGCTCCGGATGGGTGGCAAAAAAATGCAGGAGACGATATTCGGTCGGACCGATCTGTACCGCTTCGCCGTGCGCGGACACCCGGTGCGCGGGACCGTCCACGCGCAGGCCGCCGAATTCGATCACGCCGGTGCCATCGTCGCCGTGGCTGCGGCGCAACACCGCGCGGATGCGCGCCAGCAGTTCGCGCGTGGAAAACGGCTTGACCACATAGTCGTCGACGCCCGCCTCCAGCCCGTTGACGCGGTCGATCTCCTCGCCGCGCGCGGTCAGCATGATGATCGGGATTTCGCGGGTGGTTTCCTCGCGGCGCAGACGACGCGCCAGTTCCAGACCGGTGGTGCCCGGCAGCATCCAGTCCAGCAGGATCAAATCGGGCACCTTCTCCGCGATCGCATGCTGCGCGGCGCGCGCATCGGCGGCGTGCATCGGCTCCATGTCGGCGCGGCGCAACGCGAAGGCGACCATTTCGCGGATCGAGGCTTCGTCTTCGACGATCAGGATGCGTTTGCGCATGCTTTTCCGTCCGATGACAGTGCGGCAATGATCGTCATTGCAGCGGACGGATGTTACATCCGGATGACAGCGGCACCCGCAGGATGTCAGCGCTGTTGCATGCAGGTCACGCCCGCGCAGGCGTGGAACCCCAACTGATTGGAGGTTTCGCCGCCGCCCTTGTCGCCCGCCTGCGGCAAATTGCGCCGCTGCATTTCCAGCACGATCGGGGTGATCTGCGCGATGCTGGCCTCGATCCGCGCGCGCGCGTAGTAGTCCAGATCGGGACGCTCCGACAAGCGCTTCAATTGGCCCAGCGCATCAATCGGCCGGCCAGACAGAAACGTGGCATCGGCATAGGCCTCGCCGGCGCGGATGTCGTCGCCGGCCAGGTGGCAGGCATGGCCGTAAGTGCCGTACAGAGCGGGTTCGGAATCGTCGTCCAGCAACGGCTTCAATTGCCCTTGCGCGAGTTTCGCATCCGCGGGCATGCCGCTGTCCAGCAGCGCCTGCGCGTAACCGAGTGCGATCGCGGGATTGCGCGGCGATTGCGCGGAGAGCGCCGCGTAACGCTGCAGCGCCTGCGCGCGTTGGCCCGCATCGGATTCGGCGTCCGCCAACGCGAGGCTCAGCGTGGTGCTGTCCGGGCGCGCGGCCAGCAATGGCGTCAACACGCCGATCGCGTTGCGCGCCTGATTGGCGCGTATCAGCGCCAGCGCGTAGCCATAGCGATGCGCGGGCGTGCCGAATGTCTTGTCGTGCGCGAAATTGTGCGCGTAATACGCCAGCGTGCCGTTGTTGTCGGCCGCGGACAATACCCGGATACGTTCGCGGATCAGCGCATAGTCGCCATTGCTGTCTTCGCTCGCGGATGCCGGTGTAGGGTCGGCGAGCAGCGCAGTGGTGTTCTTGACGAATGGCAGCAGCGGCGCGTTAATCACCGTGTCGGCGTCCGACGTTGATGACGCGGAGCGATCTTGTTGCCGCAACACATGCGCGCGCGCCTTGGCCTCGGCGATGCGTTCGCTGGTGACCGGATGGGTTTGCAGGAACGGCGGCGCATCCCCGGATGCTTCGCCGCCATCGCCGCCGCCCGGACGCAGCGTGCGTTGCATGCGCTGGAAGAAATCCGCCATTGCATTGGGGTCGAACCCCGCTTTCGCCAGCGTGCCGATGCCGACGCGGTCGGCTTCGGCCTCGTCCTTGCGGGTGAAGTCGATCTGCTCCTGCTGCATCAGGCCGATGCCGGAAGTGAGGATTCCAGGCCCCGCGGACGCGCTGGCGCCGCCAGCCACGATCAGCGCGCCGAGCGTGGCCAGCGCATACAGCGGCGCCTTTTTCTTGGCGTCCTCGAACGCGCGCTCAAGATGGTGCTGGCTGATGTGCGCCAGTTCATGCGCGATCACCGCCGCCAGTTCACTCTCGCTTTTGGTGGTGGTAATCAGCCCGGAATTGATGAAGATGTAACCGCCGGGCGCGGCGAAAGCGTTGATTTCCGGATCCTTCAGGGCGGTGAAGGTGTAGTTCTGGCGCGGGTCCGCGCTGTGCGCGACCAGCCGGTAACCCAGCGCTTGCAGATAAGCATCGACCTGCGGGTCGTCCAGCACCTGGTTCACCGAGCGCAATTCGCGCAAAAGACTCGCGCCATAGGCTTGTTCCTCCTGTGGCGAGATCAGCCCGGCCGCGGAACTGCCCAGCTCCGGCAAATTGACATCTTGCTGTGCTGCCGCGGGCAGCGCCAGCGCGAGACAGGCGAGCATGGGAATGAGAGAAGGCGATCGCATGGGCGTGGGTGTTCGCCGTAGGCTTGTCAGCATTCGACCGATCCTGCACGGATTGGTTCACGCGTCATCCGTACCTTAGCCCGATCCGGCTTGCGCGGCCAGCGTTGCGGAAAGCGCGTTCATCGCCGGTAAGGCCGTTGGCAACGAGCTTGCGTGGCGATATACGATCGCACGGCCTTGTCTCGCTCTCATCCGCTGGCGCCGTGTCCGATATCGAAATCTATTCCACCGCGATCTGCCCGTACTGCGTTGCGGCCAAGAACCTGCTGAAAGCCAAGAGCCTGCAATGGCGCGAGCTGCGCATCGACCGGGATCCGGCCGCGCGCGCGGCGATGCTCGAGCGCAGCGGCGGCCGGCGTTCGGTGCCGCAGATCTTCGTCAACGGCGTGCATATCGGCGGCTTCGATGAACTGGCCGCGGCCGAGCACAGCGGAAAACTTTCGCAACTTCTTGCGTCCGCGCCGCAGGGTAGCGGTCCAGTTTGAAATTCAAAACAGACCGCCGCACCCAGTAGCCTCCGCGTGGCGTGCTTCGACGCGATCGCGGATAATCCGCTTCTTTTTGTCCACATCGACGGCTCCGCGAGCGCGTCGATCAGGAGTTCCGCATGAGCGTCATCCAATCCGCGCGTACCATCGCCGTGATCCGCGGCGACGGCATCGGCCCCGAAATCATGACCGCGACGCTGCGCGTGCTCGACGCACTGAAATGCGGGCTGGTCTATGACTTCGTCGACGCCGGCACGGCAGCGCTGGAACAACACGGCGAGTTGTTGCCGCAAGCCACGCTGGAGGCGATCGGTCGCCATCGCGTCGCGTTGAAAGGCCCGCTGACCACGCCGGTCGGCGGCGGTTTTTCGTCGTTGAACGTGGAACTGCGCAAGCGCTTCGATCTCTATGCCAACGTGCGCCCGGCATTGAGCATGCCCGGCACCAAGGCGCATTACGACGGCATCGACATCATCACCGTGCGCGAAAACACCGAGGGCGCCTATCTTTCCGAAGGCCAGACCTTGTCGGCCGACGGGCAGACCGCGCAGTCGATCGTGCGCAATACCCGGCGTGGCGCCGAGCGCATCGTCCGCTACGCGTTCGATCTTGCGCAAAAACGCGGCCGCAAAAAAATCACCGCGGTGCACAAGGCGAATATCCTCAAGACCAGTTCCGGGTTGTTTCTGGATGTCGCGCGTGAAGTCGCCAGGGATCATCCCGGAATCGAATTCAACGAGATGATCGTCGACAACACCTGCATGCAACTGGTGATGAATCCGTGGCAGTTCGACGTGATCGTCACCACCAATTTGTTCGGCGATATTCTTTCCGACTTGTGCGCGGGCCTGGTCGGTGGCCTCGGTCTGGCGCCCGGCGCCAATATCGGTTCGGCCGCCGCGATCTTCGAGGCGGTGCATGGCTCGGCGCCCGACATCGCCGGCAAGCAGCTCGCCAATCCCTGCGCGCTGCTGCTGGCGGCCGCCGATATGCTGGATCATCTGGAGCTGATCGAACACGGCGAGTGCATTCGCGCGGCCATACGCGCCACGCTCGTCGCGCACGATCGTGTCACGCCGGATCTTGGCGGTGATGGAACCACGGAAACCTTCGCCGATGCGCTAGTGGAGTGGGTTCGCTGCTGAGCGGTTGCAAAGCTACTGCGCTCGGCATCTCGCGCGCCAGCGGTGCTCGGATCAGGCCCGGTACATGGATGTACCGCTTTGGGGCCAAGGAATCCTCATGTACTGACGTTGTACACTCCGGTTCCTCCGCTCCGGCGGTGCGCAACCTGCCTTCGCTCGCGACGCTTTGCAAACCGCTCAGATTCTCAAACGGTTAACGCAGCAATGGCCACGGCGCCAGCAACAGCACCCAAAGCAACACTACGATGCCGCAGGCCTTCAACGCACGAAACAAGCGCGGGTTGGCGTGCTTGAAGCGCCGGTTGCGTTCGCGGTTGCGCTGGCCGAGCGCAAACAGGCGATTGATGAAACCGACGGGCTCGGCGTCGGTGTTGGGCGATGAGGTGATCCGGCCCATGAAGGCGCCGATCCGTCGATTGATCGCGCCCATCCAGCGCGCCCGCAGCGGCCGCTCGATATCGCAGAACAGGATCACGCGCGTGATGTCGGATTTGTTTTCGGCCGAATGCACGTAGGTTTCGTCGAACACCACGTCCTCGCCGTCGCGCCAGAAATATTCCTCGCCGTCGACGAAGATGCGGCAACTGTCGGCGTTCGGCGTGACCAGTCCCAGGTGATAACGCAGCGAACCCGCGAAGGGGTCGCGGTGCGGATTGAGCTTGGAACCCGGCGGCAACAGCGCGAACATCGCCGCCTTGACCGACGGGATCCCATCCACCAGCGCCACCGTGCGCGGGCACAAGGCCTGCGCCGAGGCCAGCGGTTCGCCGTACCACTTCACGTAAAAGCGCTTCCAACCTTCCTTGAAAAAGGAATTGAAACTGGCGTCGTTGTTGCGTTCGGCGGCGCGGATGAAGCCCTGGTCGGACAGATGCAACGCTTCGTCGCGGATGTCGCGCCAGTGTTCGCGCAATGGATCGAGTTGCGGGAACCTCGCGCGTTCGGCGAACGGAGCGGCGCGCACCGCAGACATGGCGTACATCAGCAGGTTGTAAGGCGCGAACACGGTGGCATGGCTGCCGAGTTGCTTCCGGAATTTCAGACGCACACGGCTGCGCAGGTGCACGATCCACGCGCACAGCAGGAACAACAGGATCAGGGTCAACAAGACAAGGCGGATGGCGAGAAGCATTCAACGGTCACGCGCGCTGGGTGCGGCAATTCTAACGTGCGCGCGTCGGCTCAGTGCCGCAGTATTGCCAGATCGCCTCCGCCGGCCCGATACCCGCCGCGCATCGCGCGCTGCACGTAGCCAATCGCACGGCGTACGGCAACACGAGGCGGAACCCCTTTCGCCAGTTCCGCAGCCAGTGCTGCGGAAAGCGTGCAGCCGGTGCCGTGTGCTCGATATGGCAATCGTGGATGGCGGAACTCGATGCTGCCGCGCGCGTCAAACCAGCGATCGATCACCCGTCGCCCGCGCGCGTGTCCCCCTTTCAGCAACACCGCTGCCGCGCCGAGATCGAGCAACGCCGTGCCGGCGGCATCGATGTCGTGTGCGGATTTTATTTCAATGCCGAGCAGCGCTTCGGCTTCGTGAAGATTGGGCGTCAGCACATCCGCCAGCGGGATCAGTTCATCGATCAGCACGCGGATCGCTTTCTTGTCGAGCAAGCGTGCGCCGGAGGTTGCGACCATCACCGGATCGACAATGAGCCATGGCGGTTTGCGCCGCGCCAGTTCACGCGCGGCGCAACGCACCGTCGCCGTGTTGCCAAGCATGCCGGTCTTGACCGCCGCGATCGGGAAATCCTCGAACAGCGCACCGAGTTGGGCGCGCAGGTGCCTGATGGGCACGGCGTGGATCGCGCGCACTGCGCGGGTGTTCTGCGCGGTGATCGCGGTAAGCGCCGAAAGTCCATGCACACCGCGCGCGGCGAAGGTCTTGAGATCGGCTTGGATGCCCGCGCCGCCGCCGCTGTCGGAGCCGGCGATAGTCAAGCAACAAACGGGACTCGGGACTCGGGACTCGGGACTCGATGAGGTCATGGAATTCTGCCGTCATTCCCGCGCAAGCGGGAATCCATTTTGATGTTGGTCGAGCCGAGAGCAAAGGTCAAAAATGGATTACTCACGCCATCTTGGCGCTCGCCCTTCGGGCCGCCTCCGGCGTTCTGCTCCGGCATCCTGCCTGCGCAGTCCGGGTTCTGCACTGCGTGCAGTCCTGGAATGACGGCCTTGCTCTCAACGCTGGTCACAAACGCCAACCCCGGCTCTTACAACGCCTCGGATGCGAAATCCGCCAGTCGCGAACGCTCGCCGCGGCGCAGGGTGATGTGCGCGGAATGCGCCCATGTTTGGAAACGATCGACCGCGTAAGTCAGGCCGGACGTGGTTTCGGTCAGATACGGCGTGTCGATCTGCTCGACGTTGCCCAAGCACACGATCTTGGTGCCGGGACCGGCGCGGGTAATCAGGGTTTTCATCTGTTTCGGCGTCAGGTTCTGTGCCTCGTCGATGATCAAATAACGATTGAAAAAAGTTCTGCCGCGCATGAAGTTCAGGGAACGAATCTTGATGCGTGAAGCGAGCAGGTCGTTGGTCGCCTGCCGGCCCCACGCGCCGCCTTCCTCCGGATTGGCCAGCACCTCGAGGTTGTCGGTCAGCGCGCCCATCCACGGCGTCATTTTTTCTTCCTCGGTGCCGGGCAGGAAACCGATGTCCTCGCCGACGCTCACCGTCGCGCGGGTCATGATGATCTCGCGGTAACGCTGCTGGTCCATCACCTGCGCCAGACCCGCCGCGAGCGCGAGCAGGGTCTTGCCGGTGCCTGCGGTGCCGAGCAGGGTGACGAAGTCGATGTCGGGGTCCATCAACATGTTGAGTGCGAAGTTCTGCTCGCGGTTGCGCGCGGCGATGCCCCACACGGTGTGGGTGCTGCCGGTGTAGTCGTCGAGGAGCGCCAATCTGGTCTTGCCAGGGTCGTTGCCGAGCACGCGCAATTCGACGCTGTTCTCGCCGGGCAGATACAGACATTCGTTGGGCTGCCAGACTTCTTCCTCGCGCGGCGTCACTTCGTAATAGGTGCGTCCGCGTTCCGACCACGAGCGCAATTCCGGGTGGCGATCCCAGAAATCCGCCGGCAATTCGGCGTGCCCGGCGTACAGCAGCGAGAAATCGTCGAGCGCGCGATCGTTCTCGTAATCCTCGGAAGCGACCCCGTAGATGGTCGCCTTGATGCGCAGGTTGATGTCTTTCGATACCAGCGCCACCGGCGCATCCGGGTGCTGCTCGCGCAGTTCCAGTACCGCGGCGAGGATCTGGTTGTCGGCCTTGCCGTGGCCGTTGCTGGTGCGTGTCTGGAAGTAAAGACGTCCGGAAGCATTGCCGCTTTTCAGCTTGACGCCATCGGGCGAGGTCAGTGGCAGACCGTCGGCGATGCCATTACCCTTGCCGCGCTCGATCAATTCGTCGAGAAAGCGGCTGACCTGGCGCGCGTTGCGCGAGACTTCCGAGCCGCCTTTTTTCTTCTCGTCCAGTTCCTCCAGCACGGTCATGGGAATGAACACGTCGTGCTCCTCGAAACGGAACAGCGAAGTCGGGTCGTGCAGCAGCACATTGGTGTCGAGCGCGTAGATGCGGGGGGTTTGCGTGCGCGGTGCGGTCATCCGTGGGCAACCTCAGGTGGCAGGAATAATGCGCGGCGCGCAGCGGAGGCGCGTCGCGAGCGGTAAGAAGCCAGGGTCGATCACTTGACGGAGATCGCGTCCAAAACAGCCTGCGCATGGCCGGGTACTTTCACGCCGCGCCACTCGTGCACCAATCGGCCTACCGGATCGATCAGGAAGGTGCTGCGGTCCACACCCTGATATTTGCGGCCGTACAGGCTCTTCTCGCGGATCACGTCGAATGCTTTGCACCACACCTCGTCGGTGTCGGCAATCAGAGGAAACGGCAGATCGTGTTTTTGCGCGAAACCCGCGTGCGATCTGGCACTGTCGCGCGATACGCCGAGGACTTGCGCGCGGCGGCGTTTGAACTTGGGATAAAGATCACGAAAGTCCTGCGCCTCGCGGGTGCAGCCGCTGGTGTTGTCCTTGGGATAGAAATACAACACCACCCATTGACCGTGCAGATCGGCGAGTTTCAGCGTGCCGCCATCGGCGGTGACACCGGAGAGTTTGGGAATCTTGTTGCCGGTTTTAACCATGCGAGTCGCTTTTTCCCATCCCTAAGCTCTGGATCCCGGCCATTCCCTGGCCGGGATGACCATGATTGGTTTTCAGAATTTTACGGGATCCATGATCGCATCCAGATTCAAGCCATCGCACAGCTCCAGGAAATCGTCGCGCAGCGCGGCAATATGGGTATCGGAAGGGATACCGATGGTGATCTGCGCCTGGAACATGTCGGCGCCCGTCTGCATCGCGCGATAGCGCATCGATGACAACTGCTCGATGCTGATGCCGCGGCGGGTGAAGAAATCGATCAGTTCGACCAGCATCCCGGCCTTGTCGGCGGCCACCACCTCGACCATGTACGGCAGCAGATGGCTCTGCGCGTCGCGCGGTGTCGTGCGGTAATGCAGCAGCCGCACTTCTTCGTCGCGGCCGAGGCGCGTCAGCGCGTTTTCGAGTTTGGCGACCGCGTCCCAGGCGCCCTGCGCGAGCATCACCACCGAAACATCCGCGCCGATGGTGGACACACGTGAATCGACCAGATTGCAGCCTGCGTCGGCGATGCGCTTGGCCAGCGCCAGCAGCGGCGAACGCGCCGCCGGCGAGGCCGTCTGGATCAGCAGGTGGTGGTCGGCGCCGGGACGCGGCGTGGTGCGGTTCAAAGGAGGATGCGCCTGGATATTTCGATTCGTTCGCAGGATAGCCGTCGAGACGTCGCGCCCGCAAGGTGCATCAGGACAGCGGTAGTTTTTCGCCAAGGCCGCCGTTAAGATGCCGCGTTCCTTCAATATCGCAGTGACGCCTTGGAAATCACCGGCAGCCTCTGCGCCCTGGCGACGCCCTTCACCGCCACCGGCGCGCTCGATCTCGACGCCTTCGCGCACCTGCTCGATCACCAGATCGAGGGTGGCACGCAGGGCGTGGTCGTGGCAGGTTCCACCGGCGAGGCGCATCTGCTGACCGAACACGAATACGAACGCTTGCTGGCGTTTGCGGTGGAACACGTCGCGCGCCGCATCCCGGTGCTTGCCGGCACCGGTGAAGCGGCGACCGCCAAGACCATCGCCTTGACAAAACGCGCGCACGCGCTGGGCGCCGATGCCGCGCTGGTAGTGACGCCCTATTACGTGCGCCCGGCCCAGGACGGCCTGCGCCGGCATTTTCTGGAAGTCGCCGAGCACGGCGGTCTGCCGGTGATGCTCTACAACGTTCCTTCGCGCACCGGTTGCGACCTCGAGCCCGAGACGGTGGCCGAGTTGCGTCACGACGCGCGCATCATCGGCATCAAGGAAGCGCGCAGCGACATCGAACGCATCCGCGGCATCGCGCAACTTGCGCGTCCAGGGTTTGTCTATCTCTCCGGCGACGACGGAAGCGCGGCGGAAGCCATGCTGGCCGGCGCGTCCGGCGTGGTGTCGGTGGTCAACAATCTGGTGCCGTCCGCGTTCCGCGCCATGTGCGATACCGCGCGCAGCGGCGACCCGGTCAAGACCGCCCGACATGCGCAGGCGCTGCGGCCGTTGCTGGACGCGTTGAACTGCGCGCCGAATCCGGTCGCGGTCAAGGCCGCGCTGGCGGAACTGGGGTTGTGCCGCGCCACCGTGCGGCTGCCCTTGCTGGAATTGCCGCAGGGTGTCGCGCGTTCGCATTTGCGCGATGTCCTGCAACCGCTCGCTAGCGCGGCATGAATGTCAAACGCCCTCGAATGATGGACAATGTCACCATGAAGAAATGGCTACTCGCCGCCGCTCTCTCCACGCTTGCCTGCCTGATGCTACTGTCGGGCTGTCAGACGATCCGGACGCACAACCCGTTCCGTCATCGTGGTCCCGACTATCAGGCCGCGCAGCAGGAGCAACCGCTGGAAGTTCCGCCCGGGCTCGACACGCCGCCGACCTCCGAGGCGTTGAGTGTGCCGGGCGCCAACAACACATCTACCGGCATACCTCCCGTCACGATCAACGGTCAGCCGATGAACATCGCCGGCGCGACCGCTTCTGGCGCGGGGGTCGCTTATCCGCCGGCGAGCGGCAACAGCCTCACGCTTTCCGATCAACCCGACAGCGCCTATCACCGCGTCGGCTTGGCGTTGGAGCGCGGCGGCGTCGGCGTGGTCAGCGCGCACGACGACAGCGCGCACACCTATCAAGTTGCGGTCAACAGCGTAGCGACGACGGAGCAACCGGCGCAGGGCGGCTTCTTCCATCGTCTGCTGCATCGCAGTCACGGCGAAACCCGAACCGTCACCGGCACCGTCAACGTCGGCATCGCGCCATCGGGCAGTGGCAGTGTGGTGACCCTGCAAGGCGACGCGGATGCGGTTGAGCGGGTGCTGAGCATGTTGCAGCAGCGGCTGGGCGGCTCCTGATCCGGAAGCAGTCCAAAAAAACTACTGCGCTCGGCATCTCGCACGCCGGCGGTGCTCGGATCAGGCCCGGTACATGGATGTACCGCTTTGGGGCCAAGGAATCCTCATGTACTGACGTATACACTCCGGTTCCCGCGCTCCGGCGGCGCGCAACCCCGGATCAAGTCCGGGGCAGGCTCTGCCTTCGCTCGTTACGTTTTTGACACTGCTTCCAATCTCAATCTCGTGAAACAAAAAAACGCCGCGTGGTCTGCGAAGTTTTTTTTCGACTCCCGACTTTCGATTCCCGGCTTTCACCGCTCCAGCAACGGCAGCTTGTCCTGCTTGCCGTCCCATTCCTTGGCGTTGGGTGGCGCTTCCTTGCGTTCGGTTAGCACCGGCCATGCCTTGGCCAGCTCGGCATTGAGCGCCACGAAGTGCTCCTGACCCGCCGGCACGTCGTCCTCGGGGAAAATCGCGTTGGCCGGGCACTCCGGTTCGCACAGCGTGCAGTCGATGCACTCGTCCGGATCGATCGCCAGAAAGTTCGGGCCTTCGTGGAAACAATCGACCGGGCACACCTCCACGCAGTCGGTGTATTTGCATTTGATGCAGTTATCGACGACGACGAAAGTCATGGCGCTCCCTACGAGACTCGAACTCGTGTTCCCGCCTTGAGAGGGCGGTGTCCTGGGCCACTAGACGAAGGGAGCATAAGGGAACCTCTGATTAACGCAGGGCGAGGGTTTTTGATCTTTAGCCCCTTGAGTCAAGGGGGCGATCAAGCCCTTGCAACGCAAGGGTTTGATGGGGGTTGTGGAAGTGTGGAAAAGCGGGCAAAACGAAGATCGATCAGGTTAATCAGAGTTTTCCGAGGTATTAGGGCAACATTCGACAGCGCGTTAGTATAGCGAAATCGCCGCGCCCGCCACGGGCGCGAAGCCGCACAAGGATCGATCGTTTGACGCAACACGCCAGCGCGGACGCCACGAACGCGTCGCACACCACGCCGAGGATCATCCCGCGCGCGCAGCATACGCTTTCGCGCAAACACATCAGCCGCGGCGCATTGCGCGTGTTGTACGGTTTGCACGATGCCGGCTTTCGCGCGTGTCTGGTCGGCGGTGCGGTGCGCGATCTGCTGCTGGGTGGGCATCCCAAGGATTTCGACATTGCCACCGATGCCACGCCCGAGCAGGTCAAGAAACTGTTCCGCAATTGCCGGCTGATCGGGCGGCGCTTCCGGCTGGCGCATGTGATCTTCGGTCCGGAAATCGTGGAAGTAGCGACTTTTCGAGGGGTCGGCGTGGAGGGCGAGGGCGATCGTCACGTGGTCGAAGGACGCATCCTGCGCGACAACGTCTGGGGTAGCATCGAGGAGGATGCGTTGCGGCGCGATTTTCGCGTCAACGCGCTGTACTACGACATCGCCGATTTCAGCGTGATCGATTTCGTTGGCGGCATCGCGGACCTGGAAGATCGTCGCCTGCATCTGATCGGCGACCCGGTGCAGCGTTACCGCGAGGACCCGGTGCGGATGCTGCGCGCGGCGCGGCTCGCGGCCAAGCTGGATTTCAATATCGATCCAACGGCGAGCGCGCCGTTCGCGGAACTCGGGTCTTTGCTCCGCGAAGCGCCGCCCGCGCGGTTGTTCGACGAGACCATGAAGATGTTCATGGCCGGCAACGGACTGGTGAGCTTCCGGATGCTGGAACGCTACGACCTGCTCAGGCACTTGTTCCCCGGTACAGCGCGGGCGTTGGCACGCGACGAACACGGCGCACTGCGCGCGCTGGTGGAGAATGGACTGGCTGGCACCGACGCGCGGGTGGCCCAGGACAAGCCGGTGACGCCTGCATTCCTGTTCGCGGTATTGCTGTGGGGCGAGGTGTACGCGCTGGCGCGCGAATCGCAGGTGCAAGGCGTCGAACGCGCGCTGGCGTGGCAACGCGCTGCGCACAAGGTGATGGCCGAGCAGACCGCGCGGGTGGCAATCCCGCGCCGTTTCAGCTACGCGATGGAGGAAATCTGGGCGCTGCAACCGCGCTTTGCGGAGCGCACCAGAAAGCGCGTATTCCGGCTGATGACCCATCCGCGTTTTCGCGCGGCTTACGATTTTCTGCTGTTGCGGACCGCGGAATCTGAAGAACTGCGTGAGCGCGGACAATGGTGGACGCACGCGCAGGAAATCGGCCCGGAACAACTCACCGAGGAATTGTCAGGCGCGCCGCGCGCGCCTGCGCGTACAGATGAATCGGAAGCGGGTGGCGAAGAACACGCAAGCGACGAAACCGGCATCTCACCGGCACCGCGCAAGCGGCGTCGCCGGCGCGGCGGTCGCGGGCGCGGCAAGGGCAGGCAAGCCGCAGCGTCTTCCGGCGAGCAACCGGCCGACGAATAATCGCGTTTCCGCCGTGGGTATTGGATTATGCGGGATGGGAACCCCTGCCTACATTGCGCTCGGCAGCAACCTCGGCGATCCGCGCGCACAGGTGATGCGCGGTTTTGCGGCGTTGTCTGCACTGCCATGCTCGCAAATGCTCGCGCGTTCACGGCTGTACCGCAGCGCGCCTTGGGGAGTCGCCGAGCAGCCCGAGTTCGTCAATGCGGCTGCTGCGTTGGACACGGCACTCGCCCCGCGCGAACTGCTGGATGCCTTGCTGGCGATCGAACGCGCCGCCGGGCGCACCCGCGATTCCACACGTTGGGGTCCGCGCACGCTCGATCTCGATCTATTGTTATACGGCGATCGGGTTCTGCACGAGCAGGGGCTGGAGATTCCGCACCCGCGCTTGCACGAACGCGCCTTCGTGTTGCTGCCGATGGCGGAGATCGCGCCCGATCTCGAGGTTCCCGGCCGCGGCAGCGTCGCCGATTTGCTGGCGCGCATCGATACGAATGGCTGCGTACCCTTGTAACGGGTAGTTACATGACCCCTCACCCCAACCCTCTCCCCAGTGGGGAGAGGGAGAGAGGCGCGTAGCGCTTGACGGGTGAGGGGAAGTAAACTGCAATACTTATTGGCCGTGCCGCGCTTGGTGAGGATAATCAGCGTTTTCGCTTGGGAGCGTCTGTATGTACGTCCAATCCGCCGACACGCGCCAACGCAAGCCGATCACTGTGCCGAGCCTGCGCGCGATGAAAACGCGCGGCGAAAAGATCGTTGCGTTGACTTGCTACGACGCAAGCTTCGCCGCGCAACTCGACGCCGCCGGCGTGGATATCGCGCTGGTCGGCGATTCGCTCGGTATGGTCGTGCAGGGAAGATCGAGCACGTTGCCCGTCACGCTGGACGAAATGGTTTACCACACAGCGGTGAGTGCGCGCGGGTTGTCCTGCGCGTTACTGATCGCCGATTTGCCGTTCATGAGTTACCGCAATATCAGAACGGCATTGGAATCTTCGCGGCGCCTGCTGGCTGAAGGCGGGGCGGCGATGGTGAAACTCGAAGGTGGTGCAGAGTGGGTCTGCGAGGTGATCGCCGCGTTGACCGCGCGTGATGTGCCGGTGTGCGCGCATCTGGGCCTGACGCCGCAATCGGTGCACAAGCTAGGCGGCTACCGGATGCAGGGCAAGAACAAAGATGCCGCCACGCGTTTGCGCGAACAGGCGCAAGCGGTGACGCAGGCCGGCGCCGATCTGCTGGTGCTGGAATCGGTGCCGGCCGCTTTGGCCGAACGGATCACGAAGGAATTGCCGATTCCGACCATCGGTATCGGCGCGGGCGCGGAGTGCGATGGCCAGGTGCTGGTGCTGTATGACCTGCTCGGTATCACGCCCGGCAAACGGCCGAAGTTCAGCAAGGATTTTCTGGCCGGGCGCGATTCGATTCAATCGGCGATCGCGGCTTATGTCGACGACGTGCGCGCTGGGAAATTTCCCACCGCCGAAAATATTCTCGGCTGAGCAAGTCTGCGCATGAGAACGGTCAACGATGCCCCTGCGTTGCGTGCCGTCGTACGCGCGTGGAGAAGCGAAGGCCAGACCATCGGCTTCGTGCCGACCATGGGCAATCTGCACGCGGGCCATTATTCGTTGGTCGATCTAGCGCGCAAATACGCCGATCACGTGGTCGCCAGCGTGTTCGTCAACCCGACCCAGTTCGGTCCGAACGAGGATTACGCGCGCTATCCGCGCACACTGGTGGCCGACAGTGCCTGCCTCGCAGAGCACGCGTGCGATCTGTTGTTCGCGCCTGATGTTGAAACGATCTACCCGTTCGGCGCGGCGCATGCACTGCGCATCCACGTGTCCCGCATCGGCGACACGCTGGAAGGCGCGCACCGCCCCGGCCACTTCGATGGCGTCGCCACTGTGGTCGCCAAGTTGTTGACCATGGTTGCGCCGGATATCGCAGTATTCGGGCAGAAGGACTGGCAGCAATTGCTGGTGGTTAAGCGCCTCGTGTGCGAGCTGGCGTTGCCGTTGGAAATTCTGGCTGGCCCGACCGTGCGCGAAGAAGATGGCCTTGCGCGATCATCGCGCAACCAATATCTCGACGAAGACCAACGCGCACGCGCGCCGCAGCTTTATTCGACCCTGCAATGGATGCGCCAAGCTTTCATGGCCGGAGACAAACGCGAAGCGGTGGAATCCGCCGCCGCGCATCGTCTGGAACGCGCCGGCTTCGTTCCCGATTACGCCGCGATCCGCCGCGCCGAGGATTTGTTGATACCAGATGACAACGAACGCGAAGGTCTGATCGCTCTGACCGCGGCCAAACTCGGCGCGACAAGATTGATCGATAATTTGGTGTTCGATTGAAACGGTGGGAGCGATTGTGTTGATCTCGCTAAAACGCAGGCTAGGGATGGCCGTCAATGCGCGAGCTTTCCGCGCTGTATGCGATGCCGAGAAGCGCAGTCGAACGGCGGAGCAAGCGACGATTGTTCGAGCACAAGGATGTGCGAGTTCGGCGCGGCCGCCGTTTGGCGAGCATCGCAGGGCAATCGAGGCAACATGATGTTGCCGAGATCATCGCGTCCAAGCGCAATGGGTTTGGCTACTTTTGCCGAAACAAAAGTAGCCCGCTCGCTTGCAAGCGGAACCCCACAGCTCTTGTTGCGCCGCAACACAAGCTCCATCTTGCGGGTATAATCGACCCATAGGCCGCCCGCGCGCGGCCAGCGAGACGCCCCATGCAACTGAACATGCTCAAGGCCAAGATTCACCGCGCCACGGTGACCCACGCCGAGCTGCACTACGAAGGTTCGATCGCGATCGACGGCGAGCTGCTGGACGCTGCCGGCATCCGCGAGTACGAGCAGATCCACGCCTGGAACGTCAACAACGGCGAGCGCTTCGTCACCTATGTGCTGCGCGCGCAGGAAGGCAGGGGGATCATTTCGGTCAATGGCAGTGCCGCGCATCGCGCGCAGCCGGGTGATCTCATTATCATCGCCGCGTTCGTCACGCTGACGCAGGTGGAAGTCGAGCAGTTCCAGCCGACACTCGTCTACGTCGATGTGGACAACCGCATAACCCATACCAACCGTTCGATCCCGAAGCAGATGCTGGTGGCGTAGCCTCTCCTCCGTCGGGTGTCGATATAGCAACTGTGCCCCTCACCCCAACCCTCTCCCCAGCGGGGAGAGGGTTGAGGTGAGGGGGGTTGGATCAACTGGCAACGTGTTTGCGTTCTTGCTCCCGCAACGCCCACGCCACATGCTCACGCACCAGCGCCGACAGATCGTCGGCGCGCGTTTCGAGTGCGTCGACAACTTCTTGCGAATACGGCGCATTGCCCAGCGCCACCGCGACGTTGCGCAACCAGCCCTGATAGCCCGCGCGGCGGATTGCCATGCCTTCGGTCTTCCGCAGAAAGTTGTCCTCGCTCCAAGCAAATAATTCGACCAAAGTTGCGCCGTCCAATCCGTGCCGCGGCGCGAAGGCTTCTTCGTGGGTCGGGTGCGCGAACTTGTTCCACGGGCAGACCAGCTGGCAATCGTCGCAACCGAACACGCGGTTGCCGATCAGCGGCCGCAGTTCCTCCGGTATCGATTTCTTCAATTCGATGGTGAGATAAGCGATGCAGCGGCGCGCGTCGAGTTGCTTCGGGCCGGTGATCGCCTGGGTCGGACAGATGTCGATGCAGCGCGTGCAGGTACCGCAGTGTTCGGCGGACGGCGTATCGAGCGGCAACGGCAGGTCGGTATACAACTCGCCCAGAAAAAACCACGAACCGGCATCGCGATCCAGCAACAGGGTGTGCTTGCCGATCCAGCCCAACCCCGCGTCCCGCGCCAGCGCTTTCTCCAGCACCGGCGCCGAATCGGCGAACGCGCGATAGCCGAATGGCCCGATCTCGGCTTCGATACGATCGGCCAGTTTCTGCAGACGCGTGCGCATCAACTTGTGGTAATCACGGCCCAGCGCGTAACGTGCGACATAGCCGCGCGTCGAATCGTTCAAGACGTTCCACGCATCCCTCGCCTCACCCGGGAAATAGTCCAGACGCGCCGAGATCACCCGCAAAGTTCCGGCCTCCAACTCCTGCGGGCGGCTGCGTTTGACGCCGTGACGCCGCATGTAATCCATCGCGCCGTGGCGGCCTTCGTGCAGCCAGTTCACTAGATGGGTTTCGTCCTCGCTCAAGTCCACGCCAGCGATACCGAGCTTGCCGAAACCGAGTTCGACACCCCACGTCTTGATCCGCCCCGCTAGCACGGATAAATCGATGTCGGCGCGAAATTGCATGCCAACATTGTAGGACGTCGGCACAATGGCCGAGATTGCCGAATCCCGTCGGTAGCCAGGATGAGTACCTATAATCGTTCCATGGACAACAACGACCCGCAGACCGCCCTTTACACTGCCGATCAGGTGCGCGCTTTGGATCGCGCCGCGATCGACGGTGTTCCCGGACTTGAATTGATGGAACGCGCCGCGAATGCCGCGTTCGCCTGCATGCGCAAACGCTGGCCGCAGGCGCAATCCGTTTGCGTGCTGTGTGGCCCCGGCAACAATGGTGGCGACGGTTTTTTGCTCGCCAAGTTGGCGTGCGAAGCGGGGAAGCAGGTCAGTGTCATTGCCTTGAACGAGGAATCGCACGGCGACGCGATGCGCGCGCGTACGCGTTGTGAGCAGGCAGACATCCCCATTACACGCTCGACGGATGTGCCACAGGCCGACGTGTACGTCGATGCGATATTCGGCTCCGGCTTGAACCGCGCACCGGATGGCGACGCCGCGCGTCTGCTCGAATTCTTGAACGCGCAACGCAAACCGGTGCTGGCGCTGGATGTGCCTTCCGGCTTGTCGTCCGACACCGGCGTTGCATTCAAGCCTTGCGTGCGCGCGGCCGCGACGTTGTGTTTCGTCGCCTGGAAACGCGGGTTGTTCACCGCACAGGGCGCCGATCAAGCGGGTGCGCTGGAACTGGCGACGCTGGATTTGCCCGCGTCGTTGTATACCCAACACATGCCGGATGCGCGGTTGCTGGCACCGCGCGCGTTACCACGCCGCCCGCGCGATAGCCACAAGGGAAAATACGGGCACGTGCTGGCGATCGGCGGCGATCACGGCGCCGGCGGTTCGATCCGGATGGTTGCCGAAGCCGCCTTGCGTGTGGGCGCCGGATTGGTCAGCGTTGCAACCCGCGAAGCGCATGTCGGCGCATTGCTGAGCGCGTGTCCGGAATTGATGCCGCAAGGTGTGCATGTGCCTCGCAATATCGCACACCTGCTCGAGCGCGCCAGCGTGATCGCGCTCGGGCCGGGCCTGGGCAACGAAGCATGGGGCAAGGGACTTTGGCGGGCGGCACTCGACATGAACAAGCCGACCGTGCTGGACGCGGATGGCTTGAACCTGCTCGCCGATGATGCGCGCGCGTTGCCGGGCGGTATCGTGTTGACGCCGCATCCGGGCGAAGCCGCGCGCCTGCTTGGTTGCGATACGCGACACGTGCAGGCGGATCGTTTCGCCGCGGCACGTGCCATGGCAAAACAACACCTAGCGGTAGTGGTTTTGAAAGGCGCCGGAACGCTGATCGCAAATTCCGACGGCGAAACGGCGATATGCCCCTGGGGAAATCCCGGCATGGCCAGCGGCGGCATGGGCGATTGCCTGACGGGCGTGATCGCGGGCCTGCTGGCGCAGGGTCTTTCGCCGTGGCAAGCCGCGTGCATGGGTGTCGGCATCCATGCACGCGCGGGCGACCTTGCCGCGCGTGCCGGCGAACGCGGGTTGCTCGCCACCGATTTATTCCCGTATCTGCGCGCGCTTGTGAATGGCCGTCTGGATGGCTGAATCGTATCCGTCGTCGGCGATTGACTTGCCAGACGAGGCCGCCACCATCGCGTTGGCGCAACGTCTCGCGTCGTGGTTGCGCGCGGGGGGCGTTTTGTACCTGCGCGGCGAGTTGGGCGCGGGCAAGACCACGTTTGCGCGGGCGCTGTTGCAAACCCTTGGCGCTGGCGAGCGCATCAAGAGTCCGACCTACAGCCTGCTGGAACGCTATCGACTGGCAAACGGCGGCGATGCGTTTCATCTGGATCTTTACCGGATCGCCGCGCCCGGCGAATTGGAATGGTTGGGGTTGGACGAGTTGCGCGACACCGCAGCGCTGGTCCTGGTCGAGTGGCCGGAGCGCGGCGGTGATGCGCTGCCGAGCGCCGACCTGGAGATCGCGCTGGAACACGCCAACGGCGGGCGCCGTGCTCGTTTGCGTGCAGTTTCCTTGCGCGCGGCGCCTTGGCTCACTGAAATGACACCTCTCGCCCAAGGGGAGAGTTGAAACCATCAAGCTTCGGCCGTTAACTTGCCGCACTTTCCTGAACCCCAATTGATGAATTGCGCGCAGATCACGGATCAGTAAGGGGATTGGCCTTGCAATCCGTGCCGGTATGCGGTTGAATCCGGGCCATGAGGGGAATCGCCCGCCCGTTTTGCCTGCTGCTGACCGTGCTCGCCGCGGGGCTGGCCGCACGCGCCGCGCCCGCTGCGGAAGTCAAGGCGCTGCGCGTGTGGGGCGGCCCGGATTCGACCCGGGTAGTGCTGGACTTGTCCGCGCCGCCGTCGGATTACAAGCTGGTGCAGCTCGATCATCCCTCCCGGATCGTGCTGGATGTGGATCAAAGCAGCTTCGCCGACGGTTTCCAGGTGCCGGCGGTCAAAGGTCTGCTGAAAACCATCCGCGCTGGCAAGAACGAGGATACCGCGCGCGTGGTGCTGGATCTGTCTGGCGATGCGCACCCCAAGAGTTTCCTGCTGAAACCCGCGGGCCAATATGGGTATCGATTGGTGGTCGATCTGGTGCCGCCGCACGCGGCCGACAAACCGGCCGAGGTCGCGCGCACCATCGAGGACGACATCGTGCACGGCAAACCGCGGCCGGTGGTGATCGCGGTTGACGCCGGTCACGGCGGCGAGGATCCCGGTGCGCATGGCGCCGATGGCACGCTGGAGAAAAACGTCACGTTGTCGGTCGCGCGCGACCTGGCCAAATTGATCGACGCGCAGCCGGGCATGCGCGCGGTGCTGACCCGCGATGGCGATTATTTCGTGCCGCTGAAAAAACGCTACGAGATCGCGCGGCAGAACAAGGCCGACCTGTTCGTGGCGATCCACGCCGATGCCTACACCAGTTCCGACGCGCGCGGCTCCTCGGTGTGGGTGCTGTCGCCGCACGGCAAGACTTCCGAGGCCGCGCGCTGGCTGGCCGATCGCGAGAATCGCGCGGATCTCATCGGCGGCGTGTCGCTGGACGACAAGGACGATACGTTGGCCTCGGTGCTGCTGGATCTGTCGCAGGGCGCCTCGATCGACGCGAGTCAGGCCGTTGCCAAACGTGTGCTCGGCGCGCTTGGTCAACTCGGCCCCACCCACCGCGGGTATGTCGAGCGCGCCAACTTCGTGGTGTTGCGCTCGCCGGACGTGCCGTCGATCCTGGTCGAAACCGCGTTCATCACCAATCCTGACGAGGAACAGAAACTGCGCGATCCGGATCATCGCCAGCAACTGGCCGATGCGATCCTGAAAGGCTTGCGCGGTTACTTCGAGGACACCCCGCCGCCGGGCACCTGGTTCGCCGCGGTCAAGGCGGGGCGCATGACCGATGCCGACACGCTCGCCAGCGCGGCGAGCGACGATTTGGATCGCACGAGGAATCGCGCGGCGAAATCGCGCGATGCTGACGACGGTGCCACCAGCGATGCCGCCGCGGACGATACGCTTCCGGCGCCACCTGTGCGCAGGTTGATGATCGCGACGCACAACGATCGTCCGCGCGTGCGTCCGCCGGCGTCCGATGCCGACATCGGGGTGGCGAAAGTGGATCCGCCACCACGTGGCAAACGCGCCGATCGCGCTGCCGCGCGCGCGCGTATTGACGCCGACATCCGCGACATGCACCGGGTGATGCGCGGCGAAACGCTTTCCAAGATCGCGCAGCAATACGGCGTCAGCATGAACTCGCTGCGTTCGGTCAACCAGAAATTGCCCGATGACGGCAGCGTGCAGGCGGGGCAGGTGCTACTCATCCCATCGAGTTGATACGCATCTCTGCGTGTGAAAGCAGCCATCCATGGCTGCACTCTTCAACAACATCGGGCTTTGACAATCGTTTCGCCGATCGCATCCGCTATGCTTGGCGCTTGTAGCGCGAAGCCCGCACGATGCCGATCCGCCCGTTGTCCCCGGAACTCGTCAACCAGATCGCCGCCGGCGAGGTGGTCGAACGGCCGGCGTCGGTGGTCAAGGAACTGATCGAGAACAGCCTCGACGCGGATTCAACCCGCATCGACATCGACATCGAAGCGGGCGGCATGCGCTTGATGCGGGTGCGCGACGACGGCGCGGGCATCGCGCGCGACGAATTGCGCCTCGCGTTGGCGGCGCACGCGACCAGCAAAATCGCAAGCTTCGCCGATCTCGAACGCGTCGCCAGCATGGGTTTTCGCGGAGAGGCGCTGGCGTCGATCGCGTCGGTGTCCCGGTTGCATCTGACTTCACGTCGCGCGAATGATGAGCATGCATGGCGCATCGACGCGCAGGCGGGCCAGGTTGGAACGCCGCAACCCGCGTCGAATCCGCCCGGCACCACGATCGAGGTGCGCGACCTGTTTCATGCGGTGCCGGCGCGACGCAAATTCCTGCGCGCCGAACGCACCGAGTTCGGTCATATCGACGAGCTGGTGAAGTCGCTGGCGCTGGCGTGCGGCGTCGTCGAGTTTCGTTTGACGCACAACGGCAAGCCGGTGCGGATGTTGAAACCCGCGCGCGATGAGAATGCACAGTTGGCGCGCGCCACCGAATTGCTTGGACAGGCGTTCGCGCAAAATTGCCTGGCGGTGGAACATGCCGCAGCCGGCATGCGCTTGTCGGGTTGGGTCGGGTTACCGACCGCATCGCGCGCGCAGGCCGACCAGCAGTATTTCTATGTCAACGGAAGGCTTGTGCGCGATCGCGTGGTTGCGCACGCGGTACGGCAAGCCTATGCCGATGTGCTTTATCACGGCCGTCATCCGGCGTTCCTCTTGTTCCTGGCGCTCGATCCACAAGGCGTGGACGTCAACGTGCATCCGGCCAAATCCGAGGTGCGTTTCCGCGAGGCGCGGCTGGTGCATGATTTCCTGTTCCGCACCTTGCACGAAGCGATGGCGGAAACGCGCGCTGGCGAAAAGGGGTCAGGTTCATTTTCTGATCGAAGACATGATTCGCCATCGGACAAACTTACAGAAAATGAACCTGACCCCTTTTCGCACTTTTCGCAATCGGGGTTGCGGCTGGGGGTGCGCGAGCCGCCACCCGACGCCTACACGCAACTGCTCGATGCGCGTGGACACGCTGCGATCGTCGAGTCGCGCACCGGCCAATTGCCGCAAACTACCGAAGGCGCTGCGCCGCCGCTGGGTTATGCACTGGCGCAACTGGCCGGCATCTACATCCTCGCCGAAAACGCGCAGGGATTGGTGTTGATCGACATGCACGCGGCACACGAGCGCGTTACCTACGAAAAACTGAAAACCGCACGCGCTTGCGACGGCGTGCGCTCACAGTTGCTGCTGGTGCCTCAGGTCATCGCGGTCAGCGAACGCGAAGCCGTGGCGGCTGAGGAGCACGCCGAAGCACTGGCGCCATTCGGTCTGGAACTGGATCGCAGCGGCCCGCAGCAGATCACCGCGCGGCGGATTCCTTCCTTGCTGGACGGCGCGGATGTGGCGCAATTGGCGCGCGACGTGCTCGGCGAACTGGCGCTGCACGGCGCGTCGAACAGGATCGAGGAACTGCAGAACGAGCTGCTCTCTACGATGGCCTGCCACGGCTCTGTGCGCGCGCACCGGCGCCTGACCTTGCCCGAGATGAATGCATTGCTGCGTAAGATGGAGGCCACCGAGCGTTCCGGCCAGTGCAATCATGGCCGTCCGACCTGGACGCAATTGAGCATCCCCGAGCTGGATCGGTTATTTATGCGGGGCCGCTAGTGATCCATGGAGAACCCGATGTTGCATGCAAAACTTGTCGTGATCGCCATCCTGATGCTCGGAGTGCAAACCGTGTCCGCCGCCGAACCGAAATCGTCGAACGACTACACCCAACAAATCCAACAATGGCGCGCGCAACGCGTGGCGCGGCTCACCACGCCGGATGGCTGGTTGAGCCTCGTTGGTTTGCATTGGCTGAAACACGGCCGCAACACTATCGGCAGCGCCGCCGACAATACGGTGGTGCTGGCAAAAGGCCCGGCGCATCTGGGTGTGATCGACTGGAGCCGGGTCGGCTCGCTGCATCTGAAACTCACCCACGGCAGCGGTGCGCTGATCGACGGCGCGAAAGGAACCGAGGCGACGTTGCTCGACGACAGCCACGACAAGCCGACCACGGTTTCGTTCGGCACGGTCAGTTTCTACGCGATCGATCGCAACGGCCGCAAGGGCCTGCGGGTCAAGGACAGCAATGCGCCGGCGCGCGAACATTTTCTCGGCATCGATTATTTCCCGATCGATCCATCATGGCGCATGGTGGCGAAGTGGATTCCGTTCGACCCGCCGCACAAGCTGGAAACACCCAACGTGCTGGGCCAGATCGACACGTTTCCGGTGCCCGGTAAAGCTGTATTCGAGCGCGACGGGCACACGTATGAATTATTGCCGGTGATCGAGGTGCCGGGTGACACGCAACTTTTCCTGATCTTCGCCGACCGCACCTCCGGCAAGGAAACCTATGGCGCGGCACGATTTCTGTATGCCGATATGCCCAAGGATGGACACATCGTGCTCGACTTCAACAAGGCCTACAACCCGCCGTGCGCCTTCACCGCATTCGCGACCTGCCCGCTGGCGCCACCGGAGAATCGCCTCGACCTGCGGGTGACCGCGGGCGAGAAGAAATACCGCGGACAACATTGAGTTGCGGGAACCTTTGCAAGCCATCGATGTTCAAAGTCGGCAGTGGCCAGTGGACTGCAACGTTCATTTGGGAGATGGATCGCGCCGTGGATCGTGGGGCTGGGCGCTGGCTTGGAGCGACGCCGATAGCCCAAAGCTATGGGCAGAGTGAAGGTCAAGCCCAGCGCCGCGAGACCAAGCGAGCCGCTACTGAAATGGGCGTTGCAGTCCCGCTAGCGCCGCGCCCGGCCGCGCGCCTGTTAGCATCGCGCCGGATTCTCCGCGAACAGAGTTTTGCATGAGAAACGTCGCCTACGCCGTCGTGTTCGTTGCCGTCGCGGTCTTCGCGCCGCCGGCCGCGCGCGCGCAGGTTCAGACCGCGCCGGCCGATCGCGGCAAGCTGTCGTACGCGCTGGGCTACGAGGCCGGCCGTGATCTTGGCCAACACGATCTGCAGATCGACATCAGCACCGTCCTGCGCGGCGTGCAGGACGGCTATTCGCAGAAGAAGCCCGCGTATTCACCGCAGGAAATGCAGCGCGTGATCGTGACCATGCAACAGCAGATGCTGGCGGCCGCGCGCACCGCGTACGTGAAAATGGCCGCGGCCAACCTGCAGAAGAGCCGGCAGTTCTTCGCGCGAAACAAGACGCAGAAGGGCGTGATCGCGTTGCCGTCCGGCGTGCAGTACAAGGTGCTGGAGAACGGCAACGGCGACAAGTCGCCGACGCAGGACAGCGATGTCACCCTGCAATACCGCGGCGCGTTCCTCGACGGCACCGTGTTCGACAACACCTACGATCGCGGCCAGCCCGTGCAGTTTCCGGTCAGCCAGATGATCCGCGGCTGGCAGCAGGTGATCATGCGGATGCACGCTGGCGATCATTGGCAGGTGTTCATCCCGCCGGAAATGGCCTACGGCGAACGCGGCCAGCCGCCGCGCATCGGGCCGAACGAGACCTTGGTGTTCGATATCCGTCTGCTCGACTTCAAGCCGTAGGAACCTCTGCAAGCTACTGCGCTCGGCCTGATTCAATCATCGTGTTGCGCGCCGGCGGTGCTCGAAATCCTCATGTACTGACGTGTACACTCCGGTTTCTGCGCTCCGTCGGCGCACAAGCTGCCTTCGCTCGCGACGCTTGTCAGAGGTTCCGGTCGACAATTCGGTCTCCATTCGGATCATGAGCGCATTGATCGATCAACCTGCACCGCCGTTGACGCCCTGCATCGGCATCTGCCGGATGGACGATGATGGGCTGTGCATCGGTTGCCGCCGCACGCTGGTCGAGATCGCGCGCTGGGGCACCTTGAGCGACGCCGAACGCCTGCGCTGCATGGTCGAGGTGTTGCCGGCGCGTCCCGCGGCGGCCGAATGATGTCTCATCATCCATGATGAGAAGAGCAAATCAAAAATCGCACATCCCTGTGCGCACATTTCATCAACAGCATGCTTCGATTGCAGCAATTGCAGGTGCGTTGCGTGCGCTGGATTCGCCGCCGCGGCCGCCGGGTTGGAATCACGACGCACTGGTCGAACTGATCGGCGATGACATGCGCGCGAACGCCGCGGTGCTGATCGCGTTGCGCGATCTGCCGGAGCCAAGCGTGGTGCTGACGTTGCGACGGCACGATCTGTCCAGTCATGCGGGGCAGGTGAGTTTTCCGGGCGGGCGCGTCGATGCCGGCGATGCGGATGCGGTCGCCGCGGCGTTGCGCGAGAGCGCCGAGGAAATCGCGCTCGATCCCGCCGACGCGCAACCGCTGGGTTATCTCGATTGCCTGGAAACCATCAGCGGTTATTGCGTCACGCCGGTGGTGGCGCGGCTGACTGCGGACGCGGTGTTGACCGCGCAGCCCGGCGAAGTCGCGGGCGTGTTCGAAGTGCCTTTGGCATTCCTGCTCGATCCTGTCAACCTGCGCACACGCGATTTCCACACGCACGGAAAACGCCGCGCGGTGTACGAATACGCTGGCAGCGAACCGCAGATCTGGGGCGCGACGGCCATGATGTTGGTGAACTTGATGCGGCGCATGAGGTTGATGGAATGACACCGCTGATCAAAGCTCGCGAACTGGCGGCACAGCCGCCGCAATCGGTGCTGATAGTCGATTGCCGTTTTGCGCTGGCCGATCCCGCGCAAGGCGAGTGCGACTATCTCGAGGCGCACGTTCCGGGCGCGGTGTACGCGCATCTCGATCGCGACCTGTCCGATCTGTCGAAGCCGCATCTGGGCCGGCATCCGCTGCCGGATGAGGCCGTATTCGCAGCGACGTTGTCGCGCTGGGGCTGGGCGCGCGAAAAACGCATCGTCGCCTGCGACGACAACGGCGGTGCGCTGGCAGCGGCGCGGTTGTGGTGGCTCGCGCGGATCGCGGGGATCGACGCAGGTGTGCTCGACGGTGGTCTGCGCGCATGGCGCGAAGCGGGATTGCCGCTGGAACAAGGTGCGGGAAAGCAGCGTGCGGCGAGTCGCGTGGCACTGCATTTCGATCCGGAGCAAATCGTGTATGCTGAGGAACTGAAACGCTTGCGCGAACAGCCTGCAATGCTGCTGCTCGATGCGCGTGCGGCCCAGCGTTACCGCGGCGAAGTCGAGCCGATCGACCGCAAAGCCGGCCACGTGCCTGGCGCGCGCAACCGGCCGTTTTCCGAGAATCTCGGCGAGGATGGATGCTTCAAACCGGCGCAGCGGCTTCGCGAGGAATTCGCCGTGCTGCTCGGCGAATGCGATCCACGCGACCTGGTACACATGTGCGGCTCCGGCGTCACCGCCGCGCACAATCTGCTGGCGATGGAACATGCCGGCCTTTCCGGGTCGCGCCTGTTCGCGCCGTCGTGGAGCGGCTGGATCGACGAGCCGGCGCGGCCCGTTGCAACCGGCGACGGGAGCGGCGCACCAACACCATCCCCACCCAAACCCTCCCCTTGAAGGGGAGGGTTTTCCGGCTTTGCTCCTTCCCCTTCAACGGGAAGGCCGGCATGGGGATGGTTCCACTTCAGCCTTTCTTCGCCTTCAGCCGCTCCACCAACGTGCCCAGAGTGGTCTGCGCTTCCTGCGCGAACCAACCATCGAGGAAGGATTCCACCGGCAACGCCGCGGGATCGGCGAACAACGCCGCAAGATCGGCGCGCGCCATTGCACGCGTCGCCAACACCGCTTCACGCGGCAGTTGCAGAAGACCTGTCAGCCAGTCGATCGCTCTGGAGACAACGTGATCGACATCGGCGAGTTCGTCGATCAATCCGATCGCGTGCGCGACGTCGGCATCCAGCATCGTGCCCTCGATCAGCATCCGTTCGGCGCAGTACGTGCCGACAACGCGCCGCAGCGCCGCCTGGATGCAATCGGGCACCGTGAGCCCGACCTGCACCTCGTTCAAGCCGATGCGAAATGCGCCGTGCGCCATGACACGGAAATCGCAGAACAGCGCGATCACCGCGCCGCCGGCCGGGCTGTGACCGGTGACCGCGGCGACGGACGGAATCGGCGAGCGTGCCAGCGCGCCACAAAGGCCAAAAAAATCGCGCCAGACGATTTCCATGCCGCGGCGATCGAGCTGCAGCAGCGAGGGCACGTCGAGTCCGGCTGAAAACAATCCGGGCGCGCCGGAAATCACCAGCGCCTGCACGCCTTCGATCGGCGCCTGCTCGATCGCACCGCGCAACGCGCGGATCAGCTCGCCATCGAGCGCGTTGACAGGTGGCCGCGCCATCCGCAGTTCGCGGATGCCGCCTTCGTGCTCGATGCGTTCGAGCATGTTTGGTCTCCTTGTTGAGATGCAATGCGCCCGTGCAAAAAAACGGGCGCGCCACAGTCTTTGTCATTCCGGCGCGGGCCGGAATCCAGTAACGACCGCATAGACGAAGCGCGATAGCGTTCGTTTCTTCCCGGCCAAGTCGCCACTGGGCCCCGGCCTGCGCCGGGGCGACGGTTTTTTTGAAACGCCTCTATCTTGCTATTCGTCGTTTGCCGTCCACGTATAGCGCACGCGATAATCGAGTGTCGCGTCGCCGTGCGCAGGCACGTTCACCGCGAACTCAAGTGTGTCGGGGGTTTGTTTGCTCGGCTTGACACTGGACGACACCAGCGCCCACACCCGCCAGCGATTGGGATGTTCGCGCACCGTCACCGTGCGCGTGGCGTCGCCGCCATTGGAGAGCGAGATCCGGTATGCCTCGTCCATCGTGCGCGCGGCCTGATTGACCGAAAACGCGCTGCGCTCACGCGTGGCGCGCAGATTGAAACCCTCGCCGAGTCGCACTTCGACTTTTTTGCCCTTGGGTGTGTCCGGCACGTTGCCCTGGCCCAACAATTCGGATGCGCCGTCGTGATCGATCGTGTAGGCGCGCAGCATGCCGGCGGGCAGCGCGTTGGGAGCATCGAAGATCAACGAACTGCCGACCGGCTGATCCTTGTAGCTGCCGTTGTCGTAGTCCGCGTTGATCAACGGTTTCGGCGGTTGCCACACATTGCCGGCTTCCAGCAGGTACTGGCGTCGGCAAGACATACCCTGCGCTGCATGGAGCGGGGTCAATGTGACCGTGCCGTCCGGCAGATCGACCATGCCGGGCAGCGTGAAACTGCGGTAATCGCCGAGCGCGCGTTGCTGCGGCATCGGCGGCGCAGGTGCGGCTTCCGCCAACATCGCCTTGGCCGCATACATGCGCGGTGCGCCGCCAGCGAGATTGGGCTGTCCCGCAACCAGTTTGACGGTCGCGCCGTCGTAATCGCGGCCGCTGCGGTTGGCGATGCTGGCCAGTGGATCGAAATGCATCCGGCAGGCTTCGCCGCCGGCGAGCGTTGCGCTATAAGCTGCGCGCCAGCCGATACCCGATGTGCCATAGGTCAGTCGCGCATCGCGCACGCCGGAAGCATTCGCATCGACATCCAGCAGTACGCTGCCGCCACCATTGACCGTCCCGGGTGGCAATGCGACGGTGGCGTAGTCGTGCACCACCAGCACGCGGCTATCGTTTCCGCGCACGGTCAAACCGTTGCCGTCGGCCGCAAGCAGGGTGCCGTCGGCGATCGTCGCGCCGTTGCTCCCCGTCACGCTCACGTGTTCGCCGATATGTCCCGCCAGCGCGCTGTCGGCATTGCCGCGTGCCAACACGATGCGGCGGCCGAGCACCTGCACGCCGTTGCCGAAGCCGACCGTCACCGCTTCCGGATCGATACTGGCGGGCAGACCACCGATCCGCAGCGTGTGGCGGCCTGATGCCACATCGACCTGGCGTTGCTCGTGCACGACCGCGTGGCCGGCATCGATATTGCCCTGCGCGTCGCCGGAGAACAGCGAATCGTCGTCGGCGTGATAGATCGTCAAGATGGCATGCGCGTTCGCCGCATTGCTTGCGGGCTCCGCCGGATTGCCGTTGTCATTTGAAGCGGCACACGCGACCGACCCGGCCAATGTGATGACGAGCGCTGCGGCTGACAGGCGGCGTTGCATGGTGCGATCCTCGTGCGAAGACGGGTGCGTCGCATCATAACGTCGTCGGCTGAATCCTCCACTATGCGCAAGCGCTGCGGATCGACGGTGGCAACGTGACCGATTTGCCGGTGGCGGGATCGGCCCATACCAGCACCACACGGCCGTCGCAATAAAGCCGGTTGTTGTCGTGGCCATCGACGATGCGATGCGCGAGCGTAAGCGACGAATTGCCGGTGCGTTCGCAAAACAATTCCACCGCGATGCGCGCGGGCCACGCGATGGGCGCGCGGTAATTCAACTCCGACGCGGCCAGCACCGGCATCGAATGCGCATCGAACCAGGGCCCCGGCACGCTCTTCAACCATTGCAGACGCGCTTCTTCGAGATACGTGAGAAAACTGGAATTGTTGACGTGATTGAATGCGTCGAGATCACGCCAGCGCACCGCGATCGGCGCGGTGAACAGCATGCGCGGAATCGCCTGCTGCGGCTGTGCAGGTGGATCGGGCTGCGCGCCAGCGCGCTTGCGGCGTGTAGATGCGGATTTCTTCTTCTTGTCGGCCATGGCTTGATTGTCAGAAACAAGTCCGCAAATTAACGCGAATGAACGCCAATGGAGCAAAACGAACTAGCTTTTATTTGCGTTCATTTGCGGATTGATTTGTTTTGATCTTACGCGCGTTTTCTCTTGCGCTGCGCTTTGACAGGCTGCGCATCCAGCACGCGCGCCAGGAATTGCCCGGTGTACGAACCGCGCGTGGCGGCCACGTCCTCCGGCGTGCCGCTGGCGATGACACGGCCGCCGCCGGCACCGCCTTCGGGGCCGAGATCGACCACCCAGTCGGCGGTCTTGATCACATCGAGATTGTGTTCGATCACCACCACGGTATTGCCTTGATCGACCAGCGTGTGCAGCACGCGCAGCAACTGCTCGATGTCGTGGAAGTGCAAGCCGGTGGTGGGCTCGTCCAGAATGTACAGCGTACTGCCGGTGCCGCGCCGCGACAGTTCCTTCGACAATTTGACGCGCTGCGCCTCGCCGCCCGACAGCGTGGTCGCGCTCTGGCCGAGCTTGATGTAACCGAGCCCAACGTCGATCAGCGTCTCCAACTTGCGCGCAATCGCCGGGATATTGGCAAAAATCTGCTGAGCGTCCTCGACCGTCATCTCCAGCACGTCGGAGATGCTGTGGCCCTTGTAACGGATATCGAGTGTCTCCCGGTTGTAGCGCTTGCCATGGCACACGTCGCAGGGCACGTACACGTCCGGGAGAAAATGCATCTCGACTTTTATCAGGCCGTCGCCTTCGCAGGCTTCGCAGCGCCCGCCCTTGACGTTGAAGCTGAAACGCCCGGCCTTGTAGCCGCGCGCGCGCGATTCCGGCACCTGCGCGAATAGTTCGCGCAACGGCGTGAACAGCCCGGTATACGTGGCAGGATTGGAACGCGGCGTGCGCCCGATCGGCGACTGGTCGATGTCGACCACTTTGTCGAACAGGTCCAGCTTGTCGATCTTCTCGAACGGCGCTGGTTGCGTGGACGCGCCGTTCAATTCCATCGCGGCATGGCGATAAAGCGTGTCGTTGATCAGGGTGGATTTGCCGGAGCCCGACACGCCCGTGATCGCGGTGAATAAACCGGCCGGAATGTCCAGATCGACGTTCTGAAGATTGTTGCCGCGCGCGCCGCGCAGCACCATTACGCGTTTGGGATCGGCTTGTCGGCGCACATCCGGCACCGCGATCCCGCGCTTGCCGGAAAGGTATTGTCCGGTCAACGAGCGCGGTGCGGCCAGCAGATCTTTCAGTTGCCCCTGCGCGACGATCTCGCCGCCGTGCACGCCCGCGCCCGGGCCGATATCGAGCAGATGATCGGCGATGCGTATCGCTTCCTCGTCGTGTTCGACCACGATCACCGTGTTGCCGAGATCGCGCAATCGCACCAGCGTGCCGAGCAGCCGCGCGTTGTCACGCTGGTGCAGGCCGATCGAAGGTTCGTCCAGTACATACATCACGCCGACCAGGCCCGCGCCGATTTGGGAGGCGAGCCGGATGCGTTGCGCTTCCCCGCCGGAGAGAGAATCCGCCTTGCGATCAAGCGTCAGGTAATCAAGGCCCACATCGACCAGGAACTTCAATCGCTCGCGGATTTCCTTGACGATCTTGGCTGCGATCTCGCCGCGCCAGCCAGCCAGTTTCAAACCATCGAAGAAGCCTTGCGCATCGTTGATGGCTCGCGCGGTCAGCGAAGGCAAATTCGATTCGCCGACGAACACGTTGCGCGCGGGAGGATTCAAGCGCTCGCCATTGCATTCCGGACACGGTCGTTCGGAAATGAAACGCCCGAGTTCCTCGCGCACCATCTGCGATTCGGTTTCCTTCCAGCGCCGCTCCAGGTTCGGGATCACACCCTCGAAGCGATGCTTGCGCACGAACCCGGAACGGCCATGACCGAGATAGCGAAACTCGATTTTTTCTTCACCCGAACCGAACAGGATCGCCTCGCGTGTTTTTTTCGGGAGGTCTTGCCACGGCGTTTCGACTTCGAAGCGATAGTGCTTCGCCAGCGAACGGATCATCTGGAAGAAGTGCGGGTTGCGCCGGTCCCAGCCGCGCACCGCGCCCTCGCCGAAACTGCGTTCCGGGTGCGCGACCACCCGCGCCGGGTCGAAGAATTGCGTCACCCCCAGACCGTCGCAGGCGGGACACGCGCCGACCGGCGAGTTGAACGAGAACAGCCGCGGTTCCAGTTCCGGCAACGAGTAATCGCACAGCGGACAGGAATAGCGCGAGGAATACAATTGCTCGGCAGCCTTCGCATCATCCATGTCGACCACGATCGCGAGACCTTCGCCGAGTTTCAGCGCGGTCTCGAACGATTCCGCCAGCCGCTGTTTCAAATCGGCTTTCGGGCGGAAACGATCGATCACCGCCTCGATGGTGTGTTTGATGCGCAAACCCAGCGCCGGCACGGCATCCAGGTCGTACACGATTCCATCGACGCGCGCGCGCACGAAACCTTGCGCGCGCAGTTGCTCGAACACCTGCACGTGCTCGCCCTTGCGCTCGCGGATCACCGGCGCCAGCAGCATGAAACGCTTGTCGGGCGGCAGCGCCAGCGTCGCATCGACCATCTGGCTGACGGTCTGGGCTTCCAGCGCAATACCATGGTTCGGACAGCGCGGCGTGCCTACGCGGGCGTACAACAGGCGCAGATAGTCATAGACCTCGGTGATGGTTCCGACGGTCGAACGCGGGTTGTGCGAGGTCGATTTCTGTTCGATCGAAATCGCCGGCGACAAACCCTCGATGTGATCGACGTCGGGCTTTTCCATCATCGACAGGAATTGCCGCGCGTACGACGACAGCGACTCGACGTAACGGCGCTGGCCTTCGGCATAGATGGTGTCGAAGGCGAGCGAGGACTTGCCCGAACCGGACAGCCCGGTGATCACGATCAGCCGGTCGCGCGGCAATTCCAGATCGATATTTTTCAGATTATGCGTGCGCGCGCCGCGGATGCGGATCGTGTCCATGGGTTTGCCGGTGGTGAAAGCGCGCCTGAAAGGCAGCTAATATAACAACCCGTCTAATATATGGCCGGCGGCGGCATTTCCAAACAGCAGAAGGGCACCATGCAGTCTGGCATAGGCGCGCGGTGCCGGCGCCGACGAGCGCCCGGCCAGGGACGATCGGGCCGGAAATACGCGCCAAGGACGGCTGCTTGCGAGAAATTCGCACCCTCACCCCAACCCCTCTCCCGGTGGGAGAGGGGCTAAAAAGTTGCCCGCCCCACCCCGGCCGGGCTATACTTATCCGTTGCGTCGGCTCGATCCGGCGGGATTGACTCCAGAATAACGACAGAAGAGATCGGTCATGTACGCAGTCATTGTCACCGGCGGTCGCCAGTACCGCGTGATGCAGGGCGATGTCCTGCGCGTTGAAAAGCTCGACGCGGATCCGGACAGCGCCGTCAAGTTCGAACAGGTGCTGTTGATCGGCGACGGCGAGGATTTCACCCTCGGCGCGCCGCATATCGACGGCGCCCACGTCGCCGCGAAGGTGCGCGCGCATGGCCGCGCCGACAAGGTGCGGATCGTCAAGTTCCGCCGCCGCAAACACCATCGCAAGCAGATGGGGCATCGGCAGCATTACACCGAAATTGAGATCACCTCGATCGCTCATAAGATCGCCCATAAAAAGGGCGAGAAGGCCTCGAAGGAGTAATCGTCATGGCACACAAGAAAGGCGTAGGCTCCTCGCGCAACGGGCGCGATTCCAATCCGAAATACCTCGGCGTCAAGTTGTATGGCGGCCAGCAGGTCAAGGGCGGCAATATCATCGTTCGCCAGCGCGGCACCCAATTCCATCCGGGCGCGGGCGTGGGCTTGGGTCGCGATCACACCCTGTTCGCCTTGGTCGACGGCGTGGTCGAGTTCAAGATCAACGGTCCCAAAAGTCGACGCACGGTGAGCGTGGTTTCCGGGTGAGTCATGAATTAATGCGATCGTCCGTGATCGCGGCTTTAGTCAGCGTTCCGAATCGCAGAGAACGTCGCTGTTGGTAAGTCCGGAAGCGGCCGTCCATGGGCCGCACTTTCCAATCGCCATGTTTTCGACAGAGCCCCGCAAGATGCGGGGCTTTTCGTTTGGCAGATCGGAAATGGGAAGTGGGGAATAGGAAGTAGGATTGCAGGTACGGTTGGGTTAATCGTATCCGTGTCGCACTAACTGACAAGTTTGTCTGCCATCTGTTTCTCTGCCGACTGCCTAGTTCCCACTTCCTACTCCCGCCTTCAATGAAATTCGTCGACGAAGCGATCATCAAGGTGCACGCCGGCGACGGCGGCAACGGTTGCGCCAGCTTCCGCCGCGAGAAATTCATTCCATTCGGCGGCCCCAATGGCGGCGATGGCGGCAGTGGCGGCAGCGTGTGGCTGGTCGCCGACGAGGGTATCAATACGCTCGTCGATTTCCGCCACCAGCGCAATTTCAAGGCGCAGCGCGGCGAAAACGGGATGGGCAGCGACATGTACGGCAAGGGCGGACAGGACACGCTGATCCGCGTCCCCGTCGGCACCGTGATCACCAACATCGATACCGACGAGGTGATCGGCGATCTCGCCGCGCACGCGCAAAAATTGTTGGTGGCGCAAGGCGGCAAGGGCGGCCTCGGCAATATTCATTTCAAGAGTTCGACCAACCGTGCGCCAAGCAAATCCACGTCCGGCACGCCAGGCGAAGCGCGCGAGCTGAAACTGGAATTGAAAGTGCTGGCCGACGTGGGGCTGCTGGGCATGCCCAACGCAGGCAAGTCCACGTTCATTACGGCAGTTTCTAACGCGCGTCCCAAAATCGCAGACTACCCTTTCACCACGTTACACCCCAATCTGGGCGTGGTTCGCGTTGCTCCCGAGCAAAGCTTTGTGGTGGCCGACATTCCGGGTTTGATTGAAGGGGCCTCTGAAGGCGCAGGATTGGGTCACCAGTTCTTGCGCCATCTTCAGCGCACACGGTTGCTGTTGCATATCGTTGATTTGGCACCGTTTGATGACGCCGTGGATCCGGTGGCTCAGGCCAAAGCCATCGTCAATGAGCTCAAAAAATACGACGAAAAACTGTACAGCAAGCCGCGCTGGCTGGTGCTCAACAAGCTGGACATGGTGCCAGCCGAAGAGCGCGAAGCGCGCGTCAAGGATTTTGTGAAGCGCTTCAAGTGGAAAGGGCCCGTGTTCCAGATTTCTGCGCTCACGCGTGAGGGATGCGAGCCG
>JBDTBW010000064.1:0-50664 GCA_039923855.1 Rhodanobacteraceae bacterium | reverse complement strand
TCAGCAGCATCTCGCGATAGGCGCGACGGTGTTCTTCGGTGTTGACGATCCCGACCGAATCGAAGCGCTTCTTGATGGTGCCGGTGGATTCGTCGATGGCGATGATGCCCTTGCCGGGCGCGACCATCGCCTGCGCGACGGATTCGAGTTGGTCGATGCTCATAACAGGTCCGGGTTGGTTTGGCCGAACCGAGAAGTATAAAGCAGGCCGCTGGGCGGTGCCGGGCGTGTGCCTCGACATCCCTCAAATTTCGTCATCCCGGCCAGGAAATGGCCGGGATCCAGTTCCATGGATGGAAGTCAAAGCCACTGGATTCCGGCCTGCGCCGGAATGACGAAATTGATGGGCGAGCACTTGACTGGTCCGGCTTAGGGATAGCCCTGCGGAAACCCCGTTAGCTTGCACGCCGCGGTGACTCGCTCCCGCACCGCGGGATCCGGCGGCAGGTTGAACGGCATGATGATATACGTGTACGCCGGCTCGCGCGCATCGTTGCCGTTGGCCGGGGCGTAATGCAAATCGGCCACTGCGGATGCGGCGACCTTGCCCAGGTCGCCATTCGGCACCACGCGCCGCACCACGATGTCACGGGTCTTGCCATCGGCGCCGACCGTGTAGCTGACCGCCGCGCAACCGGGTTTGTCCATATTGCGCCCGATGTTGGGAACATCCGCATCGATCTCGGTGTTGGTCATACGCCAATAACTGCCGAGCCGCTCGGGCGCGACGGCGCGGATGTTGGTGGCCGCGAATGTCGTCGTGGCGGCCAGCAGCAGCAAACTGGCAATCAGGATTCTTCCCATGTCCCGTTTCCGTAGCGAATGCATTGCAGCAAGACAATCAGCCCTTTGGCGCCTAATGCGAGAACGACTCCGAAAAATATCTGAGCACCGGCCGACGCGAAACGCGGCAACTCCGATGTCAATAAGCCCACTCCCGCTACCTGTGGCAGAGTGGAGAGTGTCGCCCATCGAAAAATTTCAAACACCAAAGCTATCGCTCCTTTCAACATCAGCCAGACACCCAACACCGAAAACGCCACATATTGAATAGTGTGTGCTCCGATGGATATCTCAAAAACTTCCTTGGCCGTCCTACCAGAGACAAGACTGACCAAGACGTTTGGGTAAAGCCAGAGCACAAATGCAACGATTAGCGATGCCAAATACAACAATGTCATTAAAGGCGCGGTGTCGCTGCCAATGCCAATAGTATGCCCAACGAAATAGAGATTGGGCATGGCAACAACAGTCCCTGCCATCAAGAGAATCGCCCCGAATCGCACAACGATGCACAGAATCGTGTAGAGCGACGTTTTCATTTCGCTTCCCCTTTCGTTTGTCGTCATTCCGGATCGCCGCTAGGCGGCGTCCGGAATGACGATGTGGTTATGGTGCTCCTCGATTCTCAATCCTCAATCCTCGATTCCCGATTCCCGGCCTTCCTACAAATCCCGCAAACTCTCGGCGATTCCGTCCGCCCCGACGTGCAGAAGTTTCAGCGTATTGGTGCCGCCGCCGCGGCCGGTGTGGTCGCCGTGGGTCAGCAGCACGCGATCGCCTTCGGCCAGCACGCCTTGCGCGAAAAGGTGCTGCACGGCGGCGCGCGCAACGTACGCGGGTTCGACGTCGCGCGGATCGAACGCCACCGGTTCGACATCGCGCAGCAACAACATGCGCCGGCGCGCGGAGGCGCTGCGGGTCAGCGCGTAGATCGGCACCGCCGAACGATATCGCGACAGCCACTGCGCGGTGGTGCCCGACTCGGTCAGCGCGACGATCGCGCGCACACCGACTCTCGCCGCGAGAAACATCGCCGCCATTGCGATCGCCTGATCGGTGCGATCCATATGATGCGCGCCCGGCGCGAGATCCTCGGTCGGTTCGAACTGGCGCTCGGCGCCCAGACACACGCGGCGCATCGCCGCGACCGCCTTGTCGGGGTGTTTTCCGGATGCGGTTTCCTGCGACAACATCACGGCATCGGTGCCGTCGATCACCGCGTTGGCGACATCCAGGACTTCCGCACGGGTCGGGATCGGCGATTCGACCATGGACTGCAACATTTGCGTGGCGGTAATCACCGCGCGGTTGCGCTGTACGGCTTCGCGGATGATTTTTTTCTGCAGACCGGGCAGTTCGGCGTCGCCGATCTCCACGCCCAGATCGCCGCGCGCGACCATCACCACATCCGATGCATCGATGATTTCGGCCAGCGCCTCGATGGCTTCCGCGCGTTCGATCTTGGCGACAAGCGCGGCATTGCCGCCGGCTTCCTGCAACAGTTCCCGCGCTTCGTCGATGTCGGCGCCACTGCGCACGAACGACACCGCCAGAAAATCCGCCTTGAGTTCCGCGGCGAGTTTTATATCGGCGCGATCCTTGTCCGACAACGCGGTGACGGTGAGGCCGCCACCCTGCCGGTTGAGTCCCTTGCGATCGGATAATTTGCCGCCGATCAACACCCGGCAACGCACCTCGCGCGCGTTCACTTCGCGCACTTGCAGCGCAATCAGGCCATCATCGAGCATCAACACATCGCCGGGATGCACGTCGTCCGGCAGACCGAGGTAACTGACGCCGACACGCGTCGCATCGCCGGGCGGCGCATCGGCGCGGCAATCCAGCGTGAATTCCTGATCGGGCTCCAGTATCACCGCGCCGTCGGCGAAACGCCGGATGCGGATTTTCGGGCCCTGCAGATCGGCGAGCACGCCGACCTCTCGACCGATTTTCGCGGCGGCGGCGCGCGCGGCTCCGGCGCGGCGCACGTGATCCTCCGCGTCGCCGTGCGAGAGGTTCAAGCGCACCACGTCCACGCCTTCGGCGAGGATACGCTCCAGCATTCCCTCGGCATCGGTGGCGGGGCCGAGCGTGGCGACGATGCGGGTACGGCGCAGAACTTTCATCCGGCTAAACTTAGCACAGCCTCACGACCGACCCGTTGCAATGCCCGATCAAGACGCAACAATCCTGCCGCTGGCCGGCGATCGCGAGCGCGCACTGCGTTGGCTGGCGATTTTTATCTTCGTCCCATGCGGCGCGTTGCTGCTGATCCTGTTCGCGATCACGCTGTCGCACCGCACGCCAATGTGGCTGGCCGGCAGTGCGCTGCTCGCACCTTTGGTGTTCCTGCAAGTGTTATATCTGATCATCGCCGCACGCATCCGGCACGCGGGCGTGGCGCTCAACGCGCAGGCGATCGGCATCGACAGCGGTTTCGGCAGCCGGCTGGTCGCGCTGCAACGTCTCGCACCACGCGGGGTGCGCGAGATCGATCTGACGCGACATCCGCAATTGCGTCCGCTGCTGAGAACATGGGGGCTCGGGCTGCCGGGATTTCAGGGCGGCTGGTATCGCCTGCGCGACGGCCGCAAGGCGCTGTGCCTGATTACCGATCGCAATCATGTGACGCTGCTGGAAGACGATGCCGGGCTCGTGTATCTCGTATCGCTGGCCGATGCGACGCCGCTGCGGCGCGTGTTGCAGAATGCGGCCCAATATCCCAGCCGTTCGCCCTGAGGTATCGAAGGGCGGAATTCGTGGTTCGATACGCGCAGCACACCCTGTGCTGAGCTTGTCGAAGCATCACCACGAACGGATTAGCCACGCGATTTAACCGTCTCCGAACATGCGACGGGGTTAGCCTATACAACCCGGGTGTCTGTTCCGGTATCAGCGCCATGACCCTGCGCAGCCTGTTCGTCGATTTCAACAGCTACTTCGCCTCGGTCGAGCAGGAGGAGGACCCGCGCTTGCGCGGTCGGCCGATCGCGGTATCGCCGGTGATCGCGCCAACCGGCTGTTGCATCGCCGCCAGCGTCGAGGCGAAAACTTTCGGCGTGAAGACCGGCTCGCTGGTGCGCGAGGCGAAACAGTTGTGCCGCGACATCATCGTGGTGGAAGCCAAGCCATCGCTGTACGTGGCCTGGCACCGGCGTTTGATGGAAGCGATCAATCATGTATTGCCGATCGCGCAGGTGAGTTCGATCGACGAAGCCGCCTGCGAATTGATCGGCCGCCAACGCCGGCGCGAAAACGCGATCGAACTGGCGCGCGCGGTCAAGCGTGAGGTCGCGAGTGCCGCGCCCAACGGCGCGATCCGCTGCTCGATCGGCATCGCGCCCAACGCGTGGCTGGCCAAGACCGGCACCGACATGCAAAAACCCGATGGCTTGGTGGTGATCGAGCAGGCCGATCTGCCGCACAAATTGCACTCGATGGAATTGACGGATCTGTGCGGCATCAGCCGTTCGATGCAAGCGCGTCTGCATGCGGTCGGCATCGACACCGTCGCACAACTGACCGCGGCCAGCAAACACACACTGCGCTGCGCGTGGGGCGGTATCGAGGGCGAGCGGATGTGGGCGCTACTGCGCGGACAATGGCTGCCGCAGCGCGAGACCACGCGCGGGTCGGTCGGGCATTCGCACGTGCTCGGTCCGGAACTGCGCACCCCGCGCGGTGCGCGCGCGGTTCTGCAAAAACTTTTGATAAAAGCCGCGATGCGGTTGCGCAGTTACGAACTCCTGGCCGGCGCGTTGTCGGTGCGCATCCGTTTTGTCGGCACCGAACAGCGCTGGGAACACGACGCGGTGTTCGATCACACCGACGACAGCCGCGCGTTCCTGTATCACATGATCGAGGCGATGGATCGCGCATCACCGCGTCGCGGCGGGTTGCCGTTCAATGCCACGCCGCTGGCGGTCAGCGTGACCTTGCACCGCGTGCTGCCGCGCGCGCAGGCGTCGCGTTCGTTGTTCGACGATGGCCGCAAAACCGATTCCTTGAACACGTTACTGGACGGCATCAACGCGCGTTACGGCAACAACACGCTGTACTTCGGCGGCATGCACGCCGCACTGGCGCAAGGCGCCGCGCCGATGCGGATTCCGTTCACCCGCGTACCGGAACTCGAGCACGAGGAAGACCACGAACTGTGGCTCACCGCGATGAATCAGGCCAAGCGCCTCGCCGAGGGCGAGCATCGCCGCGTCGAGCAGGAGCGCGCCGCGCGCATCGCCAAGATGAGACGCCAAAAACCGAGGGAGATAGCCCCATGATCATGCGCATCTGGCGCGGCATCACGCCCAAGCAGCAGGCCGATGCTTTTCTGGAACACCTGCAGCACACCGCGCTGCATACGCTCACCGAGCAACCCGGCCAGCGCGGCGCGTGGGTGCTGCGCCGTATTCAAGGCGATCACTGCGAGTTCCAGTTGCTGTCGTTGTGGGAATCGCTGGACGCAGTGCGCGCCTTCGCCGGCGATCAGCCCGAGCGCGCGGTGTACTTCGCCGAGGACGACAAGTTCCTGCTCGACATGGAACCGCTGGTGCGGTTGTACGAGGTGGCGGATTGGGTGGAGGCGGGTAATATGGAAACGGGTGAGAAGACGTCGAAGCGTTGACCCTAGCGAACAGGGGCGCTGGGAATGAAATACTTTCATCTGGTCTGGGCAGCGCTGATGCGTCGCAAAGCACGCACGATTTTCACCGTGCTCTCGGTGCTTGCGGCATTTCTCCTGTTTGGCCTGTTGGACTCTGTACGCGTCACCTTCGCGGACGCCGGCAAAAGTATGGTCGGGTTGGATCGGCTGGTGACCGTACCCAAAGCCAGCGCCAGTCAATTGCCAAAGAGCCTGCTCTCGCAAGTCCAAGAAGTCCCCGGCGTTAAGGAAGTTGCCTACGCTATCTGGTTTGGCGGCATCTATCAGGACCCAAAGAATTCCTTTCCGGACCTGGCGGTCAGCGACAACTATTTCGATGTGTATTCGGAGATGAGGTTGCCGCCAGCGCAATCGAGGGCCTTCCATAACACGCGCACCGGCGCGGTGGTTGGGGCCGCGCTTGCGAAAAAGTTCGGCTGGAAGATTGGCGACCGAATCCCGTTGCAGGCTACGGTTTACCCGCAAAAAGATGGTGACCATGTCTGGACCTTCCTCATTGTTGGCATCTATCACTCAGCCGATCCAGCAAGCCATACCGATAAAACCGAAGAATGGGTCTTTTTCTTCCACTGGAAATATTTCAACGAGGCGAGCTACACCGGCAACGACAAAGTTGACATGTATATCGAGAAGATCACCAATCCCTTGATGTCAGATCAAGTCGCAAATGCGATTGATGCGCTGTCGATCAACTCGGATCATGAAACCAAAAGTCAAAGCGAGAATGCCTGGCAAGTCGCATACTTCAAACAATTCGTCGATGTCGGCCCTATCGTCACTGCGATCATGGCGGCGGTGTTTTTTACCCTGCTTCTCCTAACCGGCAACACCATGGCGCATGCGGTACGCGAACGCATTCCCGAATTGGCGGTGTTAAAGACGATCGGTTTTTCCCATCGCGGTGTGCTGTTGCTGGTGATCGCCGAATCGGTTTTGCTGATGCTGATCGGTGGTGTGATCGGCCTGCTGCTTGCCACTGCCGTCGTCGCAGAGATCAAGCATGTATTCCACGGCTTGCCTTTCACCTATATAGACGAGATGATCTGGTTCAATGCGATCGGTTTGATGATCGCGATTGGGCTGATCGCCGGTGCGCTGCCGGCATTACGAGGTATGCGGCTGAAGGTTGTGGATGGATTGGCCGCACGCGCATGAATCCCTATCAATTCATTGCGTCACTGGTCGCGGTTTGTCTGACCGCCGGCTTCCTGTTTACGTCCGACGCATCCATTCCCGCCAAAGTCTTCGTTTCGGGGCTGCTCGTTCTTTCGTTCTTCGTGCAGGGACATTCGCTATTTTGGGATATGGCAGGTGCCGTATTGCAAGCCCTGCTCAGCGTGGGGCTGCTGATCTATTTCAGGGTTGCACGATAAGGTTGTTGCGCAGAAGCGCGGGCACGTCTCAAAGCAAGAGCAAAAGCGGGTTCCGGGGAGCAGTCGGCGACTGCCGTTTCGTGGCCATGGTTTTCCCATTGTGATCGTCAGTGGAAATCGACTTCGCGTTGATGTCGGAGGGCAAGGATCGTCACCGTATGGTCGTCCTCTATCTCATACAGCGCCACGTACCCCGAGGACCCGAACGACACCAGCAGCTCACGCAGAAACGGATTCGCAGGATCCGCCTTTCGGCACGTGAACGGGAAGGACTTGAGAATGTCCACACTTTTGTCGATGGCTTCCAGTGCACGTTTTGCGACCCCAGAGTCGATCTCGAGCAGGAAGGCGTACAGCCGCAGCAGATCGGCGCGTGCTGTTTGCGTGTAGCGAACCCGGTAAGCCATTAACGGGCCTTTGCGGCCTTCGCTTTGGCGAGCATGTCGCGCAATTCCGCGTGGACGGCAGCGGCCTCGAAATACACACCTGTCCGCCGCGCATTTTTACGGGCGGCCAGACCCCTGGACAGGAACTCGCGCTCCGCCTGCCTTCGCGTTATCTGGTCGCGCAGCGATTGCTCGACGAAGCTCGACAGGGTTTCTCCATCCCGCAACACACCCTCGGCTGCTTGCCGCAGTTCGGGTTCTACACGCAGGGAAGGAATCGATGCGGATTTCATGACGGGCCTCGTGCGTTGCATTTGCGATGCAGTTTAGCACGCTTTGCGTTGTGGGCTTCAACGGCAAGAGCTTACAAGCAGCCATGCATGGAGCGGCCGCCTGGCCGGCCCCATGGTCCGTCGCTTGTCGTCGCGGCCGATGTCATCGTGCGTCGGTTAAACGCGCACTACGCGCTCCACTTGCGGTGCGCGTGGATCGACATCAGCACGCCGAAGCCGGCCAGCAACGTCACCGCCGAGGTACCGCCGTAACTGATCAGCGGCAGCGGCACGCCGACCACCGGCAGCAGGCCCGTGATCATGCCGCCGTTGACCATCACGTAGACGAACAGGCTCATGCCGATCGCGCCGGCCAGCAGGCGCGAATAGGTGTCGCGCGCATTGGCCGCGATCATGAGGCATCTGCCGATGATGAAGATGTACAGCGCCAGCAACAGCCACACACCGAGCATGCCGAACTCCTCGGAGAACACCGCGAACACGAAATCGGTGGTGTGTTCGGGCAGGAATTCCAGTCGCGATTGCGTACCGTGGTGCCAGCCCTTGCCGAACGCGCCGCCGGAGCCGACCGCGATCATCGACTGGATGATGTGCCAGCCATTGCCGAGCGGATCGTTCTCCGGATGCAAAAACGTCAACACACGTTGGCGCTGATAACCGCGCAGGAAATGCCACGCCACAGGTGCCGCGCCCGTCAGCGCGCCGAGCATGATGGCCACCCGCCACCATGCGATGCCGGACAGGAACAGCACGAACACGCCCGACGCGGCCACCAGCAGCGCGGTGCCAAGATCTGGTTCCTTGGCGATCAACGCAGACGGAAGCGCGATCAGCAAACCGATGACGGCGATATCCAGCCAGCGCGGCGGCAATTGGCGCGGATGCAGATACCAGGCGATCATCATCGGCATCGACAACTTCAGGAATTCCGACGGCTGGAAACGCACGATGCGCAAATCCAGCCAACGGTTGGCGCCGCGGCCTTCGCCAAGAATCACCACGGCCACCAGCAACAGCATGCTGATCGCGTAGAACCAGGGCGTCCAGGTGCGCAGCAGCGTCGGCGGTATGCGCGAGATCACCAGCATCAGCACCGCGCCGAGCACGAAGCGCGCGGCTTGGCCGCCGATCACGCCGGCGTCGAGATCGCTGGCGCTGTACAGCGTGACGAGGCCGATGCAGGCGAGCACGAACAATGCGCCGGCAAGTGGCAGGTCGATGCGCGGGCGATGCAGGATGCGCGCGCCAAAACGCAGCGTGCGCGTGCGCCAGGATGCGATGGTTGCGTTCATCGCGCGGCCTCCGTTTCCAGGGCCGCCGTGATCGGCGCGGGCGGGCGCGGCGCATCCGGTTGTTCGGTCAACCACGCATCGAGGATCTTGCGAGCGATCGGCGCGGCATCGCTGCCGCCCCAGGCGCCGGCTTCCAGCACCACCACGACCGCGATACGTGGCGCTTCCGCCGGCGTGAAACATTCGAACAGCGCGCGATGTCTTGCCGCGAGAATCGCCTTGTTCTTGGTGGTGGTCCATGCATCCGAGGTGCGCGAGAAACGCTCCGCGGTGCCGGTCTTGCCGGCGATGACGAACGGAAACCCAATGCGGATGCCCGCCTGGTACGCGGTGCCACGCGGGTCATTCACCACGCCGATCATGCCGGCGCGCACCGCTTCGAAGTCGGCGGGATTGCGGATCAAGCTTGCGGGAGGATCGGGATAATTCACCGTCACCACCGGCGCGTTCAACGCCGTGCGCGTCGCGCGCAACAGGTGCGGTGCATGCGGCAGGCCGGCGTTGGCGAGCACCGCGACCGCGTGCGCCAGTTGCAGCGGCGTCACCACCCAATACCCCTGACCGATGCCGGCGATCACCGTTTCGCCGACATACCAGGGCGTGTTGAGCGTCTTGCGCTTCCATTCCGGCGAAGGCAGCACGCCCGCACTCTCGGCGGGGAGATCGATGCCGGTATCGCTGCCAAAACCGAATTTCGACAGAAACGCGTCCATTCGGTCGATGCCCATCTTTAGCGCCAGCGAATAGAAATAGGTGTTGACCGATTGCGTGATCGCCTGCACCAGATTCACCACGCCGCTGCCGCCGCGCACGTCATCGCGATAGCCGCGCGCTTGTCCAGGGATATGGAACTCGCCGGTGGACAACACGGTGTCCTGCGGTTTGCGGATTCCCAATTCGAGTCCCGCCAGACCCATGAACGGCTTGATCGTCGAACCCGGCGGATAGCCGCCGCGCAGCGCGCGATCGAGCAGCGGCTTGTCCGGGTTTTCCAACAACGCGGAATAATCGTCGCGGCTGATGCCGTTGACGAACAGATTCGGATCGAAGCTCGGCACCGTCACCATCGCCAGCACTTCGCCATTGCGCGGATCGATCGCCACCGCCGCGCCCGGCCGGCCGTCGAACGCGGCGATCGCCGCCTTCTGCAATTTCGTATCGATGCTGAGATAAAGATTCTCGCCGGGCGTCGGCGCCACGCGTTCGAGCACGCGCTGCGGACGCTGATCGACATTGACCTCGACCAATTCGTAGCCGGGCGTGCCGTGCAGGCGATCCTCGTAATAGCGCTCGATGCCGGATTTGCCGATGTGGGTGGTGCCGGCATAGCGGTCCGCATCGAGCCGCGCCGCATCCTTGTCATCGATACGCCCGACGTAACCCACCACATGCGCGAAATCCGCGCCCAGCGGATAGCTACGGGTGAGATACGGCGTCACATCCACGCCGGCAAATTTCCAGCGATTGACCGCGAAGCGATCGATCTCGTCCTCGCTCAAGTGGAATTTCAACGGCACGCCCTCGAACGGGTGGTGTGTCTTGAGCGATTGTCTGAAATGCGCGACGTCGTCGTCGCTCAACGCGACCACCGTGGACAACCGTTGCAACATCGCATCCAAGTGCTTCACTTTCTCCGGGATCACCTCGAGCCGGAACGCGGGCACGTTATCGGCCAGCAGCACGCCATTGCGGTCGTAGATCAACCCGCGCGGCGGCGGTAGATGGCGCAGGTGCACGCTGTTGGCTTGCGAGCGCGTGGAAAATTCATCGTGATGCAACACCTGCAGCCAGAAAAAACGGCTGCCCAGCACGATCAGCGCCAACACGATCAGCGCGAAACCGGTGAAGGCGCGACGTCCGAATTGCGCGACTTCGCGATTGCCGTCCTTCAGCGTGCGCTTGACGCTCATGGGCCGCTCATGCTTCTTTGGCGCGCAAACGCGCGCGCACATCGTCGATCAACAGAAATACGAACGGCCACGCCAGCATGCCGATCAAGGGCGACAGCCAGAACGTGGCCGGCGGTCGCGCATCGCCGGCGAACAACCGCACCAGCAGCAGCAGGATGCGGTCATTCAACAGCAGCACCAGCACCGCCAGGGCTTGTTGCCACATCGGGAAGAAACGCAGGCGCGAGCGGAAGCGCAACACGATGAAAGTGAGCGCGGCCAATCGCAGCGCCTGCTCGCCGAGCAGCGCGCCGTCCAGCAGATCCGCGCCAAGTCCCACTGCAAACGCCAATCCGATACTGGTGCGCTCAGGCGCTTCCAGCACCCAGTAGATCAGCACCAGCGCCGGCCAGTACGGCTTGAACGGCGCCAATGTTTGCGGCAGCGGCATCAGCATCAACAGCAGCGACAGCGCGAGGCTGCCGGCGAAGATCCAGGTTTGTGTGCGTTGCCGATTCATCGATGCGTCACCGCGCTTTTGTCTCCCTCGTCCGTATGCCGGGGAGGACTGGGGTGGGGGCGTTGAACCGAAACGTCTGCCGGCGGCGAGTTCGCAAGCGAATCCGGCGGCCCGACCGGCGGCGCCGGACCAGGCGGCCCCACCGGTTCCGGCTGATCGCGCAACAACAGCACCTCACCACTGCGCGCCAGCGCCGCGGCCGGTTGCGCAATCGCCTGGGCGAACAGGCCGGACGGATCGGGGCTGATCGCGGTGATCGTGCCGACCGGGAATCCCGCCGGGAAACGGCCGCCCAGACCCGAGGTAGAAATATGATCACCAGGCTTGACGTCCGCCGACAATGGAATATCCGACACCAGCAACCGGTCCGGCGCGCCGCTGCCGTGCGCGATCCCGCGCAAACCCGAGCGTTCGTCCACCACCGGCACCGCGTGATTGGGATCGGTCACCAGCAGCGCGATCGATGTGTGCGGCAACGTTTCGACGATCTGGCCCATCACGCCATGCGCGTCGATCACCACTTGCCCCACGTGCACGCCATCGGCCGCGCCGACATCCAGCATCGCGCGGTTGCGCGCAGCGCCGAGATCGACGTCGATCAAGCGGGCCAGTTGCACGTCCATGCCGAGCATCCGGCGCGTGTCGAGCAATTGCTTGAGCCGCGCGTTCTGCTCGGCGACCGCGCCCATCCGGTTCAGGCGCGCCTGTGCCAGCAGCAGCGTTTCACGCAGGCGGTTGTTGTCCGCTATCAAACCGGCGCGTTCGGTGAAAGCTACCGCCAAGTTCTGCGCTGTCTGCGCCGGCCACGCGGCAATGCGGTAAACCGGTTCGATCGCGGCGGATGCGACGTAACGCGCGCGGTACAGCCAGCCGTTGCGGTGATCCAGCACCATCAGCACGCAAGCGAGCGCGAGATAGCCGATCAGCCGAAGCGTGCCTGCCGCCGCGTCGGCGAAAATCGGAGAGGATTCCTTGCGGGGCAGCGCCATGGACTTGAACAGTGAAACGTGAGCGGTGAATCGTCAACAGTGAGGCGCTTCCGGAGCGCGATGGAGTGCCGACCCGTTTCAATCCATTGACGTCATTCTGGGGGCATTGCCAGTTTCATCGGCGATGGAACCCGGAATCCATTTTGATTTGGCTCATTCCCGGGAAAGCAAGATGGATTACAGACCGCGTCCTGTGGCCTGACCTTCGGGCCGCCTTCGGCGTTCGGCTCCGGCATCCTGCCTCCGCCGTCTGGCTTGTGCCGGAATGAGCGCGTCCGATCCCTATATCCGCGCGGGGATCCATCCATGGAGCGTTTTTCCGATCGGCGTCCCTGCCTCACCTTCACAAGGCACGCGCGACGCATTACTTTGCATCGCGCAAGCGCGCCTTGCTCGACCTACTCCTGCGCGAAGAAATCGCTGCCATGCTGGTCGATCAACTCCAGCGCGCGGCCGCCGCCGCGGGCAACACAGGTCAACGGATCATCCGCGACCTGCACATGCAAGCCGGTTTCCTCGGAGATCAATCGATCGATGTCGCGCAGCAACGCGCCGCCGCCGGTGAGCACGATGCCGCGCTCGGCCACGTCCGAGCACAGTTCCGGCGGGGTCTGTTCCAGCGCCGAGCGCACCGCCGCGACGATGCCCGACAGCGGCTCGTGCAGCGCTTCCAGCACCTCGTTGGAGTTGATGGTGAACATGCGGGGCACGCCTTCGGCCAGATTGCGCCCCGATACTTCCAGCTCGCGCACCTCGGATTGCGCAAAGGCGCAGCCGATTTCGACCTTGATCCGCTCGGCGGTGGATTCGCCGATCAGGGTGCCGTGGTTGCGGCGCACGTAGTTGATGATCGCCTCATCGAAGCGGTCGCCGCCGATCCGAACCGACTGCGAGTAGACGATACCGTTCAAGGAAATCACCGCGACTTCCGAGGTGCCGCCGCCGATGTCGAGCACCATCGCGCCGCGCGCCTCGTGCACAGGAATCCCGGCGCCGATCGCCGCGGCCATGGGCTCCTCGATCAGGAACACGTCGCGCGCGCCGGCGCCTTCGGCCGATTCCTTGATCGCGCGGCGCTCGACTTGCGTTGAGCCGCACGGCACGCACACCAGCACGCGCGGACTCGGGCGCAGGAATCGCGAGCGGTGCACGGTCTTGATGAAGTACTGCAGCATAGCCTCGGTCATGGTGAAGTCGGCGATCACGCCGTCCTTCATCGGCCGCACGGTGACGATATTGCCGGGCGTGCGGCCGAGCATGCGCTTGGCCTCGCCGCCGACCGCCGCCACCGCGCGCGGGCCACCCGGTCCGCGATCCTGGCGGATCGCGACCACGGAGGGTTCGTTCAGGACGATGCCCTGCCCGCGCACGTAGATCAGCGTGTTGGCGGTGCCGAGGTCGATCGAGAGGTCGTTGGAAAAGATGCCGCGGAACAGTTTGAACATGCGCGAGCCGGAGTCGGTGCGGCGTCAGGGGGCGCCACAGGGAAAGAACGGGGCAGTCTAGTCAGCGCCTCGCGAGCGCGCAAGCACATAGGTCGCAAAAACATTCCCCCGATGCGACTTGTATCTGTTACCGATGTCGCGCGGTCGAATCCCGCCGCCGTTCCGGCTACGATCACGGGTTGTTCCAACGGAATACTTCACGCATGTCTGCCATCATCTGCGGGTCGCTGGCTTACGACACCATCATGGTGTTCCAGGATCGCTTCAAGAACCACATCCTGCCGGACAAGGTACACATGCTGAATGTGTCGTTCTTGGTGCCGCAGATGCGCCGCGAGTTCGGCGGCTGCGCCGGCAACATCGCCTACAACCTTAAATTACTCGGCGCCGACCCGCTGCCCATCGCCACGGTCGGTCAGGATTTCGATCCCTATCGCAAGCATCTTGCGGCATGCGGCGTCCGCATGGACGGCATCCGCGAACTACCGGACACCTTCACCGCACAGGGTTTCGTCATCACTGATCTGGATGACAACCAGATTTGGGGCTTCCATCCCGGCGCGATGATGCGCAGCCACGAAAACCATGTGCGCGACATCCCGGATGCGACCTTCGGCATCGTCGCACCGGATGGGCGCGACGGCATGTTGCAACACGCAGCCGACTTTGCCGCGCGCGGGGTGCCCTTCATCTTCGATCCGGGTCAGGCGATGCCGCTGTTTTCAGGCGACGAGTTTCGCGCCTTTATCGAACAGGCCGATTACGTCACGGTCAACAGCTACGAAGCGAGCGTATTGCACGAGCGCACCGGCTGGTCGGAGCGCGAGATCGCGCAGCGCGTGAGGGCTTACATCGTCACCCACGGCGCGGAAGGTTCGCGCATCCACGCGCGCGAGGCCGTGCACGAGATTCCCGCCGCGACACCGCGCAGCGTCACCGACCCGACCGGCTGCGGCGACGCTTATCGCGCCGGATTGATTTTCGGGATCATGCGCGGTTGTGATTGGCCGATCACCGGCCGGATGGCATCATTGATGGGCGCGCTCAAGGTCGCGCATCCGGGCACGCAGAACCAGCGGTTCACATATGCTGAATTCGCCGAGGCGTTCAAAGAGCAGTTCGATTATGTGCTGGATTGAGCAGGCGTGAGCGACCGCTATATAGCTTTCCCCTTCTCCCCTTGAGGGAGAAGGTGCCCGAAGGGCGGATGAGGGGTCGCGCGCGTGGCGCGCTGGCTTTTGAATACCGAATCCGACATCCATGTCTTGATTCCGCTCGCCTCCAAGGCGAGCGGGTTATTTTCCTTTCGGGGCGTAACCAAAGCCATTGCGCGTGGACGCGATGGTCTCGCCGACGTCGTGTTGTGTCGACTGCCCTGCGCTTCTCGTGCCAAGCGGGCCGGCGCGAACTCGCACATCCGTGTGCTCGAACATGCGCGCCTTGCTCCCGCTTGGCGCTGCGATGCTCGGCGTCATGCACGGCGCTTGAGCTCGCTCGTTGGCGGCCATCCATGGCCTGCGTTGAGCCAAAATGGTTTGGGTTGAATGAATCTAAACGACAGCGATTTGATGGGATTCGCCACGCTCTTGATCATCTCATGTTGCCAGCATCCACTCGACGGCGTCCTCGGCGTGAATCCGGGTCGTGTCGAACGCCGGCACAGACACATCAGCAACATCGACCAATAAGCCAATCTCAGTACAACCAAAAATGATGCCGCGGGCACCGTGCGCGACAAGGTCCGCCATGATTTGCCGATAGACAGTCCTTGAGTCGTCGCGAATCACACCTTGGCAAAGCTCGTCATAGATAATCTGGTGCACATTTTCGCGTTGCGAAGTTTCCGGCACGATGACGCGCAGGCCGCTGCTTTCAAGCCGGCCGCGGTAGAAGTCTTGTTCCATCGTGAAACGCGTACCAAGCAAGCCGACGACATCGATTCCAGCCACGGTAACCCGCCGTGCCGTCGCATCGGCAATGTGCAGCACTGGAATATCGATCACCGCTTCGATCGCCGGCAGGACACGATGCATCGTATTTGTGCAGATCACGATTGCTTCCGCGCCGGCACGCTGCAAGGCTCGCGCCGCGTCGGCCAGCACTCGCCCTGCGGCGTCCCAGTCATCTGCATGCTGCAAACGCTCAATCTCGGCGAAATCGACGCTGTAAAGAACCAATTTCGCCGAATGCAATCCACCCAAGCGTTCGCGAATGCATTCATTGATGATGCGGTAATACGGCAGGGTCGACTCCCAACTCATCCCGCCGAGGAGACCGAGGGTATGCATTCTGGCGTCAACCCCGCTTCGGCAAATACAAATCCGTGATCGTTCCCTCGAACGTTTCCGCCGCCATGCCGACCGATTCGGATAATGTTGGGTGCGGATGGATGGTGAGGGCAATGTCGGCGGCCTCGGCGCCCATTTCGATGGCGAGCGCGATTTCGGAAATGAGATCGCCGGCGCGCACGCCGACGATGCCGCCGCCGAGCACGCGTTGCGTCGCCTTGTCGAAAATCAGTTTGGTGAAGCCTTCGGCGCGATCCATGCCCAGCGCGCGGCCGGATGCCACCCACGGAAACCTGCCGACGCCCACGTCGAGTTTCTTTTCCTTGGCCTCGCGTTCGGTCACGCCGACCCAGGCGATTTCCGGATCGGTGTAGGCGACCGACGGAATCACCCGCGCGTCGAATGCGCTCTTCTTGCCCGCGCAGACTTCAGCGGCCACTTTGGCTTCGTGCGTCGCTTTGTGCGCCAGCATCGGCGCGCCCACGATGTCGCCGATAGCAAAGATATGCGGCACATTGGTACGCATCTGCTTGTCGGCCGGGGTAAACCCGCGCTCGGTGATATTCACGCCGGCTTTGTCCGCGCCGATCTTCGATCCATTCGGCGTGCGCCCCACCGCGACCAGCACACGATCGAACACCTGCGGCTTCGCTGCGTCGTCACCATCGAACGTCACCGCGATACCGTTTTTCTGCGCCTTGGCTTCCGCGACTTTCGTTTTCAGATGGATGCCGGCGTAGCGTTTGGCGATGCGCTGCTGCAACGGCCGCACCAGATCGGGGTCGGTGCCGGGCATCAATTGATCGGCGAGTTCGACCACGATGACCTCAGAGCCAAGCGCATCGTACACGCATGCCATCTCCAAACCGATAATGCCGCCTCCAATCACCAGCAGTTTTTTCGGAATCTCGCCGAGCATCAATGCGTCGGTGGAATCCATCACGCGCGGATCGTCCCACGGCAGGCCCGGCAGTTTCACCGCCTGCGAACCCGCGGCGATAATGCATTGCTCGAAGCGCACGAGCTTTTTTCCGTCGCTCGTTTCGATTTCGATCTCGTACGGCGACACGAACGCGCCCGCGCCTTGCACCACGCGCACATGGCGCTGCTTGGCCATCGCCGCGAGACCGCCGGTCAACTTCCCGACCACGCCGTCCTTGAACGCGCGCAATTTTTCGAGTTCGATCTTCGGTTTGCCGAACACGATGCCATGGTTCGCCATCAGCTCGGCATCGGCGATCAGATCTGCCGCGTGCAACAGCGCCTTGGACGGAATGCAGCCGACGTTGAGACACACGCCGCCAAGTTGCGCGTAACGTTCGATCAGGATCGTGTCGCAACCCAGATCCGCGGCACGGAACGCGGCGGTGTAACCGCCGGGGCCGGAGCCGAGCACGCACACGTGACACTCGTAATCGGCGTTGCGGTGTTTGACGGGCGCGACACTGGCCGCGCTTTGACTCCCTCCCCCGGCGGGGGAGGGCTGGGCTGGGGGCGAGGACTTGCGCGATGTTTCATCCGTGGCGGTTTGCGCGGTATTTCCCCCCCCCGCCTTCGGCACCTCTCCCCGTTGCACAGAGGGAGGATTCTTCCTTGTAAGCGGATTGGAATCCGTTTGCACCGTGAACTCCGTCTCGACCAACGCAATGACATCGCCTTCGGAAACCGAATCGCCGACCTTGACCTTTATCTCTTTCACCGTACCGGCATCGGACGCAGGAACTTCCATCGTCGCCTTGTCCGATTCCAGCGTCAGCAGGCTTTGATCCTTGTCGACGCGATCGCCGGCTTTCACCAGCACTTCGATCACCGGCACGTCGGTGAAGTCGCCGATGCCGGGTACCTTGAGTTCGATCGTCTTGGCCATGTTGCGGGTTCCCGTTGCCGGCATTCGCCAGCATCAATCGTCTTTGTTCTTGTCCGCGCGCGCGGCATCCCGGTGGCCCCTGACCGCGGTTTCATCGAGGTCGCTTTTGTCGTGGTGCTCGAGCGATTGCTTGCGCTGACGTTCGGCTTCGCGCTCGGCTTCCTCCTCGATGTCGCGCTGCACTTCCAGCGCAGCGTCGTTCTGGGAATGGCTGGCATCTGCCGGCTTCGGCTTTGCGCCGGCATCGATTCCGCTATCGCGCGGTTTTTTCCCACCCGGCATTTCGCCGCTCACCACCGCACCGACGGCATCTTCGCCTTCCAGACCGAACCACGAGCGCACATTGAGATCGCGTTGCGGGAACGGGATTTCGATGTCGTATTTCTGCAACGCCGTGTGCAGCGCCCAGTTGTATGCGGCGGTGACGCCGGCCGGGCGTTTGGTCGCATCCGCGGTGAGCCACACCACCAGCTCGAAATTGAGCGCGGAATCGCCGAACCCGGTCAGCCATACCTGCGGCTTGCGCTTGCCGTCCTGCGCCAGCGTGAATGGCACCTCGGCGGCGGCCTCGAGTCCGGCTTTTTTCACAACCTCCTTGTCGGCGCCGTAGGCGACACCGAACGGCACGTGCAGGCGCCGGGAAACCTCGCGCAGCGTCCAGTTGACCACCTGCTTGTTCACGAATTCGGAATTCGGAACCAGGATATCGATGTTGTCGTTGGTGGTGACGCGGGTGGATCGGATCTGGATGTCGCGCACCTCGCCGTGGACACCCGAAGCCAGTTCGACGAAATCTCCGACTTTCAGACTGCGCTCGAACAGGATGATCAGACCCGAAACGAAATTGTTGAAGATCGCCTGCAAGCCGAAGCCGAGGCCCACGCCCAGCGCGCCGGCAAACAGCTCGAACTTGCTCATCGGAATGCCGGCGACGCTGAGCGCGATCAACACACCAATCACCAGCAACAGGTAATGGGTGATGCGCGAAACGGTGTAGATCGCCGCGCGGCTGGCGTTCTTGTGGCGCGATTGATAGCGGACGAAAGAGCGGCGCACCACCCGGGTGACGAACCACAGGGCCAGCAACACCAACAGCCCGGTCAACACGCCGCCGACGGTGATCTCCACGCCGCTGGCGTGGATCAGCCTGAAGCCCAGCACGTCGGTGACTTCCTCCCACACGGCCGCAATGCCATGCTGGGCGCCATTTCCGGCCTGATCTATTTTTTGCGTGATGGCACCGGCCATGGCAACTTTCTCCTTACAACAGCAAACGGCGCAGATCGCTTAAAGATCGCGCGAGGTACGACGCGAAACGCGCGGCGTCGGCGCCGTCGATCACGCGGTGGTCGTAGGACAACGACAACGGCAACATCAATCCCGGTTTGAATTCGCTGCCGTTCCACAGCGGCAGCATTGATGCGCGCGATACACCCAGGATCGCCACTTCCGGCGCGTTGACGATCGGTGTGAATGACGTGCCGCCGATACCGCCAAGCGAGGAAATCGAAAAGCAGCCACCTTGCATGTCAGCAGGCGAGAGCTTCTTGTCGCGCGCTTTCGCCGAAATCTCGCCGAGTTCGCGCGCCAGTTCCAGCAAGCCTTTGCGATCGCAATCGCGCAATACCGGCACCACCAGGCCATCTGGCGTATCGACCGCGATACCGATATGGAAATATTTTTTGAGGATCAATTTCTCGCCGGACGCATCCAGCGAGGCGTTGAATTGCGGATACTGCTTCAACGCCGCGACCACGGCTTTTATCAGAAACACCAGCGGAGTGATTTTGGTCTCTTTGTTTTCCGCGCCGAGCTGCTTGCGGAAAGCCTCCATCCCGGTGATGTCTGCCAGCTCGTGCTGGGTAACGTGCGGGATCATCACCCAGTTGCGCGCAAGATTGGCGCCCGCGAGTTTCCTGATCCGCGACAGCGGTTTTTCCTCGATCTCCCCGAACCTGGCGAAATCCACTTGCGGCCACGGCAACAGTTGCAGACCCGCGTCCGTTTGCATCGTCGCGCCCGCGGTGCGCGCGCCACCGAACATCGCCGACTTCACGAACGCCTGCACGTCTTCCCTGGTGATCCGGCCCTTGCGAGCGGAGCCTTGCACGCGCGACAGATCCACACCCAGTTCCCGCGCGACCGCGCGCACCGCCGGACTGGCGTAGGGCAGTTTGTCGGCCGATACCGCTTCAGCGCAGGGATCGATCGGCGGCGTGGGCGGAGCGGACTTATACCGCTCGATCGTCTCGTCCAAACCCGCGGGAGACGGCTTTGCGCTTTGACCCCCTCCCCCGCTTCCGGGGGAGGGTTGGGGTGGGGGCGCCGCTTGCGCGGATGTTTCAGTTGAAGCGGCTGCGCGCGACTGTCCCCCTTCCGGCCTTCGGCTCCCTTCCCCCGCACGCGGGGGAAGGGAGGATGTCGAGGTCTTGTCGCGTGGCGTCACATTGTCGCCAGCGGCGGCTTTTTCACTAGTCTCACCCGCATCGATCAACGCGATCACGCTGCCCTGCGAAACGTTGTCGCCTTCCTTGACCTTGACCTCGCGCACCGTGCCCGCGAACGGCGCCGGCACTTCCAGCGTGGCCTTGGCCGATTCCAGCGTGACCAAGCCCTGATCCTTTGCGACCCGGTCGCCGGGTTTGACCAGCACCTCGATCACCGGCACGTCGGTGAAATCGCCGATGTCGGGAACCCTGGCTTCGCGCGTGTCGGTCATGCCGTGTCCTTGAGGCCTGCGGCCTGCATGCAGGCGCCCAGTTTCGCGCATCCGCGCGGCGGAGTCATGTGACAGTCCACTACGGTTTGCCGCCCGCGACATCGGTCATCTGCCGCACCGTCACCTCGTGTTGCGGGAACGGAATGCTGATGCCTTCGGCGTCGAAGCGCTCCTTCACCGAGCGGGTGAATGCGTTCTGCGTCTCCCACAGATCACTGACGTTGACCCACGCGCGGATTACGAGATTGACACTGCTGTCGCCGAGCGATTCCACCCACACCCCCGGTGCCGGTTTTTTCAGGATGCGCGGATCCGCGGCGAACAACTCCCGCACCACATCCATCGCGCGGCCGATGTCGTCGCCATAACCGATGCCGATCGTGATCTCGAAACGCCGCGTTCCACGCCGGTTGAAATTGATGATGGCATCCGAGCCGACCTTGGCGTTGGGCACGATCGCCTCGCGGTTGTCGGGCATCACCAGATACGTCTGCATCAGGTCCACGCGTTCGACCGTGCCCATGATCGAACCGAACTGCACGAAATCGCCGACCCGGAACGGGCGGAACAGGATCAGCAGCACGCCCCAGGCAAGGTTCGACAACGAACCTTGCAACGCCAGGCCGATTGCGAGACCCGCGGCGCCCAGCGCGGTGATCAGGGATGCCGATGGCAGACCGACGAACTCCAATGCGGCCACCAGCAACAGCGCGATCAATATCCCGTAGATGACATTGCGCAGAAACCCGGTCAGCGTGACGTCGAGATGGCCGCGTTCGAGTGCGCGGCGGAACAGGTTGGCGATCCTTGCGATCAGCCAGAAACCGATCAGCAACAGGATCAGCGCGGCCGCCAGCCGCAGGCCAAAATGGATCGCCTGTGCGGGAAGGTTGGGAAGATCCAGTCTTTGCAACAGCTCGTGCATGGATTTCATCCGGCGCGAAAGCACAAGGCTAACATCCGGATCGCCGCGCGGCTGCATGGGCGTGCGTGCGCGCAAGGATTGTGTCGAGCTTTCATCACATCACCGAACGTGATCTTGAGGTGCATTCGGCATAAAATCCATGTTGGCAGCGCGCCGCGACACGATGCGGTTCATGGCCGCGCGCACATAATTGTCATGTTGGGACGGATAAGGATCATCCATTGAATGCGATTCAAAAGGAACAGGGAACCCGCAAGGCCAGCAGCCCGGGGTTCGCGGCATCGGAGCCGTCACCTTTCAGCACATTCGTAAACGGCGCGGTGGAAACCTCGCTGCCGCCGTTCGAAACTTTCGGCCAGGCTTGCCGCGCGGTGTTGTCGCGTCTGCGCGCCGATACCGGCCTCGCGTTGTGGGCGTTCACCCGCACCGATGGCGAGGATTGGGTGTTGCTGGCCGTCGATGACGACAACTACGGAATCCGGCCCGGCACGCACATGCCGTGGTCGGACAGCATCTGCTCGCGCATGACCGCAGGCAACGGCCCGCAGGCCGCACCCGACGTGCAAGACGAAGCCTATTACCGGGACGCGCCGCTGCTGCGCCACGCGCAGATTCGCGCTTACGTCGGCGTGCCGTTGCACCGATCCGACGGAAGCCTGTTCGGCACCTTGTGCGGATTCGATCCGGCGCCGCGTGGGCCGGAGTTGGCGCAACATCTGCCGCAAGTGCGGCTGCACGCGCGCCTGCTCGGCACCTTGCTGGAACACGATCTTGCATTAGCGGAGACCATGCGTCGCGCTGAACGCGCCGAGGTGGATTCGCTCGCCGATCCCCTGACCGGCGCCTACAACCGCCGCGGCTGGACGCGGCTGCTGAAAGCCGAGGAGGCGCGTTGCCGCCGCTATGGCCAAAGTGCCGGCGTGCTGATGGCGGACCTGGACAACTTGAAGCAGGTCAACGATACCCAGGGCCACGACGCCGGCGACGCGCTGCTGGTGCGCGCGGCACTTGCGTTGAGCAGCGTGGTGCGCGATGGCGACGCGGTGGCGCGCATCGGCGGCGACGAATTCGCGGTGCTGGCGGTCGGCGTCGGCGCGATCGAGCTCGAACACCTGCGCGAACGCGCCGAGCGCGCGTTAGGCGAAGCCGAGGTCAAGGCCACGATCGGTATCGGCTTGCGCAATCGCGAACGCAATCTGGCGCAAGCCTATCGCGCGGCGGACCTGGCGATGCTGGAAGCCAAGCGCGGCAAACGTTGATGGTTCGAGCGGCGGCAGAGCCGCGACGCCATCTATCTCAAAAAGTGGTGCCAGGTTTGGCCAAGTATTCAAGTTCGTCCGGTGTGCTTTTGCGCGCCAGAGCCGCGTTGCGATGCGGAAAGCGGCCGAAGCGCGCGATCACTTCGCGGTGTTTGCGCGCGTAGTCGAGAAAGTTCTCGAAACTGTCGTGCATATCCATCGACGCATGCGCGAGCAATCCTTCGAACAGCGCGACGCAACGGTCTTGCAAACCGATGTGCTCGGCGTGTTCCAGCGGCAGGTAACAGAACACGCGCTCGACCGGCGGCAATGATCGATCGTCGCCACGCGCGATTGCCGCCACCGCAATTGCTTGCGCTTTCTCATCGCCCGCGAAGGCGCGCGCATCATCGCGATACAGATTCCGGGGAAATTGATCGAGCAGGATCGACAACGCAAGCATCCCGGACGGCGTTTGCGTCCACTGATCCAGTTCGCCTTGCCGCGCGGCTTCGACCAACGCACCAAAACGCTCGGTGATCGACCGATCGAACGCGGGGTCCTTGGCGAACCACACCCGATTGCGCGCACGCAGCGCATCGGCCGAGTGCACCGCGCCGGCGAACCAGAAATCCAGCACATCGCCACGCGCGGCGTTCAACGCGCGATCTCGATCAGATCCAGACGGCCGCCGGGCATTTTCGCGGTGACGCCCGATTGCAGCGCGTCGATTTCATTCAGCGCCGGACACAAGGCGCGCACATCCGGCGCCAGCGTTTGCAGGCGCTGGCGTACGCGCGCCTCCAGATCGGTCTGCAACCCGGCGGTGCGGCTGCCGAGCGCGCTGGCGCCGGCGAAATCGCCGCTGGCGAGCGCTCCCAATGCTTGCTGCGCGGCGTCTCCGGCGACGATCGGCACAAGATCCGCTGCCGCGTCATCGACGATCCGGTCGAGATTGTCGCCCTGCCATTGCGTGCTGCTGGTGCTCGCGGCGATGCGCGTTTTCAGCGAGCGCGCATGCTCGTCCAGTGTTTGCGCGAAGCGCGGATCGTCGGCGGTGGGGGGCGCGTAGGCCGCAGCCTCGTCGCGTATCGCCCGCGCGCCCAGGTCGACCGCGCGCTGCGCGATCGTCTTGATCCGCGGCGCCAACGCACGCGCATCGCGTTCGATCAGTGCGATGCGATCGCGATCCTCGTCGTCCAGGGCCACGTCGCGGTCATCCACCGTCAGCGCACCGCGGCTCAATACCAGCATGCGCGCCGCTGGCGCGCCGCGCGAAAACACCAGCGCGCCGGGGCGCAGCGTCACGTCATAGCTCGTGCTCGCGCGACAAACATCCGCGAGATCGTCTCCGCGCGCGGTACCGGCCGCCGCCATGCCGATGAATACGAACAAGATCAGCGCGCGCATGGTCATCTCGATAAATCACGAAAATGCAGTAAACCCGCCGCGCCGCGAACCGCGTCTGAATGCCGGCGCTGTCTCGCTACGCATAAAAAAACGCGGCGCCTCTCGGCGCCGCGATGCGTTTGCAACATTGTGCGCGATTACGATTACCTGGCCACGGTTATCGAGACACGATTATCGACATCAGTGATGCATCGTGTGCACGCGGCCCGCGCGGCTGATGGTGAACTTGGAGCCGGAGATGCCAAGGCTCACGCCTTGTCCAACGCCAGCCAGCGCCAGCGAGACCGGACCCTTGGTCAGCACCTGCGCGGTTGCCGCCTTGCCGGCCGCGGCATTCGCCTCGCCCTGCGCGTAATTACCGAGCACCTCGCTGATGCGATGCACGTCGGTGAAGGCTCCGGTGCCGTTGTCGATCTGCCACTTGCCGGCGGTCAGGCCACCACCGATAACGCGAAGATTGACCGCCATCGATTCGCCGTTGGCGCAGGTCACGGTGCCGTGGCCTTCGGCGCGTTTGATGATCGCCGACCAACCCTTCATCGAAAATTGCATCTTGCATTCCAGATCCGCCGACGCGGCGGATGCACGTTGCGGCGCGAACGCCCCCGCGCACAACAACGCGCCGCCGATCAGCATCGCCAGATGACGCGTCTTGATGATTTTCCCATTCATTGCCACCACTCCTCAGTTGGATAGTTGATATGTGGAACGACCACAACTCGATTGCCGACATAGTTTCCGCGTCACAAGCTGAACCGATCCGATGCGCGCGGGCAGGCCGGGTGGAATTGGAATCCCAACCGACTGTCGGCTGAACCGGAAACACCCGCGCGTTTGACATGCGCGGCGTCGCGCTCCACCGTTAGCTTACTCACCACGGGAGAAGATTCCATGAAGAACACCAAATCGAAAAGCGCGACGTTGGCGGCCAGTGCGCTGGCCCTGACCGCCGCTTTTGCCTTCGGCGCCGCTCCGGCGCAAGCGCGGGTGGTCTGTCACGATGTGCAGGTTGTGCATCGCCAGCCGCACAAGGATTCCCACCGCATCGCCGGCACCGCGATCGGTGCGGTCGCGGGCGGGCTGCTCGGTCACCAGGTCGGCGGCGGCAAAGGCAAGACCCTGGCCACCGTCGGCGGCGCGGTCGCGGGCGGCGTGATCGGCAACAAGGTGCAGGAACACCATCAGGACAGCCAGACCTATACCACCACCGAACGGCGCTGCGACGAAGTGCAGAATTGACTTCCCCGCCGTTGGAATGACTGAAAAAAGGCCGCGAGCGCGGCCTTTTTTCACATGCCATCCTGAGACACGGCGGCATCAAAAGGGAACCTCTGATCAACCCTGACCGATCTTTGTCCTATCCACATCACCATACTTCCACGACCCCGATCAAACCCTTGGCGAGCAAGGGCTTGATCGCCCCCTTTACTAAAGGGGGCTAAAGATCAAAAACCGGTGCGCTTCGTTTATCAGAGCATCCCCAGTTTTGCAGCGACGCCGGATCGTCAGCACTTGGCCGGCATCCGCCCTCGTTGTGGCCAGCACGAATCCGAACGCGTCACTTCTTCGGCAACTCCGGAAACTTCGCCGGATCGAAACCGCCGACCTCGAACGTCAGCGTTTGCTTGCCGTGATCCTTGCCGGTCGCGTCCATTTTGATGACTTTTGTTTTCGACAGCGCCGCGATGAATCGTTTGTCGTCCTTGATGAACAATGCCGGCTCGCCGGTCTTGGGAAGGTACGCTTTCCAGGTTTCGTGATGGCCATCGAAAAGCAGCGGCACATCGCACAGGTTCTTGCAGACAAACCCGTGGCCGCTTCCGAATAGATACACACTCTGGCCCCATTTCACGTGCCGGCGCAGAATCAATTTGACCGCCGCGTCGCCACTGGGCTTGCTGCTGGTGATCGACGCGGAATATTGCCGCGCGCCGGATTGCATCGCGCTTTGATAGCTCCACAACGCCGCCAGACGATCAGATTCCGCTTTCGTCTTGGCGGCAGTTTCGATTTGCGGCAGCGTTTTGTTCACTTCGGCCGCCGCTGGCGTGTTCGGAAAATCAGCGACGATTTCCTGCCCGATCGGCGCGGCCAGATCGTCGCGATGATCTTTGAGCATGCTCTGATACAGCGCCAGCTTCTGCGCGGCTTGCGCGGCGCGCGCATCTTGCGTCGTTGCGATTGACGCGGGCGCATTGGTCTGATGGGCGCCCTGTGAACATGCGCTCAGTAACGCCGCGCCGAACAACCAGGCGACGCCGCCACAGCGTGCGAAACGGAAAATCATGCCGCGAGTTTAGCGCGACAGGGTTGATGCGCTATCCCTGCGCGAGAAATCGGCCAAAGCCGCCATCCTTGGCCAAGAGCTCCGTGGCCGCACTCCCAAGAAAAGCTCTCATCCCATTACCCGCAATCGACGCACGGCCGCGCGCGGGTGATGCGCGCGGGCACGCGACGCGCCATGATCCGCGCTTCGCGCTGACCGAACACCAGTCCGCCGAGGATCACCGCGCCGCCCAGGGCCATGCTCGGCGTCAGTGTTTCGCCCAGGAACAGCCACGCCCATGCCACGCTGAATATCGGCACCAGATAAATCACCATCGCCGCACGGGTGGCGCCCACGCGCTGGATCAAGCGGAAATACAGCGCATAGGCGATGACGGTGCACAGCACGCCGAGCAGGATGCCGCTCATCCAGACGTGCGCGGGCAACGGCACGGACGGCCAGCCAATCAGCGCGAACGGCGCCAGCGCCACCGCCCCGCACACCAACGTCGCACCGGCCAGCGCGATCGGCGGCAGGTCCGACAGATAACGCTTGACGAGGTTCGCGGATACGCCATAGCACAACGACGCCAGCGTGCCGGCCACGACCGCCGCACCCAGACTCGCGCCCGCGAGATGCCCGCCCGCGAGCACGCCCACCCCGACCAGTCCCGCCAACAGCGCCAGCGCGCGACGTCCGCCGATGCGCTCGCCGAACAAGGCGAACGCGGCGAGTGCCGCGAACGGCACCGCCATGCTGTTGACGATCGCGCCGATGCCCGCGGGCGCGCGCTCCGCGCTCCACGCGAACAGCAGGAACGGGATCGCCGAATTGATCGCGGCGATCGAGGCGATCTTCCACCAGCGCGCGACGGCGAAACGCTTGCGTTCGCGCCACAGGAACGGCGCCAACACCAGCGCCCCGAGGAAAAGCCGCAGATCGACCAGCGGCAACGGTCCGAACGATGAAGCCGCCACGCGCATGAACAAGTACGAGCCGCCCCAGATCGCGGCCAGTGCCTGCAACTCCAGCGCATAACGCCAATCCCGTCGTTGTGACACGCGCTCGCCGCGCCCGCGCCGCGGCATGCGCGGCGACCGGCGTGAATCTGTCCGTGCCAGCGTACGCGCGGTTCCGACCTGCAACACATGGCCGTGGAGGGTCAATAGACCGCCGGTCAACCTTGCAAATTCTCTCAACATGATTGTTCTCCGACTCTTGCCAAGATCAAGCCTATTGGCACAGAATAGATAGAGCTTGCCGCTTTCGGTAGCGATGATTTTTCCAACCTGACTTGAGAAATTTTGAATATGGCACGCGTCGCACTGAATGCCTTGGCCGACTTCGTCGCGGTCGCGCGCGCGCAGAACCTGACCCGCGCCGCCGAACGCCAGCACCTGACGGTGAGCGCGTTGAGCCACCAGATGCGCAATCTGGAGCAGCGTGTCGGCTGCGCGTTGTTCCTGCGCGGCCCGCGCGGATTGAAACTCACCAATGAAGGCCGCGCGCTGCTGAACAATGTCGCATCGCACATCGAGGCGATCGAACAGGCGCTGCGCCCGCTGTGCGGCCGCAATGCCAATCTCCTGAGTCTTTCCGCGCTGCCGTCGATGGCATCGAGTTGGCTGCTGCCGCGCCTGCCGCGCTTCGTCGCGCAACATCCGGAAATCGAATTGAGCCTGGATTCCTCGATCGAATTGATTGATTTCGCCGACGGCCGCTTCGATGCGGCATTGCGCTATGGTCCAGGCCAGTGGCCGGGCGTGGTCGCGGAACCCTTGTTCGAGGAGTGGCTGACCCCGGTCGCCAGCCCCGCGCTGTTGGCCGGACGCAAGCAACATCCACGCCTGGAAGACCTGGGCGATTGGCCGCTGTTGTGCCCGGAAGATCCGTGGCCGGAATGGTTCGCCGCCTACGGCGGCCGCGCGCCGCGGCGATACGCGGCGTCTTTCAGCGATTCCGAAACCCGCCAGCGCGCGGCGGTCGAGGGCATCGGCATCGCGCTGGGCCGCATGACCATGGTGCGCCCGTTGGTGGAAGCTGGTTTGCTGGTCATCCTTTTTCCGCAGGTATTGAAGGCGCGTTACGCGCATTACCTGGTCTATCCGGAACGCTCGCGCGCGCATACGGGTTTCCAGCCGTTCCACGAATGGCTGCTGGAGGAAGCCGCGCAATTCCGGATGCAACCCTACGAGGCGATCGCGCCGCGCGCACGGAACACGAACCGCGATCGCGCGGCTGTGGCAAACACCAACGAAAAAAAATCATCGCGTCGCCGCCGCGAGGTCATGCCGGCTTAGCGGATCCGATCATCGCTACGAATCAGAACCCGTTACAGGGGTCGCGGCCGACCAGGTGCTCGTAAACCGGAACCTGTTCGTCGCGCGCATGGCCATCGCGATCGGCCGCGGCGATCGCATCGAGCCGCTGGCACGCCTCGCTGCGCGGAATCTTGCACGAGGTCACGCTCACGGCGCCCCAAGCGCCGCGCGCACGGCCGCGGCCGTGGCCACTGCGCGTTCGCGCCGACAGGCCGTCATCGCCGTTGCGCGCAATCCCGTCGCCCGGCACCGAATGCGGGCAACGCGAATGTCGATAAAACACCTCGCCATCGGACGCGCGGCATTCGTAGGACGTCGGTTGCTTAGCGCTCCGGCCGGAACGGCGCCTTGATCCGTGCAACGCGCGAGTACGCAAATGTCGCAGCGCATCACGCTCCGCGCGTTTGGTTGCCAACACCGGTGTAACCGCATTCGGATCTATCAATGGCTGCGCGTGGATATCGACCACCGTCTGCCGCATCGCTGCTGCGCAAGGCATGGCCTGAAACGTCAAACCGTTGCGACTGTCGGTACATCGATAAACGGACTGCGCATGCGCGGCACCAGCCAGAACGAGCAACAAACCCGCGCAGCAAACACGCGCATACCAAGCCCGATGACATCCGGATTCCACACGTTCGCGCATGACGATTCCCTCCCGTCGATGCACTGCATGTTCGGGCAATCCCCATTGCGCGGCCAGCGGCGCTTTCCCCCGACGCGTGTAGGAAAATGCTGACTGATCAAGCGCGCTCGACTAACGCCGCGTAACAGCCGGGCTTAGCGAAATGCACATGCAGATAGGCCGCGCGCTGATCCGCGAACAGCCGGTCGATCATGCTTTCCAATTCGGAGCCATCGACCAGATCGGCGCTGACCAGTATGCCGTCTGCATCGAATACCCGCGCCGAGAGCATCCGTGAGCGCAGCATCGCCGGCACGCGATCAACCTCGTCGTATCTTTGTTCTCCTTGGCGCACATAAATGGCATAACTTGAGCGGAAGGGCGAATCCACAGCGTGGTGTTCGTAGCGCGTAAGAATCACTTCGTCATCCGGCGCGGCGTCAGTCAAGCTGATACGGCATGGATAGCCGGGCTGCTCGTCCGCGACGCGACGCACCGCGCCACGCGCTGTGAGCGCCTGTCGGGCAAAGAAAACAAATCGGCGAACGGTTCCGCCGGCAGACCAAGGATTCGAAGGCTCATAATTCGCGGCTCCAGATAACTTCGGAGTCGCCAGCATCGCGTTTAGCTCACAATCACGCTATCCGATTCTTGCGCGTCTGTCTTTCACATACACGACGACCGGCACAGGTTTGCTCACGATCAACTCGCTAAAGTGCGAATTGAATGCCGCATCACCCGTTCGCGGCACGCCTATTCCAAGGAACGACCATGCGCGCCCTCATTGCTTTCATTGCGGCAAGCGTACTGACGCTGACTCTCGGCATCGCGCAGGCCGCGCCAGACGCCGCCGACATCATGAACGCCAACAAGGTGGCAAGCGGTGGCGGCGCCTGGAACGGCAAAGCCGTGCTGAAGACCCAGTCCGCGTTGAGCGGCCAAGGGCTGACCGGCAGCGATGTTTCGATTGCGGACCTGCGTGATGGCCGCAGTGTGGATCGCTACACGCTGGGTCCGGCCAACGGTGCGCAAGGTTACGACGGCAAACAAGCCTGGCAACAGGATCCTTCCGGCACCGTCAATATCGAAGCCGGCGGCGACGCGTTGCCACTGGCGATCAACAATGCTTATCGCAATGCGAACCTGTGGTGGAAACCGGATTTCGGCGGCGCCGCGATCAGCAGCAACGGTGAAAAGCCTTGCGACAAGTCGCAGTGCGACGTGTTGAGCATCACGCCGAAAGGCGGCAAGCCGTTCGAGGCATGGTTCGATGCGAAGACGCATCTTTTGTCGCGCGTCATCGAGAAGCAGGGTCCGCAGACCGTGACCACTACGCTGTCCGATTATCAACCGCTTGATGGCGCGCAAATCCCGCACAAGCTGGTCAACGATTCCGGCCTCGGCGCCAAGTACCTGCAAACCGTGACCGTGACCTCGGCGCAATTCCTGCCGGTCCAGCCCAATTCGACCTATGCGCCGCCGAAGGTGACGGTGAAAGATTTCTCGATCGCCGGTGGCGCGCCGCGCACGCAGTTTCCGTTCCATCTGTACAACAATCACATCTATGCCAATGCGCAAATCAACGGCAGCGCTCCGCTGATTTTCATTTTCGACACCGGCGGCCAAAATATCCTGGTTCCCTCGACGGCCACAGCCCTGGGCATCAAGTCCGAAGGCGCCATGGCCGGCAGCGGCGTCGGCAACAAGACACAGGATTTCGGCCTTGCCAAGATCAAGACTCTCAAAGTCGGCGACGCGATTTTCAAGCATCAAGTGGTCGGCGTACTCGACTTCGAACCGAACGGCGTGGAAGGCGTGGAGATCAAGGGCATGGTCGGCTTCGAGGTGTTCAAGCGTTTCGTGACACGCCTCGATTACGGCGCGAAGACGATCACACTGATCGATCCGAAACATTTCGATCCCGCCGATGCCGGCACGCCGGTCAAGTTCGTCTTCGATGGTAATCAACCGGAAGTCGAAGGTTCGTTCGAAGGCATCCCGGGGAAGTTCAACATCGATACCGGCGCGCGCGACGAGTTGACCCTGACCGGGCCATTCGCGCAACAACACGATCTGCGCGCGAAACATCCGAAAGGCGTGGAAGCCGTTGAAGGCTGGGGCGTGGGCGGCGCGTCGCGCGGTTATGTCACGCGAGGCGCGGAAATGACGATTGGCTCCGTCAAGATTCCCGACATCGTCACCTCGTTCTCGACACAGAAGAAGGGCGCATTCTCCTCGGCCGCCTATCAAGGCAATGTCGGCGGCGGCGTGCTCAAGCGTTTCGTGGTCACCTTCGACTACGCCAACCAGATCATGTATCTGAAGCCGCTGCCCGAACCCGTTACGGATGTCGGCACCTACGACCGCGCCGGCATGTGGATCAATGCGGTCGCCGACGGCGTGCAAGTCATGGACGTCACCGCGAAAGGGCCGGCGCAAGACGCGGGCCTCAAGGTCGGCGATGTGATCACCGCGGTGGATGGAAAACCGGCGACCTCGATTCCACTCTATGACCTACGCCGGCAATTGCGCGATGAGTCGCCCGGTACGGTGGTGCACTTCACCGTCAAGCGCGGCAATGCGACGCGCAAGGCGCCGGTGATGCTGCGCGATCAGATTTGACGATCACGCATCGTGATCACGGCGAAGAATCAAAACCCATAAGAAAAGGCCGGCGCGAAAACGCGTCGGCCCTTTTCATCTGTGAAACGTGCGGGACGCCGCAACTGCGGCGAGCCGTCATTGCAAAATCAGCCGCCGATCAATCCTGCGACTTGGCCACCACGCTGCCATCGTCCGGATCGACCAAGAGATCTACATCCTTGCCTGCCTTGGTATCGGCGTCGGCGCTCCACAGGCCGTCGTCGTATTTGACATGGCCGATGTTGGTGTAGCCTGCCGCGGTCAATTTAGCCTTGACTTCATCCTCGTTGAGCTTGGATGGCGCGTCTTCCGCATACACCTTGCCGGTCAGGGGCCCGACCTTCAATTCCTTCCAATCCTTGTCGCCGCCGCGCGCCTTGGTCTGCCAGACGCCGTTCTTGAATTCGAGATCCTTCACTTCCTTGTAGCCGGCCTTGGCGATATCGCCCTTGATCGCTTCCTCGCTCAATGCGCCGGCGGGCTTGCTGAACGTGGTTGTGGTCGTGGTGGTGGTTTGCGCGTCGTTGGCCGCGGGTTGCGCGGCCGTTGCTTGCGTCGTGGTGGTCTGCTGTGTAGCCGTTTGCGCGAATGCCGCGCCGCCGATCGTCAATCCAATCGACAAACCTATCAACTGGGGAAGAATGCGCTTGCTCATGGTGTACTCCTATGATCCGAAACCGGCGGCCAGAGTGCGCAGGGACGACGCAACCCATCGTGAACCCGCCGGCACGCGCTCAGCGCGGATTCATCGAGCCCAAGGGCACGCTTTGCGCAACATGCATGTCACACCGTCAGCGGATTGGGTTTGTCGGGATCGAGTTTCCACTGCTTGATCGCGCGCGCGACGTCCTGGCTGTTCATCACGTCATCGGCGGCGAGCGCCGCGAGCGCCGCGTGCGCGATCCAATGGCGATCGACCTCGAAGAATGCGCGCAGGTGTTCGCGGGTGTCGCTGCGGCCGTAGCCGTCGGTGCCGAGCACGACGTAGCGTTTGCCCTGAGGCATGAAGGCACGGATTTGATCGGCGTACTCGCGCACATAATCGGTCGCGGCGATCGCTGGACCGTCGCGATCGGACAGACACTGCGTCACATACGGCGCACGCTGCGATTTCGCTTCCGGATGCAGACGATTCCAGCGTTCGCAATCGAACCCATCGCGGCGCAATTCGGAAAAGCTCGGGCACGACCACACGTCCGCCACAACACCGAATTCGCTCTCGAGCAATTCCGCCGCGGCGACGCATTCGCGCAGGATCGTGCCACTCCCCAGCAATTGCACGCGCGGGATTTTCGTCGTCCTGCTCTTGCCTTGCTCCTTGCTTTTGCTCTGGCTTTTTTCCGAGTCCCGAGTCCCGAGTCCCGAGTCCCGCAAAAGATACATCCCCTTGATGATGCCAGCCGCGCAGCCCTCCGGCATGTCCGGATGCGCGTAATTGTCGTTCATCACGGTGATGTAGTAGTACACATCTTCCTGCTCGGCCAGCATCCGGCGCACGCCCTCGGCGAGGATCACCGCGATTTCGTAGGAGAAAGTTGGATCGTAAGCGCGACAATTCGGGATCGTGCCGGCCATCAAATGCGAGGAACCATCCTCGTGTTGCAAGCCTTCGCCATTCAATGTCGTTCGGCCGGAGGTACCTCCGATCAAAAACCCGCGCGCGCGCGAATCGCCCGCGGCCCAGCACAAATCGCCCACGCGCTGGAAGCCGAACATCGAATAGAAAATGAAGAACGGCAGCATCGGCAGGTCCGACACCGAATAACTGGTCGCCGCCGCGATCCACGCCGACAAGCCGCCGGCCTCGCTGATGCCTTCCTGCAACACCTGGCCTTTCTCGTCCTCGCGGTAATACAAAAGCTGATCCGAATCCTGCGGTTTGTACTTCTGACCGAACGGCGCGTAGATGCCGATCTGGCGGAACATGCCTTCCATGCCGAAGGTGCGCGCTTCATCCGCGACGATCGGCACCAGACGCGGACCGATCTGCTTGTCGCGCAGCAGCAGGTTCATGCCGCGCACCAGCGCCATCGTCGTGGAAATTTCGCGCTCGCCGGTGCCCTTGGTGATCTGCTCGAAGGCCTTGAGTTCCGGCGCCGGCAGACTCTTCGAGGATTTACGTCGCCGCTGCGGCAGAAAGCCACCGAGTTGTTTGCGCCGTTCCAGCATGTATTTCACCTCCGGCGAATCCTTGCCGGGGTGGAAATACGGCACCGAATCGATTTCCTCGCCCTGCAACTTGTCGTCATCGACCGGGATATTGAAGCGATCGCGGAACACGCGTATCGCTTCCTCGTGCATCTTCTTGGCCTGGTGCGAAATGTTCTGCGACTCGCCGGCCTCGCCCATGCCGTAACCCTTGACGGTCTTGGCCAAGATCACGGTCGGCATGCCGGTGGTGTTCGCCGCAGCATGATAGGCCGCGTAGACCTTGTGCGGGTCGTGGCCGCCGCGATTCAAGCGCCACACATCGTCGTCGGAAAGACTCGCGACCATCGCCGCGGTTTCGGGATACTTGCCGAAAAAGTGCTCGCGCGTGTACGCGCCGCCGAAGGCTTTGCACGCCTGGTATTCGCCATCGACGGTTTCCATCATCAACTTGCGTAATACGCCTTGATTGTCACGCGCCAGCAGCGGGTCCCAATAACTGCCCCAGATCAGTTTCAGCACGCTCCATCCGGCGCCGCGAAACACGCCTTCCAGTTCCTGGATGATCTTGCCGTTGCCGCGCACCGGCCCATCGAGCCGCTGCAGATTGCAGTTGATGACGAAAATGAGATTGTCGAGCTTCTCGCGACCGGCTAGCGAAATCGCGCCCAGCGATTCCGGTTCGTCGGTTTCGCCGTCGCCCAGAAAACACCACACCTTGCGGTCGGATTCCGGGATCAGTCCGCGGCTTTCCAGATATTTCAAAAATTGCGCCTGATAGATCGCCTGGATCGGCCCCAGGCCCATCGACACCGTCGGCGTCTGCCAGTACTCGGGCATCAGCCAAGGATGCGGATACGAGGACAACCCGCGGCCGGTCGTCTCCCTCCGGAAATGATCGAGTTGGTCTTCGTTGAGGCGGCCTTCCAGATAGGAGCGCGCATAAATACCCGGGCTGGAATGGCCCTGATAAAAAATCAGGTCGCCCGGATGCTCTTCGCTCGGCGCGCGCCAGAAATGGTTGAAGCCGACGTCGTACAGCGTTGCGCTCGACGCGAAGCTCGCGATATGGCCACCGAGTTCGCCGGGGCGGCGGTTGGCGCGCACCACCATCGCCATCGCGTTCCAGCGAATCAATGAGCGGATGCGCCATTCCATCGCCGCGTCGCCGGGGCTTTTCGCCTGCAGATGCGGCGGGATGGTGTTGACGTATTCGGTGGTCGGATCGAACGGCAGATGACCGCCGGCGCGACGGGTCTCATCCACCATTTTTTCCAGCAGCCAATGCGCGCGCGCGGTGCCGTCGGCGCCGATCACCGCGTCGATCGAGTCGATCCATTCGCGGGTTTCGGTGGGATCCGGATCCTGATCGAGGATGTCCCGGGTGAGGTCGTTCATGGGTTTGCCCCGCGGTTTTCCGCGTCTCGTTGCAATTGAGTGCGATCGTTCTGCGTGCGAATTTGCGCTTCCACGCAGGCGATCGCGCTCATATTGACCACGCGCCGCACCGTCGCCTGCGGGGTCAGCACGTGAGCGGGTTTGGCCACGCCCATCAGGATCGGTCCGATCACCACGCCGTCCGCCATCACGCGGGTCATGTTGAACGCGATGTTGGCGGCTTCCAGATTCGGAAACACGAACACGTTGGCGCGGCCGGAGAGGCGCGAATTGGGAAACACCCGCGCGCGCAGTGCCGGGTCGAGCGCGACGTCGGCTTGCATTTCGCCTTCGACTTCAAGCCTGGGCACGCGCGCACGGATGAGCTGCAGCGCCTGCTGCAACTTGCGCGCGGTGGTGTTGTCGCGGCTGCCGAAGTTCGACGCCGCCAGCAACGCGATCCTGGGATGCACGCCGAACAATTTGAGACGCAGCGACGCTTGCAAAGTCGCGGTGGCGATCTGCTCGGCCTCCGGGTTTTCCTGCACGTGCGTATCGAGAAAAAAATACACCCCCGATTCGTTGGCGATCGCAGTCATCGCAGAAGGCGTGGGTACGCCGCGATCCATGCCGATGATGTCGAGGATGTAAGCCAGTTTTTTCTGATAGCGGCCGATCGTGCCGCAGATCATCGCGTCGGCTTCGCCACGCGCGACCATCAATGCCGCGATCACGGTCGGCCGCGAACGCACCACCGATTTCGCCAAAGCCTGGGTGAAGCCGCGCCGTTGCATCAGTTCGTAGTAATGCCGCCAGTAGTTGTCGAAGCGCGGATCGGAATGGATATTGCACAACTCGAAATCGCGCCCGGCAACCAGACGCAAACCGGCGCGCTCAATGCGCCGCTCGATCACTTCGGGACGGCCGATCAGGATAGGCCTTGCCAAACCTTCGTCGACCACCGTCTGCACCGCACGCAGCACGATGTCCTCTTCGCCCTCGGCGTAAACCACGCGCTTGGGATCGCTTTTCGCGCGCTCGAACACCGGCTTCATCACCAGTCCCGTGCGGAACACGAATTGGGTGAGGCGTTCGGTATAAGCACACAAATCCGCGAGCGGGCGCGTGGCCACGCCGGATTCCATCGCGGCCTTGGCCACCGCCGGCGCAAGTTGCACCAGCAGGCGCGGATCGAACGGCTGCGGGATCAGGTACTCCGCGCCGAAATGCGGCGGCTTGCCGCCGTAGGCGCGTGCGGCCACGTCGCTGGCTTCGCGCCGCGCCAGCTCCGCGATCGCGTGCACGCAGGCGACTTTCATCGCTTCGTTGATCGCGGTGGCGCCGACATCCAGCGCGCCGCGGAAAATGTACGGAAAGCACAACGCGTTGTTGACCTGGTTCGGATAATCCGAGCGTCCGGTGGCGATGATGCAATCCGGACGTACCTGTCTCGCTTCTTCCGGCGTGATCTCGGGCGTGGGATTGGCGAGCGCCAGGATGATCGGACGCTCCGCCATCGTCGCCACCATTGCGCTGGTCAGCACGCCGCCCGCGGATACCCCGAGAAAAACATCGGCGCCTTCCACGATGTCGGCCAACGTGCGCGCACTGGTCTCACGCGCGTAGCGCGCGCCATCAGGATCGAGTCCAGCCCGCCCCGCGTACAGCACGCCGTGCTTGTCGCAGACGGCGATATTTTGCGGCTTGACGCCCAAGCTCACCAACATGTCCAGACAGGCGATGCCTGCCGCGCCGGCGCCAGAAGCCGCCACACGCACGTCTTCGATTTTTTTGTCAGCCACTTTCAGCGCATTGATCACCGCCGCGCCGACGATGATCGCGGTACCGTGCTGGTCGTCGTGGAACACCGGAATCTTCATGCGCTCGCGCAATTTGCGCTCGACCACGAAACATTCCGGCGCCTTGATGTCCTCGAGATTGATGCCGCCGAAAGTCGGCTCCAGCGCGGCGATGATCTCGACCAGTTTGTCCGGATCGCGCTCGTCGATCTCGATATCGAACACGTCTATCCCGGCGAATTTTCGAAACAGCACGCCCTTGCCTTCCATCACCGGCTTGCCGGCCAGCGGGCCGATGTCGCCCAAACCGAGAACGGCGGTGCCGTTGGTAATCACACCGACCAGATTGCCGCGCGCGGTCAGTGCGGAAACGCTGTTGGGATCCTCGACGATCGCCTCGCACGCCGCCGCCACGCCCGGCGAATACGCCAGCGACAAATCGCGCGCGGTCAACAGCGATTTGGTCGGTGTGACGCGGATTTTTCCCGCCGGCGCGGCGCGGTGATAATCCAGCGCGGCTTGCTTTAGTTCGTCGGGCAGGGGCATGAATGCACCGCGTAGCGTGGCCGATGAATATACCACGCACGTCCGAGCGCCCATTGAGAAGAATCGCCGAGGAGAGCGGCTTGCAAGCGTCGCGAGCGAAGGCAGGTTGCGCGCCGCCGGATCGCAGGAACCGCAATGTACACGTCAGTACATGAGGATTCCGAGCACCGCGGCGCGCGAGATGCCGAGCGCAGTAGCTTGCAAGCCGCTCTCAATCCCAATCCCCGATGCGCCCCATGCGTATGCGGTTGGCGAACAGCGAAAACGCGAGCTTGCCGGCCAGCCCATGCGTGGATTGCACCCACGGCGGCACGTAGCGCGGCGGCGCGACACTGCCATCGGCGAAACAGGGGCCAAGTCGGATCACGTCTTCCAATGCGAGCTTGCCCGCGAACAAATTGCGCAGCAGATCCAGACGGCGCCGCTTGAACGCCCAGCGGAAAAACGTGTGCACGGTGAGCAGTCCCGCGAGATATACATTGTCCTTGGTGAACGCCGCGCCGCCGGTCAGCGGCACGCCGCGGAACACGCGCTGCGCCGAAGTGAAGCAGTCGGTTTCGTTTTGACCGTGCTCGCGGAAGAACCGGAACACCTCGATGAAATCCGCGCCGTTCAAGGCGCGCTCGATCGCCAGGATACGCAGACTGATCCGCTTCAGGCGCGCGATGTCGATCGATCCAGACATGAGTTCCGCGAACACCGCCAGGCCTTCCTGGGTTGCGGTCACCCGCGGGCTCGTGCGCGACAGGGATTTCAACACCGGCTGCGCGCGGCCGTTCAAGGCTGTCAGCGTATGCACGAAAGCTTCGTGCGCGACGAGTTGGCTGCGATCGTATTCTGAAAAGCAGGTTGAGGAGCGCAAGCGGATGCGGACGGCGCCCGCCGCGGCTTTGGCGGTCAACTCGGCGTCGAGCTGGATCGACACCACGCCCGCGCCGAAGAACGCGTCGACTTCGCGTTGTACTTCATCGCGCAAGGTTGGTGCGGGAATGCGGTAATCACCTTCGTCGGCGAGGCCATCGCCCAGTTGCTCGGCGATCTCGAGAAACCAGCGCGCGGCGTCGAGATTGGTCCGCGCGCTGCCCGGCAGCGTGTCCTCGGGTTTGCCGTAAAGTTCGATCGACGGCGCGGTGACGCTTTGCGTCCCGACCGCTTCCAGCATCCGCGCGGCGACATGCCACGAACATGCGCTGCGTTGCAGATAAGCGCCCAGCGGATGCGTGGCATCGACGCCATCCGCTATCTCATCGAGTTCCGCGCGTTGCGCGGACAAATCCGGCGGCGCGTAATCGATGCGCGGCAATTGCTCGCGGCCGCGCGCCAGATCTGCGAGGAACTGCCGTTGCGCCGCAGCCGGCCATGCCACCACGCCGAGGATCCGGATGCCGCGCACCGCTTCCAGCAGCCGCTGATCCAGCGCGGCGTAGTGCTGCTGTTCGGGTGTCAGCCGCGCGACAGTATCGGACATGGCGCGCAGTCTACGCGAGCTACCGCCGCTCGCGGTCGCGGGTCAAATGGCGCTGCTTGTGCGGTGACGAGCGGGCTTCCTCGCGCCGCAGCCGCTCCTCGATCTGCGCGGCCTGGGTCTCGTGTTCGCCGCGCAATTTCAGATAATGCCGCCAGCGCGCGGGATCGAGTTCGCCGGATTCCAGCGCCGCGCGCACCGCGCAGCCCGGTTCGTTGCCGTGGCCGCAATCGGCGAATCGGCACCGCGCCAGCAGCGCGTCGATGTCGGCGAACACCTCCAGGTTTTCATCGCCGGTGAGTTTCAATTCGCGCATGCCGGGCGTGTCGATCAGACAAGCGCCAGAGGGCAACATCAACAGCGAGCGATGGGTGGTGGTGTGGCGGCCGCGTCCGTCACTGGCGCGCGTGGCGGCAGTCGCCATGCGTGATTCGCCCAGCAGCGTATTGGACAAGGTCGATTTGCCGGCGCCTGAGGAACCCACCAGCACCGCGCTGGTGCCCGGCGCAAGATAGGGATTCAATACGCCAACGCTAGCCGGATCTTTGGCATTGATCGCGTACATTGGCGTGCCGGCCGGCAAGCGTGCGTCGAGTTGTGCCAGCGCTTCGGCAGGATCGATCTGGTCGGCCTTGGTCAGGACGATCACCGGCTGCGCGCCGGAGCCTTCGATCAGCGCGAGGTAACGCTCGATACGCCTGGCGCTGAAATCGTGATCGAGCCCCGTCAGCACGAACACGATGTCGATATTGGCGGCGATGACCTGCCGCGCGTAACGTTCGCCGGCCGCCGCGCGGGTCAACGCGCCACGCCGCGGCAGCACGCGCAGAATCTTCGGTGGCGCGTCCCGCTCGATCTCCACGAAATCGCCGACCGCGGGGCGTTCGCCCGGATCGATTCCGCGTTTGAGAAAGTGCGCCGACGGTTGCGCGTTGAATCCGTGCGCGCCGTCGTGAACTTCGTAACCGGCGCGATGCTGCGCGATGACGCGCGCCAAGGCATGACCGTCCGCAAGCACGGGCGGCGCGCCGCGCCAGCCGATGCGCGCGGGATCGGGTGCGGATTCGGTCATTGCCGCGATTATCGCGGTTCCGCGCGGTTTGCGCCGGCACCGCGGAATCCCTAGCATTCGCGGTCATGCCGCCCGATTCCACCAGCTCCCGGGAATCCATCGCACCGTGTGCGCGGGCCGCGACAGCGCGCCGTGAGCCCACGCTGACATCCAGCGCACCGGCGCGACCAACGCGATATGTGGCCTAGTCTTCTGCTAATGCTGGCCATGACCGCACATGCGCAAGGCACCCTGAACTTTCTCGCGCTCGGCGATTCCTACACCATTGGCGAAGGAGTCCCGGCGAACGAAAACTGGCCGTCTCAACTTGCTGCGCGCTTGCGCGCGGACGGCATCGCGGTCGACGATTCGCGAATTATCGCGCGCACCGGCTGGACCACCGACGAATTATCTGCCGCGATGGATGCGGCGGCGTTGCATCCGCCATATGCGTTGGTCACGTTGTCGATCGGCGCCAACAATCAATACCGCGGCCGGCCGCTGGCCGAATATCGCGAACAGTTCCACGGCTTGTTGATGCGCGCCATCGCTCTGGCCGGCAATCAGGCGCAACGCGTCATCGTCGTCTCGATTCCCGATTGGGGCGTGACGCCCTATGCGCGCGGCGAGAGGCGCGATCCCGCGCAAATCGCCACACAAATCGATGCGTTCAATCAAGCCGCGCGCGAGGAGACGCAAGCGATGCAGGCGCGTTGGGTCGATGTCACCGGTATTTCGCGCGCACCTTCAACGCGGAACCTCTTGGCCGTCGATGGATTGCATCCTTCCGCCGCGCAGTACACGCACTGGGTCGAAGCCATTTCGCCGCAGGCGAAAACGGCGCTGCGCTAGGCCGCGCCCAGAATCCGGGCGTACAATCGCGTCATGCGCGTCGTCGTGCTGATCGGAGTTTGCTGTGCGCTGTGGTTGCCCGGCGCGGCGGGCGCGGTGCAGGTTTATCGTTGCACATCGGCCAGCGGCGCGGTGGGGTATCAGGACAAGCCGTGCGCCGCGCCGCAAAAGCAAGCGACGATGCAATTGCCGGATACGCCGATAATCGCGCCGGCGCCGCTCACAGCAACGCCGGCAAAAGCCACCGACGCGCCGCCGTCGCCCGCCGCCGCGCTGCCACCGCCGCTGCCGGTCATGTATGCCTGCAACCGTTACGACGGCGAGCGCCATTATCTGAGCGACACGCTGCCGCAACCCTATTACGTTCCGCTGGGCGCGTTGGGTTATCCGGGTCAGAGTCTGGATCGCGCCTATGGCGGTCGCGATCGCTTGGGGTTGTCGGCGCCCGGGGAAGCGCGCCCGCCGAAGTTGGGCGGCCCGCTGATCTCCAACGCTTACGTGCAAGTGCAAGACGATTGCCAGCCCGCGCTACGCGCGCAAGTCTGCGCGGAACTGCGCCATCGTTACGACGCCAACCACGAAAAATTGCGGATGGCATTTCGTAGCGACCAACCCCCGCTGGAGCAACTCGAACGCGAATTGCGGGCGCAATTATCGGGCTGTTGACGAGGGATCTACGATTCCAGCACCAGCGTCGCGCGCGGGGCGTGGCGGCGTTCGTGCGCCAGCAGCCAGCGTTTGGCGGGCAGGCCGCCGCCGTAACCCGTGAGATCGCCGTCGCTGCCGATCACGCGATGGCATGGCACCACGATCGACAAGGGATTCGCGCCGTTGGCCGCGCCGACCGCCCGCACCGCGGCGGGCCGTCCGATCCGCTGCGCGATCTGCGCATAACTCGCGGTTTCGCCATACGGAATCGCCAGCAGTGCGCCCCACACTTCCAGTTGGAACGGCGTGCCGTGTGGATGCAGCGGCAGGTCGAACGCAGGCCGTTTGCCGTTGAAATATTCCCCGAACTGACGCGATGCCGCGCGCAACTTGGACGGCGCGTGCTGCCATTCGTCATCGGGTTTCTGCGCAACGCCGCGCCGCGGCAGGCCGATATAAATCAGGCCATGTTCGTCCGCCACCAGCAGCAGCGGGCCGATCGGCGAATCTATAAGGTCGAAGAACATTAAGTGGCTTGAAAAGCGTCACGAGCGAAGGCTGGTTGCGCGCCGCCGGAGCACAGGTACCGGAGTGTACACGTCAGTACATGAGGATACCGAGCACCGCCGGCGCGCAAGATACCGAGCGCGGTAGCTTTGCAAGCCGCTTAAAAGCCGTAGTGCAAAAATCCGCCGTCGACCCCCAACACCGAGCCGGTGACGTAGCTCGCCGCCGGCAGACACAGGAACGCCACCGCGCCGGCGACTTCCTCGGGCTCGCCGATCCGGCCCATCGGCGTGCGTTGCAACACTTCATCAAGATAATCGGGATCGGAAAGTGCCGCGCTGGTGCGCTGGGTACGGATGTACCACGGCGCCACCGCGTTGACGCGGATGCCGTCCTCGGCCCATTCGCTGGCGAGGTTGCAGGTCATCTGGTGCAGGGCGGCTTTGCTGAGGCCATACGGTACGCCGCTGCGCACATGCGTCGAACCGGATACCGAGCCGACGTTGACGATCGCGGCGTTGGCGTGTTGCGCCAATTGCGGGTGCGCGAGCCGGCACAGGTCGAACGCGGCCACCAGGTTCAATTCGAACAGCGCGTGCAAATCGTCGGCGGTGTAATCGAGCGTCGCCTTCTTGATGTTGCCGCCGGCGTTGTTGACCAGCAGCGACAGCGGCGCGCCGAGATCGGCGATCCAGTCGAACACCGCGAGGCGTTCTTCGGCCTCCGCGAGATCCGCGGTGAACCAGCGCGGGTCGGCGTCAGAAAAATCCTCGGCGATCTCGTCGCAGGCGGCCTGCAGTTGCGCCTCGTCACGTGCGATCAGTAGAGGCTGCGCACCCAACACGGCCAATTCGCGCGCGCAGGCCAGACCGATACCGCGGCTGGCGCCGGTGATCAGCGCGATTTGGCCATCCAGACGCCAGCGGGAAAGATGCGCGTTCATGTCGGAAAGCTTGTCCTGAGCTTGTCGAAGGATTCATTCCTTTCATGGCGAGCTTAGCGCAGCTTGCGAACCGATGCCGCGCGCGCGAAACTGGCCCGCGAGGTGATGTTATGTCTCTCCGAATCGTCACGATCATGATCGCCGCTTGCGCACTCTGCGCATGCTCGTCGCGCAATCACGCCCCCGTGCAACCGAAGAACGCGCCGGCACCCCAAACCGCGTCGAGCGTCGTGCTCAACTCCCCGCTCGGCCCGCTGCTGAAGGATCGCGACCGCGCCAAGGCGGTGCAGCAAACCGTCGACGCGCAGGCCGCCGCGCAAAACGCCGCGATCGACGACCAATCGCATTGACGCGGAATCGGTTCCGCTCGCAAGCGAGCGGGTTGATCAGCCTTGACACAGGCCAAGGATGGCCTCAATGAACGAGCTTGACGCGCTGTACGCGATGCCGAGCATCGCAGCCGCAAGCGGGAGCAAGGCGCGCATGTTCGAGCACAGGGACGTGCGAGTTCGCACCGGCCCGCTTGCGGCAAGAAGCGCAGGGTGAGCGGGAGCTTTCGCAAGATGCGTTGAATCGCATCTCGCGCCGGCGAACGCCCGCACAAGGAAGTGCGGCCGGGAAGCGCTTCATGACGACTGCTTGCCGCTCGTCTCGTTGACAACACGGTGTTGCCAAAACCATCGCGTCCAAGCGCAATGGTTTTGGTTACTTTTGCCGAAACAAAAGTAGCCCGCTCGCGGCAGCGAGCGGAACCAAAATGATCTCGCGACGAAGTCACTGGATTCCCGCTTTCCTCGCTCCTCAAAGCGCGGCCATCCATGGCCGCTCTCCGCGTCGCGGGAATGACAACGATTGAAGTCAGTGCAGCGCGCAGAAACAATACGAATAAACCTGCGGTTTGCCGGCTTGTGCGTGCTGCAACAGTTTCAGTTCCGGCGCGAGTTTTGGAATCTGCACGATCCACGTGGGCAATTGCACGCCCAGCGATGACAGGATCCGCGCGCCTGAACCTTCGCTCATGTTCATGAGAAATCGCTGGAACGCCCCCATCGGTTTTTCGACATAGCGCACGCTGTAATTGTCACCGAGTTTGGCGTCGACCGCGGCCAGTTTGACCGCCTCGCGCAGGCCGCCGAGCTGATCGACCAGCCCGCGCTGCAACGCCTGGGTGCCGGTCCACACCCGGCCTTGCGCGATCGCGTCGATGTCGGCGAAGGATTTGCCTCGCGCCTGCGCCACGCCGCCGACGAAATCGTGATAGCCCTTGTCGATCACGCTCTGGATCATCGTGCCGACATTCGGATCGAGCGGCCGGCGGACGTCGAACGCGCCAGCGAACGACGTGGTGCCGACGCCGTCGGTGTGGATGCCGAGCTTGGCGAGTCCACTCGGCGCGGTGAAGAACAAGCCGAAGATGCCGATGGAGCCGGTGATAGTGTCGGGCTGCGCGAAGATGCGATCGGCGTCCATCGAGATCCAGTAGCCGCCGCTCGCCGCCACATCGCCCATCGACACGATCACCGGCTTGCCAGCCTGTCGCGCCAGCGCGACTTCGCGACGAATCTGTTCCGCGGCATAGACTTCGCCACCGGGCGAATTGACCCGCAGCACGATCGCGCGCACGTTGCGGTCGGCGCGCGCGGCGCGGATCAACGCGGAGGTCGAATCGCCGCCGATGCTTCCGGGTGCTTGCTTTCCGCTAACGATGTCGCCCTCGGCCACCACTACCGCGACGATGGGCTTGCCGAAATCGAGACCCTGCGTGTGCGGCAGATAGCCGTCCAGATCGACCGCGCGGAAACTGGTGCCGTCGTGTTCGGGCACGCCAAGTTTCTGCATCAGCCGCACCACGTCCTCGCGGGTGGCCAGCGCATCGACCAGATGCAGCTTCAAGGCAAGCTGCGCGGTGTCGCCGCTGGCGTTCTGGATTTCCTGCGGCAGCGCGTCGATCTCGTCGCGCAAGGCATTCGGATCGATGCCGCGCAGTTTGCCGACTTCCGTGAGCCAGGTGTCCCACAATCCGCCTAGCCAGTATTGGTCGGCTTCCAGCGAGGCCGGCGACGGCGCGTCCAGGATGAAAGGCTCCGCCGCGGACTTGAATTGCCCGACCCGGAACAGGTGCACGTCCACGCCGAGTTTGTCCAACAGATCCTTGTAGTAGCTGCGATAGTTGGAAAGCCCCGTGATCATCAGCTCGCCCTGCGGGTCGAGCAGGATCTTGTCGGCGTGCGCGGCCAAGAGATATTGGCCCTGATCCATCCCCGCGCTCCACACGAACACCTGCTTGCCTGAGCTACGGAAGCGGTCGAGCGCGGCGCCGACGTCCTCCAGCGCGCCGAACCCGCCCGGAGTCAAATGATCGGGTTCCAGCAGGATGCGCCGGATGTTCGAATCTTTCGCCGCGGCGTCGATCGCCGCGACCAGATCGCGCACCTGCACCTGCCCGGTATCCTGGCCCGTGAGTCGCGCCAGCGCGCGGCTGCCCGCGTCGATACTGTATTGCTCGACCAGATCGCCTTCCGGTTTCAGCAGCAACGCACTGTTGGCCTCCACGCGCGGCGTGCCGTGGCCGATCGCGATCAGGACCACGAACAGGATGAAAAAGAAGATCGCGTTGATGATCACCAGCCGCGCGATGTTGATGCAGCGGCCTAGCGTGCGCAGAAGACCGGGAAAGCCGCCGCCTTGGAGTTGCGTGGTCATGGGAAGTGTGCGATGGAAACAGGTGAAACGGGCGCAGAGCGTAACCGAGCGCTATCGCCACGTCACGCATCCGCCGGCAGCGCGTTGCGCCAACGTCCGTCACGCGCCAGCCGCGCGAAACGCGTGAACAACAATATCGCCGCCACGGTCAGTCCCGCGATCAATCCGATCCACATGCCCGGGGCTCCATGCCCCGCGTGAAACGCCAGCCACCAGCCGATCGGCATGCCGACGGCCCAATACGCCAGCACGGTCAGCAGCATCGGCATGCGGGTGTCCTTCAAACCTCGCAGTGCGCCGTTGGAGGCAACTTGTATGCCATCGGCGAACTGGAACACGCCGGCCAGTACCAGCAATCGCGCGGCCAGCGCCAGCACCGACGGCGCTTGTGTGTACCACCCGGCGATCACGTGCGGAATGCCCAGCATCAATGCGCAGGAGACGGACTGCGTGACCAGTGTCAGCGCGATGCCACAGAACCCGGCGTAACGCACGCCGCGCGCGTCGTCACGACCGGCGGCTTGGCCGACCCGCACCGTGATCGCCAGTGCCAGGCCCAGCGGCAGCATGAAGGTGATCGAGGCGACGTTGATCGCGATCTGGTGCGCCGCCACCGCGATCGTGCCGAGCCGGCCGATCAGCAGCGCGGCGATCGAGAACATGCCCGCTTCCATCATCAGCGTCACCGCCATCGGCGCGCCGATTCGCAACAAGCCGACCAAAGCGATTGGATCGGGTTTTTCGAAACGTGTGAACAAGCGCAGATCGCGATAACGCGGCGACAACCGCACGTAAGTTCCAAACGCCAGCACCTGCAGCCACAGTACGATCGCGTTGGCGATGCCGCTGCCGCGCGCACCCAGCGCGGGCAGGCCCAACTTGCCGTAGATCAGCACGTAGCCCAGCGGGATCAGCGCCGACAATCCGAACAGGCCGAACAACATGGTGGGCCTGGTCCATGCCATGCCTTCGGACAGCCCGCGCAGCGCGAAGTAAGCGCACACCGCCGGCGCGCCCCAACTCAAGGCGCGCAGGAACGCCATCACGTCTTGTGTCAATGTCGGATCGACACCGAGAAATTGCAGCAGGGGTTGTGCGTGACGCACGCCGAACCACAGCAACACGCCGAGTGTGCCGGCCAACAGCAGCGCCTGCCGGAACAGCGGACCGATCTGCGCACGCGCACCGGCGCCCTCCAGATGCGCAACCGAGGGCGGCATCGCCATCATCACGCCGATCGCGCACACCAGCGCCAACAGCCAGACGTTGGCGCCGACCGCGACCGCCGCCAACGTGTGCGCGTTGTAATGCCCGGCCAGCACCACATCGACCGCATTCATGCCGATTGCCGACAATTGCCCGGCGATCAGCGGCAGCGCCAGCCGCACGGTGGCTTGGGTCTCGCGCACATAACGCGAACGGTCGAACGCTAGAATGGTCATTGGCAAACTTTGTCGGTATCCTCAGGAATTGTAGAGAATGACCGCACCGAACGAGACGCCACTCGAGGTCAATCCGGTTTGCGCCAATTGCGGCGCACCCTTGTTAGGCGAGTATTGCTATGCTTGCGGCCAGCCGGTGAAAGGCTTGGTGCGGCATCTGTCGGGCGTACTCGGCGACGTGTTCGACACGGTGTTGAACATCGACTCGCGAGTGCTGCGCACGTTGCCGGCGCTGTTCCTGCATCCCGGATTTCTGACCCGCGAATATTTCGCCGGCCGGCGCGTGCGTTACGTCACGCCATTCCGGTTGATGTTTTTTCTTTGCCTCGCGGTATTTTTCGTCTTGCAGCTCGTCACCGACAATGGCATGTCGACGGTGCATTTCAACACGTGCATTGGCTCGCATGCCCGAAGCTGCCGCGCCACCGACAAGGTCGCGTCGGCGTCGGGTGCGCCTTCCATGCTAAGCGGTGTCGACTACGACAGTTTTCAACAGGCGACCACGCCGGCTCAGGTCAAGGCGAAAGAAAACGAAGCGTTGGCGCAGATCGATCGCGCCGCGGCCAATCCGGATCTGCCGACGCTCGCACGCGACAGCCTCGATATGGCGCGCCAAGCGGTGCGCGACAAGGCGACGCAACGGCTGGCCGAACTGGATGCCGCCGCCAAGACCACCGCACCCGCGACCACGCAGCGCAGCGCCGCTATGCCAACGCCCGCGAACAGCGCCGGCCGCGAATCTTCAGACACGGATGACGACGCTGGTAAGACCAATCTGCTAGGTGGCGACACTTGGAATCTCCCTAGGGATCGGGTTCACCTGGGCTGGCTGCCCGCTTTCGCCAACGATTGGCTGAACGGAGCCGGCCAGCGCGTGCATGACCACATCGTCGCGATCAAGGACGGCAGCCCGGCCAGCCGCCGAGCCGCGCTGCAACGCCTGTTCGCCGGGATGTTTTCGCTGCTGCCGCAGACGATGTTCGTCCTGATGCCGTTGTTCGCGTTGCTGCTGACCGTCTTCTATATTTTCAAGCGACGGCTGTACATGGAGCATTTGATCGTGGCCTTGCACAGCCACGCCTTCATCTTCCTGTCGCTGCTGCTGCTGGTCGCCTTGCACGCATTGAAAGCATGGCTGCTCCCGCTCGCGGCTTGGCTCACGGTGCCGCTGGCGTTGCTTTCCGCCGCGGCATGGGTCTGGATTTTCGTGTATCTGTTTCTGATGCAGAAGCGCGTTTACGGCCAAGGCTGGTTTTTTACCACGCTCAAGTATTGCTGTGTCGGTATCTGTTACACGGTGTTGCTCAGCGTGGCGCTTACTTTCGCTTTCGCCCTCAGTCTGGCCAGCGCGTGATGCCCCTCTACACCGTTGATCTCGAAGTGGAGGCGGCGATCCGCGACGATTACCTCGCGTGGCTGCGCGAACATGTGGCGGAGATGTTGACGTTGCAGGGATTTCTCGGCGCGAAGATTTACGCGCGGCTGGAACTGGTGCCCTCGTCCGATGTATGCGCCTTCGTCGTGCATTACCGATTGCGCGATCGCGCCGCGTTCAATGGTTATCTCGCCGAGCATGCAACGCGCATGCGCGAGGCCGGATTACGACACTGGGGTGAGCGTGCGCGCGCTCGCCGCGACTTGCTGCAGGAACTGGAATGAAGACTTGGCGCGGGCCGCCCGCGGGCGGTTGTGCACAGCGTCGAAAATCGACCGCAGCATCTCAGCCCCAGCGCATCGCGGTTCTGCGCAACGAGGATTGTGGATAGCCATCTGTTTGAATGCCAAGCTCTATTTCAATGTGGTTAAAGTTTCGCCAAGGCGTCGCCGGGCTTGCTCGGACGCCCCGTTGCCGCCACTGCGCGAGCACCCTTCCACAGTGTTATCCACATGCACTGTGGATAAAGGTGAAACCTGCACGGCGCTCGTCACTTACGCGAGCTTCCTGCGCGACATGACAACAATCGCGCGCAAGTCGGATTCGAACCTGATCGGACTGATGTCGTGACCGGAATCCTGCGCGTCGCGTTGCCGGTTCCGCTGCCGCAGACGTTCGATTACTTGTCGCCGACCGACGGCGCGATGCCGCAGACGGGTTGTCGCGTATTGGTGCCATTCGGTCGCGCGCGACGCGTGGGTGTGGTGGTCGAACACATGACGGATTCCGCGTTGCCGCGGGAACAATTGAAGCCGGTGCTGCGCGTGCTCGACGATGCGCCATTGCTCGACCACCAATTGTTGTCAAGCTTGTCGCGCGCGTGCGATTACTGGTGCGGCGCGGTCGGCGAGGTGTTGTTCAATGCGTTGCCGGTATGGCTACGCTACGCAAAACCGTTGCCGCTGTCCGACAACGAAGCTTGGCAGTTGACCGTTACCGGTCGCAGCGCGCTGGATGCGCGCAGCCGGCGTGGCGCCTCCGCGGCATTGCTCGCCGCATTGTCGCAACGCGCGTTGCGCGCCGAAGAGTTGGACACGGCGTTACCCGGCTGGCGCAGCGCGGCGCGGCGATTGCACGCTGCGGGGCTGACCGAACGCGTTGCAATGCATTCGGAAAACAACGCGCATGCGCGCAGCAGCGCGCCGACCTTGAACGACGAACAACGCAATGCGGTGGCCGCGATCGCGAACGCCGGCGGTGGTTTCCGGACGTGGCTGCTGGAAGGCGTTACCGGCAGCGGCAAGACCGAGGTGTATCTGGCGCTGATCGAACGCGCGCTCGCACAAGGCAAGCAGGCGCTGATGCTGGTGCCGGAGATCGGCCTCGCCCCGCAGGCACTGCGCCGATTGCGCGAACGCTTCGACGTACCGGTCGCGTTGTTGCATTCCAACCTTGCCGAGGGCGAACGCGCGCGGGCGTGGCTCGCCGCGCGCGACGGCCGCGCGCGCATCGTGCTCGGCACGCGCTCGGCGGTGTTCGCGCCGCTGCCCAACGCCGGACTGATCGTGGTCGACGAGGAACACGACGGCTCGTACAAGCAGCAGGAAGGTTTCCGCTACCACGCGCGCGATTTCGCTTTGATGCGCGCGCAGGCGCTCGACGTGCAGATCGTGCTAGGCAGTGCCACGCCTTCACTGGAATCGCTCGCCAACGCTGACGCCGGCCGCTACGGTCACCTGCGTTTGCGCGCCCGCGTCCACGCGCGGGCGGCGTCACCGGTGCACGTGCTGGACCTGCGTGGATTGAAATTGCAACACGGCCTTTCACCCGCACTCTTGCAGGCACTGGACGTATGTATCGCGCGCGGCGAACA
>JBDTBW010000063.1:0-37253 GCA_039923855.1 Rhodanobacteraceae bacterium | reverse complement strand
CAGACATCGCCGCGGTTGACAACCTCAACGCGCTGGAGAGCCTGCGCGTGGCCTTGCTCGGCAAATCCGGCTCGATCACAGTGCAGTTGAAGTCGCTCGGTGCATTGGCACCCGATCAGCGCAAGCTCGCCGGCGCGGCCATCAACCAGGCCAAACAAGAAGTGGGCGACGCACTGAACGCGCGCCGCACGCTGCTGGAACAGGCGTCGCTGGATGTGCGACTCACATCCGAGCGCATAGACGTGACGCTGCCCGGTCGCAACGGCGAACGCGGCGGTATCCACCCGATCACGCGCGCGCTCGAACGCATTGCCGCGATTTTCGCCCGGCTCGGCTATCAGCGCGTCGAGGGTCCTGAGATCGAGGACGACTGGCACAACTTCGAGGCGCTGAACTTCCCCGCGCACCATCCGGCGCGCGCGATGCACGACACGTTTTATTTCCCCGACGGTCGGCTGCTGCGCACCCACACCTCGCCGGTGCAGGTGCGCGCGATGCAAGGCCGCACGCCGCCGATCCGGATCATCGCGCGGGGCAAGGTTTATCGCAGCGATTCGGATCAGACCCATTCGCCGATGTTCCATCAGGTCGAAGGACTGCTGGTCGACGAGACGGCCAGTTTCGCCGATCTCAAGGGCACGCTGGCCGCGTTCGTGCGCGCGTTTTTCGAGCGCGACTTCGAGATGCGGTTCCGGCCGAGCTATTTTCCGTTCACCGAACCGTCGGCGGAAGTGGATATTCGCTGGAACGCGTCCGATGAAAGCGGGGAAGACGGCGACGAGCGCTGGCTGGAAGTGCTGGGCGCGGGCATGGTGCATCCCAAGGTACTGGAAAACTGCGGCATCGATGTGGAGCGTTACACCGGCTTCGCCTTCGGTCTGGGCGTCGAGCGCTTCGCAATGCTTCGCTACGGCGTCACCGATCTGCGCGCGTTCTTCGAGAACGATGTGCGGTTCCTCAGGCAGTTCGCGTAGGGGCCGGCGATGAAGTTCAGTGAAAACTGGCTCATGGAATTGGTCGACATCCCCGTCGGCCACGCCGCTTTGCTGCAACGCCTGACCATGAGCGGACTGGAAGTCGAGGGCGTCGAGGAGATCGGCGCCAATCTCGATGGTGTGATCGTGGCGCTGATCATCGACTGCACGCCGCACCCGGACGCGAACAAATTACACGTGTGCCGCGTCGACACCAGCAACGGCGAAGTTCAAATCGTCTGTGGCGCGCCGAATGCGCGCACAGGACTGAAGGCACCATTGGCGACGATCGGCGCAACGCTGCCGGACGGCGTCGCGATCAAGGCGACGAAACTGCGCGGCGTGGACTCCACCGGCATGCTGTGCTCGGCGAAAGAACTCGGCATCGACAATGATGCATCCGGCTTGATGGAATTGCCGGACGACGCGCCGGTCGGCGCGCCGCTCGCGCAATATCTCGGCCTGCCCGATGCCTCGATCGAATTGAAACTGACGCCCAACCGTTCCGATTGTCTCGGGATGCGGGGACTGATCGATGAAGTCGCCGCGGAATTCGGCGCGCAGGCAAAGCTGTTTGATATCACGCCGGTTGCGCCAATCATCGATGCGCCGCGCGCGATCCGGCTCGATGCCGCCGCCGACTGCTCGCGCTATCTCGGCCGCAGCATACGCGGCATCGACATCTCTGCGCGCACGCCGATGTGGATGGCCGCGCGTTTGCGCGCCGCGGGTTTGAAATCAATCAATGCGGTGGTCGATGTCACCAATTACGTGATGCTGGAACTCGGCCAGCCGCTGCATGCGTTCGACGAAACGCAACTCAGTGGCGACATCGTGGTGCGTCGCGCCTGCGCGGGTGAGACATTGACGTTACTCGACCGCGTCGAGGTGAAACTCGACCCCGATTTTCTGTTGATCGCGGACGAAAAGAAACCACTGGCGCTGGCCGGCGTGATGGGCGGTTTCGAATCGCGGGTGACGGATGCCACCCGCGACGTGTTCCTGGAAGCCGCACATTTCGCGCCGGCCGCGATCATGGGCCGCGCGCGCAAGTTGGGCTTGAACACCGATGCCGCGCACCGCTTCGAGCGTGGTGTGGACGCCGAATTGCCGCGCGCCGCGATCGAACGTGCAACGGCGTTGCTGATCGGGATCGCCGGTGGCAAGCCGGGCGCTGTTATCGAATCGGTATTGCCGCAACATCTGCCGCAATCCGTGCAGATCGCGCTGCGACGGGCGCACATCGCACGCGTGTTGGGCATCGCGATCGACGATGCGAAAGTTGCCCGGATTCTTTCCGCGCTGGGCATGCGGGTCGAACCGCAGCACGACGGTTGGCGTGTCACACCGCCGGGACGGCGTTTCGACCTCGAACGTGAAGAGGATTTGATCGAGGAATTGGCGCGCATCCACGGCTACGACAAGATTCCGGCGCGGTTGCCCGCGGGCGCGCCGCCCGCGCCATCCGATGAAGAATCGCGATTGCCGGAATTCGCGCTGCGTGCGCAACTCGCCGCGCGCGATTATCACGAAGCGGTGTGCTACGCCTTCGTCGAAAAGCAGCGTTTGCAAATTTGGCAACTTGATGCCGGTGCCGTGCCGCTGGCCAATCCGCTGTCGGCGGAAATGGCGGTGATGCGTACCTCACTGCTGCCGGGTCTGGTCGATGCGTTGCGTGCCAACCGGCATCGCCAGCAAACGCGGGTGCGATTGTTCGAGATCGGGAACACTTTTTTACGCGAATCCATTCGCGATGAAAAAGCGGTCATCCTTGGCCGCACTTCTCAACAACAGCGCGCTACCGATGCACCGATTGAGATCAATCGCATCGCCGTGGTCGCCTGCGGTGGAGCGCATGCCGAGCAATGGAGCGAACCGGCGCGTGCGCTGGATTTTTTTGATCAGAAAGGCGATCTGGAATCGTTGATTGCGCTGGCCGCCGCGCCGCGCGCGTGGTCGTTCGATCAAAACGATTTGCCGGCGTGGTTGCATCCCGGACGCGGCGCGCGCATTTTGCGCGATGGCGCCGCGGTCGGTGCGATTGGCGCGCTGCACCCCGGGCTTTTGCGCGCGCTGGACATCGATGAAGACGTGCATGTTTTCGAACTGCAAGCCGATCCGCTGCGCGATCGCGCGTTGCCGCGCGCGCGCGCGCTGCCGCGATTTCCGTCGGTGCGCCGCGACATTGCGATGGAAATGCCACAGACGGTTGAATGGGCGCTGGTCGAAGCTGCGGTGTGCGCGGCGCTGGGGCCGTTGCTCAGCGAGATCATTGTTTTCGACCTCTACGGCGGCCCCGGCTTGACATCAGCTCGAAAGAGTGTCGCTATGGGCTTGATTTTGCAGGACGCTTCCCGCACGCTTACGGATCAGGATGCGGATCGGGCGGTGGCATCGGCGGTGGCATCGCTGGAAACCGGGTTCGGTGCCAAATTACGGAGTTGACGATGACGGCGACGCTGACCAAAGCAGAGATGGCCGAGCGCCTGTTCACCGACGTGGGCTTGAACAAGCGCGAGGCGAAGGAATTCGTCGATGCGTTTTTCGAGGTCGTGCGCGAAGCGCTCGAAAAAGGGGAGCAGGTCAAGTTGTCGGGTTTCGGCAATTTCGATCTGCGGCAGAAAAACCAGCGGCCGGGGCGCAATCCCAAGACCGGCGAGGAGATTCCGATCTCTGCGCGGCGGGTGGTGACCTTCCGTCCCGGTCAGAAGTTGAAAGTGCGGGTGGAAAACTATGCTGGACGCAAGCAGTAACCACGAACTCCCGGCGATTCCCGCCAAGCGCTACTTCACGATCGGTGAGGTCAGCGAACTGTGCGAGGTCAAGCCGCATGTGCTTCGTTATTGGGAGCAGGAATTCCCCGCGCTGAAACCCGTCAAGCGGCGCGGCAACCGCCGCTATTACCAGCGCCACGACGTGCTGATGATCCGCCAGATCCGCGCGCTGCTGTACGAGCAAGGCTTCACCATCACCGGTGCGCGCGCGCGGCTGGAAGGCCAGCAGGCACGCGCGGAAGCGACCATCTCGCACCAGATCGTGCGGCAGATGCGGCAGGAGCTGGAGCAGTTGCTGGCGGTGTTGAGAGGTTGAGCGATTCGACGCGTTCCGGGGTTCACGTGTCCAAACAGTATTCATCCAGCCGGGCAGTAAGGTGGATTGCCGTCACGTACGGTATTTGGGCACTCGCGCAGTAAGTTACGGTTTTTTGGCTGCAGGGCTGCTTCGCGCCCAACGCTATACAGCCAAGCCCCTACCGATATCTGTCTGACTCGCTGTTACAATCGCTTTTCATGTCGGGGCGTAGCGCAGCCTGGTAGCGCATCTGCCTGGGGGGCAGGAGGTCGTGGGTTCGAATCCCGCCGCCCCGACCAAGATTTTTTTGATCCCCTAACTTCGAAAGCGGTAGCAGTTCACCGCGCTTCCCAGATCGTCATTCCGGCGCAGGCCGGAATCCAGTAACTTTTCTATCCATGGCTCTGGATCCCGGCCAATCCTTGGCCAGGATGACGAAAAAATTGGTAAGTCTCACTTTCCTTGCATGTCGTTGAGGCTTTAGGCTTGGAAGATGAACGCTGATCGCCGCACGCTGTATCCCGAAATCGAACCCTACGACACCGGCATGTTGCCGGTGTCGGCGCTGCATACGTTGTACTACGAGCAGTGCGGGAATCCTCGCGGCAAACCGGCGGTGTTCCTGCACGGCGGTCCCGGTGCGGGCTGCAATCCCAGGTGCCGGCGCTTCTTCGATCCTGCCGCTTATCGCATCATCCTGTTCGATCAGCGTGGTTGCGGACGCTCCACGCCGCACGCGGAATTGCGCGAGAACACCACTTGGGATCTGGTCGCCGACATCGAGCGGTTTCGCGGACATTTGTCGATCGATCGCTGGCAGGTGTTCGGGGGTTCGTGGGGCTCGACGCTGGCGCTGGCCTATGCGGAAACCCAACCCGACAAGGTGACCGAATTGGTGTTGCGCGGCATCTTCATGCTACGGCAGTGGGAATTGCAGTGGTTCTACCAGAAAGGTTGCGACGCGCTGTTTCCGGATGCGTGGGAAGGCTATCTCGCCGCGATTCCGCCAGACGAGCGCGATGATCTGATCGACGCTTATCACCGTCGATTGACGTCGGACGATCCGGCGGTGCGTCTTGCCGCTGCGCAGGCGTGGTCGGTGTGGGAAGCTTCGACCAGTTTCCTGCTGCAGAACGAAGGTTACGTCGCCGTCAGCGCCGGCGACCAGTTCGCGCTGGCGTTCGCGCGGATCGAAAACCACTACTTCGTCAACCGTGGTTTTTTCAAACACGACGACCAGTTATTGCGCAACGCGCACAAATTGCACGACATCCCCGCGGTGATCGCGCAGGGCCGCTACGACGTGGTGTGTCCGCTGCGCAGCGCATGGGATCTGCATCGCGCGTGGCCGCAGGCGCGGCTGGAAATCATTCCCGATGCGGGGCATTCCGCATTCGAACCGGGCATCACGGACGCATTGATCCGCGCAACGGATGGATTTCGCTAGCTGATTAGGTCGAGGGATAAATGCTGGAATAAGCGAGATCATTATGAAATCTGTCATTCCGGCGCAGGCCGGAATCCAGTGGCGACTTGGTTGGAAAACTACTCTAAACGCCGTTGCTCTTCGGCTGTGTGGCTGTTACTGAATTCCGGCCTGCGCCGGAATGACGAGCATTACAAAAAAACGCCCGGCTTATGCCGGGCGTTTTTGTCGGAACGATACAAACGACTCGCGAAGCTTCAGCCTTTCAAACAAGTGCTCATGAAAGCCTTGCGCTCGCTGCCCTTGAGCGCCTTGGTCTTGGCCGTGGCGTTGCAGGTCTTCATCTTGTCCTGCTGCGACATCTTGCCGCCGCTCGCCGCCATGTCGGACTTGCCCTTCAGGCAGTTGCTCATGAACGTCTTGTATGCGTCGCCCTTCATGCCCTTGGACTGATGGCTGCAATCGGCCATCTTCTGCTGCTGGGCGGACATCGGCTTGGCGGCCGCGGCGAACGCCGGAGCGGTGGCAAACGCGGCCAGCGACAGGGTCAGCGCCAGCATCGAGGAACGGATCCGCATGACTACTCTCCTCCGTGGTACCGGCGCATCTGCCGGCGTGGGACACTCTACCCTTTATCCCGTAACGAAGGCTGAGCGGCAGGCAACGGGCTACGCCGCGGCGCGCGCGGGATCGCCGGCCGGGGCCGATTGCTGGCGCGGGCCTTTCAGCAAAGCCTGACGAACATGCTCGATCAGCAGATCGACTTCCGCCTCGTCGATCGCGAAGTGCGGCGTGAAGCGCAGCGAGTTGACGCCGCCGTGGATCACATTGATGCCGCGCTCGCGCATGTATTCCTCGGTCGATCCTGCGCCGAAGCATTTGTATTGCGGCGCCAGTTCGCAGGAAAACAGCAGGCCGGTGCCCTGTACCTTGGTGATCAGGTCCGGCAATTCGTCCTTCAGCGCGTTCAATTTCTCGACGAGTTCCTTGCCGCGCGCGCGGATATTGGCGCGCAGTTGCGGCGTCAGTTGCTCCAGCACCGCGCAGGCGATGTCCAGGCCGCGCGGATTGGCGGTCATGGTATTGCCGTAGATGCCCTTGCGGTAAAGGCCAGCCGCGCGTTCGTTGACCGCCAATATCGACAACGGGAACTGCCCGGCGTTGAGCGCCTTGGAATAGGTTTCCATGTCGGGCGCGGGCAGCTTTTCGAAGCCCGGATAATCGACGATCGACAACACGCCGTGCGCGCGCAGTCCCGCCTGGATCGAATCGACCAGCAGCAACGAGCCGTGCACTTGCGTCAATTCGCGCGCGGCGGCGTAGAACCCCGGGGTCACGGCGCGGCCCGGGTCGCCTTCGCCCATCACCGGCTCGAGGAACATGGCTTCGTAAAACCAGCCGTGGGTTTCGGCGTCGGTGAAAGCGCGGCGCAACGCGCCGACATCGTAGGGTTCGATGGTGACCAGCGAATGCTCGTCGCGGAAACTCGCCAGATTCTTCTCGTACGGCTTGCGGGAGGAATCCGAATAGATCGCCGGGCGCTCGGTGCGGCCGTGGAAGGCGCCCTTCACCGCGAGCCGCTTGATCTCGCGGTCGGCATGACGGCCGTCCGGATCGGTCATGGTCTTGGCGTTGACATCGACAATCCGGCAAGCGAGCGTCACCGCTTCCGAGCCAGAATTGAGGCACATGAAACGCGCGAACGGATGACTGCCGCGCGTATGCCCGATCTCGCGCTGCAAGGCCTGGGTGAACGCATGTTGCGCCACGTTCGGCGTCATCACGTTCGCCATCACCTGCGGCCGCGACAAGGCATCACGCACCGCCGGTGGATTATGGCCGAAGCCCAACATGCCGTAACCGCCGCAGTCGTACAGCACCGCGCCCTTGGTGGTGACGATCCACGGCCCGCGCGCGGCCAGCGCCACGAATGGCGTGATCGCGTCGTCCGCGTAGAAATTGACGAAGCCCGACTGCGCGCATTCGATCTGCGCGTCTTCGTCGAGCCTAAGGAAATCCGGCATGCGTTCGCGCAGGCGTTCTAAAGCCTCGCTCGCATCCGCGATTGCCCCGGCAAGCGAAGGATCGGATGCGGCAAAGCGCGTGATCGTCGCATCGTCCAGACCGCGGGTGCGCACAGCGCCCGCATTGGTGCGCAATTCGGCCAGCATGCCGATCGGATTCATGGGAGCCTCCAGCACCGGCAACACCGCCCGAGCGTTGCGCGTAAGTGGTTCAAGAACAAAGAAAACGTCTGCTGATTTTAACATGCCGCCAGCCCCGCCGTAACCCCGGCGGTGGCTTGAATCGGCTGGCGTGAGTACTCCTCACGCCCGACAAGCGGGTGAGCGCAACAAAACGATTACGCCCGCATGACGCCTGTCAGCCGCGATGGCTGACGGCGGGAACTGCCGAGGCCCCTTCTATGCGCCGATGATGCGGGACACGGAGGACGATACAATGAACGATGTAGTTTCGACAGTGGCGCGCCTCGAAGGCGCGGTGAAGCGTTACGGCGCGATTGCCGCGCTGGATAACGTCGATATGCAAGTGCGGCGCGGCGAACTGCTGTCGCTGCTCGGCCCCAACGGCGCGGGCAAGACCACGGCGATTTCGTTGCTGCTCGGTTTGACCAAGCCTGACGCGGGTCGCGCCGAGTTGTTTGGGCTCGACCCGCAGCGCCTGGATGCGCGCCGCCGCATCGGGGTCATGCTGCAGGATGCCGCACTGCAACCCACGCTGCGGGTGGACGAACTGATCCGGCTCACCTCGAGTTACTATCCGCGGCCGCGCGAATTCGGCGAGATCGCTCTGCTTGCGGGCGTCGAGGAACTGCTGCCACGCCGCTATGGCAAATTGTCCGGCGGCCAGAAACGCCGCGTGCAATTCGCGCTGGCCATCTGCGGCGATCCGCAAATCATGTTCCTCGACGAACCGACCGTCGGGCTTGATCACGAAGCGCGCGGGGCGATTTGGAAGACCCTGCGCGCGTTGATCGAACGTGGTTGCGCGATCGTGTTGACCACACATTATCTGGAAGAGGCCGAGGCGCTGGCCGATCGCGTGTTCGTGCTCAATCACGGCAAGGTCGTTGCCCAAGGGAGCGTGGAAGCGATCCGTGCGCACGTCGCGCAACGGCGCATCCGCTGCGTCAGCGCCTTGAGCATCGAAACGCTGCGTGCGTGGCCGCTGGTCGAGCGGGTGATGCGCGAGGGCGAGCGATTGAACATAGTCACCACCGAGGCCGAGACGGTATTACGCAAACTTCTCGCCGCCGATCCGGATCTGCGTGAGCTGGAAGTGCAACGCGCGGGACTGGCCGAGGCTTTCGTGGAAATCACCCGCAACGAAACGGTCGAGAAGGAGGCTGCGTGATGGATCGCATCGTGTTCTTGTTGCCCTTTATCATCATCGTGCTGCATGTTGTCGAGGAGTTCGTGTGGCCCGGCGGGTTTCTCGCGTGGCATCGCAGCTATCGCCCGGCACTTGCCACCAGCATAACTCCACGCTTCGCATTGATAGCGAATGCAATATTGCTCGGTGCCGCATTCCTGCTGGGTTGGTATGGTCCGGATGCGTCGCGCGGTTTGTCGCTCTGGTTGATTCTTGCGGCATTGCTCGCAGGAAATGCCGTGCTTCATCTCGCTGGCGTGTTGAAGCTGCGACGCTATTCGCCCGGCATCGTGACCGGAGTCCTGCTGTATCTGCCGCTGTGCATTTGGGGCTACGCGCACTTCCTCGGCAATGGCAATGCAACGTGGCGATTTGCGCTGGTCTCGTTTGCTCTCGGTATTTCATACGAATTCTGGTCAACGGCATTGCATCGCAGGATGGTGACGACATGATCTCAACGACGATCTCCTTGCAGAATGACTCCGTTGGCGCCATGCCACTGTTCCGCGTCGCGCGCGCCTGGTTGCTGGAGGCCAAATACGAATTCCTGCGCCTGCTGCGCACGCCGCAGTTCGCGCTGCCGACGATCCTGTTCCCGTCGATGTTCTATCTGTTGTTCGGTGTGTTGTTGAATCATTCCGATCACGGCTTCAACGCCGCCGCCTACATGCTCGCCGGTTATGCTGCGTTCGGCGTGATGGCGCCGGGACTGTTCGGTTTCGGTGTGGTGGTGGCGATCGAGCGCGAACAGGGGCTGCTCGTGTTCAAGCGCGCGCTGCCGATGCCGCCGGGTGCATATCTTGCCGCCAAAATGCTGATGGCGATGTTGTTCGCGGCGATCGTCACGCTACTACTGATGGCGCTCGCGGCGACACTGGGCCATGTGCGCATGCCGGCGGGCGATTGGATGGCGCTATTGACGACGTGCGTACTCGGCGTGCTGCCGTTCTGCGCGATCGGCTTGCTCGTCGGCACGCTGGTCGGTGGCCAGGGTGCGCCGGCGGTGGTGAACCTGATCTACCTGCCGCTGGCATTCCTGTCCGGCTTGTGGATTCCGATCCAGTTCCTGCCGAAGTTCCTGCAGCAACTCGCGCCGCTGTGGCCGGCGTATCATCTGGGCCAGATCGCCTACGCCGTCACCGGACAACGCACGCTTGGCAATTTCGGCGCGCATATCGTCGCGCTCGCGGCGTACGCGATTTTGTTTTTCGCAGCGGCGCAATGGCGGTTGAAACGCGCAGGTTAGCGATATTGAAGGATGGTCATATGTTCAAGAAACCGATCGCGACGCTGAGAGATGTTTTTGTACCCGCGCCCGATTCGCTGCTGCGCAACCAGGGCAGGCGCGGCAAGCCGCGCTGGTTCATGGTTTGCAACCTGCTGTGGCTGATGTGGGTGTTTGGTGACTTGCTATACGGCCAGCATCATGTTCGCTGGTTCGCGCCGATCACAGTCGCAACCGTTGCCTTGTTCCTGCTGCTTTATACGCTGGCGTATTTACGTCCGATGCGCGAACTTCTGGTGTATGCATCGGCGATAGGCTTGCTCGGTTTTCTGGCCATGCCGGTCAACAACAGTGGCGGCGCCGCATATGTGATCTACGCGTGCGCGTTTTTTGCATTCCAGAACAGCCCACGCCGGGCCATTGCAATGATGGCCGGGGTGACCCTGATATTCGTGCTGGAGGCCCTATCGCTGCATTGGCCTTGGCAGGTCGCCTTGATGATGGCGTTGGTCTGCGCGGCGGTGGGGGGCGGCAATGTTGCCTATTGGATGAATTGCCAGAAGGACGCCGAGTTGCGGCTGTCCCACGACGAAGTGCGGAGATTGGCGGCGACCGCCGAGCGCGAACGCATCGGCCGCGACCTGCACGATTTGCTCGGGCATACGCTGTCGCTGATCACCCTGAAACTCGAATTGTCGCGCAAGTTGTTCGATCAGGATCCGCAAGCCGCGCGTCGCGAGATCACCGAGGCCGAAAAGGTCGCGCGGCATGCGCTGGGTGAAGTGCGCGCGGCGGTCACCGGCATCCGTGCCTCGGATCTAGCCGCCGAACTGGCCTCCGCGCGGTTGCTGCTGGAATCGTGCTACGTGCATCTGGACTATGATTTGCCATTGCCGGATTTGCCGCCGGAGATCGAGCGCGGCCTGTCGCTGGTGCTGCGCGAAGCGTCGACCAATATCGCGCGACACGCGCACGCCAGGACCGCGCGGATGGCATTGGTGCGCGATGACGATTGTTTGCTCATGCGCATCGCCGACGACGGCCGCGGCGGTGTCGCGGCGGACGGCAACGGGTTGGCCGGCATGCGCGAGCGCGTGCGCGCGCTGGGCGGCGATCTGCGCATCGAATCGCCCTTGCGCAAGGGCACCACGCTGAGCGTGCGTGTTCCATTGCCCGCGCCGCGAGATGCCGCCATCGCATCGGAGTTCGATTCATCAACCGTTTCGCGTCCGGCGGCGCCGATCGCGACCACGTTTGCCGGTGGCCGTGCATGATCCGCGTACTGCTGGCCGAAGACCAGGCGATGGTGCGGGGCGCGCTGTCGGCGTTGCTTGCGCTGGAATCCGACATCGAAGTGTTGGGCTCCGCGGCCGACGGCGAAGCCGCGTGGCGCGAGGTGCAGAGGCTGCAACCGGACGTGCTGGTGTCCGACATCGAGATGCCGGGGCTGACGGGGCTCGAACTCGCGCAGCGCATTCAGCGCCACGAGTTGCCGATCAAAGTGGTGATCGTGACGACGTTCGCGCGCTCTGGTTATCTGCGCCGCGCGCTCGAGGCCGGCGTCAGCGGATATCTGTTGAAGGACGCGCCGGCCGAACAATTGGCCGAAGCCCTGCGCAGCGTGCATCGGGGTGGCCGCGCGATCGATCCGCAACTGGCGCTGGAGGCATGGTCGGAAGCCGATCCGCTCAACGACCGCGAGCGCCAGGTGTTGCGTCTCGCAGGCGAGGGTCAGAGCGCCGGCGACATCGCGCAACGGTTGAATCTCTCGCACGGCACCGTGCGCAATTATCTGTCCGAGGCGATCGGAAAACTCGGCGTTGGCAACCGGATCGAGGCGTACCGGTTGGCGCGGCAAAAGGGATGGTTGTAGCCAAGCGCGTTAGACCCTTTTCGCCGTCGTTCCGGACGCGGCGAAGCCGCGAACGGCCCTGGAATGACGACGTGGTTTATGCACGATCGGCGATACTCTTCGTTTCCGCTTGCCGTTTTCTGGCCTTGAAAAAATCCGACTTCCACTACGACCTCCCGCATGAGTTGATCGCGCAGACGCCATTGCCGGAACGCAGCGCGAGTCGGCTGCTGGTGTTGGATGCCGCGACGCGCGCCTGGCACGATCGCCAATTCCTCGAATTGCCAAGCCTGCTACGCACTGGCGATTTGCTGGTGTTCAACGACACCCGCGTGTTGCCGGCGCGTTTGTACGGCCGCAAGGAAACCGGCGGCGCGGTCGAAATCCTGATCGAACGCATCACAGGCGCACGCACCGCGCGCGCGCAACTTGGTGTCAGCAAGAAACCGCGCAAGGGCACGCGGATTGTGCTGGACGATGGGACGTTCGTGACCGTGCTCGGTCGCGAGGAAGCATTTTTCGATCTGCAATTCGATACCGGCGAGCCACTGGAAAAATTGCTGGCGCGGATTGGGCGGATGCCGCTGCCGCCTTATATCAATCGCAAGGCGCAAGCTGCCGACGCCGAGCGCTATCAAACGGTGTACGCACGCGCGCCTGGCGCGGTGGCGGCGCCGACCGCCGGGCTGCATTTCGATACGGTGCTGCTGCAATCGCTACGCGAGCGCGGCGTCGAATCCGGTTACGTTACCTTGCACGTCGGCGCCGGGACGTTTCAGCCGCTGCGCGCCGAACGCGTCGAGGATCACATCATGCACCGCGAATGGCTGAACGTCGGCGCGGAGCTTGTCGAGAAAATCCGTACGGCACGCGCAACCGGTGGCCGCGTGATCGCCGTCGGCACCACCGTGGTGCGCGCGCTGGAAGCCGCGAGCGCCGATGGTGCATTGAAACCCTTCGCCGGCGAGACGCGCATCTTCATCGTGCCGGGCTACAGGATCGAAAGCGTGGACGCCTTGATCACCAATTTCCATCTGCCCGAATCGACCCTGCTGATGCTGGTCTCGGCGATGGCCGGACGCGAGCTGGTGCTTGCGGCTTACGCCCATGCGGTCCAACAACACTATCGTTTCTTTTCGTATGGCGATGCGATGCTGATCTGGCCGAATGGCCGGGACGATTGACGGGTTTTGAACCCCTCTCCCTTCGGGAGAGGGGTAGGGGTGAGGTCGAAGTTGCCGCGCTTACGCGATGCCTCGAATGGCATCGCGTGCGGTAACTGAGGAGGAGGTAGGATGCCGACTGGAGTACGCTTCATGGATGAATACAGGCAAGAAGCCATCCATGGCGTGGTTTCCGATCGGCATCCATGCCTCACCCTCGTAGACAGCGCGATCTGCCATCTAAGGCAGATCGCAAACGCTGTCTGCTCGACCTCACCCGGCGCTACGCGCCACCCTTTCCCGAAGAGAGAGGGATTCACTCGATGGATGGTTTGCGCGAATACATGCATTTCGATCTCCTCGCCAGCGACGGCGCCGCGCGTTGCGGTCGTATCACGCTGCCACGTGGCACGATCGAGACGCCATGTTTCATGCCGGTTGGAACCTACGGTTCTGTAAAAGCGATGACGCCGCGCGATCTGCGCGAGGTTGGCGCGCAAGTGATCCTTGGCAACACCTTTCACTTGTGGTTGCGTCCAGGGTTGGACGTGATCGAACGCTTCGGCGGCTTGCACCGCTTCATCGGCTGGAACGGGCCGATCCTGACCGATTCCGGGGGCTTCCAGGTTTTCAGTCTTGCGCACGCGCGCAAGCTCTCCGAGGAAGGCGTGGCGTTCGCCTCGCCGGTCGACGGCGCGCGGGTTTTTCTTTCGCCGGAGGAATCGATGCGCATCCAGCGCGTGCTGGATTCCGATATCGTAATGGCATTCGACGAATGCACGCCGGCTTTGATTGATGGCGTGCCGGCCACGGAAGCGCAAGTACGCGATTCAATGGAACTCTCGTTGCGCTGGGCAGCGCGTTCCCGACGCGCGTTCGACGATTCGGGCAATCGCAACGCGCTGTTCGGGATCGTGCAGGGCGGCGTGCATGCGGACTTGCGCGCGCGCTCCGCGCAGGGCTTGCTGGAAATCGGTTTCGATGGCTATGCGATCGGCGGCCTCGCGGTCGGCGAAACGGCGGTCGAACGCAACAACACGCTTGACGTTACCGTTCCGCTGCTACCGCAGGGAAAGCCGAGATATTTGATGGGCGTGGGCCGGCCGCAGGACATCGTGGAAGCGGTGCGGCGTGGCATCGACATGTTCGATTGCGTGATGCCCACACGCAACGCGCGCAACGGGTTTCTGTTCACGCGCGAAGGCACATTGCGCATCCGCAACGCGAAATTCGCCAACGACACGCGCGTGATCGAGGAGGGCTGCAGGTGCTACACCTGTGCGGGTGGATTCGCGCGCGCGTATCTGCGGCATCTGGACCGCTGCAACGAAATCCTCGGCTGCCAACTCGTCACCATCCACAATCTGCATTTCTACCTGAGGCTGATGTCCGAATTGCGCGCGGCGATTGCAGCGCGCGGGCTGGATGATTACGTTGAGACATTTTACGCGCGGTTGGGTGGGGACAGTGCGACTCGGCTTGATCGCGACAGTTATAAACCATCCCTATCCCAGCCTTCCCCTTGAAGGGGAAGGAGACAATCTGGCCAGCTTCAAGCCCTCCCCTTCAAGGGGAGGATTGGGTCGGGATGGTGTAAGCGACGAATGCGCCGCTGCTACTACAAATCTGCTGCCAGCGTGCGCGCGTCGTTGGGCGGGAATGCCTGCAATCGATTCAAGCCGTGCGCGCAGAAGCGCTGCAGCGCGGCAAGCGGTCGCGGATCGGCTTGCGCGCGCAACGCCCAGTCGGCGTGACGCGCCAGCAACGCGGCGGCGAACGCGCGCGTGCAGGTCAGGGCGACGCCTTTCGCACCGGCCTCACTGACAGCGCGATCGTCCGCATGCTGTTTCAAGCGCGCATCGGCGGCGGCCATGGCTTCGCGCGCGACATTCACCATCGCTGTGAACTCGCTGCCCTGGGTTTGCGCCAGCAATGCGCGTTGCGCGTTGCGCAGCGGCGTGCCGCCGTGTTCGTCGAGCGCGCGCAACGCGTCCAGCGCCTGCACATTGCCGGCACCTTCCCAGATCGGAAACACTTGCGCGTCGCGCAACAGTTGCGGGATGCCGCTGTCTTCCAGATAACCCATGCCGCCGAACGCTTCGACGGTTTCCGACGCGGCCAGCACCGCCAGCTTGCCGGTCCACAATTTCGCCAGCGGTGTCAACACGCGGAACAGCCGCTGCTGATTCTCATCGGCCTGATTGTGCTGGATGCGCCCCATGAGTTCGGCCAGATGGAACACCAGGTGGAACGCGGCCTCGTACTCGGCCTGCATCGAGGCCAGCGTGTCGGCGAACAGCGGTTGCTCTATCAGCGGTTTGCCGAATGCAACGCGCCGTTGCGCGTAATCGCGAGTCAGCGCGATGCAACGGCGCACGGTCGCCAGCGCGCCGATCGCATTCCACAAGCGTGTAACCTGCAACACCGGCACCACCCGGCGCACGCCGTGCATGGGTTCGCCGATGAGCGTGGCCGCCGCGCCGTCGAGATGGATTTCCGCGGTCGGCAATTCGCGCGTGCCGAGTTTGTTTTTCAGGCGATCGACGGTAATGCCGTTCCAGCGGCCGTCGCTGTCGCGCGTTTCCAGATAAAACAGCGCCAAGCCATCGGCGCCGGGCGCGTTGCCTTGCGGACGCGCGAGCGCCAATGCGGCGTCGGCGTTGATCGCCGAAGTGAACCATTTGCGCCCGGATAACCGCCAGCCGCCTCGTTCGTCGTGGTGGGCGACGGTCTCGGTATTGCCGACGTCGGAACCGCCGGTGTTCTCGGTCATCCATTGCCCCGCGATCCAGAACCTGGCCGGATCGCGTGACAGAAAACGCGGCAGCGCGCGTTCGTTCAGCGCGTGGTCGCCGGCGGCCTTCAATGCGGTGGCGGCGCCGTCGGTCATCGCCAGCGGACAGGTGTAGAACTCGCTGGCGACATGGTAGAGATACACCAGCGCGAATTGCTGCACGCGCGCGTGCGCGCCGAGACTAGGATCGTGGCCGGTTGCGATCAGCCCGTGGCGCGCGGCGATGCCGGGGCCTTCGCGCCAGGTGCGGGTCAGCTCGATGCGATCGACGCGTGCGCCCCAGGCATCCCAGCGGATCAGGCGCGGTTCCTCGCGCGCGCTCGTTGTGCGTCGACGCCAGGTGTGCGCGGCGTGTTCGCCCAGTGCGTCCAGCGCGCCTTCCGCCGCGTGCAGTTGCTGCGGCGGCAGCACACGGCGCAGATACGAACGCAGCACGCGATCCTCGCGGTACTGGTTGCCGAGTTGCGGCGCGGCTTGCACGAAGGTCATGGCGTGTATCCGACGATTCTTGCCGACTATACGACGACGGAGGGGATCGTCGCGACGCCCCCTCACCCCGCCGGGGATAGGGCTGGGGTGAGGGGTCATGAGCTGAAGGCATGCATGCGATGGGTTTACGATCGAAATATTTCGACGGCGGGTTTGCGCCGCCCCGCCCAGCCGACCGCGCCGATCAGCGCCAGCGCGAGGATCACCTCGACGATTGCCAACCCGCGCTCCGGCCGGGAACTCCATGTTTCGGCAACGCCGTGACAGAAATAGAACAGCGAAATCATGCCGGTCAGCAGCAGCGCGCGTTGCGGCCGCCGCCAATACAGCAACGGGATCGCCAATGGCAATAGCGCTATCAACAGCGCAATCGCGATCGACATCCGCGCCGGCGGCAGCAGCCAGGCGTGCCAGACGATCTGCAACAAGGCTTGCGCGGCCCAGGCGACGAAACCAAAACGTTGTGCACGCTTCATCGCGACGCCGCCAGCCGCCGCGCCAGATCCGCCACCCGCCGGCCGAGCACGCGCGCAAGTTCGCGTTCGTGTTCGCTGATCGCATTTTCGCCCTGCGTGCCAGCGACGTGGCTGGCGCCATACGGCGTGCCACCGCTTTGCGTCGCGTTCAACGCGGCTTCCGTGTAGGGGATGCCAACTGCAATCATGCCGTGATGCAGCAGCGGCAACAGCATCGAGACCAACGTGGTTTCCTGACCGCCGTGCATGGTCGCTGTAGAGGTGAACACGCCGCAGGGTTTTCCGACCAGCGCGCCGGATGCCCATTCGGCCAGCGTCGAATCGACGAAGTATTTGAGTGGCGCGGCCATGTTGCCATAGCGGGTCGGGCTACCCATCACCAGGCCCGCGCATTCGTGCAGGTCGCGCAATTCAGCATAAGGCGCGCCGTCGTCCGGCTCCGGCGGCTGCGCGATTTCCGTGACCGGCGCCACCGGTGGCACCTGCCGCAGGCGCGCACGCACGCCATCGGTCTCCTCGACGCCGCGCGCGATCAGCCGCGCCAATTGTGCGGTGTGGCCGCCGCGGCTGTAGTACAACACCAGGATTTCCGTTGTCATCGTGTTTTCCTTTTACACGCGGCTTGCACTAGGCTCGCCCCGTGACCCGTGCATCCATCCTCAACCAGCGCATCGACCGCGAACGCCTGCACGCATTCGCGCGGTTCGTGTGGCAGCGTTTCATCGACGACAAGTGCTTCGAGACCGCTGGCGCATTGTCCTACACCACGCTGTTCGCGATCGTACCGCTGCTGGCGGCGGTGTTCGCGATCCTGTCCGCGTTCCCGGTGTTCGCCGACTGGCGCATCCGGGTGTCGGATTTCATCTTCCGCAACTTCGTGCCGGCCGCCGGCACCACCGTGCAAGGATACCTGCTGCAGTTCGCCGACAACGCCAGCAAGCTGACCGCGGTCGGTATTCTGGTGTTGCTGGTCAGCGCGTTGATGATGATGTCCAGCATCGAGGATCGCTTCAACCGCATCTGGCGGGTGCAGACCAAACGTGGCGGTGGCTCGCGGTTCCTGTTGTATTGGGCGGCGCTGACGGTCGGTCCGCTGCTGGCGGTGGCCGGCGTGGCGCTGGCCTCGTACCTGTTCGCGCTGCCGGAATTGAGCGTGGTCGCGCCGGTCGGCCAGCACTTGCTGGTGTTCCTGCCGTTCGTGCTGACCTGGATCGTGCTGCTGGTGATGTATATCGTGATCCCCAATCGCACCATCGCCTTTCGTCACGTCGCGGTCGCAAGCTTTCTGGCCGCGATCCTGTTCGAGATCGCGCGCGCGGGATTCGCGTTCTACGTGCGCAGCGTGCCGTCGTATCAACAGGTGTACGGCGCGCTGGCGTTCATTCCGATCTTCCTGATCTGGATTTATTTCTCGTGGGTGATCGTGTTGCTGGGCGCGTCCCTGGCTGCGGCGTTGGCGGCGTTCGAATACCGGCCGCTGGCCACACGGTTGCCGCGCGGCTGCGAATTCATCGGCCTGTTGCGGGTGTTGCAGCGGTTCGCCGCCGCGCAGCGCGAAGGCGCAGGTCTGCACAGCGAGGAATTGCGAAGGCGCGAGCGTTTTCTCGACGACGATCTGCTGCAACGTTACCTCGGCGATCTGCGCGGCGCGGGTCTGCTCACCCGCGCGGAATCCGGCGAGTGGGTATTGTCGCGTGATCTGACCACCGCGAGCCTCGTCGATTTGTATCGCGCCGGCCATTATCGGTTGCCGCTGGATCGCGATGCGCTGGAGCGTGCCGCGGATGGTCTCGCGCCGCAAGCGCGGGCTGCGCTTTTCGGCGCGGTCGAATCGCTGCGCTCGCATCTGTCGCCGACGCTGGCGACGTTGTTCGTTGCGTCAACGGACCGCGAAACGGAACATCGCGAAATGATGCGTGGAGAAACGCGATGAGCAAATCCGGCTGGCTTTGCGGCGTGATGCTGTGCTTGGGCGGCGCGATGGTCGCGCCGGCGCGTACGCTTGCAGCCGCCACGCCGCCGCAACATCCGGAACTATCCGTCAAGACGCTGGATGGCAAGACCTTCGATCTCGCCGCGCAGCGCGGCAAGTGGGTGATCGTCAATTTCTGGGCGACCTGGTGTTCGCCGTGCATCGCCGAATTGCCTACGCTGTCGAAATTCGTCGCCGCGCACAAGAACGTGGCAGCAATCGGGTTGGCCTACGAGGACACGGATCGTGCGGATGTGCTGGCGTTCCTGAAAAAACATCCGGTGACGTATCCCGTCGCGCAGGTCGATGTTTACCACCCGCCGAAGGCGTTCCCCACGCCGCGCGGACTGCCGACCACGTATCTGATCGCGCCGGATGGAAGCATGGCGCGGCGTTTCATGGGGCCAATGGATATCGGGGAATTGGCGCGCGCGATCGGCGCCGCGCACGCGGCAGCCGCACACGGCAAAGAGTGACACGATCATGCCGTGCGCGCGTTTTGTCATCCGCGGTCTCGTGCAGGGCGTGTTTTTCCGGGCGTCCACACGCGAGCAGGCGTTGAGGCTTGGCATCAGCGGCCATGCGAAAAATCTTGCCGATGGCAGTGTCGAGGTGCTGGCCTGTGGCAACGCCGCATCGCTCGATGCGTTGCAACGCTGGTTACGCGTTGGTCCGCCATCGGCGCGGGTGACGACCGTGACGCGCGAGGCGCTGCCGGAGCAACGCCCGCGCGGGTTCACGATGGGCTAGCGAAAAAAAGGCGGCGGAATCCAGCGGAGACTGAACCGGATACCGCCGCTCATACCGTGCGAAGTTCGCAGGCCAAGCAAGCCGAATCCTGAGCCATTACTGGATCGCGCTGATGCTCCCATACAACCCGTGCGATTCGTCCTGCGGACCGGCGGTGAAGTACAGCGTGTTCACCGGCTGGTTGAGATAGCCGTTGCCGAACGCCAGTCCCCACAAGCCGTCGATCTGGATCGGTTTGCGGTCGGCGCCGCGCAGGTTGCCCAGCGGGATGCCGAACACGGTGTCATAGGCGTTTATGTGGCCATCGCCGAAATTGCCGATCAGCAGCAGATTCGAGAAACGCCCGAAACCCGCCGGTGCCAGCGCCACGGCCCACGGCGCGTTGAGCGGACCGCGCGAAGCCAGCCTGCGCAACAGATTGCCGTTGGGATCGTAGACATCGACGTAGCCCAGCCCCGGCCCGTGCACGTCATCGTGCTTGTCGGCGTCCTGCATCGCGTAGGTCACGTACAGATCGCCGCCGATCGCCTGGATGCCGAACGGCACGAAACCGGCGGGGATGTGCGAATCACGGAACGCGCCGCCCTGCAGCGCCACCGGCTGGAAGTTGCCGTCGAACACGTCGACCTTGTTGTTGTGGAAATCGGTCGCGTACAGCAGCGCGCCATTGCCGCCGGCGCTCAACGCGAGGCCCTTGTAGACCGCGCCATTGCCGGAGTTGTCGATTACTTTTATGGCGTGGTTGAGATCGACGTTGGGCGCCCAACCGGCGATCACGCCGTCCTCGGTGTCAAAGATGAAACGGCTGGGACCGGACTGCGCGCCCTCGCTCACCACGAAGCTGGACGATCCGTTGTTGACGATGCCGGTTGGCGTACCGCCGCTGTCGGAATCGGGCGAGGGGATCTGCACCACCAGCGGTACGATATTGCCGGCGCCGTCGTAGAGCGTGGAAACACCGGTGCCGTTGTCGGCCACCCACACCGCGCCGAACGGATTGAACACGATACCCCAGGCGTTGACCAGGTTGGGATCGACATGATCGGCTGGCAGCGCGCCATCGGATACCAAGTTGTGCTGCTGGTAGAGGAAGCCCGGCAACGACACCTTTGGCGCGGGTGCGGCCGATGCGGCCGAGATGGCGAGGGCGAGCGCCAGCGGCGCGCCCAGCCGACGGGCGAGAGTGGAAAGCGGTTTCATGATCCGGCTCCTTCGAGCATTGAAAAGGAATAAGCGGGGCGTGGCCGGGTTCAGGAGTCCCCAAGCCACGTCCTTCCTTCATGCCCGGTGCGGCGGCGGCGGTTCATTGTCGCGCCGGATTGAATGGCTGCGCCGTGGCGCGCGCGGGAGCAGAATTGAACCGGAGGGCTGGAATCAGGCATCCAGTCGCAATCGAAACGATCGCAAATGACCCAACTGCCGAGCACGCGAGGCGGAATCCCTCCCGGACGCATCGACGCGGCCACGGACGAGGCCGTGCTGATCGCGCGGGTGGTGATGCGTGATCAGGATGCCTTCGAGATGCTTTATCGCGCCTACTATCCGAAGCTGCGTCAGTTCGTGCTGCGCATGACCCGGCGCCCGGCGCTGGTCGAGGATGTGTTCAACGAAACCATGCTGGCGGTATGGCGCAAGGCGCGCAGTTACAACGGCGGTTCCAGGGTCTCGACCTGGATTTACGCGATCGCCTATCGGCAGGCGCTCAAGGCGTTGCGGCGGAACGATGAGCCCCTCGAGCAGCACGATCCCGATGCCTTGCGTTCGCCAGGCCACGAACCCGATCGCGAATTGCAGCAGCATCAATGGCGCGGACATCTGCAAGCGGCGATGGCCGCGTTGTCCCCGGAGCATCGCGCGGTGATCGAACTCACGTATTTTCATGATTACGCCTGCCGGGACGTCGCGGCGATCGTGCAATGCCCGGTGGCCACGGTGAAAACGCGGATGTTCTACGCGCGGCGGCGGTTGAAGACGCTGCTCGCCGCGCTTGCCGAGGAAGTGTCATGAGAGGACGTGTGCTGCATTTCGAGAGCCCGGCGCATCGCGAAGTCGATGCGTTGTTGCCATGGTTGGTCAACGGCACGCTGACCGGCGATGAACGCGAGCGCGCCGAACAACACCTGTCCGAATGCGTGCGTTGCCAGCGCGAACTTGAGTGGCTGCGCGAACTGCGCGCGGCCGGTGTCGAATCGGCCACGGCCGCGAGCGATGACATGGAAGTCTCTTTGCAACGCATGCGAAATCGGCTCGATGCCGGCGTCGGTCGGCGTTCGCTGATCCATTTGCGTTGCGCGCATGGCGGCTGGCGGCGCGCGCCGCTGTGGGCGCGCTGGGCGATCGCGGCGCAACTGGTGTTGTCCGTTGCGCTCGCGGCCGTGCTGATCGGCGATCGCGCGCCGGCGCCGTACCACACCCTCGGCGTCGGCGATGCCGCGTTCAGCGGCGACGCGCGGTTGGCGGTGGTGTTCGATCCATCGCTCAGCGAACGCGATCTGCGGCAACTGCTGCAAGCCAGCGGCGCGCGCATCGTCGATGGGCCCAACGCGACCGGCGCCTATGTGTTGGCGGTGCCGCCCGATCGCGCCTCGCAAGCCGTTGCGCTGTTGCGTGTGGCCCGCGGCGTGTGGCTGGCGGAGGATCTTTCGCCGCCGCGCGGCCGCTGAGCATGTTGCGCACACTTGTCATCGCGGCGTGTGTCGTGGCGCTGGCCGCCTGCGTGTCGATGCCGCCGCAACCGTCGCCGCCATCCGCGCAAGCGGCCGACCGGCAATTACTGGTGATGCTGCGCACGCCGCCGCCGCATTTCCGTCCCGATCGAAACTACGCTGGTGGCTACGATCCATCGGAGGGACGCCAGACGCGCCGTCGGCTGGGTGCTCGTCTGGCGCGCGAACATGGTTTGATTTTGCTCGATGCTTGGCCGATGCCATCGCTGGGTGTGGATTGCCTCGTGATGCAGGCGGACGATCCGGCGGCGGCGCGCGAACGCATGCGCGAATTGGCGCGCGATCCGCGTGTCGATTGGGTCCAGCCGATGCACGCGTTCCATCTGCTCGCTCACAACGATCCGCTGTACTCCGTGCAACCGGCCGCGCGCGCCTGGCATCTGGATGAACTGCACAAGCGGGCGACCGGACGCGGCATCGTGATCGCCGAAGTGGACAGTGGCGTGGATATGAAACATCCGGATCTGCGCGGGCAGGTCGCGCGCTCGCGCAATTTCGTGGACGATGGTCCGATGCCGGCGGAACGCCACGGCACCGAGGTTGCCGGCATCATCGCGGCGGTCGCAGGCAACGGCATCGGCATCGCCGGCGTCGCGCCGCAGGCGCGGCTGCTGGCGCTGCGCGCTTGCTGGCAGTCGCGGTCCGGCGCCGCCTGCAACAGTTTCACGCTGGCCAAGGCGCTGCAGTTCGTGTTGCAGGCCGATCCGCAGGTGCTCAATTTGAGTCTCGGTGGTCCGCGCGATCGATTGCTGGATCGCTTGCTCGATCTTGCTCTGGAACAAGGCATCAGCGTGGTCGGCGCGGTCGATCCGGATCCCGCGAGTGGCTTTCCCGCCCGGCATCCAGGCGTGCTGGCGGTAGCCAACGATGACGCAGGTGATGACGATCCGGTTGCCGGCGAACTGCGCGCGCCTGGCCGCGGTATCCCAGCCACCACGCCCGGCGGCGGTTGGGATTTCGTCGACGGATCTTCGTTCGCCGCCGCGCAGGTCTCCGGGCTGGTGGCACTACTGCGCGAAATTTCGCCGCGCGCCGATGCGGTGCAATTGCGCGCTGCGCTGGCGCGCGTTGGGCTGGATCGGCCGATTGCGCTAGGCTTGCCCGCGAAGCGGCCGATGCCGATCGACGGCGTAAGGGCGCCGCGTCAATGAGTACCCGCTTTGCGACGATCCGCGCTGGCCTGCTGCGCATTGTTGTTCGCGACCCAAGCCTTGGCGCGGGTTTCGGGCAGCGTCGCGTTGCTCACGGATTACCGATACCGCGGCATCAGCTTGAGCGACGATTCGTCGGCGGCGCAAATCGATCTTGATTGGTCCGCGCCGGATGGCTGGTACGCCGGCGCGTTCGCCTCCAGCGTTCGGCTGGCGCCGTACTACCACGACGATGCGCAAGGGCTGGGCTACGCCGGTTACGCGCGGCGCATCGACGCCGACTGGAATTGGGAAGCGGGCGCGGCGTACGCGGGGTTCTCGCGGCATCACCAATACGATTATCCGGAAGCCTATCTTGGTCTGGTATCCGCGCCGCTGCAGTTCCGGATCCATTACGCGCCAAGGTATTTCGGACAAGGCCCGCCAGTGGTGTATGCGGAACTCGATGGCGCGCGCGCATTGACCGACCACTGGCGGTTGCTGGGTCACATCGGTGTGTTGCGTCGCAACGGCGGAGCCGTCGATGGCGTTTCGCGCCATCGCTACGATGCGCGCGCCGGCGTCGGTGCGCGCATCGGCGCGTTCGATCTGCAACTGGCATGGGTTGCTGCAGGTGGCGGCAAGTACTATGCGTTCGGCTACCCCTCCATCCGTATTTCGCGCGACAATGCCGTGGTGTTGAGCGTTTCGCGGGCGTGGTGACGCCGAGTGGTTGCAAGCTACTGCCTTCGATCGCGGAACTCCGCAAAGCGTTCGGTCAGAACTCGCCCAGTCGCGGCAGCAACCCCACCAGGTTGCACGGCTGGGTGCGCGCGTCGAGTTGCGCGCGCAAGAGTTTTTCCCACGCGGTGCGGCAGGCCGAGGTCGAACCGGGCAGGCAGAACACGAAGGTGTTGTTGGAGAGCCCCGCGAACGCGCGCGATTGCAACGTGGCGGTGCCGATTTCCTCGAAGGAGATCGCCCGGAACATCTCGCCGAAGCCGGGCATCTGCTTGTCCAGCAGCGGGCGCACCGCTTCCGGCGTGGCATCCCGGCCGGTGAAGCCGGTGCCGCCGGTAATCAGAACCCCGTGCACTTCGCTGCGCGCGATCCACGCCGCGACGATCGCGCGGATCGCGTAGCGATCGTCGCGCGCCAGGCATCTTTCATGCAGGCGATGACCGGCTTCGCTCAGCGCGCCGACCAGGTAATCGCCGGAGGTGTCGTTGTCCGGGGTGCGGGTGTCTGACACGGTCAGCACGCACAGATTCAGCGGGATGAATTCGTTGTTGGCGGTCATCTCGCAAGTGTAGCGTCGCGGCCGATCCGTTATGGCGAGCCGTCCATTGGCCCGGGCTGTGCCAGTACGAAATCCACCGGCGCCACATTGTGCCGACGGCGTTCCACCATCTCGCGCAGCAGCGCGGCGAAATCGCGTGCGTAGCCTTGCATGTCGAACAGGCCAGAATCGGCGCGGCGTTGCTTCAGCCTATCGCGGACCGCTACCAATACGGGCCGGTCCAAGCCCAGCCGGATGGCGGTCGCGACGAAATCGTTGTCGTCGCGCGCATTGCATTCCGGCAGGTGCAGATGATGATTGAGGCTGCCCGCCACCCGCGATGCGAGCGCCTCGCCGGGTCGAGTCAAGACCGGGCAGCCGGCCCACAGCGCATCGGAAGCCGTGGTGTGCGCGTTGTAGGGATGGGTATCCAGAAACAGATCGGCGAGCCGGTAGCGCGCGAGATGTTGCGGATGCGGCAGCTTTGGCGAAAAGATCAATCGATGCGGATCGACGCCATCGGCTTGTGCCGCCGCGCGCAGGCGCGCATCCGGTTCGCGGCCGGCATCGAGTAGCCACAACACGCTGCCCGGCACCTCGCGCAACACCGCGCACATCCGCGCGAAACTTGACGCATTCAATTTCCAGGAGTTGTTGAAGCTGGCAAACACCACCGCGTCGTCCGGCAGACCGAACGCGGCGCGCGGCGGCGCGTCGAGGATCACGCGGGTTGGATCGGATGGCTGGTAACAACGCGGCAGATACGCAACACGCTCCGAAAAAGACGGGAGCAAACTGTTCGGCAATACGAAGCGGTCGGCGATCGCGTAATCGATCCACGCCGCGCCGGTGCTGCCGGGATAGGCGAGCCAACTCACCTGCAATGGCGCCGGCCGCAAGGCCAGCACGCCGGGACGGCTGCCATCGCACCAGCCGTCGATGTCCAGCAGTACGTCGCACTGCGCGGCGTGGACCGCGCGCGCGGCGTCGGCGTCGTTGAGCATCGAGACATCGTGCAGCGTGGTCGCTGCGGCGATGCGCGCTCGCCACGGCGAGCCATCGTCGGATGTGGTCGCGAACGCATGCAGCACCACGGCCTGATCGCGTAGCGCCTCCAGGGCGGCGACCAGCAACAACGCTGTCGGATGCGAGCCGAACCCGGCCGACAGCATGCCGACGCGCAGCGGCGCATCGTCCGCAGGGAGTGGATATGCCAACGCGAGTCGCTCCCGCAACGGTTTGGCCTTGGTTTCGATCCGCATCGCCATCGTCGCCGCGCACTGCAACTGCTCGCTCGGGTCGACGTCTTCGGCGAGAAACGAAAAAGGCGTGATGCCGGACGCGCGTTCCTCGACACGCCGGCGCAAGTCGGCCGTAAAGGCGTCCAGATCGTCCCAGTCGTACAACCGGCGTTTGGCGTAGACAAGATGTGACAACGCCGCGTGCATGTTTGGATCGCGTTGCAAGGCGCGTTGCCATGCATCCGCCGCGCCGGCGATGTCATGTCGTTCGTCAAGCGCCAGACCAAGCTGATACGGAAAGCGCGCATCTTGCGGCGCGAGCGTTTCGCCTTGCGCGTAAACCTGCGCGGCCTCGGCATGACGGTGTTGCGCGCCCAGAATCAATCCGAGCAGGAAATACGCTTCCTCATAATCCGGCGACGCATTCATCGCATCGCGCGCGTCGCGCTCGGCGCTGTCCAGTTCACCCAGTTGCAATGCCGCGCCGGCGCGATTCAGCAGCAGCACCGGATGGCCGGGCAGCACGCCCAATGCCGCGCTGTAAGCATCGTACGCGCCGGCGTAATCGGCAACCGCTACGCAAGCATTGCCGCGCGCGTTCAGCGCATTCGGACCGTTCGCGTTGGCGGGCGCTTCGCTCATGACGATTCGGACAACGCGGCCAGCGCCTCGGCCTGATGCTCGCGTTGCAGCGCTTCGATCAAGACATCGAGATCGCCGTCGAGAATCTGCGGCAGTTGATGCAGGGTGAGATTGATGCGGTGATCGGTGATGCGGCCTTGCGGAAAATTGTAGGTGCGGATGCGCTGGCTGCGATCGCCGCTGCCGACCTGCAACTTGCGAGAAGCGGCCTGTTCCGCGTTCTGTTTGCTGCGTTGTTGGTCCAGCAAGCGCGCTTTCAAAAGCGACAGCGCGCGCGCCCGGTTTTTGTGCTGGCTGCGTTCGTCCTGGCATTCGACCACGATACCGCTCGGCAAATGCGTGATGCGGATCGCCGAATCGGTCTTGTTGACGTGCTGGCCGCCGGCGCCGGAGGCGCGGAATGTATCGACCTTGAGATCGGCGGGATTGAGTTCGACATCATCGATCTCGTCCAGCTCCGGGAGGATCGCCACGGTCGCGGCGGAGGTGTGGATGCGGCCCTGCGACTCGGTTTGCGGCACCCGCTGCACGCGGTGCGTGCCGGATTCGAACTTCAGGCGCGAATAGGCGCCACGGCCCACCACGCGCGCGACCACCTCTTTATAGCCGCCATGTTCCCCCGCGTGTTCCGACAGGAGTTCGATGCGCAAGCCTTGGCGCTCGGCGTAGCGCAGGTACATGCGCAAGAGATCTCCCGCGAACAGCGCGGCTTCGTCGCCGCCGGTACCCGCGCGCACTTCCAGATACAGATTGGCGTCGTCGCGTGGATCGGTCGGGATCAGCAATCGTTGCAGTTGCGCCCCCAGAGACTCGCGTTCGGCGTCGAGGCGCGCGAGCTCCTCGCGCGCCAGCGCACGCAGATCGGGATCATCCGCCATCGCCTCAGCTTGTTCGCGTTCGTGCGCGTTGCGTTGGCTGGCCGCCAATGAATCGGCAAGCGGCTGCAGTTGCGAGTATTCGCGCGACAGTTCGCGGAAGTGCGCTTGGTCGCCGGCGATGTCGGGCTGCGTCAGCAACAAGCCGATTTCCTGATGGCGTTCGGCCAGCCGCTCCAACCGGCGACGCAGCGATGGCGTCATCGACGGCGGCATCAGCGAGGGGGGCTGTCGCCGCCGAACAAACGGGCGGCCGCCTCCAGCAGCGCGGCGTCACCGCGTTGCGCGGCCTCACGCAGACGCACGCTGGGCGTGTGCAGCAACTTGCCGGTGAGTGTGTGCGCGAGGTAGTCCAGAACCTCTTGAGGATCGCGGCCGTTGGCGAGCATTTCCCTGGTGCGCGCCAGCAGCGCGTCGCGCTGCGCTTCGGCGTCGGCGCGGAACGCGCGCAATGGTTGGTCGAGGATTGTCGCTCGGCGCCATGCGAGATAACGTTCGACCTGCAACTCGATGATCGCCTCGGCGTCGTGCACCGCGTTTTCGCGCGAGCGCTGGCCGCTGTCGATCGCCTGTTTCAGGTCGTCGATGGTATAGAGGAACACATCGGCCAATTCGGCCGCCGCGGGTTCGATGTCGCGCGGCACCGCCAGATCGATCAGGAACATGGGCCGGCGCCGGCGTGCGTGCAGCGCGGCTTCCAGCATCGCGCGCGTAACCACCGGCTCACGCGCAGCGGTCGCGGAAACCACGATGTCGGCCTCGGCAAGGTGCTGCGGCAGATCAGCCAGCGCGATCGCATAACCGCCGACGCGCCCGGCCAGCATCTGCGCGTTTTCGGTGGTGCGGTTGGCGACGATCAACCGCCGCACGTTGCGTTCGAGCAGATGCCGTGTCGCAAGTTCGATCGTTTCGCCGGCGCCGATCAACAACACGCAGGCGTGTTGCAGATCGGTGAATGCGCGTTCGACCAGGCGCACCGCGGTGTAGGCGACCGACACCGGCAGCGTGCCGATGCGGGTATCGGTGCGCACCCGCTTGGCCACCGCGAAGGCCTGCTGCAGCAGGCGATCCATCGGCGCGTGCAGGGTGCGCGCGGCGTGCGCTGCACGCCAGGCGTCCTTCACCTGGCCGAGGATTTGTGGTTCGCCCAGCACCATCGAATCCAGCCCGGTGGCCACGCGGAACACGTGACGGACCGCGGCATCCTCGTCGTGGCGATACAGGAACTCATCCAGCCGCCCCGGACTCAATCGATGATGCCGATGCAGCCAATCCAGCGGCGCGTCTTCGGCGCCTTCACCGACGCTGCAGTACAACTCGGTACGGTTGCAGGTCGAAAGGATCAGCGCCTCGTCGATACCAGGTTGCGCGGCGAGGTCGCCCAACGCCGGCGCGGTGTTTTCCGGGTCGAACGACACCTGTTCGCGCAGGGCGACCGGCGCGGTGAGGTGGTTCAGACCAAGGGCGATCAGTGGCATGGGACAAGAAACCTCTGCAAAACTACTGCGCTCGGCATCTGGGCTGCCGGCGGTGCTCGGATCAGGCCCGGTACATGGATGTACCGCTTTGGGGCCAAGGAATCCTCATGTATTGACATATACACTCCGGTTCTTGGCGTAAGGCGGCAGCCAACCTGCCTTCGCTCGCAACGTTTTTCAGAGGTTTCTGATGTTTTCGCAGTGGCGCAAGCGCGTGGAGACGGATTGTGCGGATGCAAGGTGTCAAGTTCAAGCAAAAGCGCGTGTGGCGTGCCGCGATGACGCTGGCCTGCGTGGCAGCGCTCACGGCCTGCGCGCAAATGACGCAGCACGAAGCCGCCAGCGCGCGGATGCAACAGCCGCTGGCGGAATTGCATCTGCCGACCAATCCGGCCATGCAAGATGCCGCAGCGCTGACGCTGGCCGCCGAATTCGCGTTGCAGCGCGACGATCCAAAAACCGCGGCGGTTGATTACGCGCACGCCGCGAGGGTTTCCAGTGACCCCGAAATCGCGCAACGCGCGGTCGAATTGAATCTGGCTGTGAGAAACCAGGCGCGCGTGCAGACGTTGATTGCACGCTGGCAAGCGCTCGGCGCCGAGCCCCATGCGCTCGCTGGTGCGCGCGCGCAATTGGCGATGCTGCAGGGCAATCGCGATGAAGCGCAGCGGCAATTCGCGATCCTGCTGGCCTCGGACAAACTGGACGACTGGCGCGATTTCGGCCGCGCGCTCAACGAAGCGCGCGATCCCTCGCTGGCCGGCGCGATGCTGGAATCACTGGCGCAACCGCGGCGTTTGCCGGTGGATGAAAAACTTTGGATCGCCTTCAGCCAGCTCGGCGAAAAACTCGGCCGCCACGCCTACGCGCAAAAACTTGCAGACGCCGCGATGCGTCGTTTCGGCGGCGGATCGAGTCTGTTGTGGGCGGCGCAGTTGAAAATGTCGTCCGGCGATCGCGCCGGCGCCAAGGCCATCATGGCGCGCGCGGTGGCCAAAAATCCGGACGACACGCAACTGCGTCTGGGCTACGCGGCGCTGCTCGACGCCGATCACGACGACGCCGGCGCGCAACGCGTGCTGGCGGAAGGTCCGCAGGACGCGCAAACTTGGGGGGCGCGGGTCGCTTACGCGGCGCGCGCCAAGGACATGCCGCAGCTCGCGCGCCTTTATTCGCGATTGAAACGCACGCCGGCGAACCTGCGCGACGATAGCGCGTTCCTGCTCGGTCAACTCGCGGAATTGTTGAACAAGGACGACGAAGCGCGGCGTTGGTACGCGCAGGTGCCCGCTGACGACGAACACGCCTTCGATGCGCAGGCGCGCAGCGCGGCGCTGGCCGACAAGGCCGGCCGTCATCAGGAGGCGCACGCCGCGGCGCAGCACCTGCAGCAGGATTACGTCGGCGACCCGCAACATCTGCGCCGTGCCTACCAGCTCGATGCGGAGTTGTACGCGCGCGCCGATCAGTACGATCAGGCGGCCGACGCCTACCGCCGCGGATTGCACGCGCTGCCGGACGATACCGAACTGCTGTACGGCTTGGGGCTTGCCGAAGCCGAGGGCGGCAAGACCGATGCCGCGATCGTCGATTTGCGGCATGTGTTGGCATTGAAACCCGATGATGCCGACGCCATGAACGCGCTCGGCTATACGTTGGCCGATTCCGACCAGCATCTGGACGAGGCGACACAATTGTTGCAGAAGGCGCTGGCGGCGAAACCCGACGAACCCGCGATCGTGGATTCGTGGGGTTGGCTGCAATACCGGCTCGGGCATCTCGACGCGGCGGAAAAAACGCTGCGCGAGGCCTGGCAAAAAAGCAGGGACGCCGAGATCGGCGTGCATCTGGGCGAGGTGCTATGGCAGCGCGGCAAACGCGACGAGGCTCGCGCGGTGTTCGCGCAGGTGCGCAAACTCGATCCGGGCAACAAGAAACTGCGCGAGGCGACGGAGCGCCTACATCCGTGATCTTGCATCGGATCTTCTTTCCGCGGCTGTTGCCCGCGATCCTCGTCTTGACCGCGCTGGCCGCCTGCGCACCGGTACGCACGCGCGGCACCGCCGCGCAGCTCGCGGCGCAAACCGCGCGCGAAAGTGAGATCTGGGCGCAGACGCGCTGGACTCTCGACGCGCATTTCGCGGTGTCCGACGGCCACGACGGCGGCAGCGGCAACTTGTCCTGGCAACAGGATGGCGACAATTATCTGTTCGTGCTGCGCGCACCGGTGACCGGCAAAACCGTGCGCCTGCAGGGTGGCCCGGGTGGCGCTGTGCTATCGGGTCTGCGCGAATTGCCGATCCGCGGCGACGATGCGGAATCGTTGCTTGCCACCGAATTCGGCTGGCATATCCCGGTTACGCAATTGGCGTACTGGGTGCGCGGCTTGCGCGCACCCGGCGGTGCGGCGCGCTTGAGTTTCGGCGCCAACGGGCTGCTGTCACTGTTGTCGCAGGACGGCTGGAACGTCGAATACCGCGATTGGTACGCCGAGCGCAAACCGCCGCTGCCGCGCAAGGTCTATGCCAGCAAGCCGCCGTATTCGGTGCGCGTTTTGATTGAAAGTTGGCAACTGCCATGAGCGAGTGGACGAGCTGGCCCGCGCCGGCCAAATTGAATCTGTTCCTGCACATCGTCGGTCGCCGCGACGATGGCTATCATTTGCTGCAGACGGTTTTCCGGCTGCTCGATTGGGGTGATGAAATTCGTCTGAGCGTGCGTAAGGATGGCGCGATCGCGCGCGGCGGCGCGTCGCCGATCGCCGAGCAAGACGACCTTGTGGTGCGTGCGGCGCGTGCGCTGCAATCCGCCACCGGCATAAAGCGGGGCGCGGAGATCGTCGTCGACAAGCGCATCCCGACCGGAGCCGGGTTGGGCGGCGGCAGCTCGGATGCGGCCACCGTGCTGGTTGCGCTCAATACGATGTGGAATGCGGGATTATCGCGCGAGGAGTTGGCGGAACTGGGATTGTGGCTCGGCGCCGACGTGCCGGTATTCGTGCACGGCCGCAGCGCCTGGGCCGAGGGCGTCGGCGAAAAGCTGACGCCCATGACACTGCCGCCACGCTGGTACGTGGTGCTCGATCCCCGGGTTCATGTCTCAACCGCGGCACTGTTCCAAGCGCCTGAATTGACACGCAATGCCGCGCCCGCGACAATTGCCTGCTTTGCTTCCGGCGCAATAGCGGGCAACGCCTTCGAGCCGTTGGCGCGAGCGCGTTATCCACAGATCGCGGCTGCATTGGAGTGGCTGGGTCGGTTCGGCGCGGCACGGCTGTCGGGCAGTGGCGGCGCGGTATTTCTGGAAATCGAGGACGAGCGCCAAGCGCGCGCCATCGCGGCGGAATGTCCGTCGGCGTTCAGCGTGCAGGTTGCGCGTGGCTTGAACGTGTCGCCGCTTGAACGGGCGCTGGAGCGGTAGTGAGACGATGTAATGATGTTGGGGCGTCGCCAAGTGGTAAGGCACGGGGTTTTGATCCCCGCATTCGCAGGTTCGAATCCTGCCGCCCCAGCCACGATATGCAGGATCGGCTGTAACCTTGGACGTCAGTCCCGCGCAAGCGGGAATCCATTTTGATCTTTGCAAGTTGTCCAAGATCAAGATGGATTCCGGGTTCCGCCGCGATGAGGCCGCGGTGGACCCGAAATGACGGCAATTTTTTTACGTTTTTGCGTCCGATTCTCGTAACCGATTAACGACAATTCGAGCAATGAACACGGCTTCCGGATTGATGCTCTTCAGTGGCAATGCCAGCCGCAAACTGGCGGGCGATGTTGCGCATTGTCTCGGCGAGCCGCTGGGCAAGGCTCAGGTCGGAAAGTTTTCCGATGGCGAGGTGCAGGTCGAGATCGAGGAAAACGTCCGCAAGCAGGACGTGTTCGTGATGCAATCGACTTGTGCGCCGTCCGCTGAACACCTGATGGAATTGCTGGTGCTGGTGGATGCCTTGAAACGGGCTTCGGCGGCCAGCGTGACCGCGGTGATCCCCTACTTCGGTTACGCGCGGCAGGATCGCCGGCTGCGCGCGGCGAGGGTGCCGATCACCGCGAAAGTGGCGGCGCAGATGATCGGCGTGGTCGGCACCGATCGCGTATTGACGGTGGACATCCACGCCGACCAGATACAAGGTTTTTTCGATATACCGCACGACAACGTGTACGCCTCGCCGGTACTGCTGGCCGACATCTGGCGCACGCAGGGCATGGACAATTTGATCGTGGTCAGTCCCGACGTGGGCGGCGTGGTGCGCGCACGGGCGGTGGCAAAAAGATTGGATGATGCGGAGCTGGCGATCATCGACAAACGCCGGCCGCGCGCCAATGAGGCGACCGTGATGAACATCATCGGCGACGTGGACGGCAAGATTTGCGTGCTGGTGGACGACATCGTGGATACCGCCGGAACCCTGTGCGCGGCGGCGGCAGCCTTGAAGGAACGTGGCGCGAAAAAAGTGGTGGCGTACTGCACGCATCCGGTGTTGTCGGGCGCGGCGGTAAGCAATATCGATGCATCGCAGATGGACGAATTGGTGGTCACCGACACCATCCCGCTCAGCGAGGCGGCGCGAGGCTGCGGCAGGATCCGCCAGTTGTCGGTCGCGGAATTGCTGGCGGAAACCGTGCGCCGGATGGCGTTCGGCGAGTCGGTGAGTTCGCTTTATGTGGATTGACAAGTAGAGCGGAAATAGGAAGTAGGAAGTAGGTAGAAAATCCAGCAACGCCGCTTTCCCAGTTCCCATTACCTGCTTCCCACTTCCATCTTCAATCGGACTTCCCTGGTCGCGGGGAAGTTTTCAAGTCGCCGCGAGGCGACATCACTGCAACTGAGGTAACACAACATGGCAAAGACCCACGAACTTGCGGCGCAAGTCCGCACGGACCAGGGCAAGGGTGCGAGCCGCCGCCTGCGTCGTGCGGGCCAGGTGCCCGCCATCGTCTACGGCTCCGGCGTGCCGCCGCAGAACCTTCAATTCGAGCACAACACCTTGATGTTGGCCGCGCGCAACGAATGGTTCACTTCGGCGATTCTTGATCTCATGGTCGACGGCCAGCGCCAGAAGGTGCTGCTGCGCGACGTGCAGAAGCATCCCTTCAAGCCGCAACTTTTGCATCTGGACTTCCTGCGCATCAACGAAAATCAGGCGATCCGGGTGCGCGTGCCGCTGCACTTCGTCAATCAGGACAAATCGCCGGCCGGCAAGACGTCTGGTGTTGTGGTTTCGCATGCGCTGACCGACATCGAGGTGTCGTGCCTGCCCAAGAACCTGCCGGAATATCTGGAGATCGACCTGATCGACCTTGCGCTGGGCGACATCGTGCACATGTCCGACATCAAGTTGCCGGAAGGGGTGGAGATTCCGGAACTGAAATTCGGCAAGGAACACGACCACCCGGTGGTGACAGCGCAGGAAATCCGCGAGGAAGTGGAGGAAGCGCCGGAAGCGGTGGAAGGCGAAGCGGCCGCAGGCGAGGGCGCGGCACCGGCCGAAGCCAAGCCCGAAGGCGCGGACAAGGAAGAGAAGAAGTAAGAGCCGGGAAGTGGGAGACGGGAAGAGGGGACGCAAACGCACCGCTCTTGTCTCCCGTCTCCGTCTCTCGTCTCCCGCTCTCATGGCCATCCGCCTGATCGTCGGCCTCGGTAACCCCGGCGCCGAACACCTGCGCACCCGGCACAACGCCGGGTTCTGGTTCGTTGACGCGTTGGCGTCGTCGCTGGGAGCGCGTTTTGGATTCGAAAACAGGCTGCATGCGGAAACCGCGCGCGTTCGCATTGGCGATGAGCAGGTCTTGCTGCTGAAGCCGACCACGTTCATGAACAAGAGCGGCATCGCGCTGACATCGGCATTGCGTTACTGGAAGATCGATCCGGAAGAGATGCTGGTGGCGCACGACGATCTGGATCTTCCGCCCGGCACGGTGCGCCTGAAATTCGATGGTGGCCACGGCGGGCAGAATGGTCTGCGCGATACCTTCGAGCATCTCGGGCACGGACGGTTCCACCGCCTGCGCATTGGCATCGGCCATCCCGGACACAAGGATCATGTCACGCCGTGGGTGCTGGGCAAACCGTCAATCGCTGATGAGGAGGCGATGGTGGATGCGATCGCGCGCGCACTCGATGAATTGCCGCGGATTGTCGCCGGCGATTTCAATGAGGCAATGAAGCGGTTGCACACCACGCAAGCGTGAGTAGGAAGTGGGAAGTCGGAAGTAGGAGAGCGGACTCGTCTTTTCCCACTGCCCATTTCCCACTCCCCACTTCCGGATTCATAGATGGCCATTCAATGCGGCATCGTCGGGTTGCCCAACGTCGGCAAATCCACGCTCTTCAACGCGCTGACGAAAGCCGGGATCGCCGCGGCGAACTTTCCGTTCTGCACGATCGATCCCAACATCGGCGTGGTGCCGGTGCCCGATCCTCGCCTTGCGCAACTCGCCGACATCGTGCATCCGCACAAGATCATCCCGACCGCGGTCGAGTTCGTCGATATCGCGGGACTGGTTGCCGGTGCTTCGAAAGGCGAGGGACTCGGCAACAAGTTTCTGGCGCACATCCGCGAGGTCGATGCGATCGCGCACGTGGTGCGTTGTTTCGAACATTCCGACATCGTGCACGTGTCCGGCAGGATCGATCCCGTCGCCGACATCGAAACCATCGACACCGAGCTTGCGTTGGCCGATCTTGAATCGGTCGACAAGACGTTGAACCGCACCGAACGCGCGGCCAAGGCCAACGACAAGGAAGCGATGGCGAAAAAACCCGTGCTGCAAAAAATCGCGGCGGTGCTCAACCAAGGCAAGCCCGCGCGCAGCGCCGGTCTCGACATGGACGAACAGGCGTTGGTACGCGATCTGTTCCTGCTCACCATGAAGCCGCTGATGTATATCGCCAATGTGCACGAGGACGGTTTCCGCGACAACCCGCATCTGGACGCCGTGCGCAAGCGCGCGGAACCGGAAGGCGCGGAAGTGGTGCCGGTATGCGCGGCGATCGAAGAAGAGCTTGCGCAACTGGAGGATGACGATCGCGATGTATTCCTGCGCGACATGGGACTGGACGAACCGGGTCTGGATCGCGTGATCCGTGCCGCATACAAACTGCTGGGACTGCAAACCTATTTCACCGCCGGCGAAAAAGAAGTGCGCGCCTGGACCGTGAAACGCGGCGCAACCGCGCCGCAAGCAGCCGGGGTGATCCACACCGATTTCGAACGCGGCTTCATCCGCGCGGAAACCGTCGCCTTCGACGACTTCATCAAATACTGTGGTGAAGCAGGCGCGAAAGAGACCGGCAAATTGCGGCTGGAAGGCAAGGATTATCTTGTCAAGGAAGGCGACGTGCTGCACTTCCGGTTCAATGTTTGAAACCCGCATCGTGAAGGGAAAATCCCGCTGCCCGCCTTTGGTTGACTTGCCACCCGATCCTCGCGAAAATGATCGGTCTTTGCGGAGGGATACCCAAGCGGCCAACGGGGCAGACAGCAAGTGTCATCCGCTGACTACGCCTTCGGAACTTCCGCTGATTTCTCCGTTTCTCGCAGGCTTGAATTTTTTGCCAACAAATTTTTTTGGAGGGATACCCAAGCGGCCAACGGGGGCAGACTGTAAATCTGCTGGCTTACGCCTTCGGTGGTTCGAATCCACCTCCCTCCACCAAACGTTCGGGTAAGCAGAGTAGCTTCATGGAGGTGGATGAGAACCACCGGTTCGACAAATTCGTCTGGAACGAATTTGAACAACCGAAGGTTGGCCCGAAGGGCGAGTCTCATGGATGAGACGATTAATCCACCTTCCCCCACCAGCTTGCAAACAAATCGGGCGGGAGTAGTTCAATGGTAGAACCTCAGCCTTCCAAGCTGATTGTGCGGGTTCGATTCCCGTCTCCCGCTCCATTGAGTTCGCTTTCGTCAGCAACCATCTTGCTCACGTAGCTCAGTCGGTAGAGCACTTCCTTGGTAAGGAAGAGGTCACAGGTTCGATTCCTGTCGTGAGCACCATAAAAGTCTGAGATGAGCCGCGATCATCCTGATCGCAAAGAACACCAAACGGTCATCCGTGACCGCAAGAATGAAGCTAGAGATGAGTCGCGATCGTCCCTGATCGCAGGATCAAACAGCGATCTTCCAAGATCGCACTTTTTGAAATAGATTTTTCTTCAAAGGTCCAAACACCATGTCCAAGTCAAAATTCGAGCGCAAGAAGCCGCACGTAAACGTGGGCACGATCGGTCATGTGGATCACGGCAAGACGACCTTGACGGCGGCGCTGACCAAGGTGGGCGCGGAGCGGTTTGGCGG
>JBDTBW010000062.1:0-28774 GCA_039923855.1 Rhodanobacteraceae bacterium | reverse complement strand
GGAACGCCACGCGCGCGTGCGGATCGCGTGGATAACCGATGGCGACAACAACCCCTGGCCACAGCGTGCGTTGGAACGCCGGGTGCGGATCGGCGCGCCGCAACGCGCGGGGTGGGCCGAACGCCGGCGCGGCGAGGCGCAACACGCGTTGCGCGAACTCGGCGCGCAGGACGTGGCGACGCAGCGGCTCGGGTGGCCCGATGGCGGCGTCACCTGGAAATTGATCGACGAGACTGCGCAGGCCATCGCCTCGCTGCAGACATTGATCGACGAGGCGAAGCCGACGCTACTGGCGTTGCCGGATCTCGCCGACGGCCATCCCGACCACAGTGCGTTGCACGTATTGATCGAACTGTTGTTGAACGGTATGCCAATGGAGCGTCGTCCGCAGTGCCTGTGCTATCTCCTGCACGGCCGTGCGCCGAACGATGCGCCGCGTCGGATCGCGCTCAAGCTGACCCCGCAGGAGCAGGCACGCAAACGCGCGGCGATTTGCGCGCACAAGAGCCAGATCGCGCTGAGCCGTGGAAGAATGTTGCGCTTCGCCGGCGCTTTCGAATATTTCTCGCCAGGCGTCGGCAATCATGCATTGTCCGGGCCGCGCTTGCCGTGGCAACCACCGCGCTGGCTAATGCCGTCGATGGTGTTGCTGGCGGTCGATGCACAAGGCGGTCAGCGCTTGACGCGCTGCCGCGACGCGCGGCGGGCGACCTTGTTGTGGCGCGACGGCAGTCCCGCAGCGCACGCAGCGCGCGCGTTGCAGTCCCCGTATTACGTCAAGCTTTATGCGAAGCTGCCTTCGCCGTGGGTATTCGACCATTGGGGCTGGCGCAGGTTTATCGCTTGACCGCGACGCCGCGCGCGCGGCAAGCTGTCGATACTTCGAAGACGGATGCAGACCATGGCCGCACCGGGAGGCAACGCAGGTGGAATGCCACGCCAGGGCATTCTGTCGCTGGCGATCAAGGACAAGCACGCGCTCTACAACGCCTACATGGCGTTCGTGAAAGGCGGCGGGCTGTTCGTGCCGACCGCCAAGCGCTACAGCCTGGGCGACGAGGTGTTTTTGCTGTTGACCTTGCCCGAGGAAAAGGATCGCCTGCCGGTCGCCGGCAAAGTGGTCTGGATCACGCCGACCGCCGCGCAAGGCAACCGCACCGCAGGCATCGGCGTGCAATTCGCGGAATCCTCCGACGGCGACACCGCGCGCACCAAGATCGAATCGATCCTGGCGGGCATCCTGGGTTCGGAGCGGCCTACGCAGACGATGTAGGAATCGGGAATCGCGAACCGGGACTTGGGTTCCGGGAACCGGGCAACGCAGCAACAATCCTCGTCGTCATTCCGGGGCCGTAAGCCGCTTCATTGCGGACGGAACCCGGAATCCATTTGGGTTTGTTCTTCCCAAGTTATGGAGGGCGGGAGTAGCGCAGCGAATCCCGCCACGCGGAATTTCGAAGGCCACAGCTCCGTTGGAGCATCTACAAGCATCGGCCCGCAGGCGGCAGTCCACCGCCCAGTTGGTTGCTTTTCGTCAAACGTGGTCGGGGAGACAGGATTTGAACCTGCGACTTCTACGTCCCGAACGTAGCGCTCTACCAGGCTGAGCTACACCCCGATTTGCTGATCGCAACGCCCATTCCAAAAGCGGCTCGCTTGGTCTCGCGGCGCTCGACTTGGTCTTCACTCGGCCCATAGCATTGACTATGTGCCTAGCTCCATACCTGCGTCCAGTGCCCCGATCCGCTGCGCGATCCATCTTCTGGAATGGGCGTTGCGATCAGACGCGAATGATAGCGGCCCGCGCGTGCGGCGCGCAACCGGGCCGCCGATGCGCTGCGCCGCTCTGCTAACCTTCGCGCTTTCACGATCACCGAGGAACGCATGGCGCCATTCCAAGCCCAGGCCCGCACGATGCCGGGCGTGCTCGAATTGCTGCCGCGCGAGCAGATCGCCTTCCAGTCGATGCTGGATACCATCCGTCGCGGCTTCGAGGTGTACGGGTTTCTGCCGATCGAAACGCCGGCGATCGAATACGCCGACGTGCTGCTGACCAAGAGCGGCGGCGAGACCGAGCGGCAGGTGTATTTCGTGCAATCGACCGGCGCCTTAGAGCAGGGCGAGAAGCCCGAGCTGGCGCTGCGTTTCGATCTTACCGTGCCGCTGGCGCGTTATGTCGCCGAGCACGAACGCGAATTGGCGTTCCCGTTCCGTCGTTACCAGATGCAGCGCGTCTGGCGCGGCGAACGTGCGCAGCGCGGGCGTTTCCGCGAGTTCTGGCAGTGCGATATCGACGTGATCGGCAAGGACGCGCTGTCGATCCGCTACGACGCCGAGCTGCCCGCGGTGATCCATGCGGTGTTCCGCGAACTCGACATCGGCGCGTTCACCATCCAGATCAACAACCGCAGGTTGATGCGCGGTTTTTTCGAAGGTTTAGGCGTGGCCGGTCCGGAAAAACAAATGCTGGTGCTGCGCGAAGTCGACAAGCTGGACAAACGCGGCATCGAATACGTGCGCGAGGCATTGACCGGCGAGGCGTTCGGATTGCCGGTGGATGCCGCGCGCAAGATTCTGGATTTCGTGCAGGTGCACTCGACTTCGCTGGCGGACGCGCATGCAAAACTGGATGCGCTGCGCGCTGGCAGCGAAACATTCGAACAGGGCAGGACGGAATTGCGCGAAGTGCTGGAAATGGTCGCCGCGTTCGGCGTGCCGGAATCGCATTTCGCGATGAATCTGTCGATCGCGCGCGGGCTGGACTACTACACAGGTACCGTCTACGAAACCACACTGAACGATCATCCGGACATCGGTTCGATCTGTTCGGGCGGCCGCTACGACAACCTGGCGGGGCAATACAGCAAATCCAAATTGCCGGGCGTCGGTATCTCGATCGGTCTTACACGCCTGTTCTGGCAATTGCGCGAAGCGGGTCTGACCGATGCCGCACGCAACACCGTGCAGGTGCTGGTGACGCAGATGGATGATGCGCTAACGCCCACGTACCTCGCGCTGGCGAAGGAATTGCGCGACGCCGGTATCGCCACAGAGATCACGCTGGAAGGCGGCAAGCTCGGCAAGCAATTGAAGTACGCCGATCGCGCCGGCATCCGCTACGCGCTGGTGCTCGGTGACGACGAGATCGCGCGCGGCGTGGTCGCGGTCAAGGACTTGCAACGCGGTGAGCAGTTCGAGGTGCCGCGCGCGGAGTTGGTCAAGGTTTTCAACGATCAATTGCGGAGGGGTACATGATGTTACTGCGACACGATACGCGATTCTTCAGGGGCGTCATTCCCGCGACGCGAGATGCGATCCTCCAAAGACGTCATCCCCGCATAAGCGGGAATCCATTTTGATTTGAAATGCACAAGCAACCCGCCGCTTACATCCTGGCCCGAGGTTAGTGATCGGTTGCGGAGGAGCACATGAAGTTAGTGCGAAGCGAGATGCAATTTTCCAGGGACGTCATTCCCGCGTAAGCGGGAATCCATTCTTATCTGTAATGATCAGCAAGCAGCCCGCCGTCTACATTCTTGCGAGCGGTCCACGAGGGACTTTGTACATTGGCTCACCGGCAGTCTGAAGCTTCGCATTTGGGAATACCGCGAAGGGCTGGTCTCCGGGTTCACCAAGCGATACGGTGTGAAGCAACTGGTTTGGTATGAACTACATGCGGATTTCCCATCCGCGATCAAGCGCGAAACGCAGTTGAAGAAATGGAACCGCGCATGGAAACTGGAATTGATGGAGAGCGCCAATCGGGATTGGCGTGACTTGTGGGATGACTTGCTTGAACAGCAGAGTCAAAATGGATTCCCGCTTGCGCGGGAATGACATCCAGGTTAACTGAAGGTTTTTTGGGATTCCGATTTATTGTGACAACCATCATCACTCTCGACGGCAATAGCCTCACCCGCGAACAGGTGATCGCGTTTGCGCGCGACGGTGCCAAAGTCGAACTCGATGCGGGTCAACTCGAACATGTACGCCGCACCGCGGAATTCCTCGCCGATAAGGTGCGCTGCGGCGAGCCGATCTACGGCGTCACCACCGGTTTCGGCAGCAACGCCGACAAGCTGCTGGGCGCGCATCGCGTGCGCGACGAATTGCTGAGCGGCAATCCCGAACCGCGCGAGGACACGCTGCCGGAAGAACTGCAACGCAATCTGATCCTGACCCATGCGGTGTGTGTCGGCGAGCCGCTGTCGCCCGAAGTCGTGCGCGCGATGCTGGCGATCCGGATCAATACGCTGATGCGCGGTCATTCCGGCATCCGCGTGGAAACCCTTCAGGCGCTGGTGGAACTATTGAACCGCGGCGTGGTGCCGGTGATCCCGCAGATCGGTTCGGTGGGCGCCAGCGGCGATCTCGCGCCGTTGTCGCATCTGGCGATCGTGTTGCTGGGCGGAGGCGAAGCGTTTTACGAGAACGAGCGGATGAGCGGCGCGCAAGCCTTGCAACGCGCGCGTCTCACGCCGATCACCCTGTCGTTCAAGGAAGGGCTTGCGCTCAACAATGGCACCACCCAAATGCTGGCGACCGCGGTGCTGGCGCTGGACAAACTCGAACACCTGCTCGGTGTTGCCGACCTCGCCGGCGCGATGACGCTGGATGCATTCGCCGGTCGCAGCGGCGCGTTGCGCGAAGACGTGCACGCGCTGCGCCCGCATCCCGGACAAGTGGAAAGCGCCGCGAATCTGCGCACGTTGCTGCAACGCTCGACCCTGCTCGACATTCCGTATCACCTGGTGCCGCGCTTCCGCACCTGGACCGCGCTAGCGTGGCAGATGCCGGAGGATCAGGCGCAGCGTTTCGATATTTGCTGGGATTGGGTGCCCCCTTCGCAACGACACGGCCGCGAGGCGTTCTACACGCGCTTTCTGCCGTTCAAGGGCGGCAAAAAACACCAGCCTCAAGACGCCTATTGCCTGCGCTGCATGCCGCAGGTGCACGGCGCGGTGCGTGATGCGTGGGCACAAGCCTGTCGGGTGATCGACATCGAATTGAATGCGGTCACCGACAATCCGCTGATCTTCCCCGACATGCCCGACGCGCAACACATCGAGGATCAAGTGGTTTCGGCGGGGCATTTCCACGGCATGCCGCTGGCGCTGGCGATGGCATATGTCAAAGCCGCGATCCCGGTGCTGGCGTCGATCTCCGAGCGGCGCTTGAACAAGTTGGTCGACCCGGCGACGAATGATGGTCTGCCCGCGTTCCTCGCCGGCAACGAGGACGGCACCGATTCCGGTTTCATGATCGTGCAATACACCGCCGCCGCGTTGGTCAACGATCTCGCCACCCGCGCGCATCCGGCCAGCGTGTATTCGATCCCGACATCCGCGAATGCCGAGGATCATGTCTCGATGGGCGCCAACGAAGCGCGCCATGTGTTGTCGATGATGGACGATCTTTCACATGTGCTCGCGCTGGAGTTGTACACCGCGAGCCAAGCGCTGGATTACCGCCGCGACATGCTCAACGCCACGCGTGCTCTTGCCCGCCGTGGCGACGCAGCGGCATTCGCCGCCAAGATCGCCGGCGCGCCGCGCGAAGGCAGCGCAGAACACGCGCAATTCGAGAGCGAAGTGCGCGCGTTGATGCAATCGCTAGCTGCCGCCGAGGAGTTCCGACCCGGCGCCGCCGTCGCCGCGGCGCACGCGAAGATCCGCGAGCACATCGCCTTTATGCCGCGCGACCGCGCGATGGATGGGGATGTGCGGAGGGCTTGTGAGTTGGTGGCGGATGGCGCTTTGGATCAAGAGCCAAAGTCATTTGCGTCAATATAGTCGGATGATTACTTGTGCTTGGCCACTTCTCCAAGCACCTCGAGGATCGCGTTGTTGACGGCATCCGGCTGGGACAACTGGATAGTGTGGTCGGAATCCGGCACCGGCCTGACGACGCCATGCGTCGACAGCGCGGCCATCAGATCAGCAAAGAAATCATGTACGCGATCCAACGCCGCCCTGTGCGCCGGCGTTTCATTGGATCGAAGCTTCGTGATGGGTGACGACGTCAGCACGATCAGCGGTATAGCGCCATACCATCACCGTGCGGCACGCACCTGGTCAGCGCTGGCATCGTGAACATTTTCATCTTCGCTCAACACGGCTTTCTGAAAACCGGGTGTCTGATAGCGTTTTAGATAGGCAGTGTAGATTGCGGAGCTTTCGCGCGGATCATGTTCAGGAATGCATTGCCTGTACAGGTCGGTTCCTTCGGTAAACCCGGCCGAAGCCGCCTTGACGCATTCGCGCTGGGCCTTCCATTCCGGTTCGAACTCTGCGTGGAATTGCGCAAAGGTAAGCTGCCGAGGGTCCAGTTTCCAGGCACTTGTAACCCAGTCCTCCTCCGCGGAGTCGATCAGCACCATGCCGGCGACTTCCGGCAGATACTTGTCCGCGTAGAGTCTGACGTTCATCCCGCCATATGAGTGTCCGACCAGGATATACGGTGGTTTGATTGATGCAGCGACCAGCAAGCGGTGCAGATCATCCGCGATGTTCGCGCTGTTCGCTGCGAGATTGCCCGGATCGCTGAAGCCCAACCCGGCCCGATCGTAAGCGCACGCCCGTGTATGGGCGGCAATGATGGGTTGTACGAATGCCCATACATCCATGTCGCTGCCGAGGCCAGAATCAAACACAACGGTTGGAGAGCCTTTGCCGATGCAATAAAGATTGAGCCGACGTCCGGGTTCAACTTGTACCAAGCGTTGCGCATGGGCATAGGCCGGATCGTCGATCACCGCATCATTTTTCTCAGCGGCAACTGCCGTTGACGTGGCCGCAATGCCGACGAAGAACAAAGCCATGATGGCCGATGCGAAGTGGCAGGCGCGTATGGAAAGGACGGCGCGTAAGAACGGACGATTCATGGCAAGTCCTGGGGCAGGGGCGCAATAGTTTGTTAGTGCGCTGTGACCGACGCGCGTTTCGATTCATCCGAAGCCGGCAGAAACGGCACCGCGGCGCCCGGTGGCGACTGCTTTTCCCACTGCGCGAGCTTGGCAGCGATGCCCGCGCCGATGTCGATTTGCGGTTGCGACGAGATGTAGCCGTCGCTTTTTTCCCACGTGGCCACTTCCTTGCGCGCTATCGAAAACGCTTGGACGGGATCGTTGGTGCGGTTCAAGGCATCGTCCAAAAATGCGTGGCTAAAATAGGTGATCTGCGATTGCGCGCCGCAGCCGAACGAGCTGCGATCGGCACGCGCGGCGGTGATGACCAGCGTGCCCGCGCCGCGCAACGGCGGGATAAAGCCGCCGGAATAACAGGCATTGACGACGATGACTTTCCAATGGAACGGTTGCTTCTTCAGGATCGACGCCATATCGCTCGCGCCGATCTGATCCAGCGGCAGCGGGTCCATATCGACATACAAGAAATGGTCCTCGCTGCCGTGGCTGGTGAAGTACAGCAGCATGATGTCGTTTTGCATGTCCATCTTCGACGCCAGCGCGTCGAGCGCGACTTCCAAGTTGCTCCAGTCGGCCAGCGGCCGCGTGGTCAGTGCGGCCGGATTATTTTCCAGTACCAAGACATGGCCGGTCGCGCCGAAACGCTGCGAAAACAATTTCTCGAAATATTCCGCCTCATTGCGGAACACGTTCTCGCCGCCGTCGCCGGCGAACACCAGCGCATAGAGATTCACCTTGCCGGGCGTGCGCGGTTTGAGTTGCGCGATTTCCTTATCGAGCAGCCGCGACTGGTCGTAGATCACCTGTTCGGGCGTGGGCGCATCCTGCGGCCAATCTTTGTCGGGCAACAACGACGGCGGCGATTCCGGCGTCAGTGGTGACTTGCGGTCAATGGGTGTATGCGCGATCGCTGCGGGTGGCGTCGAAACCGCTTTAATCGGGGAAGCGTGAGTGGTTTGTTCACCGTTGACGCAATGCCAGGTGATTTTCCAGGCATACACGCCGACCGTGGCGGCGACTCCGATCAGAAATCCGAGAATGATGAAGCGCGTAGTACGCATGTTCAAACCTTGATCGCGTCGAAATCGGCGACGCAACCATGGCTGCCGTCCGCGCAAACCTCCGGTGGCCGGCAAACCTTGATGGTCTGGAAACCCGCGCCGCGCGCAGCGTCCAGCTCGGCTTCGATATCGGAAAGAAACAGAATATGTTGTGGCGATTCGCCGATCGCCTCGGCAATGCGCAGGTACGAACCGCGCTCGCGCTTGCCGCCGATTTCGGTGTCGAAATACCCGTCGAACAACGGCGTGAGATCGCCGGCCTCGCTGTGTGCGAAGAACAACTGCTGCGCCGGAACGGAGCCGGACGAATACACGTACAACTTCAAGCGTTGCGATTTCCACTCGCGCAATGTCGCCGCGACTTCCGGATAAACGTGCGCGCGGTAGGCGCCGGATTCGTAGCCTTCTTTCCAGATCATGCCTTGCAACGCCTTGAGCGGCGTGGCTTTGCGGTCCTCATCGATCCAGCGCAGCAGCAGATCGATCACTTCGCCGCGACTGGCCTCGATGTAACCGGCTTCTTTCGTCGCCTCGTGCAACCAGTGCTGCAGGTCCGGTTGATCGGCATGGGTTTCGATGAAGGCGGGTAAGCGCTCGCGCGCGAACGGAAACAGCACGTCTTTCACGAACGCAGTCGAACTGGTGGTGCCCTCGATATCGGTTACGACCGCGCGGACGTTCGATTCGGACTTGGGCGTGTCGCTCATGTCGTGGCGTCGGGGCGAGCCGTTTCCACATGCGTCGAATAAGCGCCCTCGATTTCGCGCTTGACCGCGACCGGGTCGGCGATGCGTTGCAGGAACATCGCCGTTTCGCCGCGGCCGGTGATTTCGACATCGCCGAAGCCGAGCAGCCGTCCCCAGCCGCTTTGTTTCAAATCCACGGTTTCGATCGAGGCCAGCCGCAATTCGGTGGTGTTGCGGCTGACGATGCCGATCTTGCGCACCACCCGACGGTTGGTCACGCCTTGTTCGATCGAGGCCAGCCGCAGCCATTCGTAGCCCGCGATCAGGATCGCGATGATCGCCGCGATCAATGCCGCCCAGTTGCTCCAAGGCTGCTGCACGAACAGGAATGCAACGATCGCGATAATGCCCAGCGCGATCACGACCCACAGCCGCAACCACATCGACCAGTGCAGCTTGAAGCGCGCCACGATCACCTCACCGGGCGCGAGCGAATCCTGCAAGTAAGACATATCGATCCCCTCGATTTTTTGCGCTCATCCATGAACGCGAAAGTCAAAAAGCAGCTATCCGTGGCTGCACTTTTCAATTCTCAATTATCCAATCTCGGAAACCGCGCGGCGATTTCATCGCCGGTGAACTGCGCGACCCAGCCTTCCGGATTGGTGAACAGACGGATCGCGACGAAGCCCGGATTGGGCCCCATGTCGAACCAGTGACGCGTGCCGTCCGGCACGCCGATCAGGTCGCCCTGGGTGCACAGCACCTCGTAAACGTTGCCGTCGATGTGCAGCGTGAACAGGCCCTGGCCGGCGACGAAAAAGCGCACCTCGTCCTCGGCGTGCGAGTGTTCGTTCAAGAACTTCTGCCGCAGCGTGTCTTTCTGCGGGTGATCGGCGGACAGCGAAATCACGTCCACCGCCTTGTAGCCGTGCTCACGTTGCAGCCGCTCGATGTCGTCGCGGTAGGCTGCGATCACATCCTCGGGCGCGGCGCCCGGCGTGATGGGTTGCGACGCCTTCCATCGCTCGAAACGCACGCCGACCTTGCTTAAGTTCCGCGCGATGTCGGCGTGGTCGCTCGTGTTGACGAGCGGCGTGGCGTGATCGGCTTCGTCGAAAATACGCAGGCGGCTCATGGCGTGGATAATCTCTTCAAATCCAATTCGCAGGCGAGCATGAATTCCAGTGCTTCCAGATGCCGTTTGGCCTCGCGCATGTCGCGGCCCCAAGTGTAAATGCCGTGGCCGTCGATGAGATAGGCGTGCAGTGGTTTGCCGGTGTCGATCCAGGCATCCACGCGCGCTGCGAGTTCATGCATGTCCTGGGAGTTGGGAAATACCGGCACGTCCAGCGGCGCCTCGTGGCTACCGTAGCCTGTGATTGCCTTTAACAGTTCGTAGCCGGCAAAGCGGATTACGCCGGCGTCCGCAAATAATCGCGATACCACCGTCTGCGTTTGCGAATGGGTGTGCAGCACCGCGCCAGCATTGGGGAAACGTCGATAAATCTGCGTGTGCAGCGCGGTTTCCGCCGATGGGAGGGCCTGCGTGTCGACCGCGTGGCCATCGAGATCGACCACCATTACGTCGTCCGCGGTCAGCGCGCCCTTGTCGCGCCCGGAAATCGTGACCGCCGCGTGCGCGTCGTCCAGCCGCATCGAAAAATTGCTGCTGGTCGCCGGCGTCCAGCCGCGCGCCGCCAGTTCCGTGCCGACGCGCGTGATTTCATCTGCGCAGGCACGCAGGCGCGCGGGATCGATCGTTGGCGTTTCGGGTTTCGACACGAGGGCCCTGAATGTAACATGCAGCGCGATGCACGGACATGCGCGTGGAAACATCCGGCAGCGTAAGATGGTGACAGACTTTTCAGACTGGCCGGAGATTCCCATGCAAGACGACAAGACCGACAATCAACCTTCCCGCCGCCGCTTCCTCATGCGGCTCGGGGGCGCGGCGGGCGCCGTCGCAATGTTGGCTGCGATGCCCCGCCACGCACGCGCCGCGGAGCTACCGCATCTGACCGAGGCCGACCCGACCGCCAAGGCACTGCACTACACCGAAAATGCCAGCACCGCGTCGGCGCCGCACAAGGCAGGGCAGGCCTGCGCCGACTGCCGGTTCTTTCAGGGCAAGGCCGGGCAGGTGTACGGGCCGTGCTCGCTGTATCCGGGCAAGGCGGTCAACGCCAAGGGCTGGTGCGCGGGCTATGCCGTGAAAGCTTGAGGAAGCTTTTCAGGGAAACGTGCTTTTGTTGAAAAGTGCGGCCATGGATGGCCGCCTCGTGAACTAAACAGAGTGACAGCGTGTGTGGTGCGAAAAAATCACTCATTGAGGCGAACAGGGAAGTTCGCAGCAATAACGTCACCCGGATACGGCAGACGGAGGAGCTGACTACGCCTGCCGCACCGGGCAACAATCCGGGGTCCACTGCCAATGGGAAAGCCCGCGGAGGACGGATCATAGCGCGGGCGAACCGGGCCGGCCAATCAATTCAATCTATCCACCGAATAGGGCGCGGAGTGGCTAGCAATACAAATACTTACGCGATATTATGGTGGTCATTTCTCAAGCACGAATATGAGCCGTACTTTGACGTACGGTTCGAACGCCGAGCGGTGTCTGAGCCGGACTACGGCCCTGCGTCGGGCCCTTCATAGAAGTCAGGCTTCGGCGGCAGCGTTGGGGCATCCGCCGCGTCGGGTTCGGTGCCGTGCGCGTAATGGCTCTTGCGGAATCCGTAGAGGAAATAAACGATCAGGCCGACGACAGCCCAGCCGACGAAGAACCACTTGGTGAAGCTGGACAGGCTCAAGAAAAGGATCGCGCAGCCGATCACCGCGCCGATGCATACCGGCCATACCAGCGGGCCCGAAATCCGGAACGGACGGTGACGGCCCGGGTCGGTTTTGCGCAGCACCAGCACGCCGATCGAGACCATCGCGAACGCGAACAGCGTGCCCGAGTTCGACACATCCGCCAGCAGCCCCACCGGGAACAGCGCAGAGAACAGGGCGACGGCAATACCGGTGATGATAGTGATGACATACGGAGTATGGAAACGCGGATGGATTTTCGAGAGCACCGGCGGCAACAGACCGTCGCGCGACATGGTGAAGAAGATGCGGGTCTGGCCGTAGATCATCATCAGGATCACCGACGGCAGCGCGATGCTGGCGGCCAGCGCGACCAGATTGCCGATCGACGGGAAGCCCATCGACTTCAGCACATACGCCAGCGCCTCGCGGCTGCACACCAGATTCTGCAGACCCTTGCAGGCGGCGCCCATCTCCGGCGTGCCGGGCGCGAGAAAGTGTCCGTTGGCTTGCAGCGGCTGCGCGTCGCTGGCGCCGACCGCGCCATAGCCGACCAGCAGATAGAAAATCGTGCACACCAGCAGCGATCCGATCAGGCCGATCGGGACGTTGCGGTTCGGGTTGCGCGTTTCCTCGGCAGCGGTCGAGACCGCGTCGAAGCCGACGTAGGCAAAGAAGATCGACGCCGCCGCGCCCAGCACGCCGATGCCGCTGCCGCCGAGTGGGTTGCCCCAGCCGGTCGGCAGGAACGGATGGAAATTCGGGGATTTTGCCGCCGGTACTGCGATCGCGATGAAGGCGATCAACGCGGCGATCTTGATCGATACGAGCACGACGTTGACCCGCGCGCTTTCCTTGGTGCCGATGACAAGCAGTGCGGTGACGATCAGCGAAATCAACGCGGCGACGAGATTGAACGCGCCGCCGGCGGTGGGGCCCGCGCGCAGGAACTCCGGCAAGCCGAAGCCGCCGGCATCCAGCAGGCCGTTGAAATAACCGGACCAGCCCACCGCGACCGCGCCGGCCGATACCGCGTATTCAAGGATCAGCGCCCAGCCGACGACCCAGGCGATGGCTTCGCCCATCACCGCATACGTATAGGTATAAGCGGAACCGGCGACAGGCACCATCGCGGCCAACTCGGAATAGGCCAGCGCCGCCAGCGCGCAAACGGTGCCCGCGATTACGAACGATATCATCATGCCGGGGCCGGCTTTCTGTGCCGCTTCCGCGGTCAACACAAAAATGCCGGTGCCGATGATCGCGCCGATGCCCAGCATCGTAAGTTGGAATGCGCCCAACTGACGCACCAAGGCTTTCTTGCTCGCCGTGGCAAGGATCTGGTCGAGTGGCTTGACGCGCTGGAACAGCATCGCATTCCCCCAGGGCTCTGAGCACCGGCGCCACGCCGGGCATGGCGTCGCACCTTACCCCGCCACGGGCGAACCGCACAAGCGCCGGAAGGTTTGGCGAGCAACCATCCCTGGTGCGTTTTCCGATCGGCATCCTTGCCTCACCCTCGCATGATGCATGGAATGCCATTCAAGGCATTCCATAAACGCATCATGCTCGACCCGCGAACTCCCCTGTCGCCGTGTTGACCCACACGCGCTCGCCGACGCCGATGTATTCCGGCACCTGTATCTCGATGCCGGTTTCAAGCCGCGCAGGTTTTGCGCGCTTGGTCGCCGAGGCGCCTTTCAGTTCCGGCGCGGTGTCGGCCACGATCAGCGTAACGGTCGCCGGCAATTGCAGCGCGACCGGCGCATCGCCGATCAATTGCACGTAGCAATTCTCCAATCCATCGCCGATGAAACCTGCGTCACCGCCGACCAGATCCGGATCGAGCGGATAGGGCGTGTAGGTTTCGGCGTCGAGGAACACGAACGCCTCGCCGTCCTTGTAGGAGAACGTGGCCGCGCGCCGGGTCAATTCGATCTCGCGCAGGTCGTCATCGGCGCGCAGCGAAAGATCGAACTTCTGTCCGCCCGGCACGCGGTACAGCGTGAAGCGGAAGGTCACGTTGCCGCCGCGTGCGGTCGGCGCGCTGCGCTCGATGTTGCGCACCTGCCAGACCTTGCCGTCGTACTCGACCACGTTGCCGCGTTTGATGTCAGAGGCTTTCATTGTCTTGTCTCCCTCCCCCAGCGGGGAGGGTTGGGGTAGGGGAAGAAATGCGAAACGTGTGGCGACTGGCTCGGATCAATGGGCATCCGTGTCTTGTCGGGGCGATGACATCTTTAATCTGGATCCCGGATCAACGCACCGCTAGTCTCGGCTTCCTGCCTCGACAAGCGGCCGGCCCCCGCATCCTGCCTGCGGCGCTCTCCGTCGCGCGAGATGCGCTTCAACGCATCTCGAAACGCATCGGCTCGCTCTCTGTGCTGTCCGGGATGACGACATCCTGTCGTCATTTGCTCTGCAACCGCACCGCGCCATCCAGCCGGATCGTCTCGCCATTGATGTAGCGGTTGGTCAAGATGAAGGCGACGGTCTGCGCGAATTCTTCCGGTTTGCCGAGCCGCGGTGGAAACGGGATCGACGCCGACAATGATTGCTGCACAGCTTCCGGCATCCCATCCACCATCGGCGTCCAGAAAATGCCGGGCGCGATGGTCGCGACGCGGATGCCGAAACGCGCCAGTTCGCGCGCCATTGGCAGCGTCATGCCGACCACGCCACCTTTCGATGCCGAATACGCGGCCTGGCCGATCTGGCCCTCGAAGGCGGCGACACTCGCGGTGTTGACGATCACGCCGCGCTCGCCATCTTCACCCGCCTCGTTGTTTTGCATCAGCGCGGCGCCAGCTTTGGCGACGTTGAAACTGCCGACGAGGTTCACCATCAGCGTGCCCTGGAATTGCGCCAGCGGCATAGGGCCTTCCTTGCCGAGCACGCGGCCGGCGCCGAGAATCCCGGCGCAATTCATCACCACGTTCAGGCCGCCCATCGTCTCGCGCGCGGCGGCGACATTGGCGACGACGTTGTCCTCGGAAGTCACATCGGTACGAAAAAAACGCGCGGCGCCCCCCAGTTCGTTCGCAGACTGCTTGCCTTTCTCCTCGTTGACGTCGAACAGCGCGACCTTGCCGCCGTGGCCGATGAGGTTCTGCGCCACTGCGTGACCGAGACCGGACGCGCCGCCGGTGACGATCGCCTTGACCTGATCGAGCTGCATGGGGTTCTCCGTGAGCGAACGCGCGATTCTAGCAATGGCCGGTCACAATTCGCGAATAAAAAACCTGTCGCAGCCATGATGGCCGGTGGCGCCCAGCGGCGCGCACAGTGGCGTGAAACCATGTTGGCGATATAATGCTTGCGCGGCGTCCATGCCGGTCAGCGTTTCCAGATAGCAGCGATGGAAACCGAATGCTCGCGCGGCGTCGAGACATTTCACGATCAACGCGTTGCCCGCGCCGCGGCCACGCAGTTCGGGCAGAAAATACATCTTGCGCAATTCGCAAGTATCGGCTGCGCCGGCCGCCAGCGGCGCGATGCCACCGCCGCCGAGCACGACATCGTTGGCTTCGATCACGTAATAGGCGCTGCGTGGCGTTAAATACGTCGCGTGCATCGCATCGACTTCGGCGTCATGGATCGCGAAGCCTTCGCCGCCGGCACCGAACTCCGGCATCACCGCGCGGATGATCGCCGCAACAGCCATATCGTCGCGCGACTCGATCTGACGCATCAGGAAATCGTCGGGCATCGTCATTCGCTATCGGAAACAGCAACGATTATGCATGCTTGCATTGAGTAGTGCGGCCACGGATGGCTGCTTTTTCTTCGCAGGGATGCGCATTAACCTCGGGCCCGCGCCACCTTGCTGCCGGTGCCACGGCCGAGCTCGCGCGATAGCCACAGACCGGTGTCGATCAGCCGGCCGAGATCGATGCCGGTTTCGATATCCATCCCCACCAACATGTAAGCGACATCCTCGGTGGCGACGTTGCCGGTCGCGCCTTTCGCATACGGACAGCCGCCGGTTCCCGACACGGAACTATCCACCACCGCGACGCCTTCCTCCAGACAGGCAAGGATGTTGGCCAGTGCCTGTCCATAGGTGTCGTGGAAATGTACGGCCAGCGCATCGATCGGCACTTCGCCGGCGACCGCGCGCAGCATCGCACGCGCTTTTCCCGGGGTGCCGGTGCCGATCGTGTCGCCCAATGAAACTTCGTAACAGCCAAGTTCGTGCAGACGTTTTGCCACGCGCACCACGTCTGACAGCGGTACCTCACCCTGATAGGGGCAACCGAGCACGGTCGAAACATAACCGCGCACGCGGACGCCGTCGGTCTGCGCGCATTCCATCACCGGCAGGAAACGCTCGATCGACTCGTCGATCGTCGCGTTGATGTTCTTGCGGTTGAACGCCTCGCTGGCGGCGGTGAACACCGCGATCTCGACAGCGCCGGTTTCGCGCGCGCGCTGGTAGCCTTGAAGATTCGGCACCAGCACCGGATAGGCGACGCCGGGTTTCCTGTCGATGCCGTGAAAAACCTCCACCGCGTCGGCGAGTTGCGGCACCCATTTCGGACTGACGAAGCTCGTTGCCTCGATCGTTTGCAGCCCGCACTCGGACAATCGATCGATCAATTCGATCTTGAGCGCGGTCGGCAGAAAAGCCTTTTCGTTCTGCAGGCCGTCGCGCGCGCCGACCTCGACGATACGGACGCTGGCGGGGAGGGTGCTCATGGGTGCGCGGCGGTGGTCAATTCGCTGGATCAAGCCAGATTTTTTGAGAAGTGTGGCCATGGATGGCCGCTTTTTGATCTTCGCGTTCAGGGAAGAACGCAATCAATACCGCATCGGCTTCGACAAAATCGCCGGCCGCGGCGTGCAGTGATTCGATTTTTCCTCCGCGCGGTGCGCGCAGGGTCAGTTCCATTTTCATCGCTTCCATGACCAGCAACTCCTGGTCCTTCTCGACTTCATCGCCGGCTTTCGTCTTGACCAGCACGATCCGGCCGGGCATCGGCGCGGTTACGTGATCGCCGCCGACGCTGTCGCTGGCCTCATACGCGAACGCGGGAACGCGCGTGAAATAAATACGCACGCCGTTGCCGTCCTGCACGCGAACGCGGGAGCGATCTGCATCGGCGCACAAACGCCGCGCCGTGCCGTCAAAACGCGCGTGCAGCCAGCAGTCATCAAGGCGCGCCCCTGCGACAGTGCAATGCTCCCCGCCGCAACGCAAGTCGTATTCGCCATCGTGTCCGAATGATTCGATCTCGTGGCGCCGATCGCTGCGCGCTAGCGCCACGATCCGCTTGCCGGCATGACCGATGCGCCAGGCATCCGGGATCGCCCACGGCGAATGCGGGTCGCGGCTTTCACGCGTGGCCTCACACGCAATGCGCTCGTCGTGCAGCAGCGCGGCGACCGCGGCGGCGAACAAGGGTTGCGGCGGCAATGGTGCGTCGTCCGGCAAGAACTCATCCAGATGCCGGTCGAGATAACCGGTGTCGATGGTGCCTTGCGTGATCGTGGGATGCCGCGCCAGCCGTTCCAGAAACGCGAGATTGGATTTGGGCCCGATGATTTCGCAGTGCGACAGGGCCTCGCGCAGTCGCGCCAGCGCACGCGGGCGATCCTCATCCCACACGATCAGCTTGGCGATCATCGGGTCGTAGAAAATCGATACGCTGTCGCCGGCATCCACGCCCGCATCGACGCGAACGTGGCGCGAGCGCTCCGACAATTCCAGTTTTACAATGCGGCCGGAGCCGGGCAGGAAATTCTGTTCCGGATCTTCCGCGTACAGGCGCACCTCGATCGCATGACCATTGGCGCGCACTTGATCCTGCGAGATCGGCAGTGGCTCGCCGGAAGCGATGCGAAGTTGCCATTCGACAAGGTCGACATCCAATGTTTCTTCAGTAACCGGATGCTCGACCTGCAAGCGGGTGTTCATCTCCATGAAATGGAAATCGCCGTTCGGTCCGACGATGAACTCGACGGTTCCGGCGCCGAGGTAATCGACCGCTTTTGCCGCCGCGATCGCGACCGTACCCATCACTGCGCGGCGGGCGTCGTCCAGAAAAGGCGAGGGCGTTTCCTCCAACACCTTCTGGTAGCGCCTCTGCGCCGAGCATTCGCGCTCGTTCAAGTGGATCACGTTGCCGAGGACATCGCCGAACACCTGAAACTCGATATGGCGCGGGTGTTCGATGTAACGTTCGAGGATCATCCGCGCATCGCCGAAGGCGCCTTGTGCTTCGCGCTGCGCCGAGGCCAGCGCTTCCGCGAATTCCTTTTCAACGCGGACTATGCGCATGCCCTTGCCGCCGCCGCCGCCGGCCGCCTTGATCATCAGCGGGAAGCCCAATTTGCGCGCTTCCGCAAGCAGTGCCTTTCCGGATTGATCCTCGCCGTGATAACCGGGCACCAGCGGTACGCCGTGTTTTTGCATCAGCGCCTTGGCTTGCGCCTTCGATCCCATTGCTTCGATGCTTTCGGGCCTCGGGCCGATGAACACGATCCCGGCCTCGGCGCACGCGCGCGCGAACGGCGCGTTCTCGGAGAGGAATCCGTAACCGGGATGGATCGCCTGCGCGCCGGCTTTTTTCGCGACATCGAGAATCGCGTCGCCGCGCAAATACGATTCGCTCGGACGCGGGCCGCCGATCGGATACGCGACGTCGGCCATCCGCACATGCCGCGCGTTCTTGTCCGCGTCGGAATAGACCGCCACGCTGCGGATGCCGAGCCGCCGGCAGGTGCGGATCACCCGGCAGGCGATCTCGCCGCGGTTGGCGATCAGGATGGTGTCGAACATGCTCAGGATTCCCGGGTCGGCACGTCGGATTCGTTTTGGGTCGCCCATTGCGGCGCGCGCTTTTCCAGAAACGCAGCCAGCCCCTGCTGACCTTCGGGCGACACCCGCAACCGCGCGATCAGCTCGGCGTTTTGTCTATCGATGATTTCGGCCGATTCCCGCGTGACGCCCGCGGTGGGCAACACGAGTTGTTTGGCTTCACGCTGCGCTATTGGGCCGCCTTTCATCAGGAAATGCCGGGTCCGTTCCACCGCCGCATCCAGTTCCGCCGCCGGCACGGTTTCATGCAGCAAACCGATGCGCGTGGCATGTACTGCATCAAACACCTCGCCGCTGATGAACAACCGGCGTGCGTGACGCGCGCCGATCGCGGCGATCACATAAGGCGAGATCACCGCCGGCACCAGGCCGAGCTTGACCTCGCTCAGGGAAAACTTGGCGCCCTCGACGCCGATCGCGATATCGCACGCCGCGATGAGTCCCACGCCGCCACCGTAAGCTGCGCCATTGACACGTGCAATGGTGGGTTTGGGAAAAAAATTCAGTGTGTGCATCAGCGCGGCGAGGCGCAGCGAATCGGCGCGGTTTGCTTTTTCGCTCGCTTGCGCCATGCCACGCATCCAGTTGAGATCGGCGCCGGCGGAAAAACTCTTGCCCGCGCCGGTTAGCACCAGTACGCGCACGGACTCGTCGCCGGCCATCTCCTCCAGCGCCGCGTGCAGCGCGGCGATCAACGCGTCGTCGAAGGCGTTGTGCACCCGGGGGCGATTGAGGACGATTTTGACCAGCGCATCGCGGCGCTCCAGCTGGATAGGGTGGTCCACGCGAGATTCCCGAAGGGCGAGCACGAATGATAGCGGTTCGATGCGATTCACTTGCCCTCTTGCGAATCTAAATGAGAACCATTATTGTTTGCATCGTCAGGCAGGAGCCCTTTCCTTCAAGCTGGTGTTTCCTGAAGAGGGACGCTACGGAGAGCCGCTCGCTCGCTGAAAATACCAACTGGGAGAGTCGCAACATGGCCCGCTTGTTTCCTGTCATCTACCTGGCTTTTGGCCTGTTCGCCGCGACGGCGGCGCAGGCGGCCGGCATGCCCGAATACAAACTGGCGATCAAGGATCACAGGTTCGCGCCCGTTCAATTGACGGCGCCGGCCAACACCAAGTTCAAGGTGTCGGTGAGCAATCAGGATACGACGCCATCGGAGTTCGAAAGCAACGACTTCAACCGCGAAAAAATCGTGCTGCCGGGCAGCACCATCACGGTGTTCGTCGGCCCGCTCGACAAAGGCAGCTACAAGTTCTTCGACGACTTCCATCAGGACACCGGCAACGGCGTGCTGATCGTGCAGTGATCGCAGCGGAGTAGAAGCAAATGTTAGGCGTCGCCCTGCTGGTGTTCCGCGAAGTATTGGAAGCCGCGCTGATCGTCTCGATCGTGGCCGCGGCCACCCGCGGCGTATTGCGCCGCGGCCTCTACATCAGCGGCGGAATCGGCTTGGGCGTGCTCGGCGCGATTATCGTTGCATTGGGCGCCGGCGCGATCGCCGAAGCGGTCAACGGTTCCGGCCAGGAATTGTTCAACGCCTGCGTGCTGTTCGCGGCGGTCGCGATGATCGGCTGGCACGTGATCTGGATGTCGAGCCACGCACGCGAACTGGTGCAGCACATGCAATCGATTGGCGGCGCGGTGAAAGCGGGTTCCAGTTCGCTGACCATGTTGTTCGCGGTGGTGGCGTTGGCGGTACTGCGCGAGGGTTCCGAGATCGTGCTGTTCCTGTACGGCATGGTCGCCGGAGGCGCGGGTGTCGGTGGCCTCTTGACCGGCATTCCGCTGGGCATAGTCGCCGGCGTGGCGGTCGGGGTTGCGCTGTACTTCGGCCTGTTGCGCATTCCCTTGCGCTACTTCTTCACCACGACCAACTGGATGCTGGTATTGCTGGCGGCGGGGCTCGCCTCGACCGCAGCGCGTTTTCTGGTGCAGGCCAATCTGTTGCCGGCGTTGGGCACGCAGCTGTGGAACACCTCCGCGCTGCTCGACAACGGCTCGGTGGTCGGGCAGGCGCTGCATATCCTGATCGGCTATGACGCGCATCCGGCCGGTATCCAGACCGTGTTCTGGCTGACGACCGCGGCACTGCTGGTGATCGGCATGAAATTGACCGCGCGCTCGCCGCCGCAGCGCGCGGGTGTCGATGCGGCGCGCGGCGAATCGACCGCCACGACCTGAGTTTAGCATTGCCACGATTTTTGCCGGCTTGCCGGCGGGCAGGGGATCGGTTTGTCCCGATTTTGAACAAAAGGATCGCTCGTGAAAAAAACCTCGTACCGTTTGTTGCGCCGGTTGCTGCCCGCGGCCGGATTGCTTGGCGCTTTCGGCGGCATCGCCGCGTTGCCCGCGACCGCGTGTGCGGGCCCCGCGGAAAACATCTACACACCGATCGTCGATTACCGCGAATGGGAACTGGAATTGAAAGGCGGCGTGCAGGATTGGGGGAACCGCGACACCGGCGAGCGCGCGGCCAAATTGGCGGTCGGTTACGGCATCGCGCCACGCTGGGGCGTGGAAGTGGAAGCGGAGTATTCGCAAACGCCTGGCAATGTCGCGCACGTCGAGGAACTCGAATTCGAAAACATCATCCAGTTGACGGAGCATGGCGCACACTGGATGGATGCGGGCATCTTCGCGGAGTTCGATCACAACCGGCTGGAAAACAGGAACACCCTCGTGATCGGTCCGATGTTTCAAAAGGAAACAGGGCGTTCCCAGTACAACTTGAACGTGCTGTACGAGCGTCGCCTGAGCGCCTCGCCTAGGGAAGGCGAGGACGGCGAGGGCGTCGCCCGCAATGGACTCGCCTATGTCGCGCAGTGGAAATACAACTTGCATCCGCGCTTCCAGCCCGGCGTGCAGGCGTTCGCGACGCTGGGTGATCTCGCGCATCTGCATTCCGATGAGTTCAAGGCCGGCCCGGCATTTTTCGGCGTCGCCCGTATCGGAAACGGCAAGAGTTTGCGCTACAACGCCGCGTTGCTGGCCGGCATGACCCGCAACACGCCGGATACCACGTTCCGCTTCCAACTCGAGTACGAGTTCTTTTGATGAGGCAGACGAATTGCTCTGACGTCATTCCGGACGCCGCGCAGCGGCGATCCGGAATCCATTTGGTTTTGAAACGAATCAAGATCAAACTGGATTCCGGGTTCTGTCCCGGACGTTGTCCGAAACAGCCCCGGAATGACGGCGAGTGTTATGCTTTTCCGATTTCCGATTTCCGATTTCCGATTTCCGATTTCCGATTTCCGATTTCCGATTTCCGATTTCCGATTTCGTCACATCCGGAACACGCCGAATTTCGTCGCCTCGATCGGCGCGTTGAGCGACGCGGAAATCGCCAAACCAAGCAATCGGCGGGTATTGGCGGGATCGATCACGCCATCGTCCCACAAACGCGCGGTGGCATAGTAGGGATGTCCTTGGCGCTCGTATTGCTCGCGCAGCGGCGCCTTGAAGGCTTCCTCGTCTTCTTTCGACCATGGCTTGCCGGCGGCTTCGTAGCCATCGCGCTTGACGGTCGCCAACACCGACGCGGCCTGTTCGCCTCCCATCACGGAAATGCGCGCGTTCGGCCAAGCCCAAAGAAATCGCGCGCCGTAGGCACGGCCGCACATCGCGTAATTGCCGGCGCCGAAACTGCCGCCGATGATCACCGTGAACTTCGGTACCGACGCGCACGCCACCGCCGTCACCATCTTGGCGCCATCCTTGGCGATGCCCGCCTGCTCGTATTTCTTGCCGACCATGAAACCGGTGATGTTCTGCAGGAATACCAGCGGCACGCCGCGCTGATTGCACAGTTCGATGAAGTGCGTGCCCTTGAGCGCGCTTTCGGAAAACAGGATCCCGTTGTTGGCGACAATGCCGATCGGATAACCGTGCAGGTGCGCGAAGCCGCAGACCAGCGTTTTGCCATAACGCGCCTTGAATTCGTGGAACTCGGAAGCATCGACGAGGCGCGCGATCACCTCGCGCACGTCGTAAGGTTGGCGGGTGTCCTGCGGGATCACGCCATACAGTTCGTCTGCCGTGTATTTCGGCTCGCGCGGTTCCCGCAGATCCAGCGGCATCGGTTTTCTGCGATTCAAACTCGCGACGATGTCGCGCGCGATACTCAAGGCGTGCGCGTCATTCTCGGCGAAGTGATCGGCCACACCGGAAATCGAAGTGTGCACGTCAGCGCCGCCGAGCGTTTCCGCATCGACCACTTCGCCGGTCGCCGCTTTCACCAGCGGTGGCCCACCGAGAAAAATCGTTCCCTGCTCCTTGACGATGATGGTTTCGTCGCTCATCGCCGGCACGTAAGCGCCGCCCGCCGTGCACGAGCCCATCACCACTGCGATCTGCGCAATGCCCGCCGCGCTCATCCGCGCCTGATTGTAGAAGATGCGGCCGAAGTGCTCCTTGTCGGGAAACACCTCGTCCTGCAGAGGCAGAAACGCGCCGCCGGAGTCGACCAGATACACGCATGGCAGGCGGTTTTCCAGTGCGATCTCCTGCGCGCGCAGATGTTTCTTCACGGTGATCGGGAAATAGGTGCCACCTTTGACGGTGGCGTCGTTCGCGATGACAAGAATTTCCTGTCCGTGCATACGCCCGACACCGGTGATCAATCCGGCTGCCGGCGCGGCGCCGTCGTACATGCCGAACCCGGCCATGGGCGAGCATTCGAGAAAAGGCGAACCGGGATCGAGCAGGGCGCGGATGCGCTCGCGCGGCAGTAGTTTGCCGCGTGCGGTGTGCTTGTCGCGCGCCTTGTCGCCGCCACCGAGCGCGACGCTGCGCAAGTGTGATTGCAGGTCCTCGACCTGCTCGCGCAAGCGTGCGGCATTGGCGCGGAAATCCTCGGATTTCGGATCGAGGCGGGATTCGAGGATGGGCATGGCGTTATCCGCGTTGGCTTGCGTCCATGAAAACACAGTCCGTATCGAATATTCCAGCCACGCAAAAAGAAACCGGCCGCGCGAGGTCGAATTCTGCGCGTTTGCGATCTGCGTTGAGCGCCGATCGCGCGCAGAATTCGGGTGAGCCATGGACGGCGATCGGAATACGATGCCATGGACGGCTGCTTGTCAAAAAAAACGCCCCGGTGAACCGGGGCGTTGGAGAACTTCGCAACTAGATTGGATCAACCGCCGCTGGTGCTCTTGGCCGCATCTTTCGCGGCATCGGCGTTGTCCTTGGCCTGAGCGGCCGAGGCAGCGGCGTTATCCGCAGCCTGCTTGGCGGCGTCGGCGGACTGATCGGCCATCTGGCCGCTGCCCTGCGTCGCAGTGCCGGCGGCCTGGGTCGCCTGACCGGCGGCGGCAGCGGCTTGGTTGGCCGAGTCAGAAGCCTGCTGCGCGGCCATGCCGGCGGCCGGGGTCTGCGCATTACCGGCGGCTTGCTGCGCCTGCGAAGCGGCCTGCTGCGCGTCGGCGGCGGACTGCTGCGCGTCTTGCGCGTTGTCGGACGGGTTGCTGCACGCGGCCAACGCAAGGATCAGCGCGGACGCGAGAACGGTACGGGTAAACTTCATGGGTGTCTCTCCTAGGGATGCCGTGGATGCCACGAGGTGGCGGAGGGTATTAAACCGCGTCCGCCACAATTACGCCAGCATTTCGCCATAAATGGGCAGCGTGCGTTCAGATGGCGATAACGCCCCGCACATTCTCTTCACATCTGATGAATGTATGCCTCGCGCGATCAGCCACCGCTGGAGGAAGACATCGGAGCCGTCGAGGCGGAAGGTGGCATGGCGGACGTCGAGGACGAGGGCGGCGTCATCGCAGTGGATGCTGCAGGCGGCGACATCGCGGTGGACGCTGGCATCGGCGCGGTGGCGGATGCCGCCGGAGTCTGATCGCTCCCTTGATCATTATTGCTGCTGCAAGCGCCGAGTGCGACAACCAGAGCCGACGCGAAAACGATGCGTGTCAATTTCATGGGATTCTCCAATGCCGTGGAATATCGAGGGATGAAGCTAGTCCATTACAGCGCGTTTGCACGCGCATTGCCAAGCCTATACAAGAATCTGCGATGCCTCGTTCAGATCGGCATAACGCTTTTTGTCATCGCCGGTTCAACCCCGCTCGATTGCGATCGCGGTCGCTTCGCCACCGCCGATGCACAGTGCGGCGATACCACGCTTCGCGTCACGCGCGATCATGGCGTTCAACAGACTCACCACGATTCGCGCTCCGGTGGCGCCGATCGGGTGGCCCATCGCGCAGGCGCCGCCATTGACGTTGAGCTTGTCGTGCGGGATCGAAAGATCGCGCATCACCGCCATCGCCACCACCGCGAAGGCTTCGTTGATCTCGAACAAATCCACGTCGGCGAGCTTCCAGCCGGTCTTGTCCAGCAATTTTTCGACCGCGCCGACCGGCGCGGTGGTGAACCATTCTGGCTCCCGCGAATGGGTTGCGTGGGCGACGATGCGCGCCAGCGGTTTCAGATCACGCCGCTGCGCCTCATCCGCGCCCATCAACACGGTTGCCGCGGCGCCATCGGAAATCTTGGACGAACTGGCTGCGGTCACGCTGCCACCTTCCTTGCGGAACGCTGGTTTCAACGTCGGTATCTTCGACAGGTCGCAGCGTGCGGGTTCCTCGTCGGTGTCGACGATCGACTCGCCCTTGTGGCCCTTGACGGTCACCGGCGCGATTTCATCCTTCAAAGCCCCGGATTTTTCCGCAGCCAGCGCGCGCTCGACCGATGCGGTCGAGAACGCATCCTGCTCCTCGCGGCTGAAGGCATATTTGTCGGCGCAGCTTTCGGCGAACACGCCCATCGCCTTGCCGTCGTAGGGATTGGTCAGACCGTCCCAGGCCATGTGATCGACCAGCGCGCCGTCGCCGTAGCGGATGCCGGTGCGCGCGGCGACCATGTGCGGCGCGTTGGTCATCGACTCCATGCCACCGGCGACGACAATCGTCGCCGAGTCGGCGCGGATCAGGTCGTGGCCGAGCATGATCGCCTTCATGCCGGAACCGCAAACCTTGTTGAGGGTGGTGCAGCCGACGGAAACCGGCAACCCTGCTCCCAGCGCCGCCTGTCGTGCCGGCGCCTGGCCGAGATTGGCAGGTAGCACGCAACCCATCAATACTTCGGATACATCTTTCGGCGAGAGACCGGATTGTTGCAGCGCGGCGCGGATCGCGGCGGCGCCCAAGGTTGGGGCCGGGACGCCGGTGAATTGTCCAAGGAACGAACCGATCGCGGTGCGCTTGGCGCCCACGATAACGATGGAATCGGACATTGCTGAACTCCAGCGAGCGGGAATCACCCGATTATGCGCCGGATGTTGCGGTGCGGCAAATACTGAGAAGAGACCGCTGAAAGAGTTGCGGAACACATCAATGTCGTCATTCCGGCGCAGGCCGGAATCCAGTGGCGATAACGCATGGATAGAATGCTTCGCCACTGGGCCCCGGTTTGCGCCGGGGCGACGGAATTATTTTGTTTTCCCCGATTTGCGGCTCTCATGCCCGATCTTCGAACAACTCCCGCCCGATCAGCATTTGCCGGATCTCATTGGTGCCTGCGCCGATCTCGTACAACTTGGCATCGCGCAGGATGCGCCCGGTCGGATATTCGTTGATGTAACCGTTGCCGCCCAAGCATTGCAGCGCTTCCAGTGCAACATGGACTGCGCTGCGCGAGGCGTGCATCAGGCATGCGGCCGGATCGATGCGGCTCTTGCCGCCGCGGTCGTAATTCTGCGCCACCAGATACGCGAACGCGCGCGAGGATTGCAACGCGGCATACATGTCGGCGAGTTTGGCCTGCATGATCTCGAAGGTGCCGATCGGCGCATCGAATTGCTTGCGCGCGCGCACATAGGGCAGGGCGGCATCCAGCGCGGCTTGCATAAGTCCCAACGGGCCGCCGGTCAGCACCAACCGCTCGGTGTTCAGCCCCGTCATCAGCACGCGCACGCCGCGGTCTGTTTCGCCCAATATATTTTCCGCGGGAATCTCGCAATCCTCGAACACCAGTTCGCAGGTGTTGGAGCCGCGCATGCCGAGCTTGTCCAGTTTCTGCGCGGTGCGAAACCCTTTCATGCCTTTTTCGACGATGAAGGCGGTCATGCACTTGCTGCCGGCGTCGCGGCCGGCGGTGCGCAGGTACACGATCAGCACGTCGGCTTCCGGGCCGTTGGTGATCCACATCTTGCTGCCATTGGCGATGAACACGCCGCCACGTTTTTCAGCGCGGCATGTCATCGAGCCGACCACGTCGGAACCCGCGCCCGGCTCGCTCATCGCCAGCGCGCCCTTCCATTCGCCGCTGCACAGCTTCGGCAAGTATTTCGTGCGCTGCGCGTCGTTGCCGTTGGAGTAGAGGTTCTGCACGCACAGATTGGAGTGCGCACCATATGAAAGTCCAACCGAGCCGGATGCGCGCGAAATTTCTTCCATCGCGACGACGTGCGCCAGATACCCAAGCCCCGCGCCGCCGTATTGTTCCGGTACGGTGATGCCGAGCAGGCCAAGTTCGCCGAGTTTGCACCACAACGCCTGCGGAAACGCGTTATCGTGGTCGATCTGTGCCGCGTGCGGCGCGATTTCCCTGGCGGCGAAGGCCTGCACGGTTTCGCGCAGCAGGTCGATGTCTTCGCCCAGCGGGAAGGCTTGCATCGACTACTGCCCGCGCATCCGTCCGAGGAATCGCGGACCGTCGTTGCCCATGGTCGGCAGCTTGATCTTGCCAATCGCGTTGATGCGTTCCTCGGCCATGCGGTCGGCGGCCTTGTAGGTGGAAATGCCGTCGCGCTCGGCGATCTGGAAGATGCGCCCGACGTTGTAATAGATGGTGCGCATCATGCGCATCGCGCGCTCGCGGTTGTATCCGTCGATTTCCAGCGAGACGTTCATCACGCCGCCGGCGTTGACCGCGTAATCGGGCGCGTACAGGATTCCGCGTTTGGTCACTTCGTCGCCGATCTCGTCGGTGGCGAGCTGGTTGTTGGCTGCGCCGCAGATGATCTTGCACCTCAAGCGCGGCAGCGTCTGCTCGTTAACGGTTCCCCCTAGCGCGCAAGGCGAATACACATCGGCGTCGGTGTCGTAGATTTCTTCCGGACCGACCGCCTCGCAACCGAGTTCCTCGACGCAACGCTTGACCGAATCCGGATTGATGTCGGTGACATAGACTTTGGCGCCCTGTTCGCGCAACAGCTTGATGAACTCGCTGCCGACATGTCCCGCGCCTTGCACGGCATAGCTGTACTTGCCCACGTCCTCGTTGCCGAACTTGTGATTGAGCGCGGCCATCAGGCCTTGCAGCGTGCCGTAAGCGGTGAATGGGGAAGGGTCGCCGGAGCCGCCGTGCACCTGATGCACGCCGGTGACGAATTCGGTTTCGCGGTAGACCCATTCCATGTCGTTGACGTCGATGCCGACGTCTTCCGCCGTGATGTAGCGACCGTTCAAGGAATTGACGAAACGGCCGAACGCGCGGAAAAGCGCTTCGGACTTGTCCCTGGCTGGATCGCCGATGATCACGGCTTTGCCGCCGCCCAGGTTCAAGCCGGCGACCGCGTTCTTGAAGGTCATGCCGCGCGACAGGCGCAGCACGTCATTCAAGGCTTCCGCCTCGTTCTTGTACGGCCACATCCGCAAGCCGCCGAGCGCGGGACCGAGCACGGTGTTGTGGATCGCGATGATGGCTTTGAGGCCCGCGTCCTTGCTCTGGCAAAACACGACCTGCTCGTGGCCGGAATTGGAAATGGTTTCGAAGATCATCGAGGATGGCTCCCGATGCGCCCGGGTCGGGCGCGAGGCGGCGAAAGTGGAAGATCGACATTCCGCCCGGTTGAGAAAGGCTGTTGACACGCAATGACAGTTGTTGCAGCCGGCTAGTTTAGCCGGTGCCCGCGGCCAGCACAAAACAAGGCCGGCAAGAGCCGGCCTTGTCCAACATCTCGCTTCTGTAAAAGTGCGGCCAGCGATGGCGGCTTTCACGCGCAGGACAGCGCACTAGCGAATTCGCCCCCAATAGCCGAAGTGGAAGCGCCACACCGGCCCTGCATGCACCCAGCGGCCGGGATAGTAACGATAGCCGGGATGTAGTGTCCTCGAAAATTCGATCCAGTTGGCAGTAGAGTTCCTGCCCAATGGAGCTCTGCATGAAGAAGTCGAAGTTCAGCGAGGAACAGATCGTCCGGATTCTGAAAGAGGTCGAGGCCGGAGCGAAGGTCGGCGAGACCTGCCGCAAGCACGGCATCAGCGAGCCGACGTATTACGTGTGGAAGTCGAAATATGCCGGCATGGAGGTGTCGCAGTTGCGACATCTGAAGGATGTCGAAGCTGAGTTGACGCGATTGAAGCGGATATACGCGGACTTGGCGCTGGAGCATCACGCGCTGAAGGATGTGCTCTCGCGAAAAGGCTGAGCCAGGCTCGACGAATCGAGTTGGGTCTGGCGATGCGAGCGAAGTTTGGCCTGAGCGCGCGGCGTGCGGATC
>JBDTBW010000061.1:0-6429 GCA_039923855.1 Rhodanobacteraceae bacterium | reverse complement strand
CTCTTGCTGGTAGCCAGTTCCGACGCAACCACCACTTGGCTCAAGGACTTGTTCCAGACCAGGCTATAGATTTTCTTGTTCATGGCTCGCTCTCGCTCTCTTGATTATTCGATTGGATGGCTGTCAGACAGACACGCGCAAGCCTGCCGCGGGTAGCGTCCGCAGCAGGTTCGGATGGGTTGGTGGTGCTCGGTCACGCGGCGATGATGCGGCGCGCGAATTTACCTGTTGTGGCATGCAAAGGCCCCCTGAGCCGTTACCGCTACTGCATCGTGCGTCCGGTTGCGGCGTCAGTCACCGGAGAGGCGTACAACCCGGCGCTCGATGGCAGCAAAGCTGCATCGGAACTCAGCGGAGTTGCTTTTTCCCAAGTGGCTGGTGTCATAACCCGACGGCGACGGTTGGATTCCATTCCACGGATACAGCGCGGCAAATGATCAACATTCGTTCCCCCGCCCGTGGTGCCCTTGTGACTCGCTGAAAAACTTGCGTGAAGGGCGAGCGTAGCAGCTTTGCGACTCCCGTCACAATCTTGCGCCGCAACATTTTTTGTTCAGTCAAATCCGAAAAATATCCGCGCGGCTGCGGCGCTGTTGGCCGCGGTGGTCTCGACCGGCTCGCCGCGATCGTGCGCAACCCGCTCACAAATGTTCACCAGATACATCGGCTCGTTGCGACGATGCGCCGGCGCGGGCTTGACCGTGCGCGGCAGCAGATACGGAGCGTCGGTCTCCAGCAACAGGCAATCCGACGGAATGTCGCGCACCAGCTCACGCAGATGCATGCCGCGGCGCTCGTCGCAGATCCAGCCGGTGATGCCGATGTGGCAATCCAGATCGAGATAGGCGTGCAGCGCCTCGCGGGTGTCGGTAAAGCAGTGCACCACCGCGGCGGGAACCTTGTCGCGCGCGGTTTTCAGCAAGCTCAGGAAATCGGCGTGCGCATCGCGCTGGTGCAGGAACAGCGGCATGTTGAGATCGACCGCGATCGCCAGTTGTTTTTCGAACGCGGCCAGTTGCGCTTCACGCGGCGAATAATTGCGGTAGTAATCCAGACCGGTTTCGCCGACGGCTTTGACCTGTCGTTCGCACGCGAGTTGGCGCAGCAATTGATCCGTGTCGGCGTCGTAATCCGATGCATGGTGCGGGTGCACGCCGGCGGTGGCGTACAGCACGCCCGGATGCGCGCGCGCCAGTTGCAGCGCGGCCTCGCTGCCGTCGCGCGAGGCGCCGGTGACGACGATGCGTTCGACGCCGTGATCTTTCGCGCGCGTCAGCACGTCATCGAGATCGTGGAGGAACGATTCGTGGGTGAGATTGGCGCCGATATCGGTGAGGGGCATGGGTGAAATCGGAGAGAGCTGATAAAGAACAAAAACGCCGTCGCCCCGGCGCAGGCCGGAGCCCAGTGGCGATCCCGCATCTACATGCACAGTCGCCGCTGGATTCCGGCTTACGCCGGAATGACGATTTGGAAGATGTCGACTTGTACCATGATGGAATGCATCGCGACAAAGCAGATTTCCCGATCACGCTCCTGCTGCCGGCAATCCGCGCCTCGTTGCGCGAGCACTCGCGATTGGTGCTGGAAGCCCCGCCCGGCGCGGGCAAGACCACCCAGGTACCGGTCGCCTTGCTCGACGAAGCGTGGCTCGAGGGAAAGAAAATCCTGATGCTGGAACCGCGGCGGCTGGCCGCGCGCGCGGCGGCGGAGTTCATGGCGACACAGCGGGGTGAGCCGGTCGGGCAAACGATCGGCTATCGCATCCGCTTCGAGTCGCGGGTGTCGGCGGCCACGCGCATCGAAGTGGTCACGGAGGGAATCCTCCCGCGAATGTTGCAGGACGATCCGGAGCTGCCCGAGGTCGGCGCGATCCTGTTCGACGAGTTTCACGAGCGGCATCTGTCCGGCGATCTCGGCGCGGCGCTCGCGCTGGACGTGCAGACTTCGCTGCGTCCCGATCTGCGTTTGATTGTGATGTCGGCGACGCTGGATGGGATGCTCGGTGCCATCCATGGCGGAAGAGCTCCGTGGTTCGACGCGCCGGTCATTCGCAGCGAAGGCCGCGCGTATACGGTGCGGATCGAGCATCCGACGGCGCGGCGCGGCGAGGACGATATCTCGCAACTGCGCCGCGCGGTGATGCAGGCATTGAGCGAGACCGACGGCGATGTGTTGGTGTTTCTGCCGGGGCGAAGGGAAATTGCGCGGGCGCAAGCCGTGCTCGCCGTTTTGCTCCCCTCTCCCGCCAGGAGAGGGGACGGGGGTGAGGGTTCGGTTTCCATGCCGCGTCTCTCGGATACCGGACCCTCATCCGGCGCTACGCGCCCCCTTCTCCCAAAGGGAGAAGGGCACATCGCTTTGCTGCCCCTGCACGGCGAGCTGTCGCTGGCCGAGCAGCACGCCGCTCTTGCGCCAGCGGAAACCGGAACTCGCCGCGTGATCCTCGCCACCAATGTCGCCGAATCCAGCGTGACGCTGCCCGGCATCCGTGCGGTGATCGATACCGGACTCGCACGCGAACCGCGCTTCGATCCGAACTCCGGTTTCACGCGATTGCGGACGGTGAGTATTTCGCAGGCCTCGGCAGATCAGCGCGCCGGCCGCGCGGGGCGTGTGGCGCCGGGCGTGGCGTATCGTCTGTGGCCGCAGAGCCAACGCCTGGAACCCGCGCGCACGCCGGAAATAGCGCAAGCGGAGTTGTCGAGTCTCGCGCTGGAACTGGCGGCGTGGGGCAGCGCCGAAGGCGCTCTGCACTGGCTTGATCCGCCGCCCGCCGGCGCGCTGGCGCAGGCGCGCGAACTGCTGCAACGGCTCGGCGCGCTGGACGACGCGCAGCGCATTACCACGCTCGGTCGCAAGATGTTGCAACTCGGCGCGGCACCGCGTCTGGCCGCGGCCGCGCGGCGCGCGCCGGATTCCTTGCATGCATTGACTGCCGATCTCCTGGCATTGCTGGAAACGCGTTCGCCGTTACGCGGCGCGTTCAATGACGATCTGCGCATGCAGCTCGGGGCGTTGCATGCCTGGCGTGACGGTGGCGCGCGCATCGCGCGCGAACATGGCGCCGACGCCGGCGCGTTGGCGGCGATCGAACAGGCATCGCGTGGCTGGCGCAAGCGACTGGACGTGCGCAGCGCCGCCAGCGGCGTGCCGGATGCGCTCGCCACCGGCAATCTGTTATTGCACGCGTTTCCCGATCGCGTGGCGAAACAGGATGAGCGCGACCCGCGTCGCTACGTCCTCGCCAATGGCCGCGGCGCAAGATTGCACGAGCAGTCCGCGTTGTACGGCGAGCCGTGGCTGATCGCGATGGAGGTTCGCTTCGATACCCGCAATAGTTTGATCCTGACCGCCGCTCCCTTCGACCCCGCATTGCTGGAACGCGATTATCCGCAACGTCTGCGGCACGAACGCGTCGTTCGCATCAACGAGGCCAACGATGCCGTGGAAGCCCTCGAGGAGAGGCGTTTCGATGCGATCGTGTTGTCGCGACGAGCCGTGCCGGTAACGGCGGACGACGCGCTGCCGGCGATGCTCGCGATGATCCGCGCGCGCGGAATCGAAGCGTTGTCATGGGGCGAGACCACACGGCGAATGCGCGGGCGCGTGGCCTGGTTGCGCATGGTGATGCCGGACTCCGGGTTGCCGGATGTTTCCGATGCAATGCTGCTGGCATCACTCGAACAATGGTTGGGTCCGGCGCTGTGCGGCAAGCGCAAGCTGGATGCGTTGACGTCGGCGGAATTGTCGGAGGCGTTCGCGGCGCTGCTCGATTTTCGTCAGCGCAAACTGCTCGACGAATACGCGCCGGGCGCGTTGACCGTGCCTTCGGGCATGATGCGCAGACTCGACTACGGCGTTGTCGCTCAAGACGATGCCGATCATGCGGACAAACCGCGGCCGTCTCCGGTGCTGGCGGTGAAGTTGCAGGAAATGTTCGGCGTGGCCGACACACCGCGCGTCGCCGCCGGCCGTGTGCCGGTGACCTTGCATCTTTTATCGCCCGCCGGGAGACCGATCCAGGTCACCCAGGATTTGCGCGGTTTCTGGGAGCGCACCTATCCGGAAGTGAAGAAGGAATTGAAGGGGCGTTATCCGCGACACCCTTGGCCGGATAACCCGTGGAGCGCGGTTCCCACTCATCGGCCAATGCGGCGTCGGTAGCCTTTCACGGCTTGGCTGGCGGCGAACGCGCGAAACTCCCGGCGTCTCCCGGAAACTCCACGGGACTTTCCCAGCCATCCTTGCCGACCGCGGACACGCCGAAGAAAAAATCGTCGATGTTGATCCCCTTCAATGCGGTCGATGTCGCGTTGCCGGCATCGCGCGAATGTTGCCATTGCGGCGCGGTGGTTTCGCGCCACCACACCTTGTAATCGGCCGCGCCGGGTGAGGGTTTCCACGACATGCTGGTGTCGTAGCTGACCGCGCCCTTGATGTCCGCGTCCGCCGGCGGCACAGGCGCCGCGGCCATCGCGGCCATCGTGATCGCGTTCAAGCGCGTGACCTGGGCGAGATAGTTGAAATCGTCGTGATCGATGGTGTCGCCATAATGCACGCCGTTTTCCACGCGCACGTCCTGATGCTGATGCGCGTAGTTTTCATGACCCTCCGTGACGCGCACCGCGGGAAAGCCTTGTTCGAGGAACGACACCTGATCGCCGCCGCGGCCGTAACGATCGGTGCGATAGACCATCCGCCCGTGGAAATCGTCAAGGTATTGATCGGCCAGCGCCGTCATGTAGCGCGCAACATTGCGCGATGGCGAATCGACCTCGCCACCGTGATAACGGCGGTATTTCGCCTGGCTCAATGTTTCGTTGGTCTTGGTGCCTTCCGAGAACACGCGCACTGTGTGCGTGTCGCATACGCCGTCGCCGCCGCAGGACGTGCCGACGATATCGTTGTTGAGATCGGCTTCCACGTTCCAGCCCTGATCGACCGCGTACTGCGCGATGACCTTGCCACCGTACAGGCCCTGCTCCTCGCCGGAGTCGGCCGAGTACACCAGGGTCGCTTGGAACTTGTATTTCGACAGCACGCGCGCGGCTTCGATCAGCGCGGCCACGCCGGAAGCATCGTCGTCGGCGCCGGGCGCGTCGCCGGTCGCGTCCATCACATCGGTCCGTCGCGAATCCAGATGTCCAGTGATCACGATCACGCGGTTGGGATCACCGCTGCCGCGCTGGATCGCGACGATGTCCATCACCTCGACGCCGCCTTTGGGCATGCGCTCGCCGGTAAATGTCTTCGACGGCGTGACGATTTGCAGACAGCCGCCGCAGTCCTTGCTGATTGCTTCGAAGCGCGATTTGACCCAGCGCTGCGCCGCGCCGATGCCGCGGGTATCCGACTTGGTATCCGACAAGGTGCTGCGCGTGCCGAACGACACCAGTTTCGCGATCGTCGCGTGCAACTCGTCCGGCGAGACGGCCTGCGCGATCGTGCGCAATTCGGGATGAACGTTCGATGGCGGCGGGACGTCTGCGGCGAGCGCAACGCTGGCGGCGAGGATCAATCCGATGAATAGCAATAGGCTGCGCATGACATTCCCTCAGTGTTTCTCGTTGTTAGCCTAACTCGCGTCCGACCAAAATGCAGCGTGCACCCCCTCTTTCGGCGCTCCCGCCACCTTCTCCCACGAGGGGAGAAGGGAAAAGCTCGGCGCGTCAGCTAAATGACGAAGCCTACTTACCTCTCCCTTTGTGGGAGCGGTCGCCTCGCCTCTTGCACTCGTGACACATTTCGCGAAGTTACTGCGATTGCAAGCGCATGAGGCGAGGCGGGAGAGGGGGCGGTTGCAACGCAACATGCCACGCCGGCGTTCAGGGCTTACACTGATCGCTTCCATGCATTGCAAGGAGACCGCCATGCGTTGTATCGCACTCGCCGCACTGATCGCAACCTGCTCGCTCGCCACCGCGCAAGCCGCCGATGCGCTGGTCGCCAATCAAAAAACGTTCACGCCGGCGATCACCGCCGCGGGCTTCCGCGCTTACGACAAGGCGATCTCCTCGGATTTCATGCAAGGCCGCAAGCCGGGCACCGTCGGCGCGCAACGCGCGACGAATTACATCGTCGATCAATTCAAGAAACTCGGCCTGCAACCCGGCAACCATGATTCGTGGTTCCAGCGGGTGCCGACGGTTTCGACCACGCTGCAAAACAAGGACGGGCTGAAACTCGACATCGCCGAAGGCGGCGGTACGCAATCGTTCGTGTACGGCGCCGACATGGTCGCGTACGACCCGCAGGACAAACCGCGCGTCGCGCTGAAAAACTCCGACATCGTGTTCCTCGGCTACGGCATCGACGCGCCGGAATACCAGTGGAACGATTACGCCAATCAAAACGTGAAAGGCAAAACCGTGATCGTGCTGGTCAACGATCCCGGCTATGCGACCAATGATTCGAATCTGTTCAAAG
>JBDTBW010000060.1:0-31359 GCA_039923855.1 Rhodanobacteraceae bacterium | reverse complement strand
CGAGCACTTTCACTTGTTCCTGAAAGAGTGCGAATGGCGCTTCAACTATGGCTCTCCGGGGCAACTGTTGCAGACGCTGCAGACTTGGATCAAGCTTTCAAACTAGCCGTTTCCTAGGACAGCCCCTAGATTTTTATGTGACTCGGCAGCAAACTTGCATCACTATCCGGAAGGCTGGCGGGCAGCGTAAAGCCCGACAACGCGACATTTAGCCAAACTTCGGAGCCCGTGGACGCCTGACCCAACCCCCTAAAGCCTAGGCGCTCCGGGATCGTCGATCCTGGTGCGTCCTGTGAAGCCTGAAACTGAACTAAGAGGAGAATCGACCATGAAGCGCACCATCCTAGCCTTTTCGCTGCTGGCGGCGTTCGCCAGCGGTTCCACCGTCGCGCAGACCATCGACCCGTACCAAGCCAGCGTCCCCGCGTACGGTTCCGTAAACGTCCAGCCTTACGCGCCGAGCACGGATGCCTACGCGGCGGGAGCCGCACAAGACGAACAGATGCGCCAAGACGCGGACGCGGCCATGCAGGAACAGCAGGCGGCGGCCAGCGCGCAGCAAGCCGCCGAAGAAGCTTCGCGGCAACAAGCCGCAGACGCTGCACAAGCTGCCGATGACGCACTGCGCGAGAATATCGCACGCTGCCAACAGGACCCGACCGGCTGCTGACCAGAATTAGCCGCGACGATTCCAATTTCCTTCTCCCCGGTGCTGTCACAGGCCGGGGAAACTGAAGCGGAGAAAAGCCGATCTAACAGGAGGCTCTACAATCGACGTTCGGCATGCTGGGAGGGATCGAAGCGCCCCAGAAAATGCCAAAATATTCGTCAACGGTCTTTTTCTACGACCTCGTTATGTGTCAGGGGAGTTATCGCACGTTGTGGTTTCTAATAATTGCCATTTTGGTGGTTGTGGCGTTGGCCACTGTCGTCGCTGGCAAGGCTCGTAGTAGCGGCTCATCTGTCGGGTTCCCATATCGGCGCGCGAATGCGCTGTTCTCTGCAGCGGAGCGTTCGTTTCTCGGAGTGATGGTTCAAGCCGCGGGTCCGGAACACCGGGTCTTCGGCAAGGTTCGCGTCGCGGATATCGCTGCAGTAAAGCCGGGCCTCAGTGCATCAGCGCGCCAAGGCGCTCTCAATCGCGTTGCGTCCAAACACTTCGACTTCGTTTTATGCCGTGCCAGTGATCTATCTGTATTGTGCGCCGTCGAGCTCAACGACAAATCGCACGCTTCTGAGCACGCACAAGCTCGCGACGCCTTTGTGGTCAATGTATGTCAGGCAATCAACCTGCCGCTGTTGCAGGTCCTTGCCCAGCGGTCATACTCGGTCACAGATATACGTACTCAGTTGCAGATGGTCATCAGCACGCCTGCTGTAACCGAGACCCGGGGTAGCGCTCGACTTGGCGAAAGTCATACTGTCCAGGCGCTATGAAGCACATATGAGCGACAACGTCATTTCATACATCGAGATGTGCCAGCGAGAGGGCGCGAGCCTTCAGCAAGGTATGAACTTCGGCCTCGGCGGCAACCACTCCGTCATCCTCATGTCCGTTAGGCCAAACGCCCCATATCGCGACCGACTATCGGGCGACGGGACGACGCTAGTGTATGAGGGGCACGACATGCCGAAGACGGCGTCCTGTTCCAACCCGAAGGTAGTTGACCAGCCACTCGAGTACCCGACTGGCCGTCCGACTCAAAACGGAAAGTTTCACGCAGCCGCGCAAGGTACGAAGGCGGGCAAACGCATGCCGGAGCGCGTGCGTGTATACGAGAAGATCCGTCCGGGCATCTGGGCATACAACGGCGTCTTTCATCTCGTTGACTCTCGGATCGAACGAGACCAATACCGCACGGTTTGCGAGTTCAAGCTAGTCGCGGTGGAGGGCGAAGAGGACTTCGAGCAACCGGTGCACCCGGACGCTCAGCGTCGCCGAATCATTCCAACGCCGGTAAAGCTCGAAGTGTGGAAGCGGGACGCAGGGAAGTGCTCAATGTGCGGCGCGACTGACGAGCTGCATTTTGACCACATCCTTCCTTTCGCGAAGGGCGGTACTTCACTTACTGCGGCAAATGTTCAGTTGCTCTGTGCGCGGCACAACATCGCCAAGAGCGATCACATCCAATGACGCCGCACCCTTCCATCGAGCACAAACGTTAGCTCCCTCGCGCGAGTCCATGCATATATATTCCTACCATGGCATCTGCAACCATTAAGCTCTTTCTCCCCCACGGTGATGCCAAGCGGCTTCGTGTAGGTGAGGTTTCGAACTGGACCGGGAAGGCCCTCGCGGCTCCGCGCACCGAGTTGGACGCGCTCCTGGCACGCGAAGAGCTAGAAAGCTCGGGCATCTATTTTCTCCTCGGCGTAAATCCCGATACAGGCGAACAGCAGGCCTACATTGGTGAGGCCGAAGTCATCAGAGAGCGTCTCAAACAGCACAAGGCGAAGGCCCTCGACTTCTGGAACTCTGTGGTTGTCTTTGTCAGCAAAGACGAGAACCTCACCAAAGCGCACGTCCGATATCTAGAGAACCGCGTCCTTCACGAAGCCAAGGTCGCGGGCAGATACCAGATCGAAAATGCAAATGTCAGCAACTCTCGGCTGCCCGAATCTGATCGCGAAGACATGGAGGTGTACCTTTCGCGCATTGTGCAGGTCTTGCCCGTCCTCGGCTCGGATCTACTTTCCCCAATCGCCGGCTCCAGCAAGGCTGCTCAACCTCAGGAACACCTCATCTGCAAGATGAAGGACGCGGTGGCACACGGGAAACGAACGGAGGCTGGATTCGTTGTTTTCAAAGGCTCTACTGCCGTACTTACGCTCCGGCCTTCCGCAGAAGGGCGGCATCCATATGTAGTGGTACTAAGGCAGAAACTCATCCAAGATGGAACGCTCGTCGAAAAGAGCGGGGTCTATCAGTTCACGAAGGATGCCGAGTTTTCCAGCCCGAGTGCTGCGGCGGCCGTGGTTCACGGCGGCGGAGCGAACGGACTCACCGCCTGGCGCAACCAAAATGGAAAAGCGCTCAAGGACCTTGAAGGAAGCTAACCTGTCCATCGAGCGGGCGGGCTAAAGCGTGCACAAATGTCGAATACCGCGATCTAAAACCGGGCGAGCAAGAGGAAAACATCGCGCTGCAGTTCAAGCCAAACCCGCAGCACGACATGCTGGTGACTTGCCTATGGAAACGCAGCAAAAGCGCCGAGCCGGAGGGTGCCGATTTGTATTCATTCGCCGCGACCACCGACGAACCGCCCGAGGAAGTCGCGGCGGCAGGGCATGACCGCTGCATCGTGCCGATCAAACCGGAGAACTTGGACGCATGGCTAAACCCGGAGCCGGTCAACCTGTCCGTGCTTTACGCCGTCCTTGACGATCGCGACCGGCCATACTACCAGCACCGGATGGCGGCATGACTCGGAAGCATAAGACGTGAGTCCAATTGCGGCCAGTGGTGGAGAACAATGGCGGCGCTGATCGCAGCAGCGACTGCACTCATTGTGTTTTGGCTAACGGCATTTGTTGGCGAGGATTACCGCAGGTCGCGGGACGCAAAAGCCCTTGCCGCTTCTTTGGCCGGCGAAGTCGAGTCGTTCAAGATCGGCATGGAGATCGCCGCGAAAGCGAATGAGAACTTGCTCGCGCTCTTGGCAGCGAACATGGGGCTGCCGAAGAGGAAAGTTCCTGACGGGCCCGTGACAGTCTATGCCGCGAACTTGAAACGGATAGGGCTACTGGGGCTTTCGATCGGACGCGATCTACCTTTCGCGTACCACATGATTCACGCTTATCGCGTCGCCACCGAGGCGGGACTGAGCACAGACAACCCGGTAGAGCAAAAAAGCGCCTTTTTGGTAGCACAACAAATGGTCGGTAACGCCAACGACGTGCTGCCTGGACTCTTGGCCAAGCTGCAAGCGCGGGCCCGCACTCGGTGGCGCCCGTTTCGTTATTGAACGGCGGGCGCGAAAGACCGTTCCGACTTCGGCGCGGCTGTCGGCCAGCCTGCGAACCAGTAGGGCGATCCCTACACGCCGGCACCTGTTTCCCGATCTCATGACCGGCTGGGGATGAATGGCATTGCAGAGTTCGACGAGGTGCGCGAGCTGGACGAATGGGGCGAGCCTGGCGCGATCGTGACGCAGGCACTGCGATGCATCCGCTTTAGCTTTTTTTTGGACTTTGATCCCGAGCAACTTCCGCTCGGCGAATCATTTGCTGCACTTCCGCATTGGCGTGCGTCGGAACGATTTGCACACCCTGGTTATTGAGCGCAAACACCCTAAAAATTTCATCCGCGAATGCTGGCCCTATCGTTTCGATCCCGGAGAAATCGAGTGCGACAGTCTCAAATTTGTCAACTCCCCCCATAACTCGCTTGGCTTGTGATCGGGACACCAAACCAGCATCGTTAAATTGCGCAAGCTTAATCGGGATCATAGTTTTGGCAAATGTGTGGTCATCTGGCCCGCTGGAAAATTCGTTGATTACTTCTTGGAATGTTCGCTTCGAGTTTTCAGCTATGCTCATAAACACCATCGTGCCGGTTGAGTCGTTCATCACACTCAAAAGAATGTCGCGCGTTGCGCCGATTGTATGCCCGAAAAATAAATCTCCGGATGAGATGTGAAAATGATCGAAAATACGGGATGTAAAAAAAACACCCTCGCCGGTATGGCGATCGGGGTCAGTAGTCAGTTTTCCTTTTGCGAGTTCCAAGAGCGCAAGGCGTCGATGGGGAAGTTTTAACGCGTGAGTGATCTTGCGAAAGATACCAATCCCGTCATCGTGAATCACGATGTAAAGCTTCCCACTCCGCCTAAAAACAAAAATGATTAGTTGTTTCCCATCTGAATGGTCGATCGCATTGTTGACCATTTCGGTGAACCCATAGGCCGCAATGTCGAGAACGTTTTTTGTCATGTCGTGCAGACTGGGGGCGACGTCACGCGCCCAGAGCAGATGTTCTTCTAGGGGCTCTTGTAAATCGTATATCCGAAAAATGGTCCCTTTATCCCTGGGACTGTAGGTTGGCCGGGTTTTACCGGAGCGCCTAATATCTCCCTGGGATACTAAAACCCGGATCCTGGCTGACACTGCTTGCCGGCTAAAACCAAGCTTGTCCGAGACAAAGCGGGTCAAATCGCGTGGATGATCTTCGACCGCCGCCAAAAGCGCGGTATCTATCTCGGTGGCATGACTCTTGGACATAATCAAGCATTGTAAAGTAAATTCTTTCTATTGGAAAGTAACGTGGTCTAGATTGACAAGCACGTAGCAAGGGACACCCGTGGAAAAGCCGTCGGGAAAATTCGCGACAACGTTCACAACTCGCTGAATTTGTTGATGTATTTCTGCGGGATTTGGCAGCACCGGATTGATTCGAGCCACCGAATGCCTGAGTCAGAGTAAGGTGCCTTACCGCTTGGCACAGGGATGAACAGCACGTCGAATATAGCCTTGGTTCCTTGCAAATCAACTGAGGGTTTGCAGCCTACTCACCATCGTTCGGTAAACGATGCTCCCGCAAGCGGGAGAGCTACCGGAAAGGCCACCCCCGCGGTGGCCTTATTCTTTTGTCGCGGCTGATGCACGGGGCGCTGACTGCGACCTGATTGCGACCTATAATCCAGTTAACTCCTAGAAAGTGGCGCCCGAAGTTGGACTCGAACCAACGACCCCCAGATTAACAGTCTAGTGCTCTAACCAGCTGAGCTATTCGGGCACATTTGAAACTTTATCGACGACCCATCCCTGGCGCTCCCTCCGCTCGGCATCGTTGCCTCGCTCTCGCATTCGACGCAGCCGCAAATTATCGCGGCGATCACCGGCCTTGTCAAAATCGAACCGCCCCACGCATTACGCCTTGGCGCGCTGATCCGCCCCCGCGATCCGGTAGCACGGCACGTATTCGCGGCCGGGGAGTTTCATGCGATGCTGCGCGACGAAGCCGCGCAACAGCTCGTCCAGCGCATGCATTATCTTTGGATCGCCATCGATCACGAACGGCCCTTTCTTGTCGATCTGGAGCAGGCCTTCTTCCTTGACGTTGCCGGCGACGATGCCCGAAAACCCCCGGCGGAGATCGGCAGCCAGCAGGTGCGGATCACGTCCCTCGTGCAGGTTCAACGCCGCCATCGCCTCGTGGGTCGGCTTGAACGGCAACTGGAAATCGTATGGGATCCGCAGCGCCCAATTGAAGAAAAAGGCGTCGTGCTGCGCGACGCGATATTGCCGCACGCGCTCAATACCGCGCATCATCGCGTGCGCGACCTCGACGGGATCGTCGACGATAACCCGATAGCGCTGCGCAATGTCACCGCCCAGCACCAGCTTGAGGAACTTGTCTATCTGCTCGAAGTATGGCGCGGCGATGGCGGGGCCGGTGAACACCAGCGGGAACGGCAGCTCGGCGTTGTCCGGATGCAGAAGTATTCCGAGCAGATACAGGATTTCCTCGGCGGTGCCGACGCCGCCGGGGAACACGATGAAACCGTGCCCGATTCGAACGAACGCTTCCAGCCGTTTCTCGATGTCCGGCAGGATCACCAGATTGTTGACGATGGGATTGGGCGATTCCGCCGCGATGATGCCGGGTTCGGTCAAACCGATGTAGCGGTTCTTGAAGTGACGTTGCTTGGCGTGCGCGATGGTCGCGCCTTTCATCGGGCCTTTCATCGCGCCCGGCCCGCAACCGGTACAGATGTCCATGCCGCGCAGGCCGAGCTGGTAGCCGACATCCTTGGTGTAATCGTATTCCTCGCGCGAGATCGAATGGCCGCCCCAACACACGGCGAGGTTCGGGTTGGAGCGCGCCAGCAACACACGCGCGTTGCGCAGGATGTCGAACACCGCGTGGGTAATGCCGGCCGAGTCGGCGAGGTCGAACTGATCGGCATCCATTTGCGTGGACACATAGATAATGTCGCGCACCACCGCGAACAACAATTCGTTGGTGCCGCGAATGATGCGGCCATCGACGAACGCTTGCGCCGGCGCATTGGAGAGTTTCAGCTTGACGCCGCGATCCTGTTGCAGCACCTGGATGTCGAAATCGGCGTAGCGATCCAGCATCGAGCGCGCATCGTCGTGCATGTCACCGGAGGTCAGCACCGCGAGCGCACACGAGCGCAGCAGCGTGTGCAAACCGGCGGCGGTCGCGTCGCGCAACCGCGCGATCTCGTTGCGCGATAGCACATCCAACGTGCCGGCGGGAACGATCTGGGCGGTGACGGTTGCCGCGAGCGCAATAGAGGGGGAATGCGCATCATTCATTCGCAAGTTGTCTCCTTTTCGTGACGCAGCAAGCGGGCAATCTCTGAAGAAGCGTCGCGAGCAAGGGCAGAGCCTGCCCCGGACTTGATCCGGGGTTGCGCGCCGCCGGAGCGCTGGAACCGGAGTGTATATGTCAATACATGAGGATTCCGAGCACCGCCGGCGCGCGAGATGCCGAGCGCAGTAGCTTATTCAGAGATTGCCATGCAGGTAGCCCGCCACGCCGCCCAAGAACATCTGCACCGACAGCGCCACCAGCAGCATGCCCATCAGCCGTTCCAGCGCGGTCAAGACGCTTTCGCCGAGCCAACGGAACAGCCAAGTGGACGACAACAGAATGATCGCCGTCGCCAGCCACGCCAGGAACAGCGCAATGCCCCACTCCACCGTGCGCCCGGGTTGCGAATTGGTCAACAACAATAGCGCCGCCATCGCCGAAGGCCCGGCCACGCCCGGAATCGCCAGCGGCACGATAAAGGGTTCACCCTGCCCGACCGGCCCGAAGATACCGCCCTCGCTGGGTGGAAACACCATTTTGATCGCGATCAGGAACAGCACGATGCCGCCCGCAATGCTGACCGACTCTTGCTTCAATTGCAGCACGCGCAGCATGAATTGCCCACCGAGCAGGAATGCGACCAGTACAGACAGAGCAATCAGCAACTCGCGCGCCATCACCCAGCGCCGCCGTCGCGGCGCCACGTGCTTGAGCAGCGACAGAAAGAACGGGATGTTGCCGAGCGGATCGAGGATCAGAAACAGCAGTATCCCGGCCGACAGCGTGGTCATCTGGGTTTCCATGGATCTCCCCGCTCGCGTTAGGTCCCGTCGCGCAAATCCAGCACGCACCCGCGCGCTTGGTGCCCGGCCGGCGACAACAGATACACCACCGCGCGCGCTGCGGCGTCGGGCATCGCCACCGCCGTCGCATCCTCGCCAAACCACGCCATCTGCCGCAACGCGGTGCGCATCGGCGCGGGCAGCAATGCGTGCGCACGCAGCGAGGAGCCCTCGGTTTCCTGATGCAGAATTGAGACGAACCCTTCCAGCGCGGCCTTGCCGACACCGTACGCACCCCAATGCGCGCGCCCCATGCGTTCGGTGTCATCCAACACGAAGATCGCCGCGCTGTCGGGGCGCGCCTGCAGCAGCGGCGTCAGTGCCTGCGTCAACAGGAATGGCGCGCTGACATTGACGTGCAGCGTCTCCACCCATTCCTTCGGCTTGTGCATCGCCAGCGGCGTCAATCCCTCGAAACGCGCCGCGGCGTGCACGACGCCGTCGAGTCCGCCGAGTTCGTTGCCGATCGTCTCGGCGAGATTTTCGTAATCGGCGGGCGTGGCGCCCAACAGATCGACCGGTTGGATCACCGGCTGCGGTGCGTCCGGAATCGCGGTGATCTCGTCATGCACTTTTTCCAGCGCGCGGACTTTGTGCCCGACCAGCAGCACGGTCGCGCCCGCGCGCGCGCAAGCCAACGCCGTGGCGCGGCCCAAGCCACCCGCCGCGCCGGAAATCAAGATCTTGCGTCCCGCCAACGTGTCGCCGGCGGGCTGCCACGCCGCCGGCAGGCGCGCTTGCGGCAGACTCATTGCGCGGCGGCTTTGCCGGCGTCCTGGATCATGCGCTGCAACTCGCCGGACTGGTAAAGCTCAAGCGCGATGTCGCAGCCGCCGATCAATTCGCCGTTGATGTAGAGCTGCGGAAAAGTCGGCCAGTTGGAATAGCGTGGCAGGTTTGCGCGGATTTCCGGGTCTTCCAGGATGTTGACCGAATGAAACTCCGCGCCGACCGCCGCCAGCGCCTGCGTGGTGCGCGCGGAAAATCCGCACATCGGAAACTGCGGAGTGCCCTTCATGTACAACACGACCGGGTGTTCGGAAAGCGTGTCCTTGATGCGTTTAATCACGTCTGTCATGGCGTTCTCTGTGTTTGTGCGTCCAATTCACGCCGCGAATACGGCGGCGGCGCGCGATGGGGTTAGAATGTCCGTTGGCGTTGCGTCGGGATGCGCATTGTAGCAGCGCATCGGCGCGGCAGATCCCGCTAGCCCAAGGAGCAAAAAATCATGGCGATCGAACTTCCCCCGCTGCCCTACGCGCGCGACGCGCTGGCGCCGCATATTTCCGCGGAGACGCTGGAATATCACTACGGCAAGCACCACAAGGCCTACGTCGACAACCTCAACAAACAGATCGAGGGCACCGACTTTGCCGACATGAATCTGGAGGACATCGTCAAGAAGGCCACCGGCGGCATGTTCAATAATGCGGCCCAGACATGGAATCACACTTTCTACTGGAACTCGCTGTCGCCCAACGGCGGCGGCGAACCGTCCGGCAAATTGGCCGACGCCATCAAGAAAACCTTCGACGGTTACGACAAGTTCAAGGAAGAGTTCTCCAAGATCGCCACGAGCACCTTCGGCTCAGGATGGGCATGGCTGGTGCAACGCAGCGATGGTTCGCTGGGGCTGGTCAGCACTTCCAACGCCGGCACGCCGATCACCGGCAGCGACCGCCCATTGCTGACCTGCGATGTGTGGGAGCACGCCTATTACATCGACTACCGCAACGCGCGGCCGAAATATGTCGAGGCGTACTGGAATCTGGTCAACTGGGATTTCGCGGCAACGCAGATGGCGTGATTGCGTCTGGTTTTCCTTCCCCCGCTTGCGGGGGAAGGTGCCCGAAGGGCGGATGGGGGAAACGCTTGCGAGGTCATCGCGAGATTTCTTGGGTTCCGCTCGCTGCCGCGAGCGGAGTTACTTTCCATTCGGGGAAAGTAACCAAAGCCATCGCGCTGGACGCGATGGCTTCGCCGACATCATGTCGGCTCAACTGTCCTGCGATGCTCGCCGAACGGCGGCCGCGCCGAACTCGCACATCCGTGTGCTCGAACATACGTCGGTTGCTCCGCCGTTCGGCTGCGCTTCTCGGCATCGCGCACAGCGCGAGAAGCTCGCCAGTTGACGGCCATCCATGGCCTGCGGCTTCGTAAATCGCATGGCTCCGCAAGTTTGAGCATATCGACGCGCTGCCTTAAGCTCGGCGAGTTTTTGCATCATTGCAATTCACGCCCGGATATTCCTTGAAGACTTCGCCAGTCGTCGAAGATCGTCGCTCGCGGCTGTCGGTTTTTCTCACGGCGCTGGCGCTGGCGTTGCTGGTGGCGGCGTTGAATTTCGTACTGTGGGGCGTGGCCGATCGCCCTACCCACGTCGAAGCATGGCGGAGTCGGGTCGCGGGCTTCGCTTTCAGCGCGTTCCAGCGTTATCAAAGCCCGCTCAGCGATACCTACCCAAGCGACAGCGAACTCGACGCCGATCTCGATCTGCTCTCGCAATACACCGACCGCATCCGCACTTATTCGTCGCTGGAAAGCGCCTCGATCCCGCGGCTGGCGATGAAACATCGCCTCGATGTGCTGGCCGGCGCGTGGCTGGATCGCCGCGACGACAACAACGAGCGCGAGCTCGAAGCGCTGATCGCGCAGGCAAGGCGCTGGCCGGATATCAAGCGTGTGATGGTCGGCAACGAAGTGCTGCTGCGCAATGACATGTCGCCGAACGAATTGATGGCATGGCTGGATCGCGCGCGCGCGGCGATCCGCCAGCCGGTTTCGACGGCCGAACCCTGGCATATCTGGGAGCAGCATCCGGAACTGGCACGGCACGTGGATTTCATCACCGTGCACCTCTTGCCTTATTGGGAAGGCGTGCCGCGCAAGAACGCGGTCGGTGACGTGCTGTTGCGTTACCGGCAATTGCAGAAATTGTTTCCGGGCAAGCACATCGTGATAGGCGAAGTCGGTTGGCCGTCCAACGGCGACCGTTACAAATACGCGCAACCGTCCACCGCCAACCAGGCGATTTTTCTGCGTCAGTGGTTCAACGCGGCGCACAAGAACGGCATCGATTACTACATCATGGAAGCGATCGATCAGCCCTGGAAGGGGAGTCTCGGCGAAGGCCGGGTCGGCGCGTACTGGGGCATGTTCAACGCCAACCGGCAGTTGAAGTTTCCACTCGCGGGGCCGGTGCTGGAAGACACCCATTGGCCGTGGAAAGCGGCCGCCGCGGCACTGCTGGCGTTTCTGCCGATGCTGTGGTTTGCGTGGGCGTTTGCGCGTTTCAAGTTGACCGGACGATTTGTCTTTCTCGCTCTTGTCCAGCTTGCCGCCGCATTGATCGTGTGGTCGGTGACGGTGCCGTTCTTCTTTTATCTCGATGTGGTCGATTGGGGGATGCTTATCCTGTTGTTCCCGGCGCAATTAGCGATCCTGAGCGTCCTCTTGATCAATGGCTTCGAGTTCACCGAAGTATTGTGGCGACGGCGCTGGCTGCGGCATTTCGGTTTGCTGCCGCCGGATGACGCCGCGACGCAGCCGTTTGTATCGATCCACCTGGCTTGCCACAACGAGCCGCCGGAAATGGTGATCGCCACACTCGATTCGCTCAGCCGCCTTGATTACCACAACCACGAAGTGCTGGTGATCGACAACAACACCAAGGACGAATCGGTCTGGAAGCCTGTTGAAGCGCACTGCGAAAAACTCGGAAGCCGTTTCCGATTCTTCCATCTCGAACCGTGGCCCGGCTTCAAGGCCGGTGCGCTCAATTTCGGATTGAAGGAGACCGATCCGCGCGCGGAGGTAATCGCCGCGATCGACGCCGATTACGTGGTGCGCGCGGATTGGCTATCCGCGCTGACCGGTTATTTCCACGATTCGAAAACCGCGATCGTGCAATGCCCGCAGGCGCATCGCGAATACGAGCACAACGCGTTCCGGCGCATGACCAACTGGGAATCCGACGGTTTTTTCCGGATCGGCATGCATCACCGTAACGAGCGCAACGCGATCATCCAGCACGGCACCATGACGATGGTGCGGCGCTCCGCATTGGAAGGCACCGGCGGCTGGGCCGAATGGACCATCTGCGAGGACGCGGAACTGGGGCTGCGATTGATGCACGCCGGTTACGACACGATCTACGTCGACGAAGTTCTGGGCCGGGGACTCACGCCGGCGGATTTCACCGCGTACAAATCGCAGCGCTATCGCTGGGCGTTCGGCGCGATGCAGATCATGAAAGGCCGTTGGCGCTGGATGACCCACCGCGGTCCGCTGTCGGCGGGTCAGCGCTTCCACTTTCTGACCGGATGGTTCTCGTGGTTCGCCGACGCGCTGCATCTGGTGTTCACGCTGATGGCGCTGGCGTGGACGGCCGGCATGCTGGCGTGGCCCGGCGTCTTCAGTCTGCCGATGCAATTGTTCCTGATCCCGGTGCTGGGTTTCTTCGTCGCCAAGGCGCTGTTCGGCATCGTGCTGTACCGTGCACGCGTGCCGTGCACCTGGCGCGAGACGCTGATGGCCTCGATCGCCAGCATGGGTCTCTCTCACGCGATCGCGCGCGGCATCTGGATGGGCTTGATAAAAAAGAAAGGCGAGTTTGTGCGCACCGCCAAAAGCCGTCGCTTGCGCGGCAAGAAACCCAGTGCATTTGTCTCCGTGCAAGAGGAATTGCTGATGGCGGTCGCGCTGACAATCGCCATCATCGGAATGGCGATGTACTACGGCACGCAGTATCTGGAAGGCCAGTTGTGGATGGTGATCCTGGCCGCGCAGGCGATCCCGTACCTGGCCGCGCTGATCGGCGCGATGGTGGCCAAGCACTCCGGCGAAGCGACAGGTTGATCGCTTCCTGCACTGATGTCCCGTGCACGGCTCGCAAGTTATAAATGTAGGCACCGGAGAATGGATTTCAGAATGCTGCGTTGCGCGCGACCACGACCCCGGACCCTTGCATGTCTCGCGCTGATCTTTATCGCAGCGTCGGTCCATGCCGAGAAAATCCGTGCAGTGGTCGATGGTGTCGAGCAACCTCTGAAGGCCGCGGTATTGGCCACGCTCGAGGTCAACCAATACGCCAATCGCGGGGATGTCAGCGAAACCCAGGCTCGGCGTTTGACCTCGGACGCGGTGGCGCAGGCCAAGCAGGCGCTGCAGCCCTACGGTTATTACAACGCGCAAGTGAGCAGCAAGCTGGAACATGACGCCAGCGGCTGGATCGCGCGCGTACAAGTGGCGCCCGGCCCGACAACCAGGGTCGCGCAACTGGATCTGTGGGTGCAGGGCGATGCGCACGACTTGCGGCCGGTCAGACAGGCGCTGCGCACTTTTCATCCCCAAACCGGCGAGACACTCGACGACGCCCGCTATGAGCAATCCAAAAGCAGGATTGCCAACGCGCTGGCGGAGAACGGTTACCTGGATGCGAAGGCAACCGCGCACAGGGTCGAGGTCACCCGCGCCGATAATCGCGCCGATATCCATCTGCATTACCTGAGTGGTCCGCGCTATCGATTCGGCGCGGTGAGCTTCGAGGGGTCGCAATTCCGCCCCGGATTCCTGCAGCGTTACGTTCCGTGGCAACAGGGCGACTGGTACACGCAAGCCGATCTGCTGAAACTGCAGCAGGAGTTGACCGATGCCGATTATTTTTCGCTGGTCGATGTGCAACCGGATATCGAGGATGCGCACGACGACAAGGTGCCGGTCAAGGTCAATCTGGTGCCGGCGAAACGGCACGTCTACACCGCCGGCGTGTTCGTTGGCACCGACACCGGCCCCGGTGTGCGCGGCGGCGTGCAATGGCGTTGGATCAACGACCGTGGCCACAAACTGAAAACCGAAGCGTTGTTGGCGCAGCGGCTGAAAAACGCGCAAGTGACGTACGAGATTCCGCGTCCGGGCCCTTATCACCGCAGTTTCAATTTCGGCGTCGGTTATCGCGACGAGAATACCGATACTTCGCAATCGCGCACATTGTCGCTGGCGGCCAACGAAACCCGTGACTGGCACGGTTTTGTGCGAACGGTCGGCGTGCATTTCCTCACCGGCACCTTCGCCGTGGGCGGCACGCGCGGCGAGAACATCAACGACGCGGGTATCGAACACGGGCGCACCACGTTAGTCTATCCCGAAGTCTCGCTGGCGAAAAAAGTCGCCGACGATCCGCTGTTCGTGCGCCGCGGCTGGTCGATCAATCTGATCGCGCGGGCCGCACCCGGCATCGATACTCGTTTCGCGCAGTTGCTTGCCGACGCCAAGTGGATCCGGGCTTTCGACGGGCGAAACCGCCTGATCCTGCGCGGCAACGCCGGCATCACCTCGGTCGGCGATTTCGACAAACTGCCGCCGGAATTGCGCTTCTTCGCCGGGGGTGCCCAGTCGATCCGCGGCTACGCTTATCAGACGATCGGCCCGCGCAATGCCTTCGACCGGGTGGTCGGTGGCACACACCTGCTGGTCGGCAGCGCCACGCTCGAACATTACTTCACGCCGAAATGGGGCGGCGCGCTGTTCGTCGACAGCGGCGATGCGTTCGATGGCAGCAACTTTCACGCGCACACGGGCGTGGGCGCCGGCGTGCGCTGGCGTTCGCCGATCGGCTTGGTGCGCGTGGATCTTGGTGTGCCGGTCGGGGATTCACGCCATTCCGGCGTGCAATTGCACATCGCGATCGGGCCGGACCTGTGACGCCCGCACGCAAATGGCTGATCGGTTTCGCCATCGGCATGGGTGTGCTGGTCGTCGTGTTCGGCATCCTGCTGGCGTGGCTGGTGTACACGCCTTCGGGCTTGCGCTTCACGCTGAACCGTGCGGTCGGCGTGCTGGATGGACGACTCGCTTACGCGCACGTCGAAGGCACGCTGCATGGTCCGCTGACCATCACCGGCCTGCGCTATCGCGATGCCGACGGCGAGCGGATGAGCGCCGCGCGCATCACGCTCGATCTGCAACCGCTCGATCTGCTGCGCGGACGTCTGCACGTACAACAGGCGGTGATCGATGGGCTGGTCGTCATCTTGAAAGCGGCATCGTCCGAATCCAGCGCGTTTTCGCTGCAACCGCCGCTGACGATCCTGCTCGACGATGCGCGCCTGACCCATATCGATGTGCTGCGCGACGGTCAACCGCTTTTTGTCGCGAACAGTCTGGATATCGCCGGTACATGGAGCGATGACGGCCTCAAGATTTACCGGCTTGCGTTGCGTTCGCCTTCCGGGCGGATCGATCTCAACGCCACGCTGGCCCTGGCCGAGGGTTATCGAGGCAACGCGCACAGCACTTTCACTTGGCTATGGAATAACACGCGCTACGCAGGCTCGATCGACGGGCACAGCGACGGCAAGCTCGCGCATTTCAAGATCGCGTTGAATGCACCGGTGCTTGCGCAAGCCACACTGACCTTGCGTCAGGGTGCCGATGACGCGTGGACGATGGCGCTGGACGCGCCGCGATTTTCCACCGCCCCATGGCTGGGCGATGCTTCGTCGATCAAAACCGTGGCCTTGTCGCTGCACGGCGCCGGCGATCGTCACGGCGGGCGCATCACGGGCCGCGCGCAGATCAACGAACACGTTTTGCTGCTCGATCCCGCGCAATTCCGCCTCGATGGGCAAACACTGCGGTTGAATCCCCTGGTGCTGCGTTCGCCCGACATACGCGGCGCGCTGGCCGCGGTCGGCAACGTGCAACTGGATGCGCAGCCGCCGCGTGCGGTGCTGGATATCGCATGGGCTCGCGTGCAGTTGCCGGCGGATCTGGCGGGTCAGGCATTGGACACACACGGGCAAATCCATCTTGCCGGCGGCATCGACCAGTATTCCGCACGCGGCCGGCTGGCGATCGGCCCACCGGGAAGATTATCCGAGCTGCAAGTCCAACTCACCGGCACCCCGCGCCAGATCGCATTGGGCACGTTGCGTCTGCAGCAGGCGAACGGGAATCTCGATGCGCACGGCACGCTAAGGTTCGATCCGCAACTGGCGTGGGATCTCGATGCCAAGGCCACGCATTTCGATCCCGGCGCGCTGTTCGCCGGCTGGAATGGCGCGCTGGATTTCGCGTTGACCACCCGCGGCGCGCTGACCGCCCGCGGGCCGGAGGCCACGGTGAAACTGGACCGGCTATCCGGCATGTTGCGCAAGCGCAGTATCTCCGGCAACGCGAATCTGAAAATCGCATCCAATTACATTGTCGATGGCAAACTCGATGTCGCCTCCGGACAAAGTCGAATCAAGGTCGTCGGCCGCGGCGGCGCGCGCACGGATGCCACTGTGATGCTCGCGGTCGCATCATTGGGGGACTTCCTGCCGGATGCATCGGGACGTCTGGACGGCCATTTCGATCTCAAGGGGCGTTGGCCGGAACTCGCGGTCGATGGCCGCTTGCAAGGAAATGCCTTGCGCTACGGCTCGCTGGACGCCGAGAGTGCGCAACTCAACGCGTCGATCCCCGACATCAGCCGGCCCGGCGGTAATGCGGCCCTGCACCTGCGGGGCGTCGCGCTCGGCGGCTATCGATTCGACACTGTCGATCTGACAGCCAGCGGCAACGCGGCGGCGCATCATGCACGGCTCGCCGTGCGCGGCGCGCAATTGAGCGGTTCGCTCGCGTTGCAAGGCCACTGGCTGGCACGCGAGCATCGCTGGAATGGCGTCTTGAGCGCGTTGGAATTCACCCCACAGGGCTTGCCGGAATGGCGGCAGGAACAACCTGCGCAACTGGAGTGGCGCGGCGGCGCACTGAGTCTGTCGGAGCTGTGCATCGATTCCGGCGCGCCGCGTTTGTGTGTCGCCGCGCAACGCGATGCCCGCGGCGCGTTGCGCGCGCACTACACCCTGCAACGCCTGCCGCTGCAATTGCTGACCGCGCTGTACGCCACGCAAACTCCGCTGCGCGCGGACGGTTTGATCGAAGGTTCGGGCACGCTGACGCGTTCGGCCGATGGCGCGTTGGGCGGCGATGCCGATCTGCATTCGGCCGATGGCAGCATTGCCTATGCCGACCAACCCGATCGGCCGTTGTTGGCGTGGCGCAATCTGCGGGTAACCGCGCAACGGCAAGCCGGTACCCAACACATCAGCCTGGATGCCGCGCTCGATCACGACAGCCGAATCCGCGGCGAGGCGACACTGAGCTGGCCGACGCAGGCGCTGAGCGGCAATATTTCGATCGATCTGCGCAGCCTTGCGGCGATCGAACTGCTGAGCCCGGAAGTGGCGAACGTCAGTGGCCATGCGAACGGCGCCATCGCGCTGGCCGGAACCTTGGGCGCACCGCGCTTCAGCGGCCGCATCGTCGTCTCGGAATTCGTCGCGGAGCTGCCGCGCGCCGGATTGAAATTGCACGACGGCGAATTCGTGTTCAGCGCCGGCAATGCCGCGCGATTGCACATCGATGGTCATGTCGTTTCCGGCGACGGCACCCTGTATTTGATCGGCGATACTGGATTTTCCACGTCCGCGCCGCTGTCGTTGCGACTGCGCGGCAGCAATGTGCTGGGCCTCGATATTCCCGCGGCAAGGGTGATCGCGTCGCCCGATCTGCAATTGCTGCGCGCGCAGGATCGCTACACCCTCACCGGCAAATTGCTGATCTCGCGCGCCGAGGTCAATCTCGACAAATTGCCGGGACAAGGCCCCGCACAAGCATCGCCCGACGTGGTGATCGTGGACGCCCCGCCCGCCGCGCAGGACACACAAGCGTCGCTGTCGATCAATACCGACGTCGAGGTCACGCTCGGTGACAAGGTGCATCTGGTCGGCATGGGACTCGACGCCAAGGTGCACGGTACGCTGGCTGTGCGCGATCGTCCGGATCGATCCACCACCGCGCGCGGCACGCTGCTGGTCGACGGCAGCTACAAGGCCTATGGCCAGGATCTGGCCATAAAAAATGGCCGTTTGCTGTTTGCCGGCACGCCGATCGACAATCCGGGGCTCGATCTGCGCGCGACCCGCCAAATCAGGGCCGACAACGTGACCGCGGGCTTGCGCGTGCAAGGCACCGCTCAGAAACCGGTCCTGACCGTCTATTCCGATCCGGCGATGGAGCAATCCGAAGCGCTTTCGTATCTCGTCACCGGACGACCGCTCTCATCGTTGCGCAGCGGCGAAGGCGACACCCTGAGCGCGGCGGCGCAGGCGCTCGGCACCGCTGCCGGCAATCGTCTCGCCAGGCAATTGGGCGCGCGGCTGGGCGTGGACGAATTCGGCGTCTCCGGCAGTGCGGCGCTGGGAGGATCTGCTTTCACGGTGGGCAAATATCTCTCGCCGCGTTTGTACTTGAGCTACGGCGTCGGCGTCTTCACGCCGGGACAAGTGATCACGCTGCGCTACAAGTTCAACCGTTTTCTCGAGTTCGAAGCGGAAAACGCAACCACCGGCAATCGCGCGGGATTGAATTACAAGATCGAGAAGTGACTCACCCGGGGGACTGCGCGATCAGCGCGTTTGCGGTTCCGTCAGCGCTTGCAGAACGGGCGCGACCTGCGCGTCACGATCCAGCGCAGCGCCGATTCGCCGCAATGTTTCAGCCAGTGCAAGTTCATTGTCCGCGCAAATTGTCGCGTGCCCGACCTTGCGTCCGGCGCGCGGAGACTTGCCATAGTCGTGCCAGTGCGCGCCAACTTGCGCGAGCACCGCACGCGCATCGGGCAATTCGCCGATCCAGTTCAACATGCAACTCGATCCGATCGCGCTGATATCTCCCAGCGGCAACCCAAGCACCGCGCGCACGTGATTCTCGAATTGCGAGGTGACCGCGCCCTCGATGGTCCAGTGACCGGAGTTGTGCACGCGCGGCGCCATCTCGTTGCCGAGCAATCTACCCCCGTGCACAAACAATTCCAGCGCGAATACACCGATGTAATCGATTTTTTCAGCGATCGCCCGCGCATGATCGGTCGCGGCGGATTCCAATGTGGCATCAATGCGCGCCGGCGCCAGACTCGCGGAAAGAATTCCATCTGCGTGCCAGTTGCGGGTCAGCGGCCAGGTACGGAAATCACCATCGCGCGCGCGCGCCGCGATCACCGACACTTCGCGCTCGAAGGGCACGAATGCTTCCAGGATCAGCCCGTGCAGGCTCGCCTGCGCGCCGAGCGCGGCCCACGCGGTGTCGGCATCCTCCAGTGATTTCAAACGGAACTGGCCCTTGCCGTCGTAGCCCAGACGGCGGGTTTTCAGAATCGCCGGCGCACCGATATCGCGCAATGCGTTGTCCAGATCCGCGCGCGTGTCGATCGCGGCGAACGCCGGCGTGGCGAGGCCGCATTCGCCGAACAAGGTCTTCTCCGCCAGCCGATCTTGCGCGATGGCCAACGCGCGCGGATTGGGTGAAACCTGCACGCGTTCGTTGAGCCACTGCGCGGTTTCCGCCGGCACGTTCTCGAAATCGAAGGTGGCGACGTCGATCTGTCGCGCAAAGTTTTCCAGCGCGTCGAAATCGCGCCAGTCGGCGCGTGTGAGCGGCGCGATCTGTCCGGCGCAGGCGTCTTCCGCGCTGTCGACCACCACGAAGCGCACGCCCAAAGGCGCCCCGGCCAGCACCAACATGCGCGCGAGTTGGCCCCCGCCCAAAATACCTATCGTTGAATGTGCATCAGCCATGTCGAACAGAAAGCCTCAATCGTGCGAACCCGCACGGCACCAACTTCCCCTCTCCCCAAACGGCTTCATCGTTGGGGGAGGGCAAAGGGTGAGGGGGCAAAGCCGCACTCGCGCCAAAACGCTTCGCTGCGACGAATCCACCTCTTATCCTGACTCTTTCCCCCCGAGCAAGCGAGAGGAGATTGAACTCAAGGCCGCTTTGCCGGCCTGCGCGGATCGGGCTGTTTCAGCACCTGCGCGGTTTGTGCCGCGCGATATTTCTCCAGCGCCTTCGCCACTTTCGCATCGTTCAACGCAATGATTGCGGCAGCCAGCAGCGCCGCGTTGATCGCGCCGGCTTTGCCGATCGCCAATGTGCCGACCGGAATGCCGGCCGGCATTTGCGCGATCGAAAGCAAAGAGTCCAGACCTTTCAGCGATTTCGATTCCACCGGCACGCCCAGCACTGGCACGCGGGTCTTGGCCGCCAGCATGCCGGGCAGGTGCGCGGCACCGCCGGCGCCGGCGATGATCGCCTGCAGGCCGCGCGCAGCCGCGGTTTCCGCGTAGGCGAACAACTTGTCGGGCGTTCGATGCGCCGACACCACTTCGACCTCATGCGCGATGCCCAGCGATTCCAGCGTCGCCGCGGCACGCTGCAAGGTCTCCCAGTCGGACTGCGAGCCCATCACCACGCCGACAAGGGGCGCTTGCGCCGTCTTCTTCATGGTCTGACCATCGCAAAACGGTTATTGTACGCGAGCGCGCCGGGGCAAGCCGGCCGCGTCGAACCACAATCCGGAGATGAATCAGCGTGGATAAACGCCTGCTCGATATCCTGTGCGACCCGGTCAGCAAGACCCCGCTGCGCCTGCTCTCCGCCGCGGAACTGGACGCACTCAACCGCGCGATCGGCAGCGGTGCGGTCGACAAGGTCAACGGCGAGAAAATCGCGGCGCCGCTTGCCGCCGGGCTGATCACGGTGGACGGCAAGGTGATCTATCGCATCGATGACGACATCCCCGTGATGCTGGCCGACGAGGGCATCGGCACCGTCCAATTGAATGGATTCCCCCGCTGAAGCCAATCCGCTGAACGATGCGCATGGTTGCGTGACGCCCGTCACATTTCGTGGATCGGCATCCGCCATACTTTGCAAACAACCGTGCCGCGCCGGATAGCGCCAGATGACAACGCCTCGACAAGATCCGCATTCCGACGACAACAAGGTCGTCGAACTGGCAGGCCGCGGCGACCCGCGCAACGAACGCGTCGGCGAATTGCTGGGCGCGGTGCGCGCGCTCACGCTGAAACGCAGCCACGGACTCGCCTCCACGTTGCTCGACAATGTCGATGACGCGCTGTTCGACTTGGCCGAAAAGGCCGAAAGCAACGCCGCGCAGACGCAATACTTCGACGGCATGCGCGAGTTGCGCAAGAAGCGCCCATTGGTGGAGCGGCTGTTCGGCGAGCACATGGCGCGCGGTTTCACCGATTTCGCCGCCGGACGTGCACGCGCCGCGCGCGGCGAATCGCCGACAGCGAATCCCGGCGACTCCGAGCTAACACTGGTGGACGATCGCGAACTGGAGGAATCGCTCGCCATCGCCAGCATGGTGAGCAAGGCGGAAGGCCGCCTGGCCCCCGCGCTGCACGCATTGAACCTGCGCCTCGCGGTGATCTGCGGGGGTCGCAAGATCGACGACACCAACAACCCGCTGGGTCCGACCGCGCTGGCGCTGGGATTCCGCGCTGCGCTGCGCGAGATCGATGTCGGCATCAAGGTGCGGCTGATCGTTCTCAAGCTGTTCGAGCGTTACGTGGTGGCGGGTCTGGATACGCTCTATCACGAGGTCAATGCGCTGTTGATGCAGGCCGGCGTGTTGCCGCATCTGCGTCATACCGTGACGCGCGCGCACACGGCCGCCGATCCCGCGCACGATCACAATCGCGCACCGGTGGAGGATCCCCTGGGTGCATCGACGACGCTTGCCAGCGAATCGGCGGGCTTGCATGCGGAACTCATGCACACCCTCACCGCGCTGCTGTCCGCGCGCCGCCATCGCGAGCGCCCGGCGGGAGCGTTGCCTGGCGGCGGCGGGACGATCGCCTCGCTGACGCCCGCCGAACTGCTCGGCGCGCTGACCTTGTTGCAGGGCGAAGCCGCACCGCTGCCGTCGCAGCCGGCGATGATCGAGACCGGTGCCGCCATCGACATGGTGCAGCGCTTGAAAGACGAATTGATGACGCAGATCCAACGTCTGTCGGGGCAGGCCAGGAGCCATGTTTCCGGCGCCGACGAGGACACCATCGATCTGGTCGGCATGCTGTTCGAGTTCCTGCTGCAGGATCGCACCATACCCGCACCGATGCAGGTGCTGCTGTCGCGCCTGCAGATCCCGTATCTGAAGGTCGCGATCCTGGACCGGCGCATGTTCGCGCACGCCTCGCACCCCGCGCGCAAGCTGCTGGATATCCTCGCCGACACCGCCAAGGGTTGGTCGGAGGAATCCGATCGTGACCATCGCCTGTACGACAAGGTCAAGGGTGTGGTCGAGGCGCTGCTCGCGGATTTCGACGATGACATCGGCGTATTCGAGCGCCAACTCGCCGACTTCACCGCCTTCGCGGACAACAACCGCAAACGCGCGGAACTGGCCGAGCAACGCGCAGCGGAAGCCGCACGCGGCCGTGAACGCTTGCAGGAAGCTCGCCGCCGCGCGGTGCGCGAAATCGTCGCGCGTCTCGAAGGCCGGCCGTTGCCCGCCTTGCTGCAGGGTGTCCTGACAAGACCCTGGGCGAATTATCTGGTGCTGGTGCTGCTGCGACAGGGTGAACAGTCGGGCGAGTTCCATGCCGCGCTGCGCTTCGTCGACGATTTCGTGATGAGCGCGCAACCACTGGCGGACGAGAGAGCGCGTCAGCGCCTGCGCGCGTTGTTGCCTTCGCTCGAGAAAATCTTGCGCCAGGGTTTGATCACGGTCGCCTTCCAGGAACCGGATCTGCGCCGTCTGCTGGACGAATTGCACGATTTCTGGTGGCGCCAACTCGGCGAGGAATCCGCCGCGCCTGCAGCCGCCGAAATCGAGGTGCAAATCGATGAAGCATTGCCGATCCCGGCCAGCATCGAGTCGATCGTCGCCGAGGATTTCCCCGAAACCGTTGCGGAAGAGCAGGCTGAAACGGTCGATGACGATGCCGAGTCGATGCGCATCGTGCGCAACCTCAAGGTCGGTGCATGGATCGAGTTCGCCGGCGAAGCCGATGCGCGCGAGCGCGCCAAGCTTTCTTGGATCAGCCCGATCAGTGGCAAATACCTGTTCGTCAACCGGCGTGGTTTGAAAGTCGCCGACCGCACCGCGCAACAACTCGCCGCCGAACTGCAGGACGGCCGCGCATTGCTACTGGAGGAAGTGCCGCTGTTCGACCGCGCGCTGGACGCGATTGTGGAGCGCCTGCGGCAAGCGCAGGCGGAACGACAGACGCAGGGTGATTGAAAGGCATATCCGTTCGTGGCGAGCCATCGAACCACGAACCGCCATGCGTCATGATCCGGGCTTCGACACCTCAATGGCGAACGGCTATTTCACCGTGCCGCACTTCGCTGCGACAATCCTGAAATCTTTTGAGGTTGTCAAGCATGCCGCACTCACTTGTTGCGCCACCACAGCACGAGATCGAAGCCGATGTGCGCCGCGCGCTGGCCGAGGACATCGGCTCCGGCGATGCCACCGCCGATATGATCGGTGCCGGCGAGCGCGCGCACGCGCGAATCGTGTGCCGCGAACCGGCGGTCATTTCGGGTATACCGTGGGCGAACGCGTGTTTCCTCGAACTGGATCCGCAGGCGCGCATCGAATGGGCGTGCGCCGACGGCGATCGCGTCGAAGCCAGCGCGGTGCTGTGCAGAATCGACGGCAATGCGCGCGCGCTGGTAGGCGGCGAGCGCAGTGCGCTGAACTTTCTGCAGACGCTGTCGGCCGTGGCGAGTGTGACGCGTCAATATGTCGACGCCATCGCCGGCACGCGCGCGGCGATCCTCGACACCCGCAAGACGCTGCCGGGCCTGCGTCTTGCGCAAAAATACGCGGTGCGCTGCGGCGGCGGTGCCAATCACCGCATCGGCCTGTACGACGCGATCCTGATCAAGGAAAACCACCTCGCGGCCGCTGGCGGCATCGCCAACGCCGTCGCCGCCGCGCGCGCGCGCCATCCCGATCTGTTGCTGGAAGTCGAAGTGGAATCCCTCGACGAATTGCGCCAGGCGCTCGCCGCCGGCGCCGACCGCGTGTTGCTCGACGATTTCACGCTGCCGATGTTGCGCGAAACGGTCGTGGCCACGCAACGACGTGTGCCGCTGGAAGTCTCCGGCAGCGTGAACCTCGCGCGCGTGCGCGAGATCGCCGACTGCGGCGTGGACTTTATTTCGATCGGCGCACTGACGAAAAACATTCAAGCGATCGATCTTTCGATGCGGTTCGATGCGCATCCCTGCGCGTGAAAGCAGCCATCTGTGGCTGCACTTTTCACAGCAGCCGGCTTTGATCAAGTTTCCTGTTTCAGACCGCGTGAACGGCGCGCGCGATCAACAATCCAAGAATTACCGCCAGAACGATCAGCGCGACGATGCGCAGCGCATGCGATCGCCGCCGCATGGGTGCGTGCGCGGGCGCCCCCGCGGTTTCCGCGCCCGGCGTCAACAGCATGAAGCGAACCGTGTCCAGCGCCAGCTCGTCGCCGGCGCGCAGCGTGCCGGTGCGGACGCGCTTGCCGTTGATGTAGGTACCATTGGCCGAATCAAGATCCTCGACCTGCACGCCAGCGCCCGCCGGCTTCAGCCGCGCGTGATGACGCGAAATCTCGCCGATGGGGATGCAGATGTCGCAGTCGGCCTGACGGCCCAGTGTCACCGGAGCCGCGATCGCGAAACTCCGCCCGAAGGTCGGGCCGGAAACGCCGCGCAGCACGAATTTCGGCACCGCGGAACGCAATCGCGTGCTGCGGTCCTCGACCTCCGCTGCGTTCGCCGCATCGACCAGCCGGCAACGCACGCCGGCGAATTCCAGCGTATCGCCGGGCTTGAGCACGATCGCGTTGCGCACCGGGCGTCCGTTCAGGCGCACGGGCTCCGCGCAAGGGCGCAATTGCAGGCGAGCACCCTGGCGCTCGATCTCGGCATGACGCGGCGCGATCCCCGGATGCGCCAATTCGATGTCGGCATCCGCCGCGCCGATTGTGCTGACGCCTTCGTCCAGCTCTACCGGCGCGTGCTCGCCTCCTGCGAAAACCAGTTTCATCGGGTCTGTCCTGAAGCCCTTGCACTCGCTGCGCGATGCGCCATATTAACCCACGCCCGCATTCTTCCGGAAAAGTCTTGAACGACGCCCTGCTGCCGCTGGCTGTCTGCATCGCGATCGGCCTGCTCTGGTACGACGCCATGACCGCGCGCGAATTGGCGCTCGCGCACGCACGGCGGTTGTGCGCCGAGCATGGCGCGCAGATGCTGGATCAGGGCGTCGCCCTGCAACGGCTGCGTCCGCTGTGGCGCGGCGGCCGGCCGCGGCTGGCACGTGGTTACCGTTTCGAATTGAGCTACGACGGCGGCGACCGCCATCGCGGGAGTCTGACCCTGATCGGCAAGCGGCTGACCGATTGGAGCCTGCCGTCGGGCGAACAGCCATCGTTGATCACACCCACGAGCGAGCCGCTGCCGCGGTTATCCGGCGCCGACGGCAACGTGGTGCCGATCGCACGGGCGCGCAGAACGTTGCATTGAAAAGGCTACCGTCCGGGATGACCACCCTTTTATTCTGGCTCCCGTGTCAGCGCACATCCCCGTGCTGTCCGGGATGAAGTCATCCTGACTTCACTTGACCACCCGCAATTTCGGCGGGCCTTTCGGCGGCGGCTCGTCGGACGAATCGGGTTGCATGGCGGTCTGCGTCTCGACCGTGCCAGATTCGGCGGCGTGTTCGACAGGCGCGCTATCCTCTTGCGGGAACATCATGCCTTGCCCGTTCTCGTGCGCGTAGATCGCCTGCACCGCGGCGATCGGCAATTCCACCGGCTGGCTGACGCCACCGAAACGCGCCATGCAACGGATGCGTTCGTTTCCCAGATCGAGATTGGCGACCGCGCGCAACGCGACGTTCAACACCACCCGGCCTTCGCGGATCGCCTGCGGCGGTACCCGCACGCCCGCGAACGACGCATCGACCACCACGTACGGCGTCATGCCGTTGTCGCCGATCCACTCGTGCATGGCCCGCAGCAGATACGGACGATTGGATGTCATCGCCGCGTTGTCGGTGCTGTCGTCGCTCACATTGGTTCTCAGAAGCGGATTCAAAAACGTAGCGAGCGAAGGCAGCTTGCGCGCAGCCGGAACGCAGGAACCGGAGTGTACATGCCAGTACATGAGGATTCCTCGGCGCAACAGCGGCACATCCATGTGCCTGGCCCGTCCGAGCACCGCCGGCACGCGACATACTGAATTGAATCAGGCCGAGCGCAGCAGTTTTTGGACCGCTTATGCATCGTGGAGGTTGCGCTCGTCGCTGGTCAGACTGCGCGCAAATCCCTGGCCGCGAAAAATGCGCTCGCCGTAATCGAGGATCGGCTTGCCCTCGCGCGGCAATTGCACACTCAGCGAAGGCAGCCGCCAGACCACCGGCGCCACCATGCAATCGGCCAGGCTCATTTCCGCGTTGAGGAAAAACTTCGCCGCCCTGAACAGCGGCAGCGCCGACATCAGACCATCGCGCAAGCGCTTGCGCGCGGCTTCGGCCGCGCGGCCGCCGGCGTGGATCGCGTCGATCTGGGGCAACCAGTCGCGCTCCATCCGCACGCAGGCCAGGCGCAGCCGCGCGCGCGACAACGGATCGACCGGCATCAGAGGCGGATGCGGGTAGCGCTCGTCCAGATACTCACTGATCACCGCGGGTTCGTACAAAACCAGGTCGCGATCGAGCAGCGTCGGCAGATCGCCATAAGGATTGAATTCGAGCAACTCTTCCGGCGGCTTGCCGGCGGGAGCCTCGACGCGATCGTAGCCGACGCCCTTGGCCGCCAGCACCATCCGCACGCGATGGCATTGCACACTGTCCGTCGCGGTGAACAGGGTGAGGACTGAGCGCGAACGCGCGTTTTGGGTCATGCTGGCATTCTCCCCTTCAGAGCGATTTGCAAAGCTACTACGCTCGGCATCTCGCGCGCCGGCGGTGCTCGGACGGGCCAGGCACATGGATGTGCCGCTGTTGCGCCGAGGAATCCTCATGTACTGACGTGTACACTCCGGTTCCTCCGCTCCGGCGGCGCGCAACCTGCCCTCGCTCGTGACGCTTTTCAAACCGCTCAAGTTCCCGACAATCCCTATTGAAATTTGCCGGGTGCGTGCCTCCACACGATCAATGCACGTCTTTCCAGTATTCCTTCTTCAACAACATCGCGAGGAAGGTGAACAACGCCAGATACAGGATCACCCATGCGCCGATGTCGGTGCGCTTCAGCGCCGCGGGTTCCGCGGCGTATTCCAGAAACGAAGTCAGGTCGCGGATCGCCTGGTCGTATTGCGCCGGCGTCATGCTGCCCGGTTGTTTCAGCACCAGTTTCTCGACGGTGGCATCCTCACCGGGCCTGGCCGGCGCCATCGTCGCGGTCTGCACGCCCTGCAGTTCCCACAACGGGAACGGCATCGACGCATTCGGGAATACCGTATTGTTCCAGCCGACCGGGCGCGAGGGATCGAGATAGAACGAATGCAGATACGCGCTGACCCAATCCGCGCCTTTCGCACGCACTTCCAGCGACAGATCCGGTGGCGCCTTGCCGAACCAGTTGGCGGCGTCGTCCGCGGGCATCGATGCAATCACCTCGTCGCCGAACTTGGCACCGGTGAAATCCAGATTGTCCATCACCTGCTTCTCGCTGAGATCAAGGTCGTCGGCGATCCGCGAATAGCGCAGGTATTTCAGCGAGTGGCAGCCGACACAGTAATTGAAGAACAGCTTGGCGCCACGCTGCAGCGACGCCTGATCGGCAATGCTGGTGTTGGCGTTCGGATAGCCGCCCTCTTCCGCGCAAGCGGCGGAAGCGGCGCCCAACACCATCAGTGCTAACAATACGGACTTCAACATGCTCATCGGCCAGACTCGCGATATTTTGATGCTGTTATTCAAGAGTGCGGCCAAGGATGGCCGCCTTTTTTGCGCTGGGATGCATATCTAATGCGTAGTAACCCTTTCCGGCACCGGCTTGGTTTTCTCCCAGCCGAAATACGTATACGCCCACAGGAACAGGAAAAACCCGAAGTAGAGCACGGTCAGAATCCGCCCGAAGGTGTTCTCGATGGATGTCACATTGGCATTGGGGCCGAAGATCTGCGGAATCCATTCCGCGGTCTTGTCGGCGCCGATCGAGCCGAGCAACACGAATACGACGGCGAACACAGCCAGCGCGATCTTGTAGCCAAGGCCCCGGTAACGGATCGACTTGACCTTGCCGCGATCCAGCCACGGCACCAGGAACAGCACGATGATCGACCCGGCCAGCGCGATCACGCCCAGGCCCTTGCTCGGAATCATGCGCAAAATCGCGTAGAACGGCGTGAAGTACCACACCGGCTTGATCGCCGTCGGAGTCACCAGATTGTTGGCCGGGATAAAGTTGTCGTGCTCGAGGAACCAGCCGCCGACCGTCGGCTCGAAGAAAATGATGAACGCGCAGATGATCAGAAATACGCCGGTGCCGAACAGATCCTTGACCGTGTAATACGGGTGGAACGGGATACCGTCCAGCGGCTTTCCATCCGGCGCTTTGGTCCGCTTGATCTCCACGCCATCGGGATTGTTGGAGCCGACCTCGTGCAGCGCCGCTAAATGCAGCACCACCAGCAGCAGCAGCACCAGCGGCAGCGCGATCACATGCAGCGCGAAGAAACGATTGAGCGTCGCATCGGCCGGCAGAAAATCGCCCATGATCCAGGTCACCAGCGTGTTGCCGATCACCGGCACCGCGCTGAACAAGGAGATGATCACCTTGGCGCCCCAGAACGACATGTTGCCCCACGGCAGCACGTAGCCCATGAAGGCTTCCGCCATCAGCGCCAGGAAGATCAGCATGCCGAGCAGCCACACCAGTTCCCGCGGTTTCTTGTAGGAGCCGTACATCAATCCGCGGAACATGTGCAGGTACACGACGATGAAGAACATCGAGGCGCCGACCTCGTGCATGTAGCGGATCAGCCAGCCCCATTCGACATCGCGCATGATGTATTCGACCGAGGCAAACGCGCCCGCCGCACTCGGGTTGTAGTTCATCGTCAGAAAGATGCCGGTGACGATCTGGTTCACCAGCACCAGCAGCGCCAGCGAACCGAAGTAATACATCACATTGAAATTTTTCGGCGCGTAATAGCCGCTGGTGTGCGAGGCCATGAACGACAGGATCGGCAGGCGCTCCTCGACCCAGGCCAGCACGCGGTTGCGTGGACGAATGGTGACGTGTTCTGTCATGTCGCGGCTCCGGAGGGATCGACGCCGATCTGGACGTGGGTATCGTCGATATAGTGATGAGGTGGCACCACCATGTTCAACGGCGCCGGCACGCCGTCGTACACGCGCGCGGCCATGTCGTAGCGCGACTTGTGGCAAGGGCAGAAGAATCCGCCCTTCCAGTTCGGGTCGAAAGGTTCGGCCCTGACCTCACCCTTGTAGTCGGGTACGCAACCCAGATGGGTGCAAATGCCGATCAGAATCATCCATTCGGGCTTGATCGAACGGTGTTCGTTCTGGCAATACTTGGGCTGCTGGTCCTGCAGGCTTTTCGGATCCCTCAGCCGCGGATCTTGCGCGGGCAGCTCGGCGAGCTGCTGCGCGGCGCGGTTGACTACGAAAATCGGCAGTCCGCGCCACGCATAACGCACCATCTGGCCGGATTCGACCTTGCCGATGTCGATGGTGACCGGCGCCGCGGCGGATTTGGCCCGCGCGCTCGGCTCCCATGATTTCACGAACGGGATCGCCGCCGCGACCACGCCGATGCCCCCGATCACCGCGGTGGTACCGGCCAGGAAACGCCGCCGGCCGTGATTGACCCCTTCGTTCGCCATCAAACTCTCCACCAAGCAGAAGAACCGAGCCGATTGCCGCACAGTGCGGCGCGATTCAGCGCTTCGAGACAGCCCAGCCCCAAAATCGTGGTAGTTTAACGATCGCTTCCGCCGTGCACAATGAGACGCCGGCGCTCCCATGCCTTTTCGCCTCCTTCGTCCCGCCATTTTCGTGTTGCAATTCGTGGTGGCAGGCCTCGCCGCCGCGTTCGTGATCGGGCTGCTGTGGCCCGGCCTCGGCGCCCGGCTGCGCGCACGGCTGGGCCTGCCGGCACTCACTCCGTCCGCGCAGATCGCGCCAGCACCCGCGCCACAAGACATCTCCGGAAACGGCCCGGTTTCGTATGCCGACGCGGTCGCGCGCGCCGCGCCGGCGGTGGTCAACATCTACGCCGACAAGGTGGTGACCGAACACCAGGTCAAGGTGTTTCCCGACCCGCTGATGCAGCGCCTGTTCGGCGGTGAAACCGGCCCCGCGCTGAAACGCCGCGAGCAGAGTCTGGGTTCCGGCGTGATTTTCACCCAGGACGGATACGTGCTGACCAACAACCACGTGATCGCTGGCGCCGACGACATCCAGGTGATGCTGTACGACGGACGGGTCGCGCACGCGCGCGTGATCGGCAGCGACAACGATACCGATCTGGCCGTGCTCAAGGTCGACGCCGGCCGCTTGCCTTCCATAAAGACCGCATCCGGACTGCCACGGGTCGGCGACGTGGTCTTGGCGATCGGCAATCCGTTCGGCATCGGCCAGACCGTGACCATGGGCATTGTCAGCGCGATCGGCCGGCAGTTGAGCCTTTCGCCTTACGAGGATTTCATCCAGACCGATGCCGCGATCAACTCCGGCAATTCCGGCGGCGCGCTGGTGGACGCGCGCGGCGAACTGGTAGGCATCAACACCGCGATGCTGCAACGCGATGTCGGCGCGGAGGGCATTGGATTCGCGATTCCCGTGCACACCGCCAAAATGGTGCTCGAGCAGATCGTCGAACACGGCAGCGTGGTGCGCGGCTGGCTGGGGGTCGATTACGCGGGGGTCAGCGTGGCGGCCGATTCGGGATTGCCCGCGGCGGCGCGCGGCGCCACTGTCACCGATGTGTATCCCGGCGGACCTGCCGCACGCGCGGGACTTCAAACCGGCGATGTGCTGCTCATGCTAGGCAAGGGGCCGATCCTCGACCCGGCCGATCTGCGCAACCGCGAGGCAGAAATCAAACCCGGCACCACGATCGAGGTTTCCGGCTTGCGCGCCGGCGCGCCTTTCCACACCGACGTGGTGCTGGCGCGGCGACCGGATTTGACCGGCGTCACCAGCCACGGCTGACAGACGCGGGGAGCATGGTGACGCCCTTCAGACATCTTAGCCAAACTCCCTCACCGGCTAGACTCGGTAAGTGTCAGGTCCCGTGTGATTCTATCGAGGAACGAGTCTGGCGTTTGAGCGTGGCGCGTGATGTGATGCGGCAACTCTACCAGCAGCTGAGGGCCTGACGATGCCACTGACTTTGCACCCGCTGGCCC
>JBDTBW010000059.1:0-21115 GCA_039923855.1 Rhodanobacteraceae bacterium | reverse complement strand
CGCGACGCGCTGGCCGATCTTATGCCGTGATGCGGTCCCTGTTACCGTGCGCCGAGGACGCGGGGGCGTCGCACCGATTATGGGGGACGCTATGAAAACAAGTGCTCGAATTGCAGCGGGCGGGCTGGCGCTGCTGATCTTTTTTGCCACCGTCTGCCGCGCACTTTCCATGCGGTTATCGAGAGAGGTTTCGATATGAAAACGTTACTGGCTCTAGTTGCAACTCTTGCGTTGTCGGCGTGCGTGACGGTCGGCACCAAACTGGACGATTCCAAGCTGTCACAGCTTGTGCGCGGATCAACCACGGTCGCCCAAGCGGAGGCCCTGCTAGGTGCGCCCGTGTCGGTGTCGCAGGACGGCACTACCGGCACCGTACTGGGTTACTCGTACGTCAACGCGCACCCGACCGGCCCGTTTAGCACCGCATCGACCGTGCAGATCGTCACGCTCCGGTTCGGCACAGACGGCAAGCTGATCGACTACAGCACCACCAACGGGCAGTCGAAGGGTTCCGCCTATTAACTCGGTGCCGGGCTGAGTAGGCTTTCCAACGCTGCCGCGCACTTTCCATGCGGTTATCGAGAGAGGTTTCGATATGGACACCGCCACTAAAGTCGTTCTCACGATCTTAGTATCCCTCGTGCTAGGGATCGCCCTTATCGTGTCTCTAGCCATGTTGTCCGCGCCCAGCGGCAGCGCGCGAGGCGCGCAGGCATCGGCGGTTGCCGACCTGGCTGCGGCCAATGCCGCGCAGGCTGCTGCAACCGCCGATTACCACGCCCACGGCGGCATCGGCTCACCGCTGGATAGCCCGCTCGGATGGAGTTATATAGCCAGCAAAAACGAAATGGCCGGCGGCCTAAACCGCTTCGCCATCATCGATAGCACGAACACCGTCAACTTCGATCAGCCGTATGAGGGCGATCAGCACGCGCACCTTGTGGTGCGAAAGATGGCCGGTTCCAGTGAGTACGAGGTCATAATCTCTGTCGATCGCGGGCAACTGCTCGACGGGGATCAAGCCGGCATTAAGGCGCGACTGGACGATGCGGCACCAATTACGTTTGACGCGGAGCGTCCGAGCGATAACGACTCGACGCACCTGTTTTTCGATAACCCATTGGGCAGGGACATTAGGCCGACCGAGCTGGATTATCTGCTTGTCATGGCGCAGCACGCCAAGACACTGAAGGTGCAGGTAACGGCGTTCGAGAACGGCTCGCCGGTGTTCGTCTTCAACGTCGCGGGCTTCGATCTGGCCAAGCTCGACAACGCCAAGCCTTACTAGGGTGCCGGCCCGATCGTCTGTTCGAGGAACGCAAGACCCTGCTCGGCTTGAGCAGGGTCGTTAGCATCCGTGTTGTCGTCTGGTCTAACCCCTAAATACGCCTGAACCATCCAAGCGACCGGCGGATGATCCTGCCAGTAGCTGGTGGATCGGCCACGTCCGGGACAATGGGCAATCACGCCAAGCGCGGACTTGGCACCGGGCGCATATGGGCTGTTCGTTCCGGCTGGTACTAGTCCGGGTGCACCTTTCGGCGAACTGTATGACTTTGGGGTTGGTGAAAAGTAACCGGCAGCCTTCGCGCGTCGCGCGCGCGTTTGCAGCGCACCGGCGTCAAGACGCAACGATTTAGCGATCCAGCGCGATGCGTATGGCACGCAAACCCGCAATCAGCGCAGCCATGAAATACAACGCGAGCGCAGACCATAGGCCACCGACGAGCACGATGAACGCTGCGGCACCGTTTTCAGTTTCCCCTATCACAGCAAAAGCCGCCAGCGGCGCGACCACAAGGGCGATGGCGTGTAGCACTATCAGAAACCCCGGAAACCCTTTCCACTCCGGCCCTTTCGTTTTGTTCGACTCGCGTTCAATGGGGTGCGGCACATCGGACATGGCGGCGTCTCCCTTGTTGTCGCGCGAGACGCTAGCGGAATCTGGCAAGTGCCGCAATCACGGGCGCGCGGCGCGAGCCCGTGCTAGCACCCGGATTGCCGTTGAGTCCTGCGCTTCCGGAATATCTGCACACTTTTCGCGCGCACGCGCGCGTAAGGGCGATAAGTCGCGTTTGGTTAACATCCAGCCTTTTTTATAGGCGGGAAATTGGCCGCACTGAGAACAACGAAAAGCAATGACTACGAACCCTAGCCGCGGTACTACACCGCTCTGAGGACGGCAAGCGGAAAGGCTAAGGCCAGCCGCAACGGCTGGAAGGTGGCAAGCGCGAAGTTATCAGTGCGGGAGCGCTCCCAGGATTTTGCTTATGATGTCCTGTTCAAGCACGCCGCGCGACACGCACGTAAGAGTGATGTTTTGATCCACAGCACCCGGCTTGTATTCACCCTGAACGTTGGCTTTGACGGTAAGCGAGTGATCTGCCGCGATGATGCCGAACGCAACGCGCGTCGATGTTCGTTTGTCCTTCAGATAGTCAATGCCCATTGTTGTGCCGCAGTTGACTTGACTTGGCGTTACATGAAGGTCGCGCGGCGCGGTCGAGATGACACCGGCAGAATCGTCTGAATTGGTTAATTGATAACCGTCGGCAACGAGCGCCTGCTTTGCAGCACGCAGGATGTCTGCTTCGGATGCGCTTACCGCTACCGATGTCGTCGCCGTTGTAGTATCAGGTGCCTTATAGGTTGCTGCGCAAGACGAAAGCAACAGCGCCGATGCGGCCGCAAGTATGGTCAATTTCATATCATCCCCCTGTATGTATTTGGGTTGGACCGATGGTAGCCGCGCGGCTCCGAAGGAAACAATGGGCAAGCGCAAACACGCCGTTTCGCCAAAGCTGCGAATCCCTTCTGTCGGTATCTTTGGCGGTACGCGCCTAAAATCGCACTGCAAATACCGATGTAAAACAAAGATTTAGCGTGTGAATGTGAAAGCCTCTCTCCACCAATTATACAATTAAATATATGATTTATATGATATTTTGTTTCAGATAAGCGCCTAATCCCTACTCGCGTCAAGCATCGGTTCACCGAGGTGGCGGGGCCTTGATGAGCAGCATGCAATTCTCGTTGCTGCCGTCTGATTCTGGAGACCATGTAACGCGAGACAGATTCGGGTTGCCTTCAGTGCGCGACATCTCGAAAAGCCAGCGCGTCAGACTTTTCCACGAATCATCCGTGGCATCTGCAAACTCCGCAAAAGTACAGCGCGCTGTACTTCTACCCCGGTTAGCGCCGACGTGGAAAAGTATGGCGCGCCATACTTTTCACGAAGAGAAATGAGCTAGTGGATCTAGTGCAGGATAGGGATGTCGGGGACAGTTGGTACCTTTCTATCCCGCAGTTTCGTTGAATGTGACCAGCTTTTCACCGTCCAAGCGATACGCAAGTTACCGAAAGCGGCCATGGCGATCGGCGCGGCGCGTTTAAGGTCACTAAGCACAGCCAAGACCGTCGTGGCCGATTCCAACGAGAACGCTCTTCTGGCCCCGACAGGCGGCCGACCACCCACACTAACCCTACCGCTTTCACAAAATCTTTGCTATTGCAGATGAAAACGTTTACATTCCGCTCGCCGCTTGCACAACCATGGCTGCTTCGGCGGGGGCTGAGTGATGGGTATCACCATCAAGGACGTCGCGAAAGCCGCGGGCGTTTCGGTCGCCTCGGTATCGCGCGCGCTCAACGGTCACGACAACGTCACCGCCGAAACCCGCCAGCGCATCACCACGGTGGCGCGCGGCTTGCGCTATGTCCCGCACAGCGCCGCGCGCAGTCTGGTCACCCGTCGCACGCAGACCATCGGCGCTCTGTTGCCGGATCTGTTCGGCGAATTCTTTTCGGAATTGATCCGCGGCATTGACCTCGCGGCGCGCGCGCGCGGCCTGCACCTGCTGGTTTCGAGTTCGCATGGCGACGCGAATGAAGCCGCCGCGGCGCTGCGCGCGATGCAGGGCCGGGTCGATGGTCTGCTGATCATGTCGCCGCACGTGGATGCGGCGTTTCTGGACGACCATCTGCACATGACGCTGCCCGCGGTGCTGATGAACACCACGGTGCAAGCAGCTCGCTACGCCACCTTGAACATCGACAATCACGGCGGCGCGTTCGCGATGACGCAACATTTATTGAAGCGCGGACATCGCGACATCGCCTTCATCGGCGGTCCGGACGGCAACTTCGATGCCAGCGAGCGCCTCGCCGGCTTTCGCGCCGCGTTGACCGCGCATGGCGGCAAGACGAAGTCGCAGGTGCTGACCGGCGATTTCTCCGAAGAATCCGGTTATCGCGCGGGCCAGCAACTGCTAGCGATGGCGAAACGCCCGCAAACCGTGTTCGCCGCCAACGACATGATGGCGATCGGTTGCCTGTTCGCGCTCAACCAAGCCGGCGTGCGCGTGCCGCAGGATATCGCGCTGACGGGCTTCGACGACATTCCGATCGCCCGTTACGTCAGCCCGCCGCTGACCACGGTGCGGGTGCGTATCGCGGATCTGGGTCAGGGTGCGCTCGAACAACTGGTCGCGCGGATGGAAACACCCGATGCGCCGATCGCGCGCGCGCGCACGCTTTCTTGCGAAATCGTGGTGCGCGCCTCGTGCGGACTGTCCGCGGGTGGTGGCACACACAAACACAACATGGTTGGGCGCTCGTCGCGCCACGCACGGGAATTCACCGGAGGGGAGTCATGAACAAGCCGCTATTGCTTCGGAAAAAACTGCTGGCGTCGCTGATCACGGCTGGCTTCGCATCCACGGTCGCATTGCCCATGGTGAGCTGGGCGCAGACCGCCAACGCCACCTTGCGGGGCAAGGCGCCGGCGGGCAGTCAGATCACCGCGCGCAACGTCGCGACCGGCTCGGTGCGCGTCACCAAGGCAGGCCCCGACGGCAGTTACACGCTGGTCGGCTTGCCGCCCGGCACCTACCGGGTCGATGCCGGCCCCGGCACCGAACGCGTGGCGACGCTGTCGGTGGCGTCCACCTCCACACTCAACCTCACCGCCGCGGCGCCGCCGCCAACCGGACCGATTACGACGCTGGGCACGGTCCAGGTGACCGCCACGGCACTGCTCGACGTCAAAACCTCGGAGGTGGGCAATACAGTCTCCCTGCATCAAATCCGCACGGTGCCGCAGATTACCCGCAACTTCCTCGAGTTTGCCGACACCGTACCGGGCATGCGCTTCAACGTCGATTCCTCGGGGCACACCTCGCTGCAGGGCGGCGCGGAAAACACCAGTTCCGTCAACGTCTTCATCGACGGCGTCGGCCAGAAAAGCTACGTCAAGGAAGGCGGCGTCAGCGGGCAGTTCGCGAGCCAGGGCAACCCGTTCCCACAACTGGCGATCGGCCAGTACAAGGTCATCACCTCCAACTACAAGGCCGAATACGACCAGCTCTCCAGCGCGGCGGTGACCGCGGTGACCAAGTCCGGCACCAATGAGTTCCACGGCGAGGTCTACGACAATTACACCGACGACAGCTACCGCGATGAGACGCCCTCGGAGAAAGCCGCCGGCATGAAGACGCCATCATCCAACAAGGAATATGGTTTTGCGCTGGGCGGGCCGCTGATCCAGGACAAGATGCACTTCTTCGTCACCAACGAGGTCAAGCGGTTCAATACACCGATCGCGGTGGTGCCGGGCGTGGCCGGCGTCACCGACCTGCTACCGCCGGGCGCGCAGTCGCAGCTCGGGCCGGCCAACCTCCCGTTCTTCGAAAATCTGTTTTTCGGCAAGCTCGACTGGGAACCCAACGACCGCGACCGCTTCGAGTTGCGCGCGCAGATCCGCAACGAAAACGAAATCGACAACGTCGGTGGTGTCACGGCGGCGTCCGCCGGCATCAAGGTGAAGAACACCGACAAGCGCTATGAACTGCTGTGGGCGCACAGCGCGGACGCATGGTACAACGAGTTGCTGTTCACCTATGAGAACGCGTTCAACGTGCCGCAGGGGGTCACCAGCGGCGTCGGTCAGGCCTACACCTTCGGGCCGACAAACGACGCGCTGATCCTGCAGACCGGGGCGCCCGATCCGCGCGCCGAGCAGAACAAAGGCCAGAAGGGTCCCGGCATCAAGGACGATCTGACCTTCAACGACCTGCACTGGCTGGGCGACCACACCATCAAGGTCGGCGCCAAATACAAGCAGGTGACCCTGACCGCACAAGATGCCGGTGATGCCACCGCGCAGGCGTTCTACGATGTCGAGCCAGGCACCGGCACCAATCCCACGCCCTACAAGGCAGTGTTCGCGGTGCCCTCGGTCGGCTTTAGTCCGATCGTCACCTCGAAAGACAAGCAGTTCGGCGTCTATGCGCAGGACGATTGGACGGTCAACGATCATCTGATCTTGAACCTCGGGGTGCGTTGGGATTACGAGAAAACCCCGTCCTATCTCAACTGGGTGACGCCTGCCAATGTGGTCGCGGCGTTCAACAGCCCGGATCCGAACGGAACGCCAGGGCAGACCTATGCGCAGCAGCTTGCGCTGGGCGGTGTCAACATCAACGATTACCTCAGCAACGGCCACAACCGCAAGGCGTACAAGGGCGAGTGGCAGCCGCGACTGGGCTTCTCCTACGACCTCAACGGTGATTCAAGGCATGTGATCTTCGGCGGAGCGGGCCGCGCCTACGACCGCGATCTGTACGATTTTCTGCAACTGGAGCAGACCAAGTTCGCGCTGGCCGAGGAAACCTTTTTCTTCAGCAGCCCGACACAGCCTTGCAAGGGCCAGCCCTGCACCCCCTTTGATCCGAGCCTGCTCAATGTCGCCAACCTGCAAGCGCTGCTCCAGGGGACCAACGCCGGCAAGGAAGTCGACATGCTCAACAACAATCTGAAGGTGCCGTATTCGGACCAGTTCAGCCTCGGCATGCGCAACACGCTCGGCGAGTGGCAAACCAGTGCGACCGTGGCGCGCGTCAACAGCTACAACGGCTTCGTGTTCACGCTGGGAAACCGCTACCCGGACGGTGCGTTCTGGATGAATGGCGGTCAACCCTGGGGCCATCCCATTCCTGGTTTCGGTCCGCTGATCATCGGCAACAATGGCATCGAGACCCGCAGCACGCAGCTTCTGCTGTCACTGGAGAAGCCTTACACCAAGCAATCCGGCTGGGGCGTCACGGTGGCCTATACCTACACCAATGCGCACCAAAACCGCGATATCAACGAGCATTACTCGTTCGACCAGGAAACCATCCAGCAATATCCGTTCATCCTGTCCAACGCCGCGCCCAAGCACCGCCTGGTGGCGACCGGCGTGGTCGATGGCCCATGGGGGATCACCTACGCGGCCAAGTTGACGCTGGCCACGCCCATTCCCAACAACGGATTCATCTCTTACAGCTACCCGGCTACCGCTCCAAACGGAGCAAACAACCTGCCCGTGGCGGGCATACCGAAGGGAAAATCGTTTCTGTTCGGGGGTCCCATCTTCGGTTATCAGTCGGTGGATTTCGAGGCGACCAAGAACTTCCAGATCCAGGGAAACACGTTGGTGTATGTACGGCTGGACGTGCTCAACGTCTTCAATTACAAGAACCTCGTTGATGTCAATGCGACGTTTCCGACGTATTTTCCGATTGCGTACAACACCACCGGCAATATCAGCGGCGTGCCGCGGACCTTCAAGTTCACGCTGGGGGTGAGGTGGTGAGGAGACAATCGGTATAGTGAAAAGCGTTTGGTCTGTTTTTCGACCCGTTGTTGTGGATCGTTTACTTTCGCAAAGCCCGCGCTGCGGGCTTTGTGTTGATTGGCGGCATATCGAAACGCTATGACCGGAATGGGCATCAAGGATATTGTGATCGTCGGCGGCGGTACCGCCGGCTGGATGGCGGCCGCGACCTTCGCCAAGGTGTTCAGCGATGCCTGCACGGTGCGGCTGATCGAATCCGAGGAAATCGGCACAGTCGGCGTCGGCGAAGCCACCGTGCCGCACCTCAAGCTCTTCAACCAGGTGCTGGAGATCGACGAGATCGACTTCATCAAGACCGTCAAGGGCACCTTCAAGCTCGGCATACAGTTCGTCGATTGGGCGCGGATCGGCGACAGCTACATCCACGGTTTCGGCACCATCGGTCATGACTACGGCATGCTGCCGTTCCACCAGTACTGGATCAAGGCACGCAGGATGGGCAAGGCCGCCGATATCGGCGCCTATTCGCTGAATACCGCCGCCGCGCCGCGCGGCAAGTTCATGGCCTCGGCCAGCGACGTGCCGCCGACCTCGCCCTTGGCCAACATCGCCTACGCCTACCATTTCGATGCCGGCCTGTACGCAAAGTACCTGCGCGGCTATGCGGAAGCGCGCGGCGTGCGCCGCACCGAGGGCAAGGTCGTGCAGGTTGTGCAACGGCCCGACGATGGTTTTATCGAAGCGGTAATGCTCGAAAGCGGCGAGCGCATCGAAGGCGACCTGTTCATCGATTGCTCCGGTTTCCGCGGTCTGCTGATCGAACAGACCCTGCACGCGGGTTACGAGGACTGGACGCACTGGCTGCCCTGCGACCGCGCGGTGGTGGCGCCGTCCGAGAACAGCGGGTCATTGACGCCTTATGTGCGCGCCACCGCGCGCGACGCGGGCTGGCAATGGCGTATCCCGCTTCAGCACCGCTGCGGCAATGGTTATGTGTATTCCAGCGCGCACGTCAGCGACGACGAGGCGGCGGCCACGTTGCTGAAACACATCGATGGACGCGCGCTGGCCGAACCACGCGTGCTGCGATTCACCGCCGGACAGCGCAAAAAAGTCTGGGACAGGAATGTCGTCGCGATCGGCCTGTCCAGCGGATTTCTGGAACCGCTGGAATCGACCAGTATTTATCTGATCCAGTCCGGGATCGCGCGGCTGGTGAACCTGTTCCCGGATGCGGGATTCAGCCAGGTCATCATCGACCGCTACAACGCGCAGGCAGCGTTCGAGATCGAACGCATCCGCGATTTCCTGATCCTGCATTACTGCGCGACCGAGCGCGACGACACGCCGTTCTGGAACCATTGCCGAACAATGCCTATTCCGGGACCGCTGGCGGAGACCATCCGCCTGTTCCGCGACAGTGGGCGCTTCTATCGCAACGCCGAGGAGATGTTCGCGCTGACGAGCTGGGTGCAGGTGATGCTGGGGCAGCGCATCGAGCCGCGCGGCTATCACCCGGGGGTCGATCAGCTTCCGGACGAGCGATTACTGGAACTGACCAATGGCGTGCAAAAAGTGATCGCGACATGCGTGGATGCGATGCCCACGCACGAGCAGTTCATCTCGCGCTACTGCGCGGCCGGATAGGCGCGATCGGTACGGACGAGGATTCGACTCTTGAAAATGGCGAGAGAGAACATGAGGAAACATCTTGCGAAGCCGGTATTGATCCTGCTTGCGATGTGCGGCCCCGGTTTCGCAGCGCCAAGCGCGGAGCACAGGGCCAGCGCCACCGCGGAGATCGGCTCGCTGACGGGCGTGTCTTACCGGATCGACATTCCGAAGAACTGGAATCACCGGTTGATCGTTTTTTTTCACGGCTATTCGGACAAGCCGGTCGTTTTCAGCAAGGGTGAAGAACTTTCGCCGATGTTCGAGCCGATGCTCGCGCGCGGCTATGCGGTGATCCAGTCAGGCTATTCGCAGGGCGGTTGGGCGGTCGAACAGGCCGCGATCGATACCGAACGATTGCGCAACGATTTCATCGCGCGACACGGTGCGCCGAAACAGAACATCGTGATGGGCATGTCGATGGGCGGCACGCTGACAGCGCTGACCATCGAGACAAAGCCGGAAACCTACGCGGGCGCGCTATCGCTGTGCGGCGCGATCGAGCCGAGCGATCGCCTGATCCAGCGCGATTTCGCGTTGCGCGGGGCGTTCGACTACTACTTCCCTGGTTTGCTGGGAAGTCTGGTGTCAGTGCCGGTGGATTACCGAGGTGAGAACAAGATCACCGCAAAGATCACCGCTGCACTGCGCGGCAATTCGAAAGCCCGGACCGCGCTGCTACGCTGGTATGGCGCTGCGGATGAAAACAACCTGGCACCGGTGATCGCGTCCGTCGGCGATGAACTCAAGGAGTTGCAACAACGCACGCATGGCAATCCCGTCGGCAATGCCAATCTGATTTACGTCGGGTCCGGCGACGATTACGCGCTCAACGACGGCGTGCGTCGTTATCAGGCGGATTCCAGGGCGGCGGCTTATCTCGTACGCTGGTATACGCCCACCGGCAAATTGCTGCGGCCGATGCTGGAACTGCACGACACCAGCGATCCGCTTGTGCCCGCCTCCAGCACCTTCGAATATGCGCTGGCCGCGCGCCGCGCGGGCCATGGCGACAATTTCGTGCAGCAATACGTCAATCACGAAGGCCACTGTGTGTTCACGCCGCAACAGGTCGGGCATGCCTTCAATGAACTGACCGACTGGGTGGATACGGGCAAACGCCCGTTCCCGGGCAAGCTGGAGTGATCGTGCGATGCGGCTGCTAAGTATGCATGACGCGCGGCGGGGTGCTCTCGTCTTGTTGCTGGTGTTGTTGTCCAGCCTGGGTGTTGCGCCATCCAGTGCGCAGCGTGCGCCGGAAACTGTCCACATTGCCGCGGCACTCGCGCCAACCGCACAACCGCTCGCGCTGGACGCGCTCGAGCACCGCACCTTCGAGTACTTCTGGAACACTGCCAATCCCTCCAACGGACTGGTACCCGATCACTGGCCGCTGGGCAGCGAACCGTTCGCCAGCATCGCCGCGGTCGGTTTCGCGCTGACCGCGTATCCGATCGGCGTGGAACGCGGCTGGATCACTCGCGAACAGGCGCGTCAACGCGTGCTGACCACGTTGCGCTTTTTCGCCAACGCGCCGCAAGGGCCGGCCGAAGACGGCGAAACCGGCTATCACGGTTTCTACTACCACTTCCTCGACATGCAGGAAGGTCATCGCTATGCCAAGTGGGTCGAGGTCTCGACTATCGATACAACGTTATTGATGGGCGGCGTGTTGTTCGATGAGTCGTATTTCGACGGCGACAATGCGAAGGAACGCGAGATCCGCAAACTGGCGGAAACCCTGTATCGCAATGTCGACTGGAACTGGGCGCAGGTGCGCCCACCCTTGATAAGCATGGGCTGGACGCCGGGCGGCCGGTTCATCCCGCACGATTGGGAAGGCTATAACGAGGCGATGCTGCTGTACGTGCTCGCGCTCGGATCGCCAACGCATCCGGTGAAGCCGGATGCCTGGACGGCGTGGACATCGACCTACGACCGCAGCTGGGGCAGCTTCATGGGCGGCCAGCCACATATCGCTTTCGCACCGTTGTTCGGTCATCAATACAGTCAGGCATGGATCGATTATCGCGGCATCCAGGACGCCTACATGCGCGGGCGCGGCATCGATTATTTCGAGAACAGCCGCCGCTCGACCATCGGTCAGCGCGCTTATGCGGCGGGGAATCCGCTGCACTTCAAGGGTTACGGCGAAAACGTGTGGGGACTGACCGCTTGCAACGGGCCAGCCGATGTCGTGTGGGAACATGACGGCACGCGCACGATCTTCCGCGGTTACAGCGCGCGCGGCGCTGATGCCGATCGCGTCTTTGATGATGGCACGCTGGCACCCACCGCGGCGATTTCCTCGATTGTCTTCGCGCCGCAGATCGTGCTGCCGGCGATCCAGGCGATGTATCGCCAGTATGGGCATTGGCTTTATTCCACTTATGGATTCTCGGATGCATTCAATCCCGGTTTCAAACTGAAGACGCCGCTGCGCAGCGGGTACGTGGTGCCGGGGCAGGGCTGGTTCGACAACGAATACCTCGGTATCGACGAGGGCCCGATCCTGATGATGATCGAGAACTACCGCAGTGGTTTCGTCTGGAAGGTGATGCGCGGCAACCCGCATATACGAAAGGGTTTGCAACGCGCGGGCTTCACCGGCGGTTGGCTGGATGCGAAGAACGACGTGGTCGAACCGGCTCCGACAAGCGCGTCATCCTCGACGCTGGCGCAACCTGCCGCGGTGCCGATGCAGTGAACACGATGCGTATCGGTCGCAGCATGGCGATTGCGGTGGGCGCAATCCTGTTGCTGGCGGGGTGCGCGTCGCGTCGGGATGATCGGCTGACGCTGGAGTTCTGGACAATCGGCCGCGAGGGCGAAGCAGTTACCAAGCTGCTGCCGCAATTCGAAAGCGAGCACCCCGACATCCGGGTAGTCGTGCAACAGATTCCGCTCAAGGCCGCGCACCAGAAATTGCTCACCGCCTACGCCGGCGGGTCGATGCCGGATATCACCCAGCTCGGCAACACCTGGATTCCGGAACTGGCCGCATTGCACGCGCTGGAGCCCTTGCAGCAACGCGTAGACCGCTCGCAGGACATCCGTGAATCCGACTACTTCCAGAACATCTGGGCGACCAATCGCATCGACGGCGTGTTGTACGGCATCCCCTGGTACGTCGACACGCGCCTGCTGTTTTATCGCGTCGATCTGTTGCGCCAGGCAGGCTTCGACGCGCCGCCGCAGGATTGGGCGCAGTGGCAGCGGCAGATGGATGCGATCCGGGCCAAGAGCGGCGGCAAGCGCCGGGGCGTCCTGCTGCCGACCAACGAATACGAGCAATTGCAATCGCTGGCGTTGCAGCAGCCCGATCCGATGTTGCGCGACGGTGGTCGCTACGGCAATTTCGAAAGCGCCGGCTTCAAACGCGCGCTGGTGTTCTATGTCGGATTATTCAAGCGGGGCGACGCGCCGCCCCTCACCAATGTGCAGGTCAGCAATCCTTGGGATGAATTCGGCCGCGGCGCGTTCGTGTTTTATCTGTCGGGACCATGGAACATCGGGGAGTTCCGCAAGCGCCTGCCGGCGACGCAGCAAGCCGACTGGTCGACCGCACCGTTGCCAGGGCCCAGCGGGCCCGGCGCTTCCAATGCCGGCGGCTCCAGTCTGGTGATCCTGCGCAGTTCGCAACACAAGGATGCGGCATGGAAGCTGATCGAGTTTCTGTCGCGACCAACGATGCAGCGGCGTTTCTACGAACTGCTCGGCGATCTACCGCCGCGCCGTTCCGCCTGGGACAACAAGGTTCTGAAGGATGATCCGAAACTGCATGCCTTCCGCGAGCAGCTCGAGCGCGTCAAACCGACGCCGCTGGTGCCGGAATGGGAGCAGATCGCGACCGAGATGCAGCAAATCGCGGCGCGCGCGATCGCGGGCCAGTTGACCGTGGATCAGGCCGCCGCGCAGATCGACGCCCGCACCGATGTGATCCTGGCCAAGCGGCGTTGGGTAATGGAGAGACAAGGGGACCCGGGACAATGAATCGCCGCTCGGCCGCCTGGTTGTTCCTGACACCGGCGATGCTGGTGCTGGGAATATTTTTCCTGTTGCCAGTGCTGGCCGGATTCGGACTCAGCCTGACCGATTACGATCTGTACGCACTGGCGGATATCCATAATCTGCGGTTCGTCGGTTTGCACAACTACTGGGAGTTGCTGCATCGTCCGCTGTTCTGGGCCGCGTTGGGCCACACGCTCTATTTCGTGATCGTAGGCGTGCCGCTGTCGATCATGGTGTCGCTTGGCGCAGCATTGCTGCTGAACTCTCCGCTGACCAGGTTCAAGCCGTTCTTCCGCACCGCCTTGTTCGCGCCGGTGGTGACCACCGTGGTCGCGGTTGCGGTGATCTGGCGTTATCTCTTCAACACCAAATACGGCATCGTCAACTTCGTGCTGGCGCATGCCGGCCTCCATCCGATCGACTGGCTGGGCGATCCGCATTGGGCGATGCCGATGATCATCCTGTTCGCGGTCTGGAAGAACTTCGGCTACAACATGATCATCCTGCTGGCCGGATTGCAGGCGATACCGCTGGACCTCTACGAGGCGGCGCGCATCGACGGCGCTACCGATCTGCGCCAGTTCCGCCATATCACCTTGCCGATGCTCGGCCCGACGTTGTTGCTGGTCGGTATCCTCACGGTGTCCGGTTATTTCCAGTTGTTCGCGGAGCCTTACGTGATCACCGAAGGCGGCCCGCTGCAAAGCACGGTGAGCGTGCTTTACCTGATGTACGACCAGGGATTCACGTGGTGGAATCTTGGCATGGCTTCCGCCGTGGCCTTCCTGTTGTTCCTGATCATGTTCGCGGTCACGGCGTTGATGTGGCGCACCGGCGAATCCTCGGGTAAGCCCGCATGAGCACGCGTGCCGCTGGATGGTGGGTCAACATGACGCTGCTCGCGGCGACGCTGTTGGCATTGTTTCCCCTGCTATGGATGCTGTCGGTGTCTTTCATGCAGCCCGGCGAGGCGAGTTCGCTGCCGCCGCCGTTGTGGCCATCGATGCCGACCTTGCACAACTATCGCGAGCTGTTCGCGCACGCCGGCATGGGACGCTATCTGCTCAACAGTCTATTCCTGTCGACGTCGATCACGCTGTTGTCGCTGGTGTGCAACACCCTGGCGGGTTATGCCTTCGCGAAATTGCGTTTCGCCGGCCGCGAGCGGCTGTTCAGCGCGCTGATCGGTGCGTTGGTCATTCCGGCACAGGTGGCCATGTTGCCGCTGTTCCTGTTGCTCAAGTACATCGGGCTCGTCAATACCTATGCCGCGGTGATCCTGCCGGCCATGGCCACCGTGTTCGGGATTTTCCTGGTGCGCCAATACGCGCGGGGCATCCCGGGTGAACTGCTGGAGGCTGCGCGAGTCGATGGCGCAGGGGAATGGCGCATCTTCCGGCAGATCGTGTTGCCGTTGTTGAAGCCGATCCTGGTTACGCTGGCCGTTTTCACTTTCCTCACCACATGGAGCGATTTCATGTGGCCGCTGATCGCGCTGACCGGGCAGGAGCACTACACGTTACCGGTAGGCCTGGCGTCACTGTCTCGCGAGCACGCCCAGGATTACGAATTGATGATGGCTGGCGCGGTGATCACGGTGGTACCCGTGCTGCTGCTGTTCCTGGCCCTGCAGCGTTATTATCTGCGCGGGCTTTTACTTGGCAGCGTCAAAGGGTGAGGACGAGCGCTTGCGCGATGTTAAGTAATGCATCGCGCGCGAGTTCGAACGCCCGAGGCACAATGCCGAGGGCCGCCCTCAATCGTTAGCGCGATTTCGGCTTGGCGAGCGTAGGACGCGCGAGCTTGGCAACCGCGACTCCATGCTCGACGATCGGAGTAGTTGGCGATGAGAAAAATCTCTCTGTTCCTGTTGTTGCTGGTAAGCAGTACATCAATGCGGATCGATGCTGCGATCTCGCAATCGCGCGTGCTCGATGATTTCGACCAACCTTCCGCATGGAAGGTGTCGGCTTCCGATGATGTGCAGGCATCGCTGCGCAGCATCGCGGGCGAGGACGACAAGGCACTCTGCCTTGACTACGATCTGCACGGTACCGCCGGTTACGCCTCGATACGGCGCGCATTGTCGCTGAACTTCCCGGACAATTATGCATTCGACCTGCGCGTGCGCGGCGATGCGCCGGCCAACACGTTGCAGTTCAAGCTGATCGACGCCAGTGGCGACAACGTGTGGTGGCACCAATGGCCGAATTACTCGTTGCCGCATCGATGGACCGATCTGCGAATCGACAAGGACGCGCTCGATTTCGCCTGGGGTCCGCGTAAGGACCACGCACTGGAGCAGAGCGCTTCGCTGGAATTGACCGTGGCGGCCGGCAAGGGGGGCGGTCGCGGCAGCGTGTGCTTCGATCGTCTGGAATGGCGTGAGCTGCCGCCATCGCCCACCGCGCAAACGACGCAAACACCGACGCTCGCGACCGATCCCAATGCGTATGTCGAAAACATTGCGAAACGCGCGCCGCGTGGCTTCTATCCGCGCGGATTTTTCGGCGAGCAGTCGTACTGGACCGTGGTCGGCGTGGACGGAGGCAGCGACAGCGGCTTGCTGTCGGAAGATGGCGCGCTGGAAATCGGCAAGGGCGGTTTCAGCATCGAACCGTTCCTCATCGCGGATGGCAAGCCGATCAGCTGGGCCGACGCGGACATTTCGCACAGCCTGCGCGATGGTTATCTGCCGATCCCCAGCTTGTTGTGGAAACACGGTGCATTGAGCCTGCGCATCACCGCGTTCGGCGCGGGCACGCGCGCGCAATCGCAATTGATCGCACGTTACGAGGTGCGCAACGACGGCGCCCGCCCGCGCGACGTGACCCTGGCGCTGGCGGTGCGTCCCTTCCAGGTGGATCCGCCGACGCAGTTTCTAAATGCCGTCGGCGGCGTCAGCCCGATCCACGATCTCGAGTGGAAAGGGCGAACGCTGTTCGTCGATGGCAGGCAACGCGCGGTCCTGCTGCGCCAACCGGACGCCGTGGGCACGACGTCGTTGGCGAGCGGTTCGATCGTGCAGCAGCTTGTCCCGGATCATTTTCCATCGATGCTGCGCATCCATGACAGTGCGGGTTTCGCGTCCGGAGCGGCGTTGTACCACGTGCATCTGCCGCCGCATGCAAGCGAGACGATCGGCCTGATCGCGCCGCTGTCGGGATCGATGCCGGTGATGAACGCCAATGATGCGCGTGCGCGGCTCAATCGCGAAGAAAAGACAGTTGCTGCGCAATGGCGCGCCAAGCTCAATCGTGTATCGCTGCAACTGCCGTCATCCGCGCAACGGCTCGCCGACAGCCTGCGCAGCTCACTGGCATGGATCCTGATTTCGCGCGATGGGCCGGAACTGCGTCCGGGCACGCGTTCCTACGCGCGTTCGTGGATCCGCGATGGCGCGATGATGGCGGACAGCTTGCTGCGTCTCGGCGATACGGATGCCGCGCGCGATTACGCGCTGTGGTATGCGCCGCATCAATTCAGCACCGGCAAGGTGCCGTGTTGCGTGGACGTGCGCGGCGCCGATCCGACGCCGGAGAACGATAGCTCCGGCGAATTGCTGCATCTGATCGCGCAGGTCTACCGCTACACCCATGACCGAACATTTCTGCAGACGCTGTGGCCGCACGTCGCCGCGACCACCGCGTATCTGCAGAAGCAGAGGATGAGCGAACGCGACTCTCCGACGCCCATGTTCCGCGGCATGCTGCCGGCGTCGATCAGCCACGAGGGCTATTCGGAGAAGCCGGTGCATTCGTACTGGGACGACTTCTGGGCGCTTATCGGTTACAAGGGTGCGGTGACGATCGCGCAAGCATTGGGCAAGAAAGATGACACCAGGGAACTCGCACAACAACGCGATCAGTTTCGCGACGATTTGTACGAATCGATCCGCGCCAGCGTTGCTGCTCACCATATCGATTACATCCCCGGCAGCGCAGAGCTGGGTGATTTTGATCCAACCGCGACCACGATCGCGCTGACACCTGGCGGTGAGATGGCCAATCTGCGGCACGATCTGCCACCGTCGCTGCTGCACGACACCTTCGAGCGTTACTGGAGCGAATCGATGGCGCGCGCGAAAGGAAACAAGAACTGGGATGCCTACGCACCCCGGTCCGAATCCGGTTACGAATGGCGCAACGTCGGCGCATTTACTCGGCTGGGCTGGCGCTCGCGCATTCCTGCGCTGGTTGATTTTTTGTTCGACGGACAAAGGCCCACCGGCTGGAATGAATGGGCGGAAGTGGTCGCCGAAGACGCACGCAAGCAACGTTTCATCGGCGACATGCCTCACGGGTGGGTGGCGTCCGATTACATCCGCTCGGTGCTCGACCTGTTCGCCTACGAACGCGACAGCGATCATGCGATCGTGCTGGATGCGGGCGTGCAACCGGCGTGGTTGCACGACAGCGGGATCGCCTTGCACGGATTGCGCACCCCCTACGGAGAATTGGGTTATACGCTGAAGCGCGAGGGTTCGCGCGTGGTCTGGCGGATCGACGCGGGAACCCGGGCGCCCGGCGGCCTGGTGCTGACGTGGCCATTGCGCGGCGCGCCCGGGCGCACGACCCTCAATGGCAAAGTTGTGCCATGGTCGAACGGAGAATTGCATGTGCACGCGTTGCCCGCGCGAGTGATTATCGAAACAGCCGCGGCGCCCGTGCTGACGCAGTCCCACTAGGCCTTGGTATTCAACGCTTCACCCTGGGTGGCGATCACGTTGGCGTAAAAGCGTGCGCTGTCCTTGGGTGTGCGTTGCTGGGTTGCATAATCGACATGCACGATGCCGAATCGCTTGCTGTAACCGTGCGCCCACTCGAAATTGTCCAGCAGCGACCATACGAAATAGCCGCGCAGATCGACTCCGCGCTCCATCGCCGCGTGCGCGGCGCGCAGATGGCTTCGCAGGTATGCCACACGCAGCGGGTCCTCGATGCGGCCTTCCGCGGCGACCGGCGGATCGTAGAACGCAGCGCCGTTCTCGGTGATGTAGATCGGCGGGTTGCCGTATCGTTCCGCGACCCATTCCAGCATGTCGGTAAGGCCTTGCGGATAGACCTCCCAGCCGGTTTCGGTATGGGTGGATTGCTGCTGGCGCACACCGGTGGCGCCGATAGGCCAGCCCTGCGTATCGTCCCTGGAAACGCTGCGCGTGTAGTAATTCACGCCGACGAAGTCGATCGGCTGGTTGATAAGTTTCAGATCGGCATTCGGCCATTGCGGCCACGCTTGGCCGAAGATATCCGCGAGTTCGTCCGGATAGGTGCCGAGTAAGACCGGATCGAGGAATTGCCGATTCATGTAAGCGTCGGCGCGCGCGGTGGCTCTCAAATCATTTGTCTTTTCAGAAGCCGCGTATTTGGGTTCCAGGTTCACCACGATACCGATGTCGTGCGCGCCGCACGCACGATAAGCCTGCACCGCGGCGCCATGCGCGCGCAGCAGGTTGTGCGCGGCGATCGGGGGCTCGTACAGGCTGCGATGGCCCGGCGCGAGCACGCCATGCAGGTAACCGGCATCGGTCACTACCCACGGCTCGTTGAGGGTCGCCCACAACGACACGCGATCGTCGAGTTTGCGAAACACGGTTTGTGCGTATTCGGCGAACCAGCCGGCGATATCGGGATTGAGCCAGCCGCCGCGGTCGTCCAGCGCGGCCGGCAAGTCCCAGTGATACAGCGTGATCATCGGCTGGATGCCGTGCTCCAGCAGCGCATCGACCAGACGTTCGTAGAACGCCAGTCCTTTCGCGTTGATCGCGCCGCGGCCTTCCGGGAATACGCGGCTCCAACTGATGCTGAAACGATACGCCTGCATATTGAGTTCGCGCATCAGCGAGACATCCTCCGGCCAACGGCGATAGTGGTCGCAGGCGATATCGCCGGTGTCACCGTCGTGCACGCACCCGGGCGTGTGCGCGAAACGCTGCCAGATGCTCGGCCCCGCGCCGTCGACCAGCGGCGAGCCTTCGATCTGATAGGCCGAGGTCGCCGCGCCCCACAGGAACTGTTCCGGAAAGACAATGCGTTCCCGCTTCACGGCGTCGACCATAACCAAGGCTCCCTGGGCGTGTAAACGATTACATTGGCATGATAACGTGTCGCGTCCGCGCCGTGTGGATCATGGTGTGACACTTTTGTTCTACCGAGCACGCCATATGGCCACGGTCCGCCTCGACAACGTGCGCAAGGTCTACGACAACGGCAGGATGGCCGTCACCGGCGCGACATTCGGGGCCAACGACGGCGAACTGCTGGTATTGGTCGGGCCTTCCGGTTGCGGCAAGAGCACGCTTCTGCGGATGATTGCCGGACTGGAAACGGCGAGCGCCGGCACGATCATGATCGACGGGCGCGTGGTCAACGACATCGCGCCACGCGAGCGCGACATCGCGATGGTGTTCCAGAACTACGCGCTGTATCCGCACATGAGCGTGTCCGAAAACCTGGCATTCGGCCTGAAGCTGCGTGGTAAGCCGCGCGCGGAAATCGCGCGTCGTGTCGATGCGGTCGCCGGGATGCTGGGTTTGCACGACATGCTGGACCAACGTCCGCGCCAGCTCTCAGGCGGCCAGCGCCAGCGAGTTGCGCTGGGTCGCGCGCTGGTGCGCGAGCCGAAGGTGTTCCTGCTCGACGAACCGTTGTCCAATCTGGATGCCAAGCTGCGTCTGTCGATGCGGGTAGAAATCGCGCGGCTGCACCGGCGCCTCAACGCCACCATGATCTACGTCACCCACGACCAGATCGAGGCGATGACGCTGGGCCAGCGCATTGTGGTTCTGAAGGATGGCGAGATCCAGCAGATCGACACGCCGATGCGTCTGTATGACCAGCCGGTCAATCTGTTCGTGGCCGGATTCATCGGCAGCCCAGCGATGAATCTTTTCCGTGGACGATTGCTGTCCGATTTAAAGGGCGCGCGCTTGCGGATGGATGGCGCGGAGCTGCCACTCGGCGATCTGCGCGTCGCGGATTCCGTGCTGGCGGACTATCTGGATCGCGAAGTCGTGCTGGGCCTGCGCCCGGAACACCTGGTGTTGCAAACACACGGCGAAGCCCTTGCGCAGCCCGTTTTGCGCGCGCAACTGGAAGTGATCGAACCGGTCGGTAACGAAGTGTTCTTGAACCTTCGCTTCGGCAAAAGCGAATTGGTCGCGCGCGTACCGCCGCAGTCACTGCCATCGCCAGGTTGCGATGTTGATTTGAGTTTTACCCCGCGTAACTTGCATGCTTTCGATGCTGGTTCTGGAATCCGGATCGAGGTCACATAGAAACGCCGAGCTTGAGCGCAATGAATTGCTCCTAAGCCGGCACTTACCAAAACGCAACACGAGACAATGCCGAGGCGTGCACGGGAGGAAGACTCTCTCAGATGACCGGGCACGATTTCATGGAATCCCCAGCAAGCTGAAGTTTTTACCTTTCAAAATGGCTAGTGCAGGATAGGGATTGCGGTAGCGTTGTGGCACATATTGCGCATATTCTCGCCAAGCGCTCTGCGCTCAACTTGCCTTGCGCGTTCGGCGAATCGGCGTGACGTTGCCTTGTGGCGCAGGGGTCGCACAGAACTTGGCCCAGTCGGCCATCAAGCGCGCGCGTTGGGCGAACAAATCGGTCCGCTTGTACGCCGCTTCGGTCTTGTCCTTGAGCACATGCGCCAACGCAGCCTCGGCAATGTCGCCGCGGTAGGCGGTGCAGTCGGCCACCCAATCGCGGAAGGTGGAACGGAATCCGTGGGCATCGAAGCCCGGACGCAGGGTGCGCAAGGCCTTCAAAATGGCTGCCGTCGTGATCGGCTGGCTACGCGGGCCGG
>JBDTBW010000058.1:0-17017 GCA_039923855.1 Rhodanobacteraceae bacterium | reverse complement strand
CCCCACGCTGTTCCCTATAGCGTAAGCAAGCTGTCCAGAAATGTCAAAAGACGCCGGGAGACAAGCGAAGGCGTGAAACCCGCCATGGGCAAAGGTTTCAGCGATCCATATGGGACATTACGGCACGTCGTGACACAACCCCTATCACGGCACCCTCTCCGCCAGAAACGCAAACGCCCCTTGTGGGCGTGCTTTTTTGCGTTTCCGGCAAAAGCGGCGCGGATGAACCGCAGCTTGAATCGCGGAAGAAATCGTTTGTTGCAACCCCCCATGTGCCGACGCCTTCCTGACATGCTAGGGTCATTCATGGCGGCATGATGCTGACCCATCAATCTCGGCACGCTCATGATCGAATTCGGACACGGCACCCACGTCGGCCTGCGCCGCGCGCACAACGAGGATACCTACTGGGCCGACGACGCGCTCGGCCTGTGGCTGGTCGCTGACGGAATGGGCGGGCACGAATACGGCGAAGTGGCGAGCGCAATCGCGCGGGACACGCTGGTGCGCGAAGTCGGTGCCGGCCGCAGTCTTGAAGACGCGATCCGCCGCGCCGACGAATCGATCATCGCCTTGTCGCAAAAACGTAGCGAAGGGTTGCCGATGGGCACCACGATCGCCGCGCTGCACCTCAAGGATGGCGCCTATGAAGTCGCCTGGGTTGGCGACAGCCGTGCGTATCTCTATCAGGCGGGGGCATTGTCGCAGTTGTCGCAGGATCATTCCTACGTGCAGGAATTGGTGGCTCAGGGTGCGATCAGCGCCGAGCAGGCGCGCACGCATCCGCATCGCAATATGGTGACGCAGGCGCTGGGCGTGACCTCGCCGGAACAATTGCACGTGGAAACGCGGCAAGGCAGGCTCGAATCCGGGATGCAGTTTCTGTTGTGCAGCGACGGACTGACCGAGGAAGTCGAGGATCACGCAATCGGCACGGTGCTCGCCCGCGACGATCTGGCCGCGCAGGAATGTGTCGAGCATCTGATCCTGGCCGCGCTGGATGGCGGCGGCAGCGACAATATAACGGTGTTGCTGGTGCGGAGCCGCTGAGGAACCCCCGCAAAGCTACTGCGCTCGTTACGCTTTGCGAAGACTCACTCCTAGGCAATATCTTCCATCCGCCGCCACAACACGTCCAGCTTGCTGATGCGTTCCAGTGCCTCCATCCGCGCGGCGTGTACGGCGAGCGTCGCTGCATCCGCGTGCAGCACTCGCGTGCGCGGAGCGCATTCGCCATCGGGCGGCGACACGATCACGGCAGCCGGGGCGTCCATTGCGAATCCCAGCGCGCTTTGCCCCACGGTCATCGCCAGCCAGACTTCCGCCAGCAGCCGCGCGTCGAGCAAGGCCCCGTGCAATTCGCGATGGGCGTTGTCGATGCCGTGGCGTTTGCACAGCGCATCCAGGGTGTTCTTCTGGCCCGGATATTTTTCGCGCGCCAGGCCGAGCGTATCGATGATCTGCGCGTGCTCGGCGACGCGGCCATATTGCGACCCGGCCAGCGAGAGTTCCACGTCGAGAAAGGCGACGTCGAAATCGGCGTTATGGATCAGCAATTCCGTGCCGCGGATAAAGGCCAGCCATTCCTCGACGACTTCCGCGAAGCGCGGTTTGTCGGCCAGGAACTCGTCACGGATGCCATGCACCGCGATCGCACCGGGCTCGCTGGCGCGTCCCGGATTGAGGTATCGATGGAAGGTGCGGCCGCTCGGCCGGCGCTCGACCAGCTCGACGCATCCGATTTCGATCACGCGATGACCGCGACCGGCTTCGAGGCCGGTGGTTTCGGTGTCCAGCACAATTTGCCGCGTCACGAAGCGATCCTCTGTTTTTCCGCCTGCTCGCGCGCGACGCGATCAACGCGTTCATTTTCGGCGTGGCCGGCATGACCGCGCACCCAATGCCAGCGTACCTGATGGCGTACCGCAGCAGCAGCCAGCCGTTCCCAAAGATCCTTGTTCTTTACCGGTTTCTTGTCCGTGGTGCGCCAACCATTGCTGCGCCAGCGCGGCACCCATTCTTCGATGCCCCGACGCACGTATTGCGAATCGGTGGTCAAGGCTACGGCGCAAGGGCGATTCAAGCCCTCCAATGCGGCGATGGCGGCGGCGAGTTCCATCCGGTTGTTGGTGGTTGCAGCCTCGCCACCGGCAAGAAGTTTTTCGCGCCCGCCGGTGCGCAGCAACGCCGCCCAGCCACCGGGCCCGGGATTGCCCAGGCATGCGCCGTCGGTGAACGCCTCGACACTCGACATTGTCATCCGAACAACCTGTGCGCACTGGGTACGAGCGGCGTGCGCTCAGCGGCGACCCGTGAACGCGCCGGCTGCAAGCGGCGTACCACGCTGGTGTCGTTGCGCTTGCGGGCCTCCAGCAAATACGCCGCGCCGCAACGGCTGAACCATCGCGGCAATCCGCTCGCGCCGCGACGGCGCGGCCATGGCGCGCCGCAACGGCGCGCTAAACTCACGCTGAGTCCGGCGATCCGCAATGCGCGCCGCCAGCGCTGCGGCGAGATCACGCGCAAGCCATCGATGCCGCGGCGGCGATGCCCCGCAAGCCATGGCCGCCACGCCGACCACGGATGCAGTTCGACCACCATCAACAGACCATGCGGCGCCAGCACCCGCGCGACCTCGTCGGCCACGCGCTCAGGGATCGCGCCGCAACCAGCGGCATGACGGATCAGCGCCACACTGAAACTGCCATCGACGAACGGCAATTTCTCAACTTTCGCGCGCAGTGGCCCGCCCAGCGTGCCATCGCCGCTCAGCCGGAGCGAGGTCCAACGCCCGAGACCCGGCAACGAGGGCGGCACGCTATCCAGGGCATCCAGCAGAAGCCCGTGGGTACCCGTGACACCCTTCAGCAGCGGCGCGCAGTCTGCAGCTACGTCCGCAAGCAGCGAGGTGAGCATGGCCTTGTGTGGACTTGAATTCATTCGTTGTATCAATCAATTGCAATATAAATGCAAATTGGTTTGGTGAACATGCAGCTGAACGCCAGCTTCCGATTCTCCCATTACGGCCAGTACGTTAACAGGTATCTAACTTCACCCGAAAATCACGCTGATAAAGTTCCGCCTTGTCTTCAGGCCCAAGACCACTCATGCCGAGCCTGACTCCGCTGCCGGCGCTGGCCGACAACTACATCTGGTTGCTGGCAGACGACGCGGGCAATGTGCTGGTGGTCGATCCGGGCGAAGCGGCACCGGTTCTTGCTGCGCTGCAGGCCAGAAACCTTCGCTTGCGCGCGATCCTGCTGACCCACCACCATCCTGACCATATCGGGGGCGCCGGCGAGTTGCTCGAGCAATTTCCCGGGATCCAGGTTTACGCGCCGCACGACGAGCGCATCGCCCACGCCACCCGCCGGGTCGGTGATGGCAACCGCGTCCAATTGGACGCTCCGCGGGCGGCATTCGAGGTGATCGAAGTCCCCGGGCATACCCGCACGCACATCGCCTATTTCGGCGAAGGCTTGCTGTTCTGCGGCGACACCCTCTTCAGTCTGGGCTGCGGGCGACTGTTCGAAGGCACCCCAGCGCAGATGCTGGCGTCGCTCGATCGTCTCGCAGCGCTTCCCGGCGACACCCGTGTCTGCTGCGGCCACGAATACACGTTGGCAAACGCGGCCTTTGCGCGGCACGTTGACCCGGACAACCATGCGTTGCGCCGACGCGAAGAACAAGCACGCGCACTGCGCGAATCGGCTGCCCCCACCCTGCCCTCGTCGATGGATGAGGAACGCGCCGTCAATCCTTTTTTGCGGGTGGATGCGCTTAGCGGCGAAGCGCCGGTGTTCGCAGGCGCCCGCGATCGTGTCGCGCGTTTCGCCGCGCTGCGTTCCGCGAAAGATACATTTCGCGCATGAATCCCGCGATGCGGAGAACACTTCGGACCCTGTTTACGGGTTGCGTCGCCGCTCTGCTTGCGGCCTGCGCCGCGCAACCCGCCAGGCAACTGTCGCCGTCGGTGGCGATCGCCGCGCCACAAGCTCCGGCGCCGGTGGTGGCAACCCTGCCGCCCGCGGCGCCGCCCGACATCTGGGCCGCACTGCGCACGCGTTTCGCAATGGACGATTGCAACGCAGGCGCGCGCTCGCAGGCTTGGGCTCGCCGCTACACCGGCAATCCGAAGCGCTTCGAGGCGCAACTGCGCGCAGTATTGCCGTTGATGATGCACGTGCAGAACGCCGCCGAGAATGCCGGCGTGCCGGGCGAATTCGTGCTGCTGCCGTGGGTCGAAAGCACGTACGATGCGGCGGAGCCGGGGCGCCGCGGCGATCCCGCCGGCATGTGGCAAATCATGCCGCAGACCGCGCGCACGCTGGGCTTGGTGATCAACCGCCATTACGACGGGCGGCTCGACCCAGCCGCGGCCACGCCCGCGGTGATGGCGATGCTGAAAGGCTATGGTGACGAGTTGCACGATTGGCAGCTGGTCGACATGGCCTTCAACGCCGGCGAATACAAAATGCTGGGGATGATCGAAGGTCACGCTGGCGAAAGCGTCAACGTGCCGCGTCTGCCGGTCGGCGCGATCACCCGCGATCACCTGGCCAAGCTGCAGGCGCTGTCCTGCATCGTCCGCGATCCCGCACGCTACGACGTGATCTTGCCCAAGCCCGACGACGGCGACCGCCTCGCTCTGGTGGCTTTGCCCGCCGTAATCGACCTCACCGATGCCGCACAACTCGCAGGCTTGCCATCGGATCGGTTGCGCGCGCTGAATCCTGGCTACCACAACGGGCGCATGTCATCCGAGGCGCCACATCATTTGTTGTTGCCGCAGAAAAACGCGCCGATATTGCTGGCCGCGATCGCGGCGCGTGGTGCGGACACTCTGGCGCAAGCGACGCCGGTGGCGAACACGAAGGATGCGGTCGTCGAGCGCGACGACGAAAGCACCACCGCGCCATCGCTCTCCAAACACGCAGCGATCGCCGCTGCGTCGAAGCGTCGGCACACTGCCGATACGCGGCACAAGGTCGAGCGCGGTGAATCGCTGTGGATGATCGCACGGCACTATCATCTCGATCCGCACAAGTTGCGCCGATGGAACGCGCTGGCCAGCGACGATTTGCACCCGGGGCAGGTCCTGCTGTTGTCGGCGCCGGACTGAACGACGCGGCGCCATCCCGTCGCTTACAATCACAAGTTCATGCGCATCCCTGCGCGTGAACGGAGAACGATGATGGGTTTCCTGAGCGGCAAGCGCGCGCTGATTACCGGCATCTTGAGCCAACGTTCGATCGCGTGGGGAATCGCCAGCGCTATGCACCGCGAAGGCGCGCAACTGGCCTTCACCTACGTCGATGAGAAATTGAAAGGCCGCGTGGATGAAGCTGGCAAGACCTTCGACTCCAACATCGTGCTGCCGTGCGATGTCACCCGCGACGGCGACATCGCCGCGCTGTTCGAGAATCTCGGCAGACAATGGGCTGGGCTCGATATCCTGATCCATTCGATAGGTTTCGCCCCGCGCGAAGCGCTGGCCGGCGAATTCCTGGACGGCTTGACCCGCGAGAGTTTCGCGATCGCGCACGATATTTCCAGTTACAGCCTTGCTGCGCTGGCGAAAGCGGCGCGGCCGTTGATGCAAGGCCGCAAAGGCGCGATCCTGACGCTGACGTATCTGGGCGCCGAACGCGCGCTGGCGAGCTACAACGTGATGGGCCTGGCCAAGGCGAGCCTGGAAGCCAATGTGCGTTATCTCGCCTACAACCTCGGTCCCGAAGGCACACGGGTGAACGCGATCTCGGCCGGCCCGATCAAGACACTGGCCGCGGCCGGCATCGCCGGTTTCCGCAAAATGCTTGAGCACGTCGAGCACGTCGCACCATTGCGGCGCAGCGTAACCATCGACGAGGTCGGCAATGCGGCGGCGTTTCTCTGTTCGGATCTCGCATCCGGCATAACGGGCGAAGTCACCTACGTCGACGCCGGTTACAACACGCTGGGTATGGCGGGATTGGAACTGGAATAACGCGGATTCCTACATTCTGTCCGGCGCGGTTTCTATTTTCGCCTTCGCGCGCAACGCGTCGATCAGACCCAGTACGTCCTGCGTGCCGATCGCCTGCGACATCTGCCTGCGCAATACGTCGCGCTCGGCCTTGGGAAAACTCGCAGCGTCGCCGTCGCGCACCGCGCTCAACGCCACCAGCGCATAGCGGCCGCCGGACAAAGGCACCAGTGCCGAATCGGGCTTGTCCGCCGCCGGGCGCGGCATCTTGAACACCGCGGTGAGCAGTTGCGGATCGAAACTGCCGGCATCGCGTTTCACGGAGGTGGCCTGTTTGACGGGTTGATTCACACCTTTCGCCAACGCGTCGAGATCGCCTTTTGTTTGCAGTTGCGCGAACAACGTGTCGGCTTGTTGCCTGGCTTTTGCATCGGCGCGCGCTTGCAGGATGTCCTTGCGGATCGCGTCACGAACCTCGCTCAGCGGTTTCGGCTTGGCCGGAACGTGATCGGCGATGTGCACCACCACGATGTGATTGGGTCCAAGGTCGATCGGATCGGAGGTGTTGCCCTGCACCAGCACCTGGTCCGAAAACGCGGACTTGATCACGGCCTTGTTGGCGTCGATGCCCGAGTCGCCACCGCCGCGCGTGAACAGCGGCGTGGTCTGGACGGTCAACCCAAGCGCCTTGGCTGCGGGTGCCAATGAACTCGGATCCTGATAGATCGCGTCGGTGAGCTTGCTGCCGAGATCGCTGAACTTGCTTTCGCGCGCGGATTTGGCGACTTCCGCGGCAAGCTGGTCGCGCACCTCGTCGAATGGCTTGACCTGACCCGCGCGCACATCGCGCAGATCGATGATGTGATAACCCTCGGGCGACAGCACCGGATCGGAAATCTGGCCTTTCTGCATCGCGAACAGCGCGCTCTCGAAAGCGGGGTCGGTCACGCCCTTCTCGATCCAGCCCAGATCGCCGCCCTGATTCTTCGAACCCAAGTCGTCTGAATATTGCTGCGCGAGTTTGGCGAAATCCGCATTCGGCGCCTTGGCCAACTGGTCGATTTGTTGCGCCTTGGCGAGCGTGACCTTCTGTTGCGCCGGGGTCGCATTTGGCGGCACCTTGATCAGGATATGCGACACCAACCGCTGTTCCGACACCGAGAAACGCGCCTTGTCTTTTTCGTATTGCACCTTCAGCGCAGCCTCGTCGGTGGCGGCATCGACCTTCATCGTCGCCGCGTCCAGTTCGATGTAATGCAGCGAGACCTGCTCGGGATTCATGAAGTCCCTGGCGTGCGATTGGTAATAAGCCGCGATCTCCGCCTCACCGACCTCGGTGCTGTCCGGCTGGGGCGTTGGCAATACGACGTAACGGAAATCGCGGGTCTGCAGGCGCAACCGCAGGAAGGCATCCGCGTCGGCATCGGTGGCGAAGGCGGTGTCGATGATCGCACCAGGCAACTGGCTCACCGCCAGACCAGCGCGCACCTCGTCCTGATACTGCTGCGGCGTCTTGCTGTTGGCCGACAACATCGCAAGATAAGCGTCGCTATTGAAACGGCCATCGACCTGGAACTGCGGCACGCTGGCGATTTGCTCGCGCACGGCGGAATCGGGCACCACGACGCCGAGCTTCTCGTTGGCATTGAGCAGCACCAGTTGGTTGACCAGCCGATCCAGCACGGCGCGCTTGACATCGGGTTTCTCGAAGTCCGCCGCGTCCATCTTGTTGTCAGGCGCCGCCAGTTGCTGCTGCCGGTAGGCGTTGAAGTCGTTCTGGAATTGCTGCTGCGAAATCTCATGACCATCGACCTTGCCGACCCAGGTTTCGTTGCTCGCGACGAAATAGCCCTCGATCCCGAAGAACGCGAACACGAAGATGAGGATGACGCCGGCGACTTTGCCCGGCCAGCCGCCGAAGGTTTCGCGTAGTTTCTGCAGCATGGGAATCGCGACCGTCACGGGGACAAGCCGCCGATTATATGGGAATCAAGGCTGGACGTGGCCGCCGCGCGTGGGTGCTGTAGGAATCGAACCTACGACCATCGCCGTGTAAAGGCGGTGCTCTACCGCTGAGCTAAGCACCCGTGTTTGATCTCGAACGAAGCGTCCCTGGCTAGGCGGGACACGCCAAGTCCGGCGCATGTCCGGACCTGGCTTCGCCGCCGCGCTGCACGCGGCGCGAGCGACGCGTTCCGCCTCGCGGTTTCAGGCATTCCTGCGACTTGCATGCAAACGGCCGCGCCGGATGCCGCACATCCTGCGCGTCGCACATCCCTGCAGGGGCTCACGCGTTGCCGAAACGACAACGGCCGATGCGGAGCAATCGCATCGGCCGTTGAAAAAGCCGCTCATGGTAACCGGCAACATTGCTTGCCGGCCGGTACGCGATATGCACTTGCAACCGTCTCGTGCGTGGCGGCTGCAATCGTTCCGACAAATCAGTTCAGGGCATCCTTGAACGCCTTGCCGGCCTTGAATGCCGGAACCTTGGAGGCCTTGATCTTGATGGTGGCGCCGGTGCGCGGGTTGCGGCCGGTGCGCGCGGCGCGCTTGCGCACGACGAAGGTGCCAAAGCCCACCAGCGCCACGTCGTCGCCCTTCTTCAATGCTTTTTTGATGATTTCCGTGGTGGAGTCGAGAGCGCGGCCTGCATCGGCTTTGGACAGGTTGGCGTGGTCGGCGATGGAATTGATCAGCTCAGCTTTGTTCATGGGGATTCCCTCATTGGATGTCGAGCGGCCCGCGGATTGTTTGGTTGATTCGGTTCACGGAGCGCATCCTTCTACACCGGCGTCGGGCCCCCATCGGGATGCGCTGCGCTCCCCCGTGACTGCGCGACATTGTGCGCGCGAATCACGGCCAAGCCTTTATACCAGTGCCCTCGAGGCTGCGCAATAAAGGCGTGACGCGGATTCCAGCGATATCAGCGGCGCGAGACGATGCTGTCGGGCACTTGCACAAGACGTGCCGATGTGTCAGCGCTTGCTTCACGCCGCGATTTTCCAAAACTCGAAGACATGGACACACAACATCGCCGCATGTGCTTGTTGCTGCGACGAACGCGCCTGCTCGACGCTGTAATTGAAAAGTGCGGCCATGGATGGCCGCTTTTGGACTTCCACCGGCACCGATCGCGACCGTGATTCTGTCATCAAGCAGCGATCACTGACGATCGCACAAAATCAGAAAGTGCGGCCAGGTACGGCCGCTTTTTGATCTGCGCGCTGATTGATCAGCGCTTACTTAGTGCGGCCGTGCTGGCGCGTTATCGTCGGCCGGTTCGTGCACCGTGTCGCGTGGCGCATTCGCTTCCGCCGCGAGTTCCGCCAGCGGCACCGGCGCGAGCGGACGCTCCAGCGCGAGATCGAGCACCTGATCGATCCAGCGCACCGGATGAATCTTCAGCGCGCCGGTGATGTTCTTCGGAATTTCGACGAGATCCTTTTCGTTCTCTTCCGGGATAAGCACGGTGGTGATACCGCCGCGGTGTGCGGCCAACAACTTTTCTTTCAACCCGCCGATCGGCAGCACCCGGCCGCGCAGGGTGATCTCGCCGGTCATTGCCAACTCCGAGCGCACCGGCACTTTCGTCAGCGCCGACACCAAAGCGGTGCACATCGCGATGCCCGCGCTCGGGCCATCCTTGGGCGTGGCGCCCTCGGGCACATGCACGTGGATGTCGTACTTGTTGTGGAAATCGGGATCGATGCCGAGCCGATCGCTGCGCGCGCGCACCACCGATTGCGCGGCCTGGATCGATTCCTTCATCACGTCGCCGAGCTGGCCGGTGAGGATCAACTTGCCTTTGCCAGGCACCACCGTGGCCTCGATATTGAGCAGGTCGCCGCCGGCCTGGGTCCATGCCAGGCCCGTAACCAGACCGATCTCGTTTTGTTCCTCGGCGCGGCCGAAATGGTGGCGTCGCACGCCGAGGTAATGGTCGAGGTTGCGCGAATCCACCCGCGCGGGCTTGACCGCGGCGGATTTCGATCTTGCGGATTTTGCGACAATCGGTGTCGACACGATGCCGCTCTCGCCCTCGGCTGCCGCGGGTTTTTTCGCGCGCGGCGGTTTGCCGTTGCCGGTTGCAGCAAGGGTGATTTCCTTGACCACTTTGCGGCAGATCTTGGCGAGTTCGCGTTCCAGATTGCGCACGCCCGATTCGCGCGTGTAATAACGGATGATATCGCGCAGCGCATCCTCCGCCACGGCCAATTCGCCATCGCGCAAACCCGCGGCCTTGATCTGCTTGGGCAACAGATAACGCTGCGCGATCGCGATCTTCTCGTCCTCGGTATAGCCGGGGATGCGGATCACTTCCATGCGGTCGAGCAATGGCGCCGGGATGTTCATCGAATTGGCGGTGGCGATCCACATCACCTCGGACAGATCGAAATCGACCTCGAGGTAATGGTCGCTGAAGGCATGGTTCTGTTCCGGATCGAGCACCTCGAGCAAGGCCGCGGAGGGATCGCCTCGGAAGTCCATCGCCATCTTGTCGATCTCGTCCAGCATGAACATCGGATTGCGCGTTCCGACCTTCGCCATGTTCTGGATGATCCGGCCGGGCAGCGAACCGATATAAGTGCGCCGGTGTCCGCGGATTTCGGCCTCGTCGCGCACGCCGCCCAGGCTCTGCCGCACGAACTTGCGATTGGTCGCGCGCGCGATCGAACGGCCCAGCGACGTCTTGCCAACGCCAGGCGGACCGACCAGGCACAGGATCGGCCCCTTGATCTTGTTGACGCGCTGCTGCACGGCGAGATATTCGAGGATGCGCTCCTTGACCTTTTCCAGGCCAAAGTGATCGTCGTCCAGCACCTGCTGGGCGACGCGCAGATCCTTGCGCACCTTGCTGCGTTTCTTCCACGGCACGCCGAGCAACCAGTCCAGATAATTGCGCACCACGGTCGCTTCCGCCGACATCGGCGACATCAGCTTGAGCTTGTTGAACTCCTGCTTGGCCTTGGCGAGCACGGCTTTGGGCATGCCGGCGGCGTCGATCTTCCTGGCCAACTCGTCGATGTCGCTGGTGCCTTCTTCGAGATCGCCCAGCTCCTTCTGGATCGCCTTCATCTGTTCGTTCAAATAATACTCGCGCTGGCTTTTCTCCATCTGCGACTTGATGCGGCCGCGGATGCGCTTTTCGACCTGCTGCAAATCCATTTCGCTTTCGACCAGACCGATCAGGAGTTCCATGCGCGCGCCGACGTCGATCGTCTCCAGCGCCTTCTGCTTGTCGGACAGTCGCACCGATAAATGCGCGGCGATGCTGTCGGCCAATCGCGAGGAATCGTCGATACCCGAGAGGCTCGCCAGCACTTCCGGCGGCAGCTTGCGGCTTTGCTTCACCAGTTGTTCGAACAATGCCACCAACATGCGAGCGGCGGCTTCGAGTTCCGCCGGCGGACGTTCGTAGACCGGCGCTAAGACCTCGGTTTGGCCGCGCAACATGCCGTCCTGCTCGGAGAAATCCAGCGCGCGCGCGCGCGTACCGCCCTCGACCAGTACCTTGACGGTGCCATCGGGCAACTTCACCAGTTGCAGTACGCTGCCGATGGTACCGATCGCGTGCAGATCGGCCGGCTGCGGATCGTCGGTCTCCGGCGCCTTCTGCGCGATCAGCAGGATCTGTCGATTGCCGGTCATCGCCGCTTCCAGCGCCTTCATTGACTTCTCCCGGCCGACAAACAGCGGGATCACCATGTGCGGATACACCACCACGTCGCGCAGCGGCAGCACCGGCATCTCGGAGGACACGATCACGGCTTCGGGCGAATCTTTTGGCATGAGTTTTCCGGATGAGTGACGGCCGCGGACCGGCAGCACCGGTCCCATGCCCAGAGAATGGTGGCGGCGGGCACGGGGATCAAGCCTGCGATCGGCATCGTAGTTTCCATTCCCCCTGAAGTATCGAAGGGCGAACAGCAAAAAAACCACCCGTAGTTCTCACCACGAACGGGTTTTTTGAATTCAAAGGGGTTGTTCGGAAGCGTGTTACGCCGCGTCGCCCTCGGCGGCGATCAGCGGCTGCTGCAGGTTGCCGCGGTAGATCAGGTACGGTTCGGCCTGCCCATTGATCACCGCCTCGTCGACCACGACCTTGCTGACGTGCTCCAGCGACGGTAACTCGTACATGGTGTCCAGCAGCACCTGTTCGAGGATCGTACGCAGCCCCCGTGCGCCGGTCTTGCGCTTCAGTGCGCGCTTGGCGATCGCGTTCAACGCCTCCGGGCGGAACTCGATCTCGACATTCTCCATGTCGAACATCTTCTTGAACTGGCGGGTGATCGCGTTCTTGGGTTCGGTCAGTATCTTGACCAGCGCCTCTTCATCCAGCTCATCGAGGGTCGCCACCACCGGCAGGCGGCCGACGAATTCCGGAATCAGCCCGTACTTGACCAAATCTTCCGGCTCGACATCGGCCAGCAATTTGCCGACGTTCTGCTTGCGTTCACGGCTGCGGATTTCGGCGTTGAAGCCAATGCCTGTAGTCTCCGAACGCTGCTGGATGATTTTCTCCAAGCCGGAGAACGCGCCGCCGACCAAGAAAAGAATATTGCGGGTGTCGACCTGCAGGAACTCCTGCTGCGGATGCTTGCGCCCGCCCTGCGGCGGCACGGATGCGACCGTACCCTCGATCAGTTTCAGCAACGCCTGCTGCACGCCCTCGCCGGAAACGTCGCGGGTGATCGAGGGGTTTTCGCTCTTGCGCGAGATTTTGTCGATCTCGTCGATGTAGACGATGCCGGTCTGCGCCTTCTCGACGTCGTAATCGCACTTCTGCAAGAGTTTCTGGATGATGTTCTCGACATCCTCGCCCACGTAACCGGCTTCGGTCAGCGTGGTGGCGTCGGCGATGGTGAACGGCACGTTGAGCAACCGCGCCAGCGTTTCCGCCAGCAGCGTCTTGCCGCAACCAGTCGGCCCGATCAGCAGGATGTTGGACTTGGCCAGCTCGATGTCGTCGTTCTTGGCGCGCGACTCCATCCGCTTGTAGTGGTTGTAGACAGCGACCGCCAGCGATTTCTTGGCGCGCGTCTGCCCGATCACGTACTGATCGAGCGTCTCCATGATCTCGCGCGGTTTGGGCAACTGGTTGCGGCCGGTGGCGGCTTTCTCTTCCAGTTCCTCGCGGATGATGTCGTTGCACAGCTCCACGCATTCATCGCAGATGAACACGCTCGGGCCCGCAATCAGCTTGCGGACCTCGTGCTGGCTCTTGCCGCAGAAGGAGCAGTAGAGAATCTTGCCGCCATCGCTGGCCCGACTCTGCCGGTCGTCGCCCATGCCAAACCCCGAAAATCGTGTACGGTACGAGAATAGCATAGCTTCCCGCGCTTGCTGGGCAAGCGCGGGAAGTCATGTCACGATGGTGAAAAATCCTGAAAAACAGGCGGCCCGCAAGGTTCCAATCAACGACGTTATGCCGACTTGACCGACTGGTCCGGTCGCCGGTCGAGTACCGAGTCGATCAGCCCGTAAGCCTGCGCGTCGGTAGCACTCAGAAAACGATCGCGCTCGGTATCGCGCGCGATATCCTCATAGGTGCGGCCGGTGTGCTCGGCCATCAGGCGGTTGAGGCGCTCGCGCAGATACAGGATTTCCTTGGCATGGATTTCGATGTCGGTCGCCTGTCCTTGGGTGCCGCCGGAAGGCTGATGGATCATCATGCGGGCATTGGGGAGCGCGTAACGCTTGCCCTTGGCACCCGCCGCAAGGAGAAAAGCACCCATGCTGGCCGCTTGGCCGATGCACATGGTGCTGATATCGGGTTTCAGATATTGCATGGTGTCGTAGATCGCCATGCCCGCCGTGACCGCGCCACCGGGCGAATTGATGTACAGGCTGATGTCCTTCTCAGGGTTCTCCGATTCCAGGAACAGCATCTGCGCGACCAGGATATTGGCGACCTGATCGTTGACTTCGCCCACCAAGAAAATCACGCGTTCTTTCAGCAGGCGCGAATAGATGTCGTAGGAACGCTCCCCGCGTGAGGTCTGTTCGACCACCATCGGGATGAGATTGAGGTTCTTGATCGACGGCGGCAATGGACTGGACATGGTGGACTCCGCTGAATTCGTGGGGAGAATCGCTGCAAAACGTCGTGAGCGAAGGCAGGTTGGCCGCCGCCTTACGCCAAGAACCGCAGTGTACACGTCAGTACATGAGGATTTCCTCGGCCCGCAAAACGGTACGTCCATGTACCGGGCCGATCGAGCACCAGCGCGCCGGCGGTCGAGATGCCGAACGCAATAGTTTTGCGGCGATTCTCAACGCGGATGCATCACTTCGTCGAAACTCAGTTGGCGGTCCGTGGCGGCCGCGTGTTGCGCCACCCATTCCGCCACCTGTTCCTCGAGCACCGAAGTGCGCACCGCATCCATCATCTGGGGATCGGAGTTGTAGAGTTCAATGACCTTTTCCGGCTCCTCGTAGGTGGATGCGGTGGTGGCGATCGAGGCGGCGACGCGTTGATTGTCCACCCGCAGCGAATTGACGCGCGCGACTTCGCGCATCAGCAGACCGGCAATCACCCTTTGTCGCGCGACCGGCTGCGCCGTGGACAAGGCTTCAAGCGGCAACGGAGCATCGGTGGCCAGGTTCGGCATCGACACGCGTACCAGCCGTTGTGCTTCGGCGTCGACCAGCACCCGGGGCGCTTCGATTTCCGGATAGGCGCTGCCCAATTTCGACGCGACTTCGTTGCGTACGCGCATGCTCAGCATGCCGGCAAGTTCGCGTTCCAGATTGGCGCGCACTTCCTTGCGGAAGCTTGCGATATCGCCATCGTCGATGCCGAAACCCTTGACAAAAGTCGCATCCAGTTCCGGCACACTCGGCGCTTGCACTTTTTCGATGTGCGCGTGGACCTGCGCCAGCTTGCCGGCCAGTTGTGGATTGCGGAACTCGATAGGAAACGCGATCGCCGCATCGAATTCCTCGCCGGGCTTGCGCCCGCGCAGCGCCTCATCGAACGCGGCGAACAGCGTACCGGAACCGAGCACGCTGCCGGCGCGCTCGCGGCCCTCGCCGGGATAGCGGTAATCGCCGGCGACCGTCGCGTAGTCGAAGATCACCATGTCGCCCGCTTCGGCGGCGCGCTCCACGGCTTCGAAATTGCGTCGCTGCTGGCGCAAGGTTTCGATCATCGCGTCGATGTCGGCGTCGCTGACCTGCGCGGTGACGCGCTCGATCTGCAGTCCGGACACGTCGATCGCCGGCAATTCCGGCATCACCTCGAAAGTCGCGGTGTAGGCGATCTCGCCGTCGTGCGCGGCGCCGTCGGTGTCGATGTCGGGCATCGCCACCGGCTGCAATTTCTCCTGCTGGACGGCTTCGCGGAAGGTGCTGCCGACAAGGTCCGACATGGCTTCGCCGCGGATTTGCGCGCCGTAACGCTGCTCGATCACCTTGACCGGCACCTTGCCGGGGCGGAAACCCTTCAGCCGCGCGCTGCGGCTCATCTCGTTCAAGCGTTCGCGCACGCGCGACTCGTATTGCTCGGCGGGGAACCTCACCGTCAACTTGCGGCCGAGTTTGCTAACGGTTTCCAGTGACACTTGCATAAACGATCCGTCCAAAGCGGCATTATTTGAGAAGTGCAGCCAGGGACGGCTGCTTCCAGGCGCAGGGTGCATTTCATCGCGATCATCCTGATCGCTAAAATCAAGCAGCGGGCATCCAGATGCTTTCTCGCGTCGAGCTGCCATCCGTGGCGAGGAACTCCGTGGTGCGAAAGGCGGGACTCGAACCCGCACGGGGGTTACCCGCCAGAACCTAAATCTGGTGCGTCTGCCAGTTCCGCCACTTTCGCGCGCTATCCAATATGCCGTCTATCTACCACAAAGACCATATAACACGCTGAGCTTAATAGATGTTTTGATGCGATGCGTGTTGGCCTTACTCGCAGTTTTACTCACAATCCTCGGGTTGTCTTCGCTAGACAAGGTACGCGCATATTCCACCCCAAGGTCGCTCAGCCATAACGCGATGGCGGAATTCGATGTAGACGGGACAGTTCGCGGTTGACGACCAACATCATCGGACGGCGGCCGACCGAACTCGTCTATTATGAATTGCTCTGCTTATGGCCACAAGCGGCCAGTCGACGGAGGGCGCCATCGCGACGTGACTCAAACCAACCAGCCTCCGGCATTCCCGGAGCGGTTCAGTCCTTAGCGCTCATCACGATGTCCCCGGTGGGTGGCGCGGGTCATGGTCTCGGTCACGGCACGGCGTAGCGGCTCGACCGCGGCGCTCAATGACTTCATATCGAGCACGTCCTCCAGGAACCGATCGCTGCGTTGCAAGATGTGCAGCAACTTGTTGAGATTGCGTCCGAGCGCTCCCAGTTCGCGCAACACCTCGCGCAACTCGTTCAATTCCTCCTTGGCGAAGGGCACTGCGTTCTCGAGTCGATGCCGTAGTTGGCGAATAATCCACGCTTGCGCGGAGTAGCCTTCCGGTTCCGCCAGCGCACGGATCGCCTGGATTTCGGCGGACCTCAATCTAAGTCGTAGCTGGCCTCCACACCCGCCACGTCCGCCGCGGGTCTCCGATCGCGGCAGGCGGATACCGTCCCGCCATTTTGAGCGAGCACGGTCAGGATCATCTGCCGCAGCAACATCGAGGCCGATACGCCGTGACTGGCCGCCAGGGCGTGAAATTGATCCTTGGTCTGCGCGCTGCAGCGCGTGTGCAACGTCGTCATGACTGGCTCACACGGCCGAAAACACGATGACCGTGTCGCACCATGGCCCCGGCTAACCTATCCTGCACTAGCCATTTTCGAGACATAAAATCTTCAGCCGGCTGAAGATTGCGATGCTTGGCGATAAGGGAAATGGGATTGTCGGGTAGACGGTGGAGGGCACCGGCGATGAACCGAACGACCCGCGAATTCGGGAAGTGGGTCGTCACTCTCTGCACCAGCCGATGCGTCAACTCAACATCGAAAGGGGATCCAACGGGCAGCAAGTCAGCAGCAAAAACGATCGGCGAAATGACATCGAAGAGCATCGCGGATTCCTGGTACGCGCACGCAAA
>JBDTBW010000057.1:0-21738 GCA_039923855.1 Rhodanobacteraceae bacterium | reverse complement strand
GGTGGCCTTGCGGTGCTGCTCGAAACCCGCATCCGATTGCACCGCCAACGTCATCTGCTTGTGCGACATCTGCGCATCCTTCAAGATCAGTCCACGCTTCGACCACGAATCAAAATCAGAGTTTCCCAAGGTGAGGGCGATTACGACGCTGACCGCCGCTATCGCAAGGACACCATGCAGTTCGTGAAGGAGCACACGAAGGACGGCAAGACCATCAAGGGCGATGCCGCCAAGTCCAGCAACGAGCTGACGCCGGCGGAACGCGAGGGACTATCGCACGCCAAGGATCCAGGTCAGGACAAACGCGATGCGAAGCTCATGGACAAGTTGGAGAAGAAACGGAGTTGACTGCTGCTAAGCGGCCAAGTTCATTTCCACGCAACCGCGTCGGATCACTTCGCAAACAACCGCTCACGATCCGCGAATGCCTTGAACTCCAGCGCGTTGCCGGAAGGATCGAGCAGGAACATCGTGGCCTGCTCGCCCGGTTCGCCCTTGAAGCGCACGTGCGGTTCGATCACGAAGCGCGTGCCCGCCGCGCGCAATTTTTCGGCGAGCGCATTCCACTGCGCCATATCCAGCACTAGGCCGAAATGACGCACCGGCACGTTGTCGCCGTCCACGTCATGCGCGGTGGGTGCGTGCAGATCCTCCGGCGCGAGATGCGCGACGATCTGGTGACCGTGAAAATCGAAATCCACCCAGGTTTCGCTCGATCGGCCTTCCGGGCAGCCGAGCAGTTCGCCGTAAAACGCGCGCGCTGCGGTCAGCGAGCAAACGGGGAAAGCGAGATGGAACGGCGGCAGTTTGCGCATGGATGAATCCCGAAAAACCCCGGCGGAACGCTCAGCCTCCGTCCCCTTTTCTCGGCTTTCTCGTTTCCTCGGGCGGAGCGGCCAAGCCAAGCTTGACATACAGCTTGCAACCATGAGGCGAAACCGGTTGATGGCAAGCGCCTGCCGGCAACCGCAGCCAACTGCCGGCCGGATAGTGGCCTTGTTCATCCTCGAATTCGCCATCGAGCACAAAATATTCCACGCCGCCGGCATAGCATCGCTGTGCGACTGTGCTTGTCGGCGCCCAACGTTCGAGTCTGGTCTCGTCCGCGTATGCCGAGTCGGCATACAACGTCTTGTGCTCGATGCCCGGTTGCGAGGTGGCTTGCCAGGGCATCGCGTGCGTATCGGTCGAAACATAGTGCCTTGCCACGCCGGCGTACTGGCGAAGCCGGACGAACAATGTGCAGCCCGCGCGCGAAAAAGGAGCGTGGGCGAAACCTTGCGGGTGCAACAGGTAGGTTCCGGCGCGATAGTCGCCGGTCGCATCGGAAAACGTGCCTTCCAGCACGAAAATTTCCTCGCCATCGGGATGTTCGTGCCGATGAAATTGCGCTCCAGGTTCATAGCGCACCAGCGACGTCACGCGGCCCACTTCTTTTTCTCCGCATAGATACAGCCGCTTGCGCCACACTTGCCCGCTCGGACTGCGCTGCCATTCCATTGCATCGATATCCATCACGGCGCGCCGGCGCAAGTCGGCATGGATGGATCCAGTGGCGGAGGGGGCGCTAGCTTTGTTTGGCATCATCTTTACTTGCTTGTCCCTGAAGGCAGTATTCTAAAGCTGCCGCGCATGGAAACTCTCAGGTTTATTCAGTAAGCGTGTACCGGTTCGAAACGAAAGAATCACGCGGCTTTATTAGCCCGCATGGTATCGATCGGCGTGTCGCGTAGCCGCGAGCAGCTTTTCACGACGGCGCCGGATGCTTCGCACGAGGTGCAGATCACGCACGATCCTTGGGACCACGAGGACACGACCGTGTCGCCGGACGGCAAAGGGCATCTGGCCGCTACAACAGTGGATGCCTTTGCCTTGCCACTCTCTACTCTCCGGTCTAGCGCCGGGTTATGCTTGACCCCCAAGGGGTTGCGCTGACCGACCCGTTTTGAGGTTCGACCGGCATGGCTGACGTGTTCGTTTCCTACGCCCGCGGTGACAAGGCGCGGGTCGCGCCGCTGGTGGCAGCGATCGAGGCGAAGGGCTGGTCGGTGTGGTGGGACAAGGAGATCACGCCCGGTCAGGAATTCGACGACCAGATCGATGCCGAGATCGACGCGGCGAAAGCCGTGCTGGTGGTCTGGACGCCGACTTCGGTGGCGTCGCGCTGGGTGCGCGGCGAAGCTCGCGAAGCGGCGGAGCGCAACATCCTGGTGCCGGTGCGGTTCGAGCAGGCGCGTCTGCCGATGGACGTGCGCGCCATCCACACCACCGATCTCGACGGCTGGGGCGAAGATGCCGCAAGCCCGCAAGCACAGGAGTTCCTGCGCGCATTGGGCACCATGATCGCGCGTACCCAAGCGGCGCAATCCGCGAAGGCAACGAGTGCTTCGGCGGCGTCGCCTGCAGACAAGAATGCTCCGCGCTACTCGATCTGCGTGCTGCCGTTTGCCAACATGAGCGGCGATCCGGAGCAGGAATATTTCAGCGACGGCATCACCGAGGACATCATCACCGACCTGAGCAAGGTTTCGGCGTTGCGGATCATCTCTCGCAATAGTGCGTTCATGTACAAGGGCAAGAACGTGGACGTGCCCAAGGTCGCGCGCGACCTCAAAGTCAGCCATGTGCTCGAGGGCAGCGTGCGCAAGGCCGGCGGCCGGGTCAGGATCAGCGCGCAACTGGTCGACGCCGAAAACAACGGCCACGTCTGGGCCGAGCGTTACGATCGCGACTCCAGCGACATCTTCGCGTTGCAGGACGAGATTTCCGAGGCGATCGTCAAGGCGCTGAAACTGCGGCTGCTGCCCGAGGAGAAAAAGGCCATCGAGCGGCGCGGCACAGAAAGCGCCGAAGCCCACAATCTTTATCTGATGGCGCGGCAGACCTACATCACGGGCCAGGAGATGGACGCGCGTTCCGCGGAAGCAATCGTTCGTTTGTGTTCCCGCGCCACCGAAATCGATCCGAGCTATGCGCAAACCTGGGCGCTGATGGCCGTCGGCTACTACAAACTTGATCAATTGAAAGGTGGTCGCTCGGATGACGGCATGGCTGCGGCGGAACGCGCGCTGGCGCTGGATCCCAATCTGGCAGAAGCCCACGCCATCAAGGCACAACTGTTGCTGGGCAGAGGTAATGCCGATGCCGCGGCCGCCGAAGTCGCCATTGCGCTCGAACTGGATCCGGAGTCCTACGAAACCAATCGCTCGGCAGGCCGCTTGAGTTACCAGCTGCATCGACACGAGGACGCCATTCGCTTCTACGAGAAAGCCGTCAAGCTGATGGAAGCCGATGTCAATTCGGCAATGATGTTGATCAGTTGCTATACCGTGGTCGGGGACGCCACCGGCAAGTGCCGCGCTGCACAACTGGCACTCAAACGCACCGAGACAGTACTGGCCCAGGATCAGTACAACTCCGGCGTTACGGCATACAGCGCCTACGCGCTGGCCGCGCTGGGGGAGGGCGAGCGCGCCAAGGCGCGCATGGAGCGCACCCTGCTGATAGACCCCGATAACTTCAACACGCGCTACAACTTCGCATGCGCGCTGAGCGTGCATCTGAAAGACAAGCAGGCTGCTTTGGACATGCTTGGCCCGGCGTTTGAATCCATCGCGGACGGCTTCCTTGCCTACGCCAAGGTCGATCCGGATCTGGAACTGATCCGCGACGATCCGCGCTACACATCCATGCTCGCCGCGGCCGAGGCGCGGCTCGCCGCAAAAAAGGCGGAGAAGGAAGCGATCAAAACGCCTTGAACTCGCCGCTCTTCATTATCCTGATCCGGTCGAATCGCCGAATTCGAGAGTAAGCAGCGCGGGCTTCTGCTCTCTACTCTCCGGCACGTTGCCGGGTTATGCTTGAAAGCCAAGGGGTTGCGCTGACCGACCCGTTTTGAGGTCCGACCGGCATGGCTGACGTGTTCGTTTCCTACGCCCGCGGCGACAAGGCGCGAGTCGCGCCGCTGGTGGCCGCGATCGAGGCCAAGGGCTGGACGGTCTGGTGGGACAAGGAGATCAGCCCGGGCCAGGAATTCGACGACCAGATCGAAGCGGAGATCGGCGCGGCCGGCGCGGTGCTGGTGGTCTGGACGCCCGACTCGGTGGCCTCGCGCTGGGTGCGCGGCGAGGCGCGCGAAGCGGCCGAGCGCGGCATCTTGGTGCCGGTTCGCTTCGAACAGGCGCGTTTGCCCATGGACGTGCGCGCCATCCACACCACCGATCTTGACGGCTGGGGAGAGGATCCGGCGAGTGCGCAAGCGCAAGAGTTTCTGCGCGCGCTGGCCGCGATGATCGCGCGCTCGCAGGCGGCGCAATCCGCGAAAACGGCGAGTGCCTCGACACCATCATCTACGGACAAGAATGCTCCGCGCTACACCATCTGCGTGCTGCCCTTCGCCAACATGAGTGGCGATCCGGAGCAGGAATACTTCAGCGATGGCATCACCGAGGACATCATCACCGACCTCAGCAAGGTTTCGGCGCTGGGGATCATCTCGCGTAACAGCGCCTTCATGTACAAGGACAAGCACGTCGACATCCCCAAGGTCGCGCGCGAATTGAAGGTCAGCCACGTGCTGGAAGGCAGCGTGCGCAAGGCCGGCGGCCGGGTGCGGATCAGCGCGCAGTTGGTGGACGGCGAAACCAACAACCACGTTTGGGCCGAGCGCTACGATCGCGACTCCAGCGACATCTTCGCGCTGCAGGACGAGATTTCCGAGGCGATCGTCAAGGCGCTGAAACTGCGGCTGTTGCCCGAGGAGAAGAAGGCCATCGTGCGGCGCGGCACCGACAATGCCGAAGCCCACAATCTTTATCTGATGGCGCGCCAGACGTACGTCACCAGCCAGGAATACGACATCCATTCCGCGCAAGCTATTGTTCGCCTTTGTGTCCGCGCCACCGAGATCGATCCGCGTTATGCGCAGGCTTGGACACTGATGGCCATCGGTTACATGAAATTGCGCGATGCAAAAGGCGGCGGGTTGGATGACGGCGTGGGGGCTGCGGAGCGCGCGCTGACCCTGGACCCCAATCTTGCCGAGGCGCACGCGGTCAAGGCCCTTCTGCTAGTCGACGGCGATGCCGATGCGGCCGCCGCAGAAGTCGCCATCGCGCTCGAGCTGGATCCGGAATCCTACGAGACCAATCGCTCGGCCGGGCGCTTGAACTACCGGCTTCACCGGTATGAAGACGCCATTCGCTTCTACGAAAAAGCTGCGAGCTTGATGGAGGCTGATATCAATTCAGCGGCCTTGTTGTGCAGCTGTTACTCGGCGGCAGGCGATGCCGCCGGCTTGCGCCGTGCCGCGCAACTGACGCTCAAGCGTGCCGAGGCTATTCTTGCGCATGACCAGAATAATTCTGGTGTCATGGGTTACAGTGCTTACGCATTGGCCGCGCTAGGCGAGGGCGAGCGAGCCAAGACGCGTATGAGCCGCGCTCTGCTGATCGATCAGGATAATTTCAACATGCGCTACAACTTCGCGTGTGCGCTGAGCGCGGTTCTGAAAGACAAGCAAGCCGCACTGGAAATGCTCGGGCCGGTGTTCGAAACGATTACCGATACCTTCCTGCCGTACGCCAAGGTCGATGTAGACCTCGACTTGCTGCGCGACGATCCGCGCTACCAGGCGATGGTCGCGGCGGCCGATGCGCGGCTCGCGGCAGAGGTGGCCACGGCGACGATGACTACGACTTGATTCGCGCCCGTCTCTACGCTGAAACCGGGTTAGCATCCGCGCACCCGGAGGCGCCATGAACGCAGCAGTTCTCGACAATCGGCCGCGCACATTCTTCGGTCAGCCGATGGCCTTGGCGTACCTCAGTTTCACCGAGGCGTGGGAGCGGTTTTCCTATTACGGCATGACGTCGATCCTGGTGCTCTACATGAGCCAGGCGCTGTTGTTGCCGGGCCATGTCGAACACATCGCCGGCTTTCCCGCGTTCCGTACCGCGCTGGAATCGGTGTTCGGGCCGATGACCACGCTCGCGCTCGCGTCGCAGGTCATGGGGCTGTACACCGGACTCGTGTATTTCACGCCGGTGCTGGGCGGTTGGGTCGCCGATCGTTTCACCGGCCGCCGCGTGGCGGTGATGATCGGCGCGGTGATGATGAGCGCGGGACATCTGGCGATGGCGTTCGACGCATCGTTCCTGCTTGCGCTGACGCTGTTGATCCTCGGCACCGGTTTATTGAAGGGCAACATCTCCACGCAGGTGGGCGAGCTGTATGCCGAGAGCGACGGTGAAGGACGCACCCGCGCGTTCGCGATCTTCTCGATTGGCATCAACGTCGGCGCGGTGGTCGGACCGCTTGCGGTCGGTTTGTTGGCGCAGCTCTACGGCTGGCACGCGGGTTTCGGCCTGGCCGGCGTGCTGATGCTGGCCGGCCTTTTCACCTACATCGCGGGTTTCCGCTATCTGCCCGCGGACAAGCGACGCGCGGATGCTGCGCGGGAGAAAACGTCGCTGGATCGCCGTCAGTGGCGCATCATCGGCGCGCTCGCCGTGGTGTCGGCGATCACGGTCTTCCAGAGCATCGGTTATTACCAGAACACCAATCTCAATCTGGTCTGGATAGACCGCAGCGTGAACTTGAATCTGCTCGGCTTCCATGTGCCGGTCGCGTGGTTCAGCTCGATCGATCCCTTGGCCAGCATCATTGCCGTGCCGGTGTTGTTCGCGTTGTGGCGATGGCAGGCCGCGCGTCATGCCGAGCCGGATGATCTGGGCAAGATTGCCACCGGCGCGTGGATCACCGCGGTCGCCAATCTGCTGCTGGTGATCGCCTGCGTGGTCAGCCCGCGCACCAACGTCATCGTTCCGGTTCTTTATGACGTTCTGCTCGGCATCGCGTTTCTTTACTACTGGCCAACGCTTCTTGCGCTGGTGTCGCGCGCGGCGCCAGCGAGCGTGAAGGCGACCATGATGGGCGCGGTGTTCCTGACGCTATTCGTGAGCAACACGATCATCGGTTGGCTGGGCGGCTTTTACGAGCACATGACGCCGGCGGGATTCTGGGCCATGCACGCCGGCATCGCCGCGACCGGCGGCGTGCTGGCGTTCGGCTTGAAGCGGCCGTTGATGCGGGCGTTGGCGATTGAGTGAGGAAGGCGCAGAGCGGGCTTCAAGCGGCGTGTACCGTGTACCATATTCAGCCCCAAATACGGAGCCAAATATGGAAACCATCTTGTCCGATAACAGCGTCAGCATCACCGAACTCAAACGCAATCCGAGCGCGGTGATCGACGCGGCCGACGACGAGGCTGTCGCGGTGCTGGTGCACAATAAGCCTTCCGCGTATCTGGTGCCGGCGAGCACCTACAAGCGCATGCTCGATCGTCTGGAAGACCTCGAACTGGCTGAGCTGGTGCGTTCGCGCGCCAAGGAACGCCGGATCAAGGTCACGCTCGATGACCTATAGCCTCGCGTTCGTCGAGTCGGCCTTGAAGGAATGGCGCAAGCTAGCGCCACCGATCCGCGAGCAGTTCAAGGGCAAGTTGCGTGAGCGTCTCGACAATCCTCGTGTTCCGTCCGCGCGCCTGCCCAGCATCAAGGATTGCTACAAGATCAAGCTGCGCACCGCCGGCTATCGGCTGGTTTATCAGGTCGACGACAAGGTCGTGCTGGTGACCGTCATCGCGGTCGGCAAGCGCGACAAGCAGCATGTCTATCGCGCTGCGGCGGCGCGAACAAAGAGATAAGAGAAGCGACATGGCATCCGTTAAAACGAATCTGACCTATTTCTCTCGTCACCTCGAGTTTTAAAGTTTCAGAACAGGCGCGAGCCACATAACCGCGCAACACGCACAATTCCGGATAGGCCGGATACATTACGCGGCGAACATAGCGGCCGCCATAACGGGCGGAATCACGGGCAGCCATATCGACGCATAGTCGTTACCGCTGCCGATGAAACCCACTGGCACTAAAGCGAGCATGCCGATTGCTTCGGGCAACAGCCAGCGTATCCACACAGCGCGCGCCGCTTGGCTGTGCCATCGAGTCAACACCGCGGCGGCAATCGCCCAACCTAGGAACGCGGCGCCCATGTAGGCACCAGGGAATTCTCCGTAGAGCGCGCGTTTGGCGACTGTGACTATACCGGCCATCGCGGCGAGGACCAATATGTACCCCAGCACACGTCTCCAAGGGGGCACGTCTGTTGCCGTGTGCGCAGCCCGCACATACGGATCGACTGCGCGGATGACGGCAAGCACCCAGACTGCAGAAACCATGTACAACAGGAATCCCGCCACGCAGATGATCGCGCGGACTGATATCGGAACGTGGAAGTACCCGGCAACCGCGGCGCTGTCCGATCCATTGCCACTGTAATCGACTGGGGTGACCGCTATCATCATCTGCAAACCAAGATAGGGAATTCCGAAAATCGCCCACCATGCAAGGAAATAGCGCGCCCAGCCGAATGTGCGCGGCCAACGAACAAGAATCCTGTAGATCGCGAAACCAACGATCACGGTGAACAACGGCGCGATGCCGTTCATCAGCGCCAGTGCCAGTGGCGGGTACAACCCGGCCGTTCCTTTCGGAACACCGGCGCTGGTCAGGCTCGTAAACACTGCTGGGATGCCGGCTATGCGACCGACCACCAGATGCGCCAGTTCGTGCACCGTGACAAAAAGTGCAACGCTAATCGCGACGAGCGCGGCACGCGCAACAATTTCCCCAAGGAAGCCAAAAATCGCAAGACGACCTTCTACGGTGGCCAACGCGTGCTTCATTGTCATCACCCCGCGTATTGTCGGGCGGAGATTAGGCGTGCCCTGTGAACGAGGCACGTGCCGCTAGTCACCTTAGTGCTGATGCGTAAAAGATCAGGTTCTTCCATCGCGCTCGTGGGGCGGGCCAAGGCCTCCTTACGGCTTCGTCTCAGGCTATTGCGGATCAAGGGAAAGCGAGGCAGGTTCTCATTTACTGTGGCTGCTAATCAATCTTGCTGCCCCGGTTCCCCTCGCTCGCCCTGGCGATCTCAGCCGGCTTGCTTGCGCCGCGGCAGCTTCCACTCCGGCCGAATAAAGTGGCAGGTATAACCGTCCGGGTAGCGGGTCAGGTAATCCTGATGCTCGGATTCGGCTTCCCAGAAGTCGCCGGCGGGCGCGACTTCGGTGACGACTTTTCCGGGCCAGATTCCCGAGGCTTCGACATCTGCGATGGTGTCATCGGCTATGCGTTTCTGTTCGTCGCTGGTGGTGTAAATCCCCGATCGGTAGCTGGCGCCGGTGTCGTTGCCCTGGCGATTCTTCGTGGTCGGATCGTGGATCTGGAAGAAGAACTCCAACAGCGTGCGGTAACTGATCTGCTGCGGATCGAACACGATCTCGATCGCTTCGGCGTGTGTGCCGTGGTTGCGATAGGTCGCATTGGGCACGTCGCCGCCGGAATAGCCGACGCGCGTGGAGATCACGCCCGGTTGGCGGCGGATCAAATCCTGCACGCCCCAGAAGCAGCCGCCGGCAAGCAAGGCGCGTTCGGTGTGTGTAGTCATGAGTTGTTGCCTCCGAATCGAAATACCGCGGTGTTGCAAGGATGCCGAGAGTACAAGCCCTCCCCTTCAAGGGGAGGAGAAAAACTACTGCTCGAACAATGCGCGATATTCCGCGTAGCCTTCCTTTTCCAGATCGGCAAGTGGAATGAATCGCAGCGAGGCCGAGTTGATGCAGTAACGCAGACCGCCCGCATCGCGAGGCCCGTCATTGAAGACGTGACCGAGATGGCTGTCGCCGTGGCTGGAACGCACTTCGATACGCACCATGCCGTGGTTGCTGTCTTTTCTCTCGACGACGTTGTCGGAGTCGAGCGGCTTGCTGAAACTCGGCCAGCCGCAGCCGCTTTCGAATTTGTCCAGCGAGGTGAACAACGGCTCGCCGGAAACGACATCGACATAAAGGCCCGGCGCCTTGTTGACGTTGTAGGCGTTGTCGAACGGCCGCTCTGTGCCGGCCTGCTGGGTTACGCGATATTGCTCGGGCGTCAGGCGCGCTAGGGCTTCCGGGTTTTTGCTGTAATTGGGCATGGGTTACCTCCGTCGAGATGACCGGGCGCGGGTGATCGGCATTTCGATCGCGCGCGTCACGCGCGGGTCGCCACAACAGTCATGCGGCCCCGGCTTCGTTTTTCAATGTCGCCATGTCGATCACGAAGCGGTATTTCACGTCGCTCTTCAACATGCGTTCGTAGGCATCGTTGATGTCGCGCATGGCGATCATCTCGATATCGGAAACGATGCCGTGTTGCGCGCAGAAGTCGAGCATCTCCTGGGTTTCGCGGATGCCGCCGATCAGCGAGCCGGCGATTGCGCGGCGCTTGAAGATCAAGTTGAACACGCCCGGCGATGGATGCGGCGTGGCGGGTGCGCCGACCAGGCACATGGTGCCATCGCGCTTCAAGAGATTCAGATACGCATCCAGATCGTGCGGCGCGGCGACCGTGTTGAGGATGAAGTCGAAGCTGGCAGCGTGCACGGCCATCTGCGCATCATCTTTCGACAACACGACATCGTCGGCACCGAGTCGTTTCGCATCTTCCTGCTTGTCGGGCGAAGTGGTGAACAACACCACCTGCGCGCCCATCGCATGCGCGATCTTGACGCCCATGTGGCCCAGCCCGCCCAAGCCCACGATGCCAACCTTTTTGCCCGGGCCGGCCTTCCAGTGATGCAACGGCGAATAGGTGGTGATGCCGGCGCACAGCAACGGCGCGACCGCGGCAAGATTGTCCTTGTGCTTTATATGCAGAACGAACTTCTCGTCCACCACGATCTTGTCGGAGTAGCCGCCGTAAGTATTCTCGCCGCCGAAAACCGGGCCGTTGTAGGTGCCGGTGAAACCATTTTCGCAATAATTTTCCTCGCCTTCCTTGCAGGAGCCGCAATGGCCACAACTGTCGACCATGCAGCCGACGCCGACGCTGTCGCCGACCTTGAAGTCTTTCACTTCGTTGCCCACCGCGGTCACGGTGCCGACGATCTCGTGACCTGGCACGGAAGGGAATTGCGTGTTGTTCCATTCGTTGCGTGCGGTGTGCAGATCCGAATGGCATACGCCGCAATAGAGAATGTCGATCTGGACATCGCGCGGGCCGGGCGCGCGGCGCTCGATCGTGTGCGAAGCCAGCGGCTTGTCGGCGGCTTGGGCGGCATAGGCGGCGGTCTTGCTCATGGTTGCGAACTCCTCGGCGGCGCGGGAAGGAATCGGATAGTGGTGGGGACGGTTGTGGCGATCAAAAGACTATAGTGTCATGTCGTGGTCACCGGGGAAGAAGCGCATGTCGAAGATCGAAGCTCGCCTTGCCAAACTCGGACTCACACTGCCACCGCCGGTCAAGCTGCCGCCGGGTATCGTGCTTCCGTTTCGATTCGTGCATGTGGTCGGGAACCGCGCGCTGATTTCGGGGCACGGGCCGCAATCGGCAGACGGTTCGATGGCCCCGTTGGGCAAGCTAGGCCGCGAACTCAACGTCGAACAAGGTTATACCGCAGCGCGGTTAACCGCGTTGTCCATGCTCGGCAGCCTGCAACGCGAACTCGGCGACCTGGATCGCGTCACGCAATGGGTGCGCGTATTTGGCATGGTGAACTCGGCGCCGGGTTTCAATAAACAGCCCGCCGTGATCAACGGATTTTCCGACCTGATCCTGCAGCTGTGGGGCGAGGATGCCGGTGCGCACGCGCGCAGCGCGGTCGGCATGGCCGAGTTGCCGTTCGGTATTCCGGTGGAGATCGAGGGCGAGGTGGAGATTCGAGAATAGGCTGAGGTGCTGCGCCTGCGCAACTGCGAGACTCGCGGGAAATAGCGGCCAAAAAATGACCCGATCTCTCGTTACTGACAGGGTATGACGAGCATGCCGCCCGATAAAGAAAGGGGCGTGATGGCCCCTTCCAATCTGCGTGCCGGACACACCTTACTCAGCGTGCGACAAGTCCTGACGCAGCACCTGTGATTTGTCCCGACGGTTCGATCTCGATCAACTGCAACGAGCCATCGGCGCCGACGGTATAGGCGCTGATAGAGCTATCGCCGCTGTTGAGCGCGTACAGATTTTGATCGTCGCGGTCGAGCGCCAGATCGAGCGGAACGTGACCGGTGGTCGCTGCGATCGGGTTAAGCAGGGTCAACTCGCCGTCGTCCGCCACACCATAAGCTGAGATATTGTCGCTTGCGGTGTTGCTGGTAAACGCATAACGGCCCTGCCGCGTGACCACGACCCAGCAGGGCGCTGATTGATGATCGGCCAACGAGGTGGTAATCAGGCTGGCACTGCCGCTGCCGGTCAATTGGTATGAAGACAGGGCACCGCCGCCGGGCGCACCGCCGTCGGCCTCCGACACCAGCATCTGGTCGCGGCGTCCGAAGGCGAATCCGAATGGCGTGGGGGTCGGTGAATTGGTGATCGTGACCGGACCCAGCAACCCGTCGGCATTCACCGCCCAAGTCAGTACCTCGCTGGTCGCCTTTTCAGTGACGGCCAGCAGATCGCCGGCGCGATTGAAATCCACCTCCGCTGACCCGGTACCCGGACCACCCAGTGAGCGGGTCGAGTTCGCGATCGGGGTCAGATCGCCGAACAGGTCAAGGCGGAAACCTTGCACGTTGTCGCTGCCACCATTGAGCACGTAGACGATACCGTCCTTCTCGGTGACGCTGATCGGCTTTTCGCCACCGGAATTCTCCGTATCAGTACGTAGCAGGAAATTGCCGTACACCAGGAACACCGAGATCGTGTTGCTGCCGGCATTGACCGCGAACAGCCAATCGCCGGAATCGCTCAGCATGAGTGCGCCTTGGGTGCCCAGCGTGACGCCAGAACCATGGCCACCCGTGCTGAAGGAACGTCCTGGCGTCAAGGTGCCGTCGGACCCGCGCTCGAATGTCAGCACGCGGTTGCCAGACGCCGCATTGGTCAGGCGTAGACCATGCCGTCCGTCGATCCGAATCCATGTCGATGTCCACGATTCGAATGTACCTGACTGCCTGTTGCCACAAGCGGTACGGCGATTGCGAGGGTGATCGCCAAGGCAAGGAATTTCGGGGAATATCGCGGGATTGAAAGTCGTCGATTCATGCAATTCTCCGTTGGCGCAGGGTAGGGGAATGGTTCGGTTACAGGGTTGTTCGACCTGCCTGCGGGCATGTCTCACGAGTATCAGACCGGGCCTGCCCACAGGTCCTCACAGAAAGTTCAATTGTTCGTGACTTGACAGCGCGGCGTCATCGTCGGGTGAGAGTGATCTGCGATTCGATGTCCCGGAGGATCGAGGATTAGGTGGAGGTTCTGCTCGCTTGAAGAGCCACTCATTGTGTGCCATATTCAGCGCCAAATTCGGGGCCGAATATGGAAACGATCCTTTCCGACACCAGTGTCAGCATCACCGAACTCAAGCGCAATCCCAGCGCGGTGATTGACGCGGCCGACGACGAAGCCGTCGCGGTGCTGGTGCACAACAAACCGAGCGCCTACCTGGTGCCGGCGGAAACATACCGCTGCATGCTGGAACGGCTGGAAGACCTGGAACTGGCGGAATTGGTGCGTTCGCGCGCGAAGGAGCGCCGTATCAAGGTCACGCTCGATGAGCTATAGCCTCGCGTTCGCCGAGTCGGCGCTGAAGGAGTGGCGCAAGCTCGCGCCGCCCATACGCGATCAGTTCAAGAAGAAACTCGCCGAGCGGCTCGAACGTCCCCGCGTGGTGTCAGCCAAATTGCACGGCATGCCGAACTGTTACAAGATCAAGCTGCGCACGGCGGGCTATCGGCTGGTCTACCAAGTCGACGACAAGATCGTGGTTGTGACAGTCATCGCCGTCGGCAAGCGCGACAGGAAGCGCGTCTATCGCACTGCAATCGTGCGAACGAAGAAGTAGGCTTAGCGATACGGCGCGCAAAAATGAACCTGACCCCCTTCCCATGACCAGATTTCGTAGGGCCGGTGGCAACCCGCCATGGAACACGATCAATGTAGGTTGGGGTGAACTTGCGAACCCCAAAGCGATCGGCACGTTGCTGCGATGCGCGAGGCTGATGTTGGGCTTGCTACGTTCTCCCCCGCACGTTAATGTCCGGCGCGATACTGCCGTCATCCAATCGCGCCCACAGGGAAGGGGAATCATGGCTGTCATTGCACGCGTCCACTGCGCGAGTGTGCTCGCGCCGCACAATTTCGTTGTTCTGATCTTGATCGGCGCATTCGCCGCCGTGGGTTTCCACGCGTTGTCCGCACACGCGCAAACCGTGCAGCAGACAAGTACCGGGATGCAAATCACACTCCCGGCCAGTGCCAGCTCACAAGCTGCCGTGCCCGAGAGCAGAGAGGACGAAGCCCAAGATCAACTGCTCGCTCAAGCGATGCAAATGATCAAGGCAGGGCAAGACGCCGATGCTATTGCAGGCCCGATTGCCCAAGTCATCGCGCATTATGAAAATGGGCCGGGCAAAGATCACAGCAAGCGCTACTACTGCGCGCGCAGTGGAGTCGAGACCTTTCTGTACACGGCCGAGGCAGCGAAAGACAAACAGAACGCCGCAGTCTTGTCTTCGACCTGGGCCACTGCATATTTCCTGAAGGGCAATGCGCTGATTAACCTACTGCGCATCGAGGAGGCTCGCGCTGCCTTGCAAAAAGGCGCTGGCTTTGTCGCCGTGGAATTCCACATTTCTATCGGAGATGGCCTACACCTACGAGCAGCGACACGACTTGGCCAAAGCCTTGGAGCTTTACCAGCAAGCCGAAGCGGCTACGAACTTTTCACCCGACGACATCAAGAATATCGAGCTCGGACGCGCGCTGCGCGGCGAGGGCTTCGCATTGACCGACATGCACAAGCTCGACGAAGCTGAGGCGAAGTACCAAGAAGCGCTGAAGATCGATCCGAACGATCAGAAGTCGAAAAATGAGTTGGAGTACATCCGGGAAGTGCGGGAAAAATCCGGATCCACTGGTAATGAGCCGGCCGCCTTGTTCTGATGTGTTCGGCAGCGTTTGAGAGAAGGTGCAGGTTTATTTATATCTGCGAGGTCTCGCCACGATTTTTATGTCAACTGGGTCTTCCATCGAGCGTCGCACTCAATCGATACCCCGTCAACTTTTCATAAAATAGCCGGCACTCGTCAACGAGTTTGCGCTGCAAATCGGAGAGTTTTGCCTCGCGCGGTTTGAACGGCGCAAACCCCGTCGAGCGTTCTACTGCCGCATACCAATGCGGCGCCCACACGCCGTCGCTGGCGCGAGGGCCGGGCGGCCAGTGCAGCATTCGATCGGTGAAAGGGATTCCGAGTTTGGCGCACAGCGCGCCCAAGGTTCTGCGCGGATCCTTTAGCACGTCGGCGGCGTCGATCACCGGCGGTGCGTAGCCCAGCTTGTCGCAGACGTGATCGAACAGGCGCGCCTGCTGCTCGAAGCCGAGCTCCCACGCGGCGGCGTCCGGGCGCTGGATGGTGAACGAGGCCACCACCGCTTCCGGTTCGCGGATCAGAAAGCAGTTAGTCACTTGATCCAGCCAGTCGAGCGGCATGTCCGGCAGCATATGCTGCGTCATGTGCTTCTGGTACCAGATCGGGTTGCCGTCCGGGATTGGCCCGGCCAGCATCGCCACGACTTCCGCCGCGTGCGTGTTTTGCGACCGCACGACTTCGTCGCGGCCGGGATGATTGACGCCGGTGACGTCGAGGTAATGCGCGTAGAACGGCTCGTCGATGACGGTCGTGTCCTCGCGGTTTTCCCAGGCGCGCATCATCGCGGTGGAGATATTGCGCGGACCGGACCACATCGCGATGCGCAGGCCGTCGCGCATAATCAGACCTGCGAGCCCTTCGCGCTCTCGGCTTTCACCAGTTCCATGTAAAGCTGTTGCAAGCGCGCGATCACTGGACCTTGCTTGCCGTCGCCCATCGTACGGCCGTCTATCTCGCGCACCGGCGTCAGGCCCGCGAAGGTGCCGGTGACGAAAGCCTCCTCGGCGCCATAGACATCCGTGAGGCTGAAATCCTTTTCGAACACCGAAATGTCATTGGCGCGACAGAGACGAATCACGTTGGCGCGGGTGATACCGCCCAGACAGTAGTTGCCGGTGGACGTCCAAACCGTCCCCTTGCGCACGATGAAGAAGTGCGTGGAATTGCAGGTTGCGACAAAGCCGTGCGGGTCCAGCATCAGCGCCTCGTCGTAACCGGCCTTGCTTGCCTGGATGCAGGCGAGGATGCAGTTCAACTTGGAATGGCTGTTGAGTTTCGGATCCTGCACGTCGGGCGCCCCGCGGCGCACGTGCACGGTGAACAGACGGATACCTCGCTGGACCGTTTCCGGAAGCGGATTCTTGTATTCCGGAATGATGACGATTGTCGCGTCGCCGATCACGAAGCGCGGATCCTGGTGCGGCGTGGCCTTGACGCCGCGCGTCACCATCAACCGGATATGCACCTCGCTGCGCATGTCATTCGCGCGTAGCATCTCGACGATGCGTTGCGTCAACTGTTCGTGCGTCAGGCCGATGTCCAGATCGATCGCGCGCGCGCCTTCGTACAGGCGATCAAGATGCTGATCGAGAAACGGCAGGCCGCCGTCGTGCAGGCGCAGGCCTTCCCAGACGCCGTCGCCCAACACGAAACCGGAATCGAACACGGATACTTTCGCTGCATCGCGCGCGAACAATTCGCCGTTGACGCTGATTTTTATACCGGCATTGCGTGGATCGGGCCCGTAATCGTGGGTGCCTTTGCTCATAATGTTTCTCGATGGTTGCGCGGGAGGGCGGCGCGAGACCCGGTCTCGGCGCATGCCCCCGCGGTTATGGGTGCCAGGGGCCGCCTGGGCCAGCCAGTGCTTCAGACCCATGCCAAGGCTGCCATTTGCGCGTAGAGTTGGCAGTATAGGCGTCCGCCGTCGATTTCTGCCCGAGCGCACCGGATCATGATCTGGGGAGACAGGGGGTATCGAAGTGTCATGCCCGCCTTGCGGGCCGCGCGCCGCTGTGCCCATCCCGCAACGAATTTGAAGCATTTTCGGCATGACTCGCCATGCCGGGAAAGCTGGCGCCGCCTATGCCCGGCGCCAGCGGATCGAAGCAGCAACCACCGCAGTAACCACGTGACCTCCAAGGAGAATCGTCATGAACACCCGTTTCGAACTGACCGGTCCCCTGACCGAATTGGGCAGCTATCCGCAGTGGGCGCAGGATATGGTCGCCGAATGCGACTCCGCCAAGCAAGCCGTGGTCGATCACGAGCTGTGGTCAATGATGTGCGAAGGCGAACTCGACGAAATCGGCACCGCCAACTTCATGGCCGGCCTCTGGCCGGTGATCGAGCGCTTTCCGGCCTACATGGCACGCAGTCTGCTGAAGACCCGTTTCGGCCGCAGCCCCGGCGATAACCTCGCTCGGCGTTGGCTGGTGCGCAACATCCGGGTTGAACAGAACCATGCGGAATACTGGCTCAACTGGGCCGACGGCGCTGGTGTCGCGCGCGAGCACGTCCTAAACGGCGTGCCGCCGGGCGGCACCTTGGTGTTCGCCGATTGGTGCGAGGAAGTCAGCGATCGCGACACGTTGGCGGCCGGCATCGCCGCGGTCAACTATGCGGTCGAAGGCGCCACCGGGGAATGGGCACAAAAGGTTTACGAAAGCAAAGATTATGTACAGAGCTTTCCCGTCCCGGCGCGCAAGTCCAGCTTGCGCTGGCTGCAATTGCACGCCGCCTACGATGATACCCACCCCTGGGAAGCGCTTGAAATTGTGTGCACCCTGCTTGGTAATTCGCCCCGGATCGCCGAGATTGAGCATATCGGCGAGTGCGTACACCGCACCTACGTGACCATGCGTCTGTTTGGAGATCGTTGTCTGCAAACGAACAGGCTCATGGCGGTCCAAGCTCCCTACGAGGAGGCTGCGATTGCGGCTTGACCATGCTGGTACGCAATGTGCATGAAGTCGGAGGTGACGCATTAGTTATGGCATAGAGTTCATGATGCGCAAGTCTGCGATCAGCTTGCAAAAGCCTTTGTCGCGGCGGCTGCTGCCGCTCGCCTACGCGCTTGTCGCGGTGGTGTGCTTTATCCTGGCGCTTACGTGGGGCGCCTTGCAGGCACAGATCGCTCTCGCAGGTTTCCTGAACGGCGAGAGCGTCTGGTCCAAGGCGCAGAAGCAGGCGGTGATCGATCTGGACGCTTTCGCGATCACCGGGCGTGCTGAATATCTGGCTTCCTTCAAGCACGAATTCGCGTTGCTCGAATCCGATCGGTGGGCGAGGGATGCCGTCACCAAGCCTGCCTACGACGCGCAGGCGATCGATCTGGCCTTTGCACGGGGCGACGTCATGCCGCGCGCGAAATCCGGCATGATCTTCATGATCCGCAATTTGGGCTGGGCGCCTTACGTTCGCGAAGCTCTTGCGGCTTGGCGTGCTACCGATATGCCGCTCGCGCAACTTGGAACGACCGCCGACAGGTTGCAGCGTGCTTATGCGCTTGGCCCAATCCCGAGCGAACAGGTTGCTTACGAGCGTGCGCAAATACGTGGCGCGAACGCCACAATCGAGCCGCTTGCCAATCATTTCTCACGCGAATTGGCCGAAGGCGCGCAGTGGTGCGGCAACATTCTTTTTCTTGGCGTGTTTGCCGCGGCCTGCCTCGCCGCTTTGTTCTGGCTGTGGATGGCACGCTGGATTCTGGCCGACATCCGCGGCACCGAGGAGCGTTATCGCTTGCTGTTCGACAGCGCGGCCGACGCGATCGTGATGGTCGACGAGGGCAGCGGGCGCATCCTCGACGCCAACCGCACCGCGTCGGCGTGGACCGGGCGCGATCCGCAGGAACTGCTCGGCGACCGCTACGCGGATCTCTTCCTGGAACGCACGCCGCAACGCGACGGCAACTCCGCAGTCGGCGCCTTGCGCGGCGAGAGCAATCGCGCGCGACCGGTCGAAACGCAAAGCAGCCTCGCGGTATGGGGCGAAAGGGTAGTGCGGCAGGCGATCATCCGCGACATTTCCGAGCGCGTGGCGATGGAGCAGGAACGCCGGATCGCCGCGGAAGCGCTGGCCAGCATCGTCGAGGGCGTGATTATCGCCAACCCGGGCCGGATGGCGGCCTCGGTCAACGCCGCGGCCACCCGCATCACGGGCTTCACCGCGCAAAGCCTGGAAGGTATGCGCTTCGACGAGACCCGCCGGATGTCCGACGGCTCGCCGTTGCCGCAGGCGATTTGGGATGACATTGCGGCCGGACGCAACTGGCTGGGCGAGGTGCAAAGCCGCCGCCGCGACGGCAGCAGCTATCCGGAGAAGCTCAGCTTGAGCGCGATCCGCGACAGCGAAGGAAAGGTGCTGCATTACGTCGCGGTATTCAACGACATCTCCAAACTCAAGGCCGATCATCAGCGGCTGGAACATCTGGCCACTCACGATCCACTCACCGCGCTTGTCAATCGCGCCGAGTTCGAGCGTTATTGCGCGGACGCGGTCGCCACCGCCACCGCTGAGCGTTGCGCTGTCGCGGTGCTGTTCATCGATCTGGATGCCTTCAAGATCGTCAACGACAGCTACAGCCACGGCATCGGCGATCAGTTGCTGGTGCAGGTGGCGGAGCGCATCAGCCGGCAATTGTCCGACGACGATGTGGCCGGGCGCATCGGCGGCGACGAGTTCACCGTGCTGGTGCGCAAACTCAGCCTGCGCGAAGACGCCGCCGCGTTGGCCAGCCGCTTGCTGACCGCGTTGTCGGAACCCTTCGCGATCGACGAATACGAAATCGTGCTCAGCGCCAGCATCGGCATCGCGGGTTTTCCGCTGGATGGAACCGACGCGCTCACTCTGATCGGCAATGCGGACGCGGCAATGTATGCGGCCAAGACCGAGGAGCGTAACGCCTACCGTTTCTATGCGCCGATGATGCACGCGGACACGCGCCGGCGTTTGCAACTGGCGACCGAACTGCGTCAGGCGCTGATGCGCGATGAATTCCGCCTGGTGTATCAGCCCAGCATCGAATTGCGCAGCGGGCGCATTCTCGCGGCCGAGGCGCTGCTGCGCTGGCAGCATCCGGAGCGCGGCGAGGTACAACCGGGCGAGTTCATCCCGATCGCGGAAAGCCTGGGGCTCATCCATCGCATCGACGAATGGGTGATGCAGGCGGTGTGCGCGCAGATCCGCGAGTGGGATCGCGCCGGCATGCCGCGCGTGCGCGTGGCGGTCAATGTGTCGGCGCGCTGGTTCGGGCATCCGGCTTTCGTCGAGAGCGTCAGCCGAACCCTGCAGACCTACGCCACGCCCGCGCAGCGTGTTCTGTTGGAAATCACTGAAGGCGCAATGCTGCGCTTGGGCGAGGGCACGCAACGCACGATGCAGGCGTTGCACGCGCTAGGCGTCGCGGTGGCGGTCGACGATTTCGGCACCGGCTATTCGTCGATGGCGTATCTCAAGTTGCCGGCGGTGGCCTATCTCAAGATCGATCGCTCCTTCGTCACCGGCTTGCCGGGCAACGCCAATGATGCGGCGATCAGCGAGGCGATCCTGGCGATGGCCAAGGCATTGGGTCTGATCACCATCGCCGAGGGCATCGAAACCGAAGCGCAACACGAGTTCCTGTTGCGCGCCGGTTGCGTCGAAGGCCAGGGTTATCTGTATTCGTATCCGCTACCGGCGGCCGCGATCGAGCGCATGTTGTGTCCGAAGCCGCTGCCGACCGCCGGCAAGTTGAAGCTGGTGCCGCCGCGGCGCGGCGGCTGATCGCCGGCCGCTTCAACGGGACTGTTTCACCTGCGCGCGCAGGCGTTCTTCCTGCTCGCGCAATTCCGGCGTGAACGCCTCGCCGAAATCCTCGGCCTCGAACACCGGGCGGATTTCGACTTCCTCGCCGCCATCGAACGGCGCGCGCCTCAACCATTCGATCGCTTCTACCAGCGATTTCACCTGCCATAACCAGAAGCCCGCGATCAGTTCCTTGGTCTCGGTGAACGGCCCGTCGATCACGCGCCGCTGTGTGCCGTCGAAGCGCATCCGCGCACCACGCGAGGTCGGATGCAGGCCTTCGCCTTCCAGCATCACGCCGGCCTTGACCAATTCCTCGTTGTATTTGCCCATCGCCTCGAGCAATTCACGGCTCGGCATCACGCCGGCTTCGGAATCCTGCGTTGCCTTGACGATCACCATGACTCGCATTGTCGTTCTCCTTGGTCTTGTCGGGAATGGCGCCGGATTCATGGTCGAGAACCCGGCTTTCATTGTGACGACGAACGGACGGGCGCGAAATCGACACGTTACCCGCGCGGCTTTGGCGCGCGCGTTCGGGTCGCATAAAAGGCGAGGCATGGGATATGCTGGTGAAGAAATTCGCCAAGGGAGTTCGCCATGAATGCACCGACGATTCCGATTGCGTGCCATGCGATCCCTGCCACGCGCGTCGTCAGTGCCATCCTCGCCGGCGGTCTGATCGCGGGCGCCATCGACATTTGCGCGGCGGCGTTGATCAATCACATCAACTTGCCGGCCATCTGCCGCGCTGTCGCCAGCGGCTTGCTCGGCAAGGCGGCATTCCATGGCGGAATGGGCGTTTCCGCGCTCGGCATGTTGTTGCAGTGGGGCATGTCGATAATCATTGCGGCGATTTTCGTGATTGCTGCACTGCGGATGCGCTGGCTGACCGCGCGGTCGATCCTGGCCGGTCTTGCTTATGGCGTTATCGTGTTCTTCGTAATGAATTACATCGTGATGCCGCTTTCAGCGGTCGGCCA
>JBDTBW010000056.1:0-29782 GCA_039923855.1 Rhodanobacteraceae bacterium | reverse complement strand
TTTGCGTGCGCGTACCAGGAATCCGCGATGCTCTTCGATGTCATTTCGCCGATCGTTTTTGCTGCTGACTTGCTGCCCGTTGGATCCCCTTTCGATGTTGAGTTGACGCATCGGCTGGTGCAGAGAGGGACGACCCACTCCCCGAATTCGCGGGTCGTTCGGTTCATCGCCGGTGCCCTCGACCGTCTTCCCGACAATCCCATTTCCCTTATCGCCAAGCATCGCAACCTTCAGCATGCTGAAGATTTTACGTCTCAGATTTGGCTAGTGCAGGATAGGGATGACGGGGACAGTTGGTACCAAGTTTGTGCCGCTATTCCCGGTCGGGAGTAGCCCATGCCCCTCCTCAAGACGCACTGCGGCGAGCAGGTCAAGGCGCGGTTTCGTAGTTTGGCCTCCAGCGAAGGATTGAGCGAAGCGCTCTTGCTGCGCCGGATGGTGGCAACCCTCCTGGCAGGAGTGGGGCCGGGCACTTCTTCCTTTCCACGGTATGAGACCCAGGCAGGTCGTGGCGGCCTGCATGGGCAGATCAAGTTGCGCTTGTGGGCCAAGGAGATCCAAGCGATCCGATCATTGGCCGGACCTGAAGGGTATTCAGCGCAAGCCTGGATCGTGCGGCAATTACGACAACGGCTCGAAAATGCTGTGCCCTTCGCCAAGGATGAGTTGGTCGAGTTGCGGGATGCGATCCGGGAACTGTCAGCGGTGGGGCGAAACCTCAACACCCTGGTTCACGTGCTACTCCGAAGCGATCGCCTCGTGAGCGATCTTCTCGATTTGCCGGACCTTGCCAAGAAGGTCGAGACCCTGCGACGCACGGTCACGGCCACGATGATCCACGCCACCCACCGAGGAGGTAATGATGTCGAGTGCTGAGGAGAAAGACGATCCGATCTTGGGCCCCGCGGGCCTCGTCTTTCGCACGCCGGTCCGTGCCAAGCAGTATCGCCAGGGAGATCACTCCAGATCGGGGGGCCGACATGCCAAGGCGATAAGCCGGATCAGTCGGATCGTGCGCCGGCGCCCCGAGGTGATGGTCAAGGTCACCGGCAGCGCTCGCGGATTCCGGAGCCTGAAGGAACACCTGGCCTATATCACCCGTAACGGCAAGATTGAAGGCGAACGCGAAGGGGGAGAGATGATTCGCGGCACCACGGGCGTGCACAGTTTGGCGGTCGAGTGGTGGGGCGATTGCGGTATCGACCGACCCACCCGGGCGCGCGACACGATCAATCTGATCCTGTCGATGCCGCCGGGTACCGACGCTCTCGCGGTCGCCGAGGCCGCACGAGTGTTCGCGCACGAGACGTTTGGCGGTGAGTACGACTATCTGCTCGCCCATCACAACCACGAGTCCGATCCGAAGCGTCCGGAGAATCCACACGCACACTTGACCATCAAGACCCGCGGGCGCGATGGCCAGCGGCTGGATCCCCACAAGGATGACTTGCAGGCGTGGCGGGAAGGGTTCGCCGAGCAACTACGAATGCATAACGTGGAGGCCGAAGCGACCCCGCGGCGAGCGCGTGGTGTGGTGCGCAAAGGACAGCGCCAGGCGATTCGTCACATGAATACGCGACGTGCCTCGCGCATCTCGCGTTGGAAGATCGAGCAGGCACTGAAAACGGTCACGCACGGCCAACCAATGGAAGAGACGCCTTGGACAAACGCCACGCGCGAACGCCAACGCAAAGTTCGGCGCGCGTGGGACCAACTTGCGATCGCGCTGGAAGATGCGGGCCGCCCTGCTCTTGCAGCAGACGTGAAACAGTTTCTAGCCAACCTGCCGAACCTGGCTACCGAGCGCGAAGCTTTGGCAGCGGTCGCGCACAAGGCGTTAGCAAAACATTTGAAGCCGGAACCCCAGCGGAGTCGGTGAAGTTCAGCGGCTGGGCATTTCATAACTCGCGTTGCACCACTGGGGAGAGTTCGTCACTGACACAGTGTCGCACCGTTGGACGTTTGTCTCTCCAGCCTAAATGGGTAGCCAGGTGGGTAGCTACACGTGCGAGATTCCCTGAAACATAGGCACGGTAACGCACATAAAAGTCATATCAGAATTACGATTAGCGTCCAAACCCGGTGGCCGTTCGTCCTGAGGTGTCGAAGGGCGAGTGCAACGCGTCGCCGTTCATGGTTCGATACCTCACCATGAACGAATTGTTTCTAAATCCTTGTTCTGCAGCGCCGCCTCGAGCCGCTCGATCACATCATCCACTTCGATCAAATCCATGACACCGGGATATTCGATCTTGGTTCCCCACAGAATTTCGCTGGCGGGCTTGCCAAGGAACTTGCGCGCGGCCGCACCGTAGCGATCCACGCACCAGCGCCGGTCGGAATAGGGGCCGGAGCGCGCGGGATTGCTGGCCGCGTGCAGACCCAGCACGCGCGCGCCAGCCGCATTGGCCATATGCATCGGTCCGGCATCAGGCGTCAGCACGATCGCGGCGCGCTGATACAGCGCCAGTGCGCGCTTGAGCGTGTCGCGACCAATCAGATCCAGCGGCTGGGTACGCATCCGCGCGCGGATCGCATCGCCCGTCGCGCGTTCTTCGGCGCTCGGGCCGCCGGTCAAGACCACGCGCATCCCCAGCGCGCCCGCAGCGTGATCGGCGACCGCGGCGTAGCGTTCCGGGCGCCAGTTGCGCAGCGTGTGGCTGGAGCAGGGGCTGATTACAAGTGCGCGTTCGTCGTCGTGCCACTGTTGCGCGGCCCATTCGCGCGCATCAATGGGGATGGGAATATCCCAACGCACTTGGGTTTGTTTCAATCCGAGGGGCTCGACGAAACTGCCGATCGCGTCCAGCACGTGCTCGCCGCTGCGCGCGGGAATGCGTTCGTCGACGAACAGCCCGTGCAGATCCTTCGAGCGCGCGCGGTCGTAGCCGATGCGGCAATCGGCACGCACGCAAAGGCTCAAAAGGTTTGCGCGCAACGCAACCTGCATGTGCAACAGCGCGTCGTATCGCCGGCCGTCCAGCGCGCGGCGCACCGCGCCGTATCCGGCGAGTCCTGCGTTCTTGTCGAATACCACCAATTCCACACCATCAATATCGCCGATCAATTTATATTCCAGCTTGCCGACGATCCATGTCAGCCGCGTTTGCGGCCACGCGGCTTGCAGCGTGCGCAGCAGCGGGACGACGTGCGTGACATCCCCCAGCGCCGAGGTGCGCAGCAGGCAGATCGATTCCGGCGGGGGTTTCATTGACATCTTGTTAGACTTGGTGGGTGATACCGGTCAGCTCAGACGCAAAAATCCATCCGTATACGCGGCAGACCTTGGCCGACACTCGCATCCATGCCGCCGGGAACAGCGCGATTCTGTTCGACGCGGGCCTCGGCGTACAGCCCGGCGATGCCTGGTTCGACCCCGAATACTGGCGCGTGCAGGGTTTGCTGGAGGGTCGCGGCGCCGGACGCGGCAGCGTGGCATATCTGCGCGCGCCTTTTGGTCCGGGCGTGCTGCGGCATTATCACCGCGGCGGGATGGTCGCGCCGATCCTCGGCGATCGCTATCTGTGGAACGGTCGCGAACGCACGCGCGCCTTTGCCGAATTTCGTTTGCTGGCGGATTTGCACGCACGCGGCTTGCCGGTGCCGGCGCCAGTTGCGGCGCATTATCTGCGCCGCGGCGTGTATTACACCGCCGACCTCATCACCCGCCGGATCGCGGGCGCGCATACGCTGACGGAATCGTTGCAAAATCGGCGGCTGGACGCGAAACTCGCTGCACGAGTCGGTGAGTTGACAGCACGGTTCCACGCGGTCAACGCCGATCATGCCGATCTCAACGCGCATAATATCCTGATCGGGCCGGATGGCCTGTGGCTGGTCGACTTCGATCGCGGCAGAATGCGCGAATCAGCTGGCGATTGGCGACTTGCGAATCTGCGCCGCCTGCGGCGCTCGCTGCTGAAACTCGGCGCATGCAATGGCGACGAACAGCGGTTCGAGCGCGCGATCTGGACACCATTGATGTGTGCTTACGAGAAGGCGATGCAGACATGAGTTATGCCTTGCACGTACTTGGCACGGGTTCGGCCCAGGCGGTGGAACTGGGCTCCTCCGGCGCGGTGCTGGAGCGCAACGGCGAGCCGTTGCTGCTGATCGATTGCGGGCCGGACACGCTCAGCCGTTATCTGGATGCCTACGATGCGCCGCCGCGCGCGTTATACATCACCCATGTGCACATGGATCACGTCTCGGGACTCGAGCGGTTGTTCTACCGGGCCTGGTTCGACGAACAACTGCGCGGCACGATCCGCTTGTATGCGCATGCCGCGCTGGTGCCGCTGCTGCAATCGCGGGTGGCGGATTATCCCAACGTGGTCGCCGAGGGCGGCGCGAACTTCTGGGATGCATACCATCTCATCGCACTATCGCGCGGCTTCTGGCACGTGGGTTTGTGGTTCGACGTTTTTCCGACCCGGCACCACGCGCCCAATACCGCGTTCGGCGTTGCCTTGCAGGGCTGTTTCGCATGGACCGGCGACACCCGGCCCGTACCGGAAATGCTGGAGGCATTCGCCGGCGGCAACACCTTGGTCGCGCACGATTGCGCACTGGAGGGCAATCCCTCGCATACGGGCGCTGAGGATCTGCAACGCGAATACCCCGGTGAATTGCGCGCGCGATTGCTGCTCTACCACTACGGCGGCACAGACGACGGACGCGCATTGATCGAGCGTGGCTACCGCATCGCGGAGCCCGGCATGCGTTATCCCTTGCACGAACCAGATCCGGTTCGCGCGGATGCCGGCTGATGAGCAAGTCGATTCCATTGACCTTGCAACGCACGGTGGCGCCGCCCGACGCGTTTGGGCGCACACTTGCGGATTTGCGCATCTCGGTGATCGACCGCTGCAACTTTCGCTGTCCGTATTGCATGCCGGAGGAGCAATACGCGCAGGATCACGACTTCCTGCGTGCGCGCGAGCGGTTATCGTTCGAGGAGATCGAGCGGCTCGCGCGGATCTTCGTCGAAATAGGCGTCCGCAAGCTGCGCCTTACCGGTGGTGAGCCGCTGTTGCGACGCGACCTGCCGCAACTGGTTGCGCGCTTGTCGCGCATTGATGGCGTGCGGGATCTGGCGCTGACCACCAATGGCGCGCTGTTGCCACGCCATGCGCAGGCCTTGCGCGACGCCGGGCTGCATCGCATCACGATCAGCCTGGACAGTCTCGATGCGGAGACCTATCGGCGCATGGCCGGCGGCCGCGGTGAAGTGGGGCAGGTTTTCGCCGCGCTCGATGCCGCCGAACGCGCGGGTTTCGCGTCGCTGAAAATCAACTGCGTGGTGCTGCGCGAGGCCAACGATGGCGGCGTGCTGGATCTCGTCGAGCGTTTCCGCGGCACGCCGCATGTGTTGCGTTTCATCGAATACATGGATGTCGGCACCGTGAACGGCTGGCGTGCCGAGCGCGTGGTGCCGGGCGAGGAACTGCGCGCGCGCATCCACGCGCGCTGGCCGCTGGAAGCGTTGCCGCGTCATTGCCCTGGCGATACGGCTCGGCGATGGCGTTTTGCCGATGGCGCCGGCGAGATCGGTTTCGTCGACTCGGTCAGCAAGCCGTTTTGCGGCGATTGCACCCGCGCGCGGCTGTCAGCCGACGGCGCGCTTTATACCTGTCTTTTCGCGCGCGCCGGACACGACATGCGGGGACCGCTGCGCGCGGGCGAATCCGACGACGCCTTGCGCGCGCGGATCATGGGAATATGGAGCCATCGCGGCGACCGCTACAGCGAGCGGCGCGCCGAGTTGCGCGCTGCGGGTGTGCTCGAGCACGTGGAGATGTACAAGGTTGGTGGGTGAGAGCGCGCGTTTAGCCGATGCCAGTGGCATCGGCTGCGCGATCGACGTGGCGCGCCGGGAGCGCGCCCGGACGCCGAAGGCGCCCGAAGGGCGAGCGCCAAGGATGGCGCGAGTAACGACCGGACAAGGATGTCCGGGCCCGTGCCACGCGCCATGGGTGGCTGATGCGAGAGGTTTTGGAATGCATATCAAGAAATTGACGCACATCGACCCCGCCGGCCGGCCACGAATGGTCGACGTAGGCGGCAAACGCGTCACCGAACGCCGCGCGGCCGCCGAAGCGCGCGTTCGCTTTCCTGGCGAGGTGGCGGCCGCGTTGCGCGAAAGCGGCATGCGCGGCAAGAAGGGTCCGATCATCGACACCGCGATCATCGCCGGCACCATGGCCGCAAAACGCACACATGAGTTGATTCCGTTCTGCCATCCGCTGGCGATCGAGTGCTGCGAGCTGAGCGCGGATTTTGTTTCCGCCAACGAGCTGGTGATTCGTTGCGTGGTTGCAATCCGCCACAAGACCGGCGTGGAAATGGAAGCGCTCACCGGCGCCGCGGTGGCCGCCTTGACGGTATACGACATGTGCAAGGCGCTGTCGCACGAAATCGTAATCGCGCAGGTGCGGCTGGTGGAGAAGAGTGGCGGCAAACGCGAAGTTTCGGATGGGGTTGTGGCTACGGTGAAATCGCCCCGAGGCAGGAGAAAATCGCGCACATGAATTATCGACTGCTGTATTTCGCGTCATTGCGCGACACCGCCGGCCGCGCCGAGGAAACCGTTGCAAGCGAGGCGCGCGATCCACGCGCGCTGTATGCGGAAGTTGCAGCGCGCCACGGATTGACGCAACCCATTGCTCAGTTGCGCATCGCGGTGAACGGCGGGTTCGCATCACTCGACCACGTTTTGGCTGATGGGGATGAGGTGGCGTTTTTGCCGCCCGTCAGTGGCGGATGAATACGTTTTCTCTAAGCGACACTCCGATTGATTCCATTGCGCTGCGAAGCGAACTGGAAGAATTGGGCGTTGGCGCGGTGACCGTGTTCGAGGGCCGCGTGCGTAATCACAACGACGGGCGAGTGGTGGCCGGTCTCGCGTATCAGGCGTATGCCGAACTCGCCGAAGCCGAGGGCGCGCGGATCATGACGGAAGCGCGCGAGCGCTTTGCCATCGAGCACGCACTTTGCGTGCACCGCACCGGCGAATTGGCGCTGGGTGATCTCGCGGTATGGGTGGGGGTGTCCGCCGCGCACCGCGATGCCGCCTTCGCCGCGTGTCGCTACGTGATCGATGAGGTCAAGGCGCGCGCGCCGATCTGGAAGCGCGAACACTACACGGACGGTGAGGCGGAGTGGTTGCATCCGTCGATAAATTCGCCTGATTGATTGCTCGCGCAGCGCTTCGCCGTTATCCTGTCGCGTTCCCAACGCAAGGCTTCAGCTACCCGAGTGTTCCCGAGCGCGGAGAGGTGTCCGAGTGGTTGAAGGAGCACGCCTGGAAAGTGTGTAAGCGGTTAAACCCCGCTTCGCGGGTTCGAATCCCGCCCTCTCCGCCAGTTTGAGCATGTCGAGTTTCATGGTGGCCCCGTTGGCGCCTCCGCGACGATAGATCGAAAACCCCGCCAGGTCCGGAAGGAAGCAACGGTATCGATTGATTCGGGCGCCGGAACCACGCTGGCGGGGCCGCCGCCTTTTTGCATGGCGCGCGCGACATGACCTTGGCACAATGAGTTTTCGCCCCAAGGTCGTTCCAATGAGCTATCAAGTCCTCGCCCGCAAATGGCGGCCGAAAGTTTTTTCGGAACTGGTCGGTCAGGAACATGTGGTGCGCGCGCTGACGCACGCGCTGGATTCTGGGCGGATGCACCACGCGTATCTCTTCACCGGTACGCGCGGGGTCGGCAAGACCACCATCGCGCGCATCTTCGCGAAATCCCTGAACTGCGAGCGCGGACAATCGTCACAGCCGTGCGGCGAATGCGCGGTGTGCCTGGCGGTGGACGCCGGGCGTTTCCTCGACCTGATCGAGATCGACGCGGCCAGCAATACCGGTGTGGACGATGTGCGCGACGTGATCGAGAACGCGCAATACGCACCAACGCGCGGCCGCTTCAAGGTGTACCTGATCGACGAAGTGCACATGTTGACCAAGCCAGCGTTCAACGCGCTGTTAAAGACGCTGGAAGAGCCGCCGGAGCACGTCAAGTTCCTGCTGGCAACCACCGACCCGCAGAAACTCCCCGTGACGGTGCTTTCACGCTGTCTGAAATTCAGCCTGAAACGATTGCTGCCGCAGCAGATCGCGCAGCAGATGCGGATGATCCTGCAGGCTGAGGACGTCACATACGAAGATGCTGCAATCATTGAGCTGGCGCGCGGCGCGGACGGGTCGTTGCGCGATGGCTTGTCGTTGCTCGATCAGGCGATCGCGCATGGCGGCGGCCAACTGCGCACCGATGACGTGCGCGCGATGCTCGGCACCATCGCCGGCAACGATGTCGGCGCGTTGCTCGAAACGCTCGCCAATGGCGAAGGTCCGGCATTGCTGGTCGAGGCGGAACGTATCGCAGCGCTGGCGCCGGATTTCGGCAGCGTGCTCGATCAACTCGCCGGTACGCTTCATCGCATCCAGTTGCGGCAACTGGTGCCGCATTTTTCCGTGGATGGCGCCGCCAACAATGCACAGATCGCAGAGTTGGCGCGGCGCATCGATCCCGAGGACGTTCAGTTGTGGTATCAATTCGCGTTGAACGGCCGCCGCGAATTGCCGTATGCGCCCGATCCACGCACGGGTTTTGAAATGACGCTGCTGCGAATGCTGTCGTTTCGCGCCGACACTACCGAAGTCGATGCGAAATCACCGCGGGTGTCGTCTGCCGCGGCGGTGACAGCGTCACGCGTGGCATCGGCGACTTCGCCGGACCATTCATCGCGCGCAGCCGCTGCCGCGCCAGACAAAATCGCATCGACTCCGGTGCTCACACCCGCTGCCGAAAGCGCAGCAATGCCGACTGGCGCCGACGGCTTGCCGGATTGGGAGACGTGGATCGTGCGCGCGCGTCTGGGCGGCATGGTCGGTCAACTCGCGCGGCACGCCGCGCCGAAGTCACTGGAGAGCGGTTTGTTGACGCTCGCCTTGCAACCCTTGCACCGGCATCTGGCGGTGGAACCTTTGTGCGCAGATCTCCAGAAAGGCCTGGGCGAGGCGCTCGGACGCTCGCTGCACGTGCGTTTTGTGATCGACGCCGAAACCGAAACGCCGGCGGCACGCGCGGAACGGGCGCGTTCGGCGGATCAGGCGGTGGCCGAGCGGGCGTTGGCGCAAGATCCGGTGGTGCTCGCGATGCAACGCGAGCTGGGCGCGCGCGTGGTGCCGCAATCGGTCAAACCCACGGAGCAACCACAGTGAAAGGACAGATCGGGCAATTGATGCAGCAGGCGCAGCGCATGCAGGAGGATCTCAAGCGTGCGCAGGAAGAGATCGCGCAACTGGAAGTGACCGGCGGCGCCGGCGGAGGCATGGTCAGCGTGACCATGAGCGGCCGTCACGAAGTTCGACGCGTGCAAATCGATCGCAAGCTGATGGCCGATGATCCGGAAATGGCCGAGGACATGGTCGCGGCGGCTGTCAACGACGCGGTCAACAAGGTCGCTGAAGCCAGCCAGCAGAAACTCGGCGGCGTCAGCGCTGGCATGAATCTGCTACCCGGATTTAAGCTGCCGTTTTAGTGGACTGTAACGCCCATTTCGGAAGCGGCTCGCTTGGTCTCGCGGCGCTGGGCTTGGCCTTCACTCGGCCCATAGCTTCGGCTATGGGCCTCCCTCCAGACCGGCGCCCGGCACCACGATCCACGGCGCGATCCATCTCCCAAATGAACATTGCAGTCCACTGGCATTCTCCGCATAAGCTGCTGCGTTCGCGATGCTTCTGCAGAGATTGCACACTTTGATGGAATAAACCATGCCCGGTTCCAATCTCCTTGGTGAACTGATCGAAGCGCTGCGCTGTCTGCCAGGCGTTGGCGCCAGGAGCGCGCAGCGGATGGCTTTCCATCTTCTGGAACGTGACCGCGACGGCGGCGTGCGTCTTGCGCGCGCGCTGGAGCAATCCATGCAACGCATCGGCCACTGCGTGCACTGCCGAAATTTCAGCGAAACCGAATCGTGTGCGCTGTGCGCGAACTCTTCGCGCGACACGCACACGCTGTGCGTGGTCGAGACGCCGGCGGATCAGTTGGCGATCGAACAGGCCACCGGCTTTCGCGGGCGTTATTTCGTGCTGATGGGAAGACTCTCACCACTCGACGGATTGGGGCCGGAGGAACTCGGCGGTGCATTGCTGGAGCGGCGTCTGTATGAGGACGAGGTGCGGGAATTGGTCATCGCGACCAACCCGACCGTGGAAGGCGAGGCGACGGCGCACTGGCTGGCGCAACTCGCGCGCGCGGCGGGCGTGCGCGCCACCCGCCTTGCCCATGGCGTGCCACTGGGCGGCGAGCTGGAATACATCGACCGTGGCACCTTGGCGCACGCGTTCGGCGGGCGCCTTCCCCTCAGCGATTGAAACCCGCTGCGCTCGGCATTCCCGCTGCCTGTGGCGCCCGGAGGTCCTCATGTACCGGTGTGTACACTCCGGTTCCTGCACTCCGCCCGCAGCGAGACTGCCTTCGCTCGCGACGGATTCAATCGCTGAGGATTCCGTCATGGCTGACACGTTGTTCGACAAGATCATCCGCCGCGAGATTCCGGCCGACATCGTCTACGAGGACGACGAGGTGCTGGCGTTCCGCGACATCGCGCCGCAGGCGCCGGTGCACGTGCTGTTCGTGCCGAAAAAACCGTTTGCCACGCTCAACGATTTCGATGCGGACGACGCGCCGCTGCTTGGCAAATTGCTGTTGGCCGCGGCAGCGTACGCAAAACGCGAAGGTTTCGCCAACGACGGCTACCGCTGCATCTTCAACTGCAACGAACACGGAGGGCAGACCGTGTTTCATACCCATCTGCATTTGCTGGCGGGACGTCCATTGCGCACGCCTTTGGGGTGAGTCGTCACGCAACCATGGAAAGATCGTCATTCCGGCGAACGCCGAAGGCGGCCCGCAGGACGAGCGCCAAGGATGGCGCGAGTAATCCAGCTCTTCCACAAGATTGTCTTGGTTCCGCTCGCTGCCGCGAGCGGAGTTACTTTTCCTTTCGGGGAAAGTAACCAAAGCCAATGCGCGAGGGCATGACGGTCTTGCGACGTCCTGTCGCTGGGGCTGCCCTGCGCTTCTCGCGCCAAGCGGGTCGCGAACTCGCATCTCCCTGTGCTCGGACATGCGCGCCTTGCTCCCGCTTGGCGCTGCGATGCTCGGCGTCATGCACGGCGCTGGAAGCTCGCTCATCGACGGCCATCCTTGGCCTGCTTTTTGGTAGGCCGCTACTCAAGCGTAACGATCAATGCCCCGTCTTCGGCGGCGGAGTCGAGCGCGGGTGCACGATGATCACTGGCGGTGGATAGAAGAATCCCGGGCCGTAGCCAAAGCCGTAGCCGAATGGCCCCCAGAACGGGTCGTAGAACGGATCATAATAGGGCCGCGCGACATACTTCGGCCGTTTCGGCCACAAGTAAACAACGTCGGCGGTGACCTTGGGATAGTTGTAATCGTAATCGCCGATCTTGCGCGGCACGCTGCCCTGCAAGGTGCCGGTGACGGTGAGTTCGCGGCCCTTGGCGAACACTTCCGGATCGTAAAAACCCTCGTGGCAGGCGACGAAGCGCCCTTGGCTCTGCTCGTCGATTTCCGGGCGCGCCTGCGAATCCAGCGGCTCGGACAGCACGTAGAAGCAGGTCTGCTGTTGGCGCGGTTCGGTTTCGATGATCCGGCCACCCCAGCGCACCCGCGTACCCTGAGCGGTACTCCTGCGCGCGGCGTCAAGTGGCACTGGTGGATACGTTCCTGTCAGCGGTTGCGGGATGGTGGCGCAGGCGCCCAGGGCGAGGGCGATAACGGCGGGTAAAACGGCTTTGCGTGACATGGCCCACCTCTTTTTTAAGCAGGGATTACGCACACTCACTATTTCAACACACCGCGCACATGGAAAGCGCGCACGGCGCGTGAATAGTTGCGCACCGGTTCAGCTGGCGGTGCATCGTGCGCATAACGCAATGTCATGTATACCTTCGCCAGCGCCGCCAGTTCATCGCGTTTTCGTGGCAAGACCGCCATGCAGCGCGCGAAAAAGTCGCGCGGGCCTTCTTGCGCGCGGCGCGCGAGGCCGATCTTCGCCAGTTTGGCCTGCAAGCGCCGTTGCGCGGCATCCAGCGGATCGCGCGCTTGCATGCGCGGGCGATACAGCGCGAACAACATTCCCAGCGCAAGGATGACCAGCGCGCCCGCACCCAACGCGATCGCGAGCTGGTTCCAGTCCGCGTGCGGAATGCCGAATGGCGTCAGCAAGCGGCTCTGACGCAGCGCGTCGAATCCGAGCACGCCGCGTTCCCACAAACGGTTGATGACATCGAAGCGATCACGCAATCCCAATAGCCAGCCGCCGTCCGCGTTCGATCCACCGCCCTCGTCGCCAGGCCCGGCATTCACCGCGCGCCGCACCATCGCGGTCGGATCAACGCGCACCCAGCCGCGCCCGGCCAACCACACTTCCGCCCAGGCGTGCGCGTCGGATTGGCGGATCAAGAGATAATGCGCATAAGCATTCCAGTAACCGCCCGTGTAGCCCGCGACCACCCGCGCTGGCACACCGGCCGCGCGCATCAGGAAAACGAACGCGCCGGCGTAGTGTTCGCAGAACCCTTCGCGGGTGCCGAACAGGAAATCGTCCACGCTGTCGCGCCCGAGCGGCGGTGCGGCGAGGTTGTAGACGAAACCGCCGCCGTGGAACAAACGCAAGGCATCGCGCACGATTGCGGTATCATTTGCCCCGGCCGCGACGCGCCAGGAGCGCGCCAACGCGGCCGCGCGCGGATCGTAGCCGGGTGGCAATTGCAGCGCGGCGAGGCGAAGACCCGCGTCGAGTTGCGGATCGAGCGCATAGGTCAACACGGAATCGACGTGATACGCGATCGCCTCGTTGACCGGTTTGTCGCGGCTGAGGGTTCGATCGGCGTCGAGCCTCGCGCCATCCGGGGCATCCAGCGGCGTGTCCAGCGCGAACAGCCAATGCCGGCGCGTGGGTTGCAAGGTGATGTCGTAACCGAGCGCCGGACCGCGCGCCTGCATCGGTTCCGGCGCGGCGCGGCGAAAACCCGCATTGCCGCGCAGCCAGGCGCGGCCGTCGAAGAACCACATCACCACGCCGCGGAAATAGCGCGCGGACGGCATCGGCGTCGGTCCGTCGAAACCCACTCGCATTGCCACGCTATCGTCGATCAGGAGATCGCGGATGTCGCCCGGCGCCATCCGGTCGCTGACCCCGGTGCGCGCGGTATCCGCGCCGGGCTCCCCCCACAACGGCGCCGACAGCCGTGGCACGAACATGAATCCCAGCAATGCCATCGGCGATGCGGCGAGCAACAGCATCGCGCCCGGCGCGAACGCGCGCGCGTAGTTGCGTTTTCCGGAACGTTCCGTACCCGAGTCGGGTTGCAGCGCGCGCAGCGTGGCCAGCGCCGGCAGCAGGGCCAGCGCAACCAGCAGCGTCATCCACAGCGATTGCGCGAACAACAACGCACTCATCAGCAGGAAACACGCGAAGCCGGACGCCATCCTCGCGTCGCGCGCGTGCTCGCTTTCCAGCAATTTCAGCACCAGCAAACCCGCGGCCAGCACGCTGCCCGGTTCGCGTCCGAACGGCGTGTGGTAGATCGCCAGCACCACCACCGGCAGCGCGATCACCAACGCGAGCCGGGCGATGCCTGGCTCGCGCCTCCATTGCAGACGGCGTTGCAGCCAGCGGAACAACAGCAGCGCGGCCAATGCCGCGCCGAGCCACAGCGGAATATGCGGCAGATGCGCGAGCAGAACGCACGCCACGCTCAGGCACAGCAGATCAAATGCCGGACGATCGAGTACCGGATTGGAAAGCTCGTCGTTCACGGCAGCAATGCTAGCGCCGCCATGCAGCGGTGATAATGCACGTGATCGGCGCCGGGGCCTAGCGGGCGCCGATCCGGTGGCACCAGCGTCCATGTGCGGGCGGAGGCGTGCGCGGCACGCACCCAACCGGCGAGACGCGAGATCCGCGTTTCGCGATCCAGCCCATGCAGCATGTCCCAGTCGAATAGCTGCGGTGCGCTGTGCGCGGCCGCGTCGAGTTCGCGGATCAGCAGTCGATCGTGGCGCGCGCTGGTCTTCCACGCGACGCGCTTCAACGCATCGCCGTGACGATATTCGCGCAAGCCGGCATATTCCTCGTCGCCACGCCGACGCGCACTGGCATCGTCATCGCCCAGTGGTGGCGGCGGCCCATCGATCGGCCGCGGATATACCAGCACGTTTTGCATCGGCGTCACCCAGCTCCAGGCCCGGAACAGTCCGAACGGCAGCGTGCAGGACAAGCGCACGCGCGGCACCGCGTTCCAGCCGCGCTGCTGCGTCGGCATCGCGATGGTCGTCTCGCCGCCGCCGCGTTCGAGTGAAAACACGGCGTGTTCATCCTCGAGATCGATGCGCAACGCGCGTCGCGTTCTTCCGGAGGTATCGAAGCCAAGACGCAGCGTCAATGGATCGCCAACGCAAGCTTGATCGGCACGTAGTGCGGCCAGCGTCAAGCCGTGCAGCGCGCGAAACGCAACCAGCATGCTGTTGACCACCGCTGCGCCGAGCAGACAGGTCAAGAGCAGTGCGGCGTTGTTCTGGTAATTCAGCGCGCCCAGCAGCATCACCACCAGCAACACCCCGAAGCCGATGCCCGATGCGGTCGGCAGCACATAGATCCGGCGGCGATGCAGCGTTGCCGGCAGCAATTCCGGTTGCCGCCAGCGGGTCAAAGCGGGCAGGCGGCGTTCGGCGCGCTGTTGCAACACGTCCCGGAAAGAATTATGAGCGGTATTGAAAAACGTCACGAGCGAAGGCAGGTTGCGCGCCACCGGAGCGCAGGAACCGGAGTGTATAGATCAATACATTAGGATTCCGAGCACCGCTGGCGCGCGAGATGCCGAGCGCAGTAGTTTTTCAACCCGCTCATCAACCGACCGGCACCTCGGCCAGCAATGCCCGCGCCAGCGCGTCGCGGGTGGTGCTGCGCGCGGGTGTCAGGCGATGCGCGGCGACCGCAACGAACACCGCCTGCAAATCCTCGGGGATCAGATAGGCGCGTCCACCGAGCATGGCCCAAGCGCGCGCGGCAGCCAGCAGCGACAAGCCGGCGCGCGGCGACAAGCCAGTACGCACCTCGGCATGGCGGCGGCTGGCGGCGAGCAAGGCTTGCAGGTAATCGAGCAGGGCGGGGCTGGCGAGCACCGATCGTGCGCGGGCACGCAGCGCATCGATGTCGGCGGCCGCCAGACAGGGCGACAACCGGCCGATCAGTTCAAGCCGGTCCTCGCCGGTGAGCAGCGCACGTTCGGCGTCGGCGCCCGGATAATCCAGCGAGATGCGCAGCATGAAACGATCGAGCTGCGAATCCGGAAGTGGATAGGTACCCGCCAGATCCAGTGGATTCTGCGTCGCCACCACGAAGAACGGTTGCAGCAGCGCCCGCGTTTGTCCATCGACCGTGACCTGGCCTTCCGCCATCGCTTCCAGCAGCGCGCTCTGGGTCTTGGGGGTGGCGCGGTTGATCTCGTCGGCCAGCAGCAGTTGCGCAAATACCGGGCCGGGATGGAAATGGAACGCGCCAGTCTCCCGCTCGTACACACTGACGCCGATGATGTCCGATGGCAGCAGATCCGAGGTGAACTGGATGCGCTGGAAGGCTAGATCCAGCGTGACCGCCAGTGCGTGCGCCAGCGTGGTTTTGCCCACGCCGGGCACATCCTCGATCAAGAGATGTCCGCCCGCGATCAGGCAGGCGACGGCCAGCCGCACTTGACGGTGCTTGCCGAGCAACACGCCGTTGATCTGCGCCAGCGCGGCGTCCAGACGCTGCTGCAAAGCCGCCTCGAGCGGCTTGCCGCCGACTGCAGATTCGGATTGTGCTGTGCTGATGTCCATCGGCCGGTACTCGACGTGGCTGCGACACAGTGTAAGCGCGAAGTGCCTTATGGCAGCGGCAAGCCGCAATCGCGCAACAACCGTGACAGCGCGATCAGCGGCAGCCCGATCAAGGCGGCCGGATCCTGGCTTTCGATACGTTCGAACAGCGCGATGCCCAGACCCTCGGCCTTGAAACCGCCGGCGCAATCGAGCGGCTGTTCGCACCCCACGTAGCGCGCGATTTCTTCGGCCGACAGCTCGCGGAAAACGACGCGGGTCAGATCGATCGCCTGTGCACAATGATCGACGCGGCGCGCGTCGATCACGCACAGCGCGGTATGGAAGCGGACCGTGCGGCCGCTGCACGCGGCCAATTGCGAACGCGCGTTGGCGTGCGTGCCGGGTTTGTCGAGCATGCGACCATCGACCTCGGCGACCTGATCCGAGCCGATCACGATCGCGTCGTCGAAATGTTTTGCCACCGCGTGCGCCTTGGCCTCGGCCAGCCGCGCCGCGCGCGCGCCCGGCGCTTCGCCGTCGAGCGCGGACTCCTTGACACCCGGCGCGATCTGTTCGAAATCATCGAGCAGCCGGCGCAGCAGTTGCGCGCGGTAAGGCGATGTCGAGGCCAACACGATTCGCGGTGAATCACTCATCGTTGCGCGATATCCTCGATGCGCTCGCGCACGGCGGTGTCCAGCGCGCGTTGCGCGGAGGCGAGCGCCTCGAGTTGTTGTGACAATGATGCACGCGCCTTGCCGATCGCGGATACGGCCGTATCCAGTTCGCGCTGGTTGGCCTCGTCGGCGCTGTCGCGCAGCCACAGGCGATGCGCCAGCAGCTCTCGCAGCGCGGCATCGATCGCCGCGCGCGCGTCGGGTTCGCCGGGGGCGGGCAGATCCGGGGTCACCGTCATCGCCGCGTGCGCGCGTTCCAGCCGCGCGCGGCATTCCTTGAGATCGTGCTCCAGCGCGTCGGTGCAGCGATGCAACGAGCGCAAAGTGCGGCGGCGACGGCCTTGGCGATGCATGAGAAACGCCATCGCGGCCACGGAGGCGATCGCGAACAGGGCGACGATGGCGGATAACATCACATCCACGGCGGCGGGTTCACGACGGGCGGTTCAGGCGTCATCGGGCAGGCATCGGATAATCCTTCCTCGGCAGTCTGCACGATCCGGGCCAGCGATGGGCGCCCTGCGTCGGGATGCCACGTCACGGTTGACTTTGGGTGGCGCGGAACCTACCATTTCGCGGTTATGTCCGGGTCTTTGCCGCAGCGTGTCGACGCCGCGCGCGCGGTGGTGGCGCGACGCTCCTTCCACGGCAGTCTGCCGGTAGCCTCGATGCCGAGGCTGGCGGCGGCGTTGGCGTATGCCCGCGGCGAGGTCGAATACGATCTGCAATTCGGTATCGGGGCGCTTGCGACGCATTGCATGACGATGCGCGCGAAGACGATACTGACGTTGCAATGCCAACGCACGCTCGAGCCGTTCGGGTGGCCGGTCGAGATCGAGGTGCGTTTGGGTTTGATCGCCGATGAAAGTGACGAAGCCGCACTGCCACAGGGGATCGAGCCGCTGCTTTTGGACCATGGCGCCTTGGATCCTGCGTGCGCGATCGAGGACGAATTGTTGCTGGCGCTGCCGGCTTTTCCGGTGAAACCCGGAGCTGAAACGGAAGCGTTGCATTGGGTCGGCGGGAACGATGCGGCATCGCTGGACGAAGTGGAAACCGGAACCAACCCGTTCGCGGTTCTTCGCGAACTGAAAGGTTGATTTATGCGATCATCCTTAGGTCGCGTGAGATCAAAAAGCGGGCCTCCGTGGCCGCGCTTTTCAATACAGGAATCACCATGGCCGTCGCCAAGAGTCGCAAATCCCCATCATGCCGCGGCATGCGCCGTTCGCACGATGCGCTGCCGCAAGTGCAGCTCGCCACCGATCCGACCAGCGGGGAAGTGCATCGCCGCCATCACGTCACCAAGGACGGTTATTACCGTGGCCGCAAGGTGATCGAGAACGCCGCCGCGGTCGCCGACGAAGATTGAGTTTGGTGTTTAGATGACGCCCGCAGCGGCCCCCGAGGGGCCGCTTTGCTTTTTTCGCGAGACATGCATCGAAAGTCTGGGTGCGAATCCGCTATCCTCGCTGGCTTGCGGCTTCGATCAGCTCGCGATCGGCACCGATCATCCCTTTCCGCTGAAGGACCCGCGTCTTGACCTTCGCCCGCATTCTCGCCACTGGCAGCGCGTTGCCCGATCGCGTTGTCACCAACGCCGATCTGGAAAAGCAGGTCGATACCAGCGACGAATGGATCACCAGTCGCACCGGCATCCGCGAGCGGCGCGTGGCCGCCGAGGGCGAGACCACCGGCGATCTGGCTTTCCGCGCCGCGCAGCAGGCGCTGTCGGATTCTGGCGTCAACGCGAAAGATCTCGATCTGATCGTGCTCGGCACCACCACGCCGGACCTCATTTTCCCGGCCACGGCCTGTCTGATCCAGGACCGTTTGGGCGCCAATGGATGCGCCGCGTTTGACGTCAACGCGGCATGTTCTGGTTTCATGTATGCGCTGGGTATCGCCGACAAATTCATCCGCTGCGGGCAGGTCAAGAAAGCCCTGGTGGTCGGCGCCGAAACGCTGACCAGGATGGTCGACTGGAGCGAGCGCGATACTTGCGTGCTGTTCGGCGATGGTGCGGGCGCGGTGGTGCTGGAAGCGTCCGACGAACCCGGCATCCTCGCCACCTGCCTGCATGCCGACGGCGGTTACAAGCATCTGCTCTACAACCCGGTCGGCGTGTCGGCGGGCTTCAAGGACGAACCCAACCACGGCGTGCGCATCTGCATGAGCGGGCGCGAGGTGTTCAAGGTCGCGGTCAAGACATTGGACTCATTGGTCGAGCAGACCCTGCGCGAAGCTGGCATGCACGCCGACCAGATCGATTGGTTGATCCCGCATCAGGCCAACCTGCGCATTATCGAGGCGACGGCGAAACGATTGGAAATGTCGATGGATCAGGTGATCGTCACCGTCGACAAGCATGCCAATACGTCATCGGGTTCGGTGCCGCTGGCGCTGGACGCCGCGGTGCGTTCGGGCAAGGTCAAACGCGGCCAGAACCTGTTGCTGGAAGCTTTCGGTGGCGGTTTTACCTGGGCATCGGCGATGGTGCGGTATTGATCGGTGCAAAATCGTTTGGCCGTATGGGTTTTGCCTGCGTTGTGCATAGCAGCCGGCATTGCGCTGGTTTTTGTGCGAGTTGACAATGGCAAGTCGCAGAAGGCAGCCAAGACCCACCCCGGATTGACACTATTGCGCTTTGCTTCCGTTCGCTATGCGATGGCTGCGACCTTTATCGTTTTGGGTGTGATCGCGCATTTCGTTCCGGAATAGATAAGCAGCGCTGATATGGAAACAGCATCGAACTCGCAGCTCGCCTTCGTCTTCCCGGGCCAAGGATCGCAAACCGTCGGCATGCTGGCCGAACTCGCCGCGGTGCACACGGAAGTGCGCGCCTGTTTCGACGAAGCATCGCAAGGCGCGGGCATAGATCTTTGGACGTTGTCGCAAAACGGCCCCGAGGATGAACTCAATCGTACCGAGAACACGCAGCCGGCATTGTTGGCGGCCAGCGTCGCGGTGTGGCGGGTATGGCAAAAACTTGACGGGCCGATGCCCGCGCAATTGGCTGGTCACAGCCTTGGCGAATATTCCGCGCTGGTTTGCGCCGACGCGCTGCCGTTGCACGACGCGGCCGCTTTGGTAGCCGAACGCGGCCGGCTGATGCAGGAGGCGGTGCCCGCGGGTGTCGGTGCGATGGCGGCAATCCTGGGTGGCGACGACGCCCGAATCGCACTCGTTTGCCATGAGGTGGCGGCCGACGAAGTGGTAGCGCCCGTCAATTTCAATTCGCCCGGCCAGCTCGTGATAGCGGGCCACGCCGCGGCGGTCGACCGGGCCATCGCGCGACTGGCGGAACTCGGCGTGCGCAAAGCGATCAAGCTGCCGGTGTCGGTTCCCTCGCACACCATCCTGATGCGCGATGCCGCGCACAAACTCGGCGAGCGCATGGCGCAACTGACATGGAGTGTGCCGACGATTCCGGTGGTGCAGAACGCGGATGCGCGTGCGCACGCAGGCGTCGAATATATCCGTGCCGCATTGGAACGGCAGTTGTATATGCCGGTACGCTGGAGCGAATGCGTGCAACGGCTCGTCGCGACTGGCGCGACCAAGTTGTACGAATGCGGTCCCGGAAAGGTGCTCACCGGCCTCGTCAAACGCATCGACAAATCACTGGATGCGCGCGCGTTGGGCACGCCGGCCGATCTCCAAAGCACTCTGGACGCGATGCGCGCCTGATCTCTCGGCCCATCGTCGCCCGCCGAAACTCCCTTTGAAAATGCCTGTGCCGCTACTTGACAAGGCGTTTCTACATGCATAATATTCAACCACAAGGTTGAATATAGATAACACCATGCCCACCCTGGATCTCGCGTTCGCGGCGCTCGCCGACCCCACCCGGCGGCGCATCGTCGCGCGTCTTACCCGCGGCGAGATACGCGTGACCGATCTTGCCGCGCCGTTCGACATGTCATTGAACGCGGTCTCCAAGCATTTGAAGGTGCTGGAACGCGCAGGTCTTGTGCGGCGCAGGCGGGCGGGGCGCGAACACTATCTGAAATTGCGCGCGGCGCCGTTGCGCGAGGTGGTGCGTTGGGCCTCGCAGTACGAACGTTTCTGGAACCAGCGATTGGATGCGCTGAGCGAATTTCTCGGCAAACAAGACAACCAGGAGACCGACGATGGCAAACCGTAATCCGAATGCGATGGGCGAGTTCAAAATCGAGCTGCCACGAACCTACGACGCCGCTCCAGATCGCGTGTTCCGCGCATGGACCGACCCTGTCAGCGCCAAGGCGTGGCTGGCGGAAGGCGGCGACATCGTGATGGATCCGCGGCCGGATGGTTTGTTCTATTTTGGCATGATGCACAAGGGCATTCCACGCCCGCACTACGGCCGTTATCTGCGCGTGGAAAGCCCGCGCCTGCTCGAGTTCACATGGGTCAGCGAAAGTACCTACGGCAAGGAATCGGTAGTCACCATCGAACTCGTGCCGCGTGGCAAGCAAACCGAATTGCGCCTGACCCACGAAGGATTGCCCGACGAGGAAATGGCGCACGCCCACCGCGGTGGCTGGACGTATTTCCTCGATGCGCTCGTTGATCGTCTGAACTAGAAGAAACGAATCATATGTCCGATCTGCATCAGCGTCGCGTTATTGGCGATGGCCGGCACGGGCTCGGCGGGCGGCTTGGCCGCATTGGTTGCCATGAAACTCGGCGTCAAGCGGCATCGGGTTAAAGAGCGTGTTTCGCGAAACTCTGTTTTGAAAATCAGTCTGCAACCGCGAAAGACAGGAGGTGGCAAATGAAATCCGGACAAATGAACATCGCGCGCACGCACAAGATCGTCTCGCGCGAGGAATGGCTGGCCGCGCGGCTCAAGCTGCTCGATGCCGAGAAGGAGCTGACGCATCGCAGCGACGAACTGGCGCGTCGTCGTCAGGAACTGCCTTGGGTTCGAATAGACAAGCAATATCGATTTGATACCGATGAAGGCAGCTCTTCGCTGGCCGATTTGTTCAAGGGCTGCTCGCAACTGCTGATCTACCACTTCATGTTCGGGCCCGATTACACAGCGGGGTGTCCATCCTGCTCCGCGATCGCGGACGGTTTCAATGGATTCGCGACCCATCTGGCAAATCACGACGTGAGGCTGATGGCCGTATCACGCACGCCGCTGGCGAAACTGCAAGCGTACAAGCAGCGGATGGGATGGACGTTTCCGTGGGCGTCTTCGTTCGCCGGCGACTTCAATTTCGATTTCAGCGTCGGTATCACCGAACAGCAGCAACGCGAAGGCGGCGCTGAGTACAATTACCGGCGCGAGACCGCCGCGCCGCGCAGGCGAATGCCAGACGGCCCGAGCACGCAGTTCGGCAGCGAAAGTCCGGTCGCGAAGTTCGTCAGGATGTGCGGGACCGATCCGTCCACCTATATACGCGAGCGGCCGGGCATGAGTGCCTTCGTCTTGGAGGACGGCGTCGTCTATCACACCTATTCGGCTTTCGCGCGCGGACTGGATGGCCTGTGGGGCATGTACCAGTGGCTGGATCGCGCGCTCCTGGGACGCAACGAAACGGGCGTGTGGTGGCGCCGCCACGACGAATACGAGCATCAAGCTTCGAATTGCTGCCACGCCTGACGTGCATGGCGGGTGTGTTTCCGTGTAACGTTCACCCCTTTGATTTCCGGCAGGAACCAGGGCAATGGACAAGACACTTGTGGGCGAGATTGCGCTGGTCACCGGTGCCTCGCGCGGCATCGGCGCGGCGATCGCTAGCGAACTGGCCGCGCAGGGCGCCAGCGTGATCGGCACGGCCACCAGTGAATCGGGCGCCGCGGCCATCACGCAACGTCTGCAACAACACAACGGCGAAGGCCGTGTGTTGAATGTCACCGATGGCGCGGCGGTCGAAGCCTTGATCGCAGCGACCGTCGAGCGCCACGGCGGTCTGTCGATCCTGGTCAACAACGCCGGCATCACCCGCGATCAATTGCTGATGCGGATGAAAGACGAGGACTGGAACGCGATCCTGGACACCAACCTCACGTCGGTGTACCGCACCTGCAAGGCGGTGCTGCGAACGATGATGAAGGCGCGGCGCGGACGCATCATCAACATCGCCTCCGTGGTTGGCGTGACCGGCAATCCGGGCCAGACCAATTACGCCGCGGCCAAGGCCGGCATCATCGCGTTCTCCAAATCGCTGGCGCGCGAGATCGGCTCGCGCGGAATCACCGTCAACGTGGTCGCGCCAGGTTTCATCGACACCGACATGACGCGCGCGCTTTCCGCGGATCAGCGCAAGGCGCTGGAAGGCCAGATCGCGTTGGGGCGTCTCGGCGAACCCGCGGACATCGCGCGGGCGGTGGGTTTCCTGGCTTCGCCGGGCGCGGCTTACATCACCGGCGAGACGCTGCATGTTAACGGCGGCATGTACATGTCCTGACATGAACATGCAGCTATAATTGCGGGATCAAGCAGTTGCCGACCCTGGTTCGAGTCTTTTCGGCTATTGCCAAACCGCCAGCAATCCAACAAACCGCGCCGTCAACTGGCGAGCGGCGGACAAGTCCACTACAATGCGCGGGCTTTTGCCCCGGGAGATCGAGAAGATGAGCAGCATCGAAGAGCGCGTCAAGAAGATCGTGGTCGAACAGCTTGGCGTCAAGGAAGAGGATGTCACCCCGAACGCCTCGTTCGTGGACGATCTGGGCGCCGACTCGCTCGACACCGTGGAGCTGGTCATGGCGCTGGAGGAAGAGTTCGAAACCGAGATTCCCGACGAGGAAGCCGAGAAGATCACCACCGTGCAGCAGGCGGTCGATTACATCAAGGCGCACGACAAGGCAGCCTGATGCCGTGAGGGATCCCCGGTCGCGCTTGGTGTTGCGGTGATTCCCGAAAGCTGCGCCGTCCGGCGCAGCTTTCGTTTTTGGGACGGCCGCAACCCGCGTGGCCGTATGCTGGATGCCGTCGCGTGATTCGTGCCGCGCGGTGGCATTTCCGACTTGATTCGAAGCGAGTGCGCTTATGTCTTCCGCCAAACGTCGTGTCGTCGTCACCGGTCTTGGCATCGTTTCGCCGGTCGGCAACGACGTCGCCACCGCGTGGGAAAACATCCGCGCCGGAAGGAGCGGCATCGGTCCGGTCACGCACTTCGACGCCAGCGCTTTCCCGACCAAGATCGCCGGCGAGGTGCGCGATTTCGATCCCGCGCAATACATCCTTGCCAAAGACGTCAAGAAGATGGACCCGTTCATTCATTACGGGATCGCGGCGTCGGTGCAGGCGCTCGCCGATGCGGGGCTGCACCCGCACGAACACGACGAGGAACGCATCGGCGTGGCGGTCGGCGCCGGCATCGGCGGGATCCACACCATCGAGCGCACCTCCATCACCATGCACGAAAACGGCCCGCGCAAGATTTCGCCGTTCTTCGTGCCCAGTGCAATCATCAATATGGCATCGGGAAATCTTTCGATCATGCTGGGGCTCAAAGGCCCCAACATCGCCTGCGTGACCGCGTGCACCACGGCCACCCACAACATCGGGCTGGCGATGCGGTTGATCCAGTGCGGTGACGCCGACGTGATGGTCGCCGGCGGCGCGGAATATTCGACCACGGGCGTTGCGATGGGCGGTTTCTGTTCGGCGCGCGCGTTGTCTACCCGCAACGACGAACCGGCCAGGGCCAGTCGTCCGTGGGATCGCGATCGCGACGGCTTCGTGTTGTCCGATGGCGCCGGCGTGCTGGTGATCGAGGATTACGAACACGCCAAACAACGCGGCGCGCGCCTCTATTGCGAGCTGACCGGCTTCGGCATGAGCGGCGATGCGTATCACATGACAGCACCGGCCGAGAATGGCGAGGGCGGCGCGCGTTGCATGGCCGCCGCGCTCAAGGACGCCGGCTTGAACCGCGAGGATGTGCAGTATATCAACGCGCACGGCACCTCGACCCAGGCCGGCGACGTTGCCGAGGTGCAGGGCATCAAGAGCGTGTTCGGCGAGCACGCCAGGAAATTGATGGTGAGTTCCACCAAGTCGATGACCGGGCATCTGCTCGGGGCTGCCGGCGGGGTGGAAGCGATCTTCTCGATCCTCGGCATGCGCGACAGCGTGGTACCGCCGACGATCAATCTCGATCATCCCGGTGAAGGTTGCGATCTGGATTTCGTGCCGGACACCGCGCGCGAGTCTAAACTCGACACGGTGTTGTCCAATTCGTTCGGCTTCGGCGGCACCAATGGCACGCTGGTGTTCCAGCGGATTTGAATCACGCGGGATATTTCCGCAGCTGCGTCGTTCACACGTGTGCCGTCGGTTAAGATCGCGACTCATACGTCGGGTGCGAATGGCCTTGACGCAAGCCGCGACGTGAACCGGAAGGCACCTGATGAGCATACCCCGCCCAGTTTTTCGTTGCGGCCAGCGCGCCATGCGTGGCGGAGCGTTGCGCGGCCTGCTGATCCTGATCGTGCTGGCCGCGATGGCGGTGATCGCGTGGTTCGGTTACGACTACTCGCGGTTCGCCGATGCGCCCTTGGCTGTGCGCACATCCGGTCAGACGTTCGAGATCGCCAAGGGCGAGAGTTTCAAGGACATCGTGCGCGATCTGCGCAACGCCGGGTTGTCCGCCGCGCCGCCGCTGTACTGGCGCGCGCTGGCCGAGCAACTCGGCGTGGCAGGCTCCCTGCACGCGGGCGAATACGCGTTGCCGCGCGGCATCACCGCGCGCACGCTATTGCAGGACATGGCGCAGGGTCTGGTGTTGCAACGGCGCGTCACCTTGGTGGAAGGCTGGACGTTCGTGCAAGTGCGCGCCGCGCTCGCGGCCGCGCCGAAGCTCGCGCAAACCGGGGCCGGCTCGCCCGTCGCCGACGTGATGAAAATGATCGGCGCCAAAGGCGAACAGCCGGAAGGGCGTTTCATGCCCGACACTTATGACTATGTGCTGGGCATGAGCGACCTCGATGTCTTGAAGCGCGCGCATTTGGCGATGCAGAAATACCTGGCCGCGCAATGGCCGCAACGCGACCCGTCGATTCCCTTGCAGTCGCCATATCAGGCATTGATTCTGGCCTCGATCGTGGAAAAGGAAACCGCGCAGGGCGCGGAGCGCGCGCGGATCGCGGGCGTGTTCGAGCGGCGCTTGAAGATCGGCATGAAGCTGGAAACCGATCCGTCCGTGATCTATGGATTGGGCGCGGCTTACGATGGCAAGATCCACAACCGCGACCTGCAAACCGATACGCCCTACAACACCTATACGCGCGCCGGTCTGCCGCCGACGCCGATCGCGTTGCCGGGGCGCGCCGCGATCGACGCGGTGTTGCATCCCGCGCAAGGGGACGCGCTGTATTTCGTCGCGCGCGGCGACGGCACGCATGCATTCGCGGCGACGCTCGCGGAACACAACCACAATGTCGCGCAGTATCAATTGCACCAGGACCCGGCGTCGATGCCGTCATCGACCTCGGGCTCAGCCCCAATCGCGCAGCCGAAGCCTGCACAAGGAAAACCCAAGCCGGCCACCAAAACGAAATCGCATTCACACAAACGGCGCCGTGTGCGCGCATGAACGTCACGCGCGGCAAATTGATCACGCTGGAAGGCGGCGAGGGTGCCGGCAAGAGCACCTTGCTGGCCGGTTTGCGCGAGCATCTCGCGGCGCGTGGCGTCGAGATCGCGCAAACCCGCGAGCCGGGTGGCACCGCGCTCGGGGAAGCGGTACGCGCGCTGGTGCTTGATCCCGCGCTGCGGGGCATCGCCGCGGAATCCGAGTTGCTGCTGATGTTCGCCGCGCGCGCGCAACTTGTGCGCGAAGTGCTGCGACCCGCGCTCGATACCGGCCATTGGGTGCTCTGCGATCGCTACACCGATGCCAGTTACGCTTATCAAGGCGGCGGCCGCGGCATCGACGCCGGGCGCATCGCGCAACTGGAAGCGGTCGCGACCGGGGGCTTGCAACCGGATCTGACCTTGCTGCTCGATCTGCCGGTGGCGAACGGGCGTGAACGCGCCCTGCGGCGTAACACGGGACAGTCGAATGGCTACGGTGACGCCGATCGTATCGAACGCGAGGACGATGGATTCTTCGAGCGCGTGCGGCAGACATATCTCGAGCGTGCCGCGGCCGAGCCGCGACGTTTTCGGGTACTCGATGCATCGCTGCCACAGCCGTCGGTACTTGACGCGGCGATCGCTGCGGTCGATGAACTCCGAGCCGCGTCAGTCTGACAAAAAAATGCCGCCGTCCGAATCCGCCATTGCATTGCGTGCGTTGCCGCCTTGGCAGATGCGGGCGTGGGCGAGTCTCGCGCGCCGGGCCGAGCTTGGCAGCTTGCCGCACGCATTGCTGCTGGGCGGCGCGGTGGGGTTGGGCAAGCGCGCGTTCGCGGAGGCGTTCGTGCGCGCGCGTCTGTGCGAGCTGCCGCGCGATGGTTTCGCCTGCGGTGCCTGCCGCACCTGCGCGCTGCTGGACGCAGGCACGCATCCGGATCGCATCCTGGTGACATTGGAAGTCAACGAAAAGACCGGCAAGCTGCGAGGCGAAATCGTCGTCGAACAAATTCGCGCGCTGTCCGCGCGGCTGGCGTTGGCCTCGCAATTCGGTGGTTGGCAGATCGCGCTGATCGATCCGGCCGACGCGATGAACGCGGCTTCGGCCAATGCGTTGCTGAAGACCCTGGAGGAACCGACCGCGGCCAGCTTGATCTTGGCTGTAGCCGATCAGCCGTGGCGGCTGCCGGCGACGATCCGCAGCCGCTGCCAGCGCATCGATTTCGCCGCACCCACGCGCGCAGATGCGCTCGCATGGCTGCGCACCGAAAACGTGAACGAGCCGGAAGCCGCGCTGGACGCCGCCGGCGGCAATCCCGGCCGCGCGCTTGCCTTCGCGCGTGGCGACCAATTGCGGCGCCGCGCCGCGGTCGCACGCGAACTGCTGGCGCTGGCGGCGGGGCGCGCTTCGACGCAAACCATCGCGCATGCGTGGGCCGCCGATGAGCCCGAGGCGCGGCTGGAACACGCCGCGCGCCTGTTGGCGCAGGCGGCTGCGAACAAGCCGGGCGCGCATCGAGACGGTTTCAATCCCGCGTGGAGCATGGAGGTTTTGCAGCGTGGTTTCGAGCGCGCCAACCGCCTGCGCGAACAATTGCGCGGTCCGCTACGCGCGGAACCCGCGTTGGTCGAATTTCTGGCGAGCCTGCCGCGCGCAAGCTAGTGGACTGTAACGCCCATTTCGGAAGCGGCTCGCTTGGTCTCGCGGCACTGGGCTTGGTCTTCACTCGGCCCATAGCTTTGGCTATGAGCCTCGCTCCAGACCGGCACCCAGCACCACTATCCACGGCGCGATTCATCTTCCAAATGAAGATTACAATCCACTAGGCGAAAGCGCGACCGGGCAAGGTGCTTCGCTGTGGCGACCGCGGCGCACACGCTCTACCCTTGAGCGCCCACGACCCTCCCGGCGGACAAGGACACACCCAAGGCGCCATGAATCTGGATCACAGTCTTGCCGAACGCGACGCTTCGCTGCTGGTGCTGGCGCCGCATCCGGACGATGAATCGCTGGCTACCGGCGGCTTGATCCAGCGCGCACTGGAACGCCGCGCGCGCGTGCGTATTGCGTGGATAACCGATGGCGACAACAACCCTTGGCCACAGCGCGCGTTGGAACGCCGGGTACGGATCGGCGCGTCGCAACGGGTGGCTTGGGGGATACGCCGGCGCGGCGAGGCGCAACACGCGTTGCGCGGACTCGGCGCGCAGGACGTGGCGACGCAGCGGCTCGGGTGGCCCGACGGCGGCGTCACCTGGAAATTGATCGGCGAGACCGCGCAGGCCATCGCGTCGCTGCGGACATTGATTGAGGACGCGCGGCCGACGCTGCTGGTGCTGCCTGATCTCGCCGACGGTCATCCCGACCACAGTGCGCTGCACGTATTGGTCGAACTGGTGTTGAACGGTATGCCAATGGAGCGTCGTCCGCAGTGCCTGTGCTATCTCCTGCACGGCCGCGCGCCGAACGATGCGCCGAGTCGGATCGTGCTCAAGTTGACCCCGCAAGAACAGGCGCGCAAACGCGTGGCGATTTGCGCGCACAAAAGCCAGATCGCGCTGAGCCGTGGTCGGATGTTGCGCAACGCCGGCGCTTTCGAATATTTCGCGCCCGGCGTCGGCAACCATGCGTTGTCCGGGCCGCGCCTGCCGTGGCAACCGCCGCGTTGGCTAATCCCGTCGATGGTGTTGCTGGCGGTCGATGCGCAAGGCGGCCAACGATTGACGCGCTGCCGCGATCCCCGGCAGGCGAATCTGTGCTGGCGTGACGGCAGTCCCGCCGCGCACGCCGCGCGCGCGCCGCAGCCCCCGTATTACGTCAAGCTTTATGCGGAGCTGCCTTCGCCGTGGGTGTTCGACCATTGGGGCTGGCGCAGGTTTATCGCTTGACCGCGACGCCGCGCACGCGGCAAGCTGTCGCTACTTCTACGACGGACGCAAACCATGGCCGCACCGGGAGGCAACGCCGGCGGAATGCCGCGCCAGGGCATTCTGTCCCTGGCGATCAAGGACAAGAACGCGCTCTACAACGCCTACATGGCGTTCGTGAAAGGCGGCGGGCTGTTCGTGCCTACCGCCAAGCGTTACAGCTTGGGCGACGAAGTGTTCCTGTTGTTGACCCTGCCCGAAGAAAAGGACCGCATGCCGGTCGCCGGCAAAGTGGTGTGGATCACGCCGACCGCCGCGCAAGGCAACCGCACCGCCGGCATCGGCGTGCAGTTCGCGGAATCCTCCGACGGCGACATCGCGCGCACCAAGATCGAATCGATTTTGGCCGGCATTCTTGGTTCCGAACGGCCTACGCAGACGATGTGATCGCGGGAATTGGGAAATCGGGAGTCGGGAATCGGGAATCGGGAATCGGAGAGCGTGACAACCCTTACCGTCATTCTGGGGCCATCCCGGTTCCATCGGGATGGAACCCGGAATCCATTTTGATCTTATTTTTCGCGGGCGTGTGCAGAAGCAACACGCGGCGGCTCAGACAGCAAAAGCTCCGCTGCGGCATCCGCAAGCAACAGCCGCAAACGAAAGCTGGCCGCGAAAGCCGGATGCACTTCATCAGACGTGGTCGGGGAGACAGGATTTGAACCTGCGACTTCTACGTCCCGAACGTAGCGCTCTACCAGGCTGAGCTACACCCCGACTAGCTGTGCATGATAATGGCCGTCGCGCGCACCGCGCAACCGCGCGCCGGG
>JBDTBW010000055.1:0-28557 GCA_039923855.1 Rhodanobacteraceae bacterium | reverse complement strand
CCACGCCGGCGGCCGCTGCAACCACCAGTATCAGCGTGTCCGACCTGCTGCTGATGGCGCCGGCGATCCTCGCCGAAGCGCTCACCGTAGTCTTGCTGGTGTTTTTCTTTCTCACCTATGGCGACCGCATGCGGCACCGGCTGGTCGCAGCCTCGCCACGCTTTGCTTACCGGCGCATGGCGCTGAATCTGGTGCGCGGCATCCAGCGCGAGATTTCGCGCTATCTGCTGACCGTCACCCTGATCAACGCGTGTCTCGGCGCCGTCGCCGCGGCGATCCTGTGGTATTTCGGCATTTCGGATCCGGTGCTGTGGGGTTGCGTGGTGGCTTTGCTCAATTTCATGCCGTATGTCGGCGCGGTCTGTTCCACCCTGATCATCAGCGCGATCGGCTTGCTGCACTTCGACATCGCCACCCACGCCTTGTTGCCGGCGCTGTGCTTCGCGATCGCGGCGGCGCTGGAGGGCAATGTGATCACGCCGATGATCATAGGCCATCGATTGCGCTTGTCGCCACTGGCGATCCTGGTCTGGCTGCTGATCTGGGGCTGGATGTGGGGCATCCCCGGCGCGCTGCTGGCGGTGCCGATGCTGACCTGCGCGAAATTGGTCAGCGAGCGCGTGCCAAGGTGGGAGTGGTTTGCGAAGATGGTGGAACATTAGGGGAATCCAGACAGGGACGCGCGGCTGCGGCAAACTAGACTTCCGCCGCATCGCATCCCGCCATGAGCACAGGTCCAACTTCTACCGCGGATGTTTCGTCGATCCTGGATCGCGCGCGCGGGTTCGCGCGAACCGGCCGCATCACCGAAGCCGAAGCGAACTATCGCGAGGCGCTCGCCGCCGTGCCCGATACGCCGGAAGCGCTCAATTTCATCGCGGTGTGCGCGCTGGCGCGCGGCGATGTTGCCGAGGCGCAAGACAAGCTCGAACGCGCGGTCGAACTGGAACCCGCGCAACCGGAAATCTGGAAGAACATCGGGGTGGCGCATGTGGCCGCCGGCCGTTTCGACGATGCGCTGGTCGCATTCGATCATGCCTTGCAACTCGATCCCGCGCATTTCGTCGCGCGTCTGCAGCGCGGCGCGGCGTTCGAGCAGCTCGGACGAAACCGCCAGGCGACCGCGAGTTATTACGGCGCGATCATGGCCGCGCAAGGTCACGGGTTGTGGCTGAGCGACGCAAGTACCGCGCCGGGATTGCGTGCGATCGTCAAGCGCGCGATGGCATTCGTTCACAGCGGGCGTCGCAGGATTTTCCTGGATCTCCTGCAGCCACTGCGCGAGCGTTACGGGCGCGCTGCGCTGGCGCGCGTCGAGCAAGGTCTTGCGATTTACCTGGGCGACGCGCCGGCGAATTATCCCGACCCGTGCCAGCGGCCGAAGTTTTTTTACGTGCCGGGCTTGGCTACGCAACCGTATTTCGAGCGCGAACGGTTCCCCTGGCACGCGCAACTGGAATCGCACACCGACACCATCCGCGAGGAATTGCTCGGCGTGCTGGCCGACCCGCAAGGCGTGGAACCGTTTCTTGGCACCAACGACGCGAAATTTCTGGAACAACAGGCGCTGCTGCGCGGAGAGCACGACGAGGCGCGATGGGATGCATTCTTCTTCCATCGCCACGGCGAGGTGTTCGAACAGAATGCATCGCGGTGTCCGCGCACCACCAGGATTCTCGAAAGCCTGCCATTGGTGCACATCCGCGAGCACGCGCCGGAAGTATTGTTCTCGGTGCTGACGCCCGGTTCGCACATCTTGCCGCACCGCGGCGTCACCAACACCCGGCTGGTCACGCATCTGCCGCTGATCGTGCCGCCCGATTGCGCGATTCGCGTCGGCGGTGTCGATCACGCCTGGCGGGAAGGCCGCTGCATTACCTTCGACGATACCTTCGAACACGAAGCGTGGAATCGCGGCGACAAAGTACGCGTGGTAATGATCTTGGACAGTTGGCATCCCGATTTGTCCGAACCCGAGCGCGAGGCGATCGCGCTGCTGGTCGGTGGCATCGGCGATTTCAACCAGGCGGCAAACGTCGCCGCGCCACCGAAGGACTAATCATCGCGCGGGGTCTCAATATTGCCGTCATCCCGGGGCAACGCGTTAGCGTTGAACCCGGAATCTGCTTTCCCCCGCACCTGCCAAAGCGAGATTCCGGATCGCCGCTGCGCGGTGTCCGGAATGACGAACGGGGGATCACGCACCCAACGGCAACCACAGCAACAGCGCCGCCCCGAGCAGAATCCGATAAACTGCGAAAGGTGTGTAGCGATGCGAGCGGATGTAGTGCAGTAGCCACTTCACCGCGGCGAACGCCACGATCATCGAGGCCACGAATCCGATAATCAGCGCGCGCCAATCCTCGTGCGCCACGCCGCCGGACTTCAACACCTTCCATAATTCATAGCCGGTCGCGGCGTACATGGTGGGAATGCCGACCAGGAACGCGAATTCGGTCGCCGCCGCGCGATCGCTGGTACCGAACAGCATCGCGGTGAAAATGGTCGCGGCCGAACGCGAGGTGCCCGGAAAAATGCCGGCGATCATCTGCGCGATGCCGACCAGTATCGCCACCGGCCACGTCACGCGCGTCGATGGCGGCCGGCGCGCGGCGATCTGTTCCGCGCCAATCATCCATATTCCACCGATGATCAATGCCCACGCGATCGGCGTCACCGTCTCCGGCAGCTTGAACCCATGTTTCACCACGACGAAGCCGAGCACCGCGGTGATCAGAAACGCGACGATCAGCTTGAAAAGATAATCGCGCGTGCCGGGATCTTGCCATTGCGTCAGCAACTGCCAGATGCGCCGCCAGTATACCAGCGTGATCGCGAGGATCGCGCCGGCCTGGATGCCGACGTTGAACAGATCCGAGCGTGCGCCCAGCCAGTGTTCGGCGATCAGCAGGTGTCCGGTCGATGAGATCGGCAGGAATTCGGTGATGCCCTCGATGATGCCGAGGACGATGACATTGAAAAGGTCGTGCATGGACGCTCAAGCCCGGTTCAAAACGCGGCAAGTGTACGTGCAACCGGAATATCGCGATACGACACTATGCTGCGCCATCGCTGGCGCCGCTCCCGTTTCAGTGAACGCGGCTCAAGGCGAAAAGATCAACACGATGTAGGCCAGAAACAGCAGCAGGTGCACCATCCCCTGCAACACATTGGTGCGTCCGCTGGTGAAGGTCAGCGTGGAAACCGCGAAGGTCAGCACCAGCAACGTGCCATCGGCGCCATTCAAGCCAAGCACGACGACGTGATTGGTCGTCAGGCCGATCAGCAGCACGGCGGGGACGGTCAGAGAAATCGTCGACAACGCGGTGCCCAGCCCTATATTCATGGCCCTTTGCATTTGATTGCGGGCGGCAGCCTGGATCGCGGAGATCGCCTCAGGTGCGAGCACCAGCAGCGCCACCGCGAGCGCGCCCGCGGCAGCCGGCATTCCCAGTTGTTCGATGCCGACATCCAGCGGCAGCGCGAACAGTTTTGCCAGCAGCACGACCGTGACCAGATAGATGGCGAGAAACACGGCGTGGTAAGGCCATCCGCGATTGGAATGGTGCGCCTCGTCCACGACGTGTATCGCCTCCTCCCCCTGCGCCACGAAATAATTGCTGTATACGCGTGTTTGCACGATCAGGAACGCCGCGTACAGCAGCAGCGACATCACGATCAGAAAAATCGTTTGCGCAAAAGAGAGGGTTCCCGCCGACGTGGTGACGGTAAAATCGGGCCAGATCAGCGCCAGGGCGGCCAGCGGAATCAGCAGACTCAGAAATGCGTTTGCGCCGCGAAGGTTGTAGGTCTGTTCGTGGTGCTTGAGTCCGCCGATCAACAACCCGGCGCCGATCACGCCGTTCATCACGATCATCAGCACCGAGAACATGGTGTCGCGGCCGATCAGCGGATTGTTCTGGCCGTGCAGCATCACGGTGGCGATGGTCGCGATTTCGAGCGAGATGGCCGAGATGGTCAGGATCAAGGTGCCATACGGCTCGCCGAAGATGACCGCCAAGTGTTCGGCGTGACGCGCCGCCGCGATCGCGGCCAGCAGCGCACCGGCAAAGAATGCAACGAACGCGCCCGCGATGGCGGTGTTCGGAACCGCGTCCGCCGACAAGGGTGATTTGAAAATCCAGCCGACGATCAAGATGATGAGCGCAACGGGCAGCGGCCATTCGGCGCCGAGCGATCGCCGGGCCGTCGATGTCGATCTGGTTACGCGCATGAATATCCCCTGTGCGCCATGCTGACAAGTGTACGCGCGATAGAGGATCGCGCGAGGACCGGGTGACTGGCTGGACTTTGCGGTTGGGTGCTCGCTTTGGTACGAGGTGCAAGTGAAGCGATGAAACGCTACGACAATTTGAATGGCGATTCCGGCGTGACGGCGTATGAAATCCGCCACGATGCGGTCGAGGTCGCGTTCGTCAACGGCTCGGCCTATCTCTACACTGATGCCAGCGCGGGCGCGGATCGTATCGCCGAGATGCGGCGATTGGCCGAGGCCGGTCAGGGCTTGAGCGCCTATATCAGCCAAGTGCAGCCCGGATATGAAATGCGATTGCGTTGAAATTCATACCGGGCCCTATATGCGCCATTTTAGTGCAAGCCCTGCACTATAAATGTGCAAACCTTTGACTTCCAATCGCAAACTACTGAAATAGAAAGGCCGTAAGGTTGGCACGCGCCTTGCGATAGCTTGGCATTTCCCAACGCTCAAGGCCCCGCCATGTCCGCCGCCGCCAAAGTCCTGAAAACGATCAAAGACGAAGAAGTGAAGTTCGTCGACCTGCGCTTTGCCGACATGCGCGGCGTGCAGCACCACGTTTCCTTTCCCGCGCATGCCATCGACGAGGGCACGTTCGAGGACGGCAAGATGTTCGATGGCTCTTCGATCTCGGGCTGGAAGGGCATCAACGAATCCGACATGGTGCTGATGCCGGATTCGGACACCGCTTTCATAGATCCATTCGCCGCGCACAAACAGATGGTGATCGTGTGCGACGTGCTGGAGCCTTCGACCATGCAGGCCTACGGCCGCGATCCGCGCTCGATCGCGCGCCGCGCGGAGGCCTATCTCAAATCCACCGGCGTGGCCGATACCGCGTTCTTCGGGCCGGAACCTGAGTTCTTCATCTTCGATTCGGTGCGGTATCGCAATGACATGGGCCATGTGTTCTACGAGATCGAGTCGGAAGAAGCCGCGTGGTCCTCGCACCGGCGTTACGAGGAAGGCAATCACGGCCATCGGCCAGGCGTGAAGGGCGGCTATTTCCCGGTGTCGCCGGTGGATTCACTGGGCGATCTGCGTGCGGAAATGTGTCAGGTGCTGGAGTCGCTCGGCATCGAGGTCGAGGTGCATCATCACGAAGTCGCCACCGCCGGCCAGTGCGAGATCGGCACGCGCTTCAACACGCTGTTGCACAAGGCCGACGAATTGCTGACCATGAAATACGTGTTGCGCAACGTCGCGCACGCGGCCGGCAAGACCGTCACCTTCATGCCCAAACCGCTGGTCGGCGACAACGGCAGCGGCATGCATGTGCACCAGTCGTTGGCGAAAGACGGCAAGAATCTTTTTTCCGGCGAACTTTACGGCGGATTGAGCCAACTCGCGCTGCATTACATCGGCGGCATCTTCAAGCACGCGCGCGCGATCAACGCGTTCGCCAACTCAACGACCAATTCGTACAAGCGGCTGGTGCCGGGCTTCGAGGCGCCGGTGATGCTGGCCTACTCCGCGCGCAATCGTTCGGCGTCATGCCGCATCCCGTTCGTCTCCAACCCGAAAGGCCGCCGGATCGAAGTGCGCTTCCCCGACCCGATGAACTCGGGTTACTTGACCTTCACCGCGTTGATGATGGCGGGTCTCGACGGCATCTTGAACAAGATCGATCCGGGGGCGCCGATGGACAAGGATTTGTACGACCTGCCGCCGGAAGAGGAGCGCAACATCCCGCAGGTGTGTTCGTCTCTCGATCAGGCGCTGGAATCGCTCGATCGGGACCGCGCATTTCTTACCGCCGGCGGCGTTTTCTCGGACGACTTCATCGACGGCTACATCGCGTTGAAGATGCAGGAGGTCACCAGGTTCCGCGCGTCAACGCATCCGCTGGAGTATCAGATGTATTACTCGATTTGATCGCGCTGAAAGCCCTCCCCTTCAAGGGGAGGGTTTGGGTGGGGATGGTGACAACGTCGGGCGAGCATCAACAAATGATTCGACCAGCAACGCGCGACGACGCGGCTCGGATTTGCGCAATCTACAACCCGTACATCGACGCCACCACGATCACGTTCGAGGAAATGCACGTTCCGATTTCAGACATGTCCGTGCGCATCGAGAACATCATCCAAACGTTGCCGTGGTTGGTCGTTGAGCAGGACGGCGTTGTCGTCGGTTACGCCAACGCGATGCCGTGGCGAACACGCGCGGCTTACCGCTACTCGGCCGAAACCACCATTTACATGGACTCGGCCGCCACCGGCAAGGGCTTCGGTACCTGGTTGTACCGAGCGTTGCTCGCAGAACTGATCCACCGCGGCTTGCATCGCGTCATCGGCGGTATTGCTTTGCCGAACGCCGCCAGCATCGCTTTGCATCAGCGCTTGGGTTTCAAAAAAGTCGCGCAATTCAGCGAGGTCGGCTGGAAATTCGGTCAATGGATCGACGTAGGTTTCTGGGAGCTCGCGCTTTAGACAAAAACAACCCTACTGCTTGATTCCTTGCTTCGAAGCGTGAGTGAGCATTCAATGTAAGGATGCACTCTCGATTAATCGGCTTGGCATGTACGGCGCTGCTGCTCGCCGGCTGCGCCAGCGCGCCACCGCACAATCCGCTGGCGACATGGGTGCCGTCGTCCAACCACAACGCGCGGCGCGCGACGCTGATCGTGTTGCATTACACCGGCGAGACCAGCACGCAACGCGCGTTGCATACACTGACCACGCGCAACGCCGGCGGCCCGGTCAGCGCGCATTATCTGATCGGCCGCGATGGCGCGATCTATCAATTGGTTGTGGAGAATCAGCGCGCCTGGCACGCGGGCGCGTCGGAATGGGGCGCAATCGCCGATGTCAATTCGATTTCGATCGGGATCGAGCTGGACAACGACGGCGACGAACCGTTTGCGCAGCCGGAAATCGATTCGCTGCTGAAACTGCTGACGGATATCACCACCCGCTTGCAGATTCCGCGAACCAACATCGTCGGGCACGCCGATGTCGCTCCGATGCGCAAGGACGACCCGGGCGTTTGGTTTCCCTGGGGCGAACTCGCCGCCCACGGCTTCGGCTTGTGGTATGACGCCGGCGCGTTACCCGATCCACCGCCCGGTTTCGATCCGATGCTGGTGTTGCGCGCGCTCGGTTACAACATCGGCGATCCGGGTGCGGCAATCGTCGCTTTCCATCGGCATTACCGCGCCAATGACGCGCCAACACTGGATGCCGCCGACAAGCGGATTCTCTACAACTTGCAGGGCAAAGTGATGCGGATGACACGGTCGGCCCGACCCGAAGCCGAGTCGCCGGGCGATTAAGAGGCTCGCGACGGCAGAGCGATTCCGCACTAAACTGGTGCAATGTCACGCACCATTACCGACGAAGAACTGTTGGGCCAATTGGGCACCGGCGTGGCGTGGATCGATGACGGCCTAGTGCTGCGTTATGTCAATCCCGGCCTGTGTGAATTGACCGGCTTCGGCGCGACGCGCCTGCTCGGCTTGCCGTTGTCGGCCTTGCCGCCGGATGGCGCGCGGTTGCACGAAGCGGCTCAGTGTGTGCTGACCGATCAAAACGTAACGCGCATTCGTGACGCGATGTTGTGCGCCACGCCGGGCAACGAGTGCCGGTTGGATGTTTCGCTTGCGCCGTTGCGCGACGGTGTACTGCTGGAAGCGCAGCGGCCCGCGCCTGCGCCAACCGGATCGAGGTTGTCCGAATCGCTGCGCGGTTTCGCACACGAGATCAGGAATCCGCTGGCGGCGATTTCCGGTGCGGCGCAGTTACTGCAACAGCGCGAGACCGATTCGTCACGGCGTGAACTGGCCACATTGATCGTCGAGGAAACTCGGCGTCTCGCCGCGCTGACCGGACGCATGATCGGGACGCGCGCAACGATGGCCACGCGCGCGATCAATGTGCACGCGCTGCTCGAGCATCTTGCGCAATTGCTCGCCGTGGAATGCGCGGAGATCGCGGTCGTGCGCGACTACGATCCCAGCCTCCCGGCGCTGCACGGCGATCCGGATCGTCTGCTGCAGGCGCTGTTGAATCTGGCGCGCAATGCGGTCGAGGCGAACGCGCGCCAAATCGCGTTGCGCAGTCGCGCCGAGGCGGGCATGCGCGATGTGCAGGGAAAAACCGTACCGGCGATCCGGATCGAGATCGAGGACGATGGCGACGGCGTACCGGCGGCGATCGAGGCCATGTTGTTCGAGCCGATGGTGTCGGGTCGGGCTGGTGGGAGCGGATTGGGGCTTGCGCTGTCGCGCGAAATCGCGCGCGAACATGGCGGCGAAATGAGTCATCGACGACGTAACGGCACCACCTGCTTCGTGCTGGTGATTCCGCGGCATCCACGCACACCCATCCGGAAAGACGAGACATGACGGAAATCTGGATCGTTGATGACGACCGCGCGGTGCGTTTCGTGTTGGCGACCGCGCTGCGCGAAGCCGGCTACGCGGTCGTCGAATTCGCCGACGCCGAAGACACGCAACGCGCATTGCGCCGCGCCGCGCCGGGGCTGTTGTTGACCGACGTGCGCTTGCCGCAAGCCGACGGTCTGCATTTGTTGAACGCATCGAAATCGTTGCATCCCGATTTGCCGGTGATCGTGATGAGCGCGTGGACCGATGTAGGCAGCACCGCCGCGGCGTTTCGCGACGGCGCGTTCGACTATCTGCCAAAGCCGTTCGATTTGCAGCAAGCCATCGCGGCCGTACGGCGCGCCTTGGAGATCGCGCCGCATGCGGCGGACGCATCGGCAACGACCCATGACGAACCCGCGTTGCTCGGTTCCGGCACAGCGATGCGCGAGGTGTTCCGACTTGTCGGCCGCGTCGCGGCCAGTGACCTCAACGTGCTGATCACCGGTGAGACCGGCACCGGCAAGGAGCTTGCCGCGCGCGCGCTGCACCGCGAGAGCGCACGGCACGATCGCGCGTTGGTGGCGCTCAATACCGCGGCGATTCCCTCAGAATTGCTGGAGTCGGAACTTTTTGGACACGAGGCCGGCGCCTTCACCGGTGCGCAACGCCGCAACGCCGGGCGCTTCGAGCAGGCCGAAGGCGGCACATTGTTCCTTGATGAAATCGGCGACATGCCGCTGGCGCTGCAAACGCGTTTGCTGCGCGTGCTGGCCGGCGGAGAATTCTATCGCGTTGGCGGCCGGGAGCTGATACGCAGCAACGTGCGGGTGATCGCGGCGACCCATCAGGATCTCGATGCCAAGGTGCGGCGCGGCGAGTTCCGCGCGGACCTGTTGCATCGTCTCGACGTGGTGCGCATCCATCTGCCGGCGTTGCGCGAACGCCGCGATGATATCGCCGAGCTGGCGCAGCATTTTCTCGGGTGCGCCGCGCGCGATTTCAAATTGCCGGAAAAGAGGTTCGCGCCGGCCGCGTTGCAGGCGCTGATCAAAATGGACTTTCCCGGCAATGTGCGACAACTGGAAAACCTGTGCCGCAGACTGGCGGTGATTGCTCCGGGCGCGCGCATCCAGCGCGAGGATTTGCAAACCCGGATGGCAGCATCGGTGACAGCGCGAAGCGATGGCGCAGCAGATTGGGAGGGCGCTTTGCGCGCATGGGCGGAATCCGAATTGGCAGGCGATGCAGGCGACCTGCACGCGCGCGCGCGCGCATGTTTCGAACGCGCATTGTTCGATGCCGCGTTGACCAAGCATGATGGCCATCGTCAACGCGCGGCCAAGGCGTTGGGTCTTGGGCGCAATACGCTGACCAGAAAACTGGGCAGTTCGCGCCGCAGGAATCACGAGGATTCGTCGCATGACTGACATCACGATTCGTGACGCCACGCGCACCGACATTTCCTTCCTCGCGGAATGCAATGGGGCGATGGCGAGCGAAACCGAACACAAGATGCTCGATCGCGACGTGCTGAAGCGCGGTGTTTCCGCGGTATTCGACGATCCGCGCCGCGGCTTTTATCTGGTCGCCGAGCGTGACGGCGAGCCAACCGGCTGTCTGCTGATCACATTCGAATGGAGCGACTGGCGCAACGGCGACTGGTGGTGGCTGCAAAGCGTCTACGTGATCCCCGAAGCGCGCCGCGGCGGCGTGTTCCGCGCGCTGTACGCGGAAGTGGAGCGCCGCGCCCGCGGCGCGTCGGGCGTGATCGGATTGCGACTCTACGTCGAGCGTGACAACGCGCGCGCACAGCAAACCTACGCCACACTGGGCATGGACGAAGAATCGTACCGGATGTTCCGGCGAGGATTTATCGAGTTCGGTTGAATCCTCCGGATGCAAGGGGCGGCACTTCAATATTGTCCTCATTCCGGACGCGGCGCAGCCGCGATCCGGAATCCAGCTTTTGGGATTTCGATAAAAGTCACTGGATTCCGGCTTCTGCGCTGCGCGCGGCCCCGGAATGACGACGGTGGCGCGTGCGCTTTCACGCCCGCCCACGCCGCGCTAGCCTTGCGGAAGTGTTGTTACGCAAGGAGCGATCATGATCCCCACAACCCGCCGCGTCGCCGTGCTGGGCGGCGTGCGCATTCCGTTTTGCCGCCGCAACAGCGCCTATCGCGATGTCGGCAACTTCGGCATGTCGGTCAAGGTGCTTGGCGCGCTGGTCGAGCGCTTCGGCCTGCACGGCGTGGAGTTGGGCGAAGTCGCTTTCGGCGCGGTGATGAAACAAACCGCCGACTGGAATCTCGCGCGCGAAGCGCTGCAATCGTCCGGTCTGGCGATGACGACGCCGGGACTCACCACCGCGCGCGCCTGCGGTACCTCGCTCGACAACGCGATCCTGATCGCGCAGAAGATCGCGGTTGGGCAGATCGAGGCGGGCATCGGCGGCGGTTCGGATACCACCAGCCAGGTGCCGATCGGCTATTCGCCGCGCTTGCAACAACGGTTGCTGGAACTGAATCGTGCGAAAACCTTTGGCGAAAAGTTCAAAGCCGCCACGCGCGGGTTTTCCCTGCGCGAATTGAAACCCGGCGTGCCTGGCGTGGTCGAGCCGCGCACCGGGCTGTCGATGGGCGAGCATTGCGAGTTGATGGCCAGGCAGTGGCATATCGGCCGTATTGAGCAGGACGAATGGTCGTTGCAAAGCCACCGCAAACTCGCCGCGGCCTACGATGCCGGCGTCTTCGACGATCTGGTGATCCCGTTCCATGGCGCGACGCGCGACAATCTGTTGCGCGGCGACACCAGCATGGAAAAACTCGGCGCATTGCCGCCGGCGTTCGACAAGACGTCGGGTCACGGCACCTTGACCGCGGGCAATTCTTCGGCGCTTTCCGATGGCGCCGCGGCGGTGTTGCTGGCCAGCGAGGAGTGGGCGCGTGAGCGCGATCTTCCCGTATTGGCATACCTCACCTGCGCGGAAGTCGCCGCGGTCGATTACGTGCACGGCGAGGGTTTGCTGATGGCGCCGACCATCGCGGTGCCGCGCATGCTGGATCGCGCGGGATTGACACTGCAGGATTTCGATTTTTACGAAATCCACGAAGCCTTCGCCGCGCAAGTGCTATGCCAGTTGCGCGCGTGGGAATCGGCTGATTACTGCAGGACGCGATTGGGCCGTGCCGCACCGCTGGGTTCGATTGATCCCGCGAAAATCAATGTGCACGGTTCAAGTTTGGCGACAGGCCACCCCTTCGCCGCAACCGGCGCGCGGATCGTGGCGACGCTCGCGAAATTGCTGGCGCAACGCGGTTCCGGACGCGGCTTGATCTCGATCTGCACGGCCGGCGGGATGGGCGTGGTGGCGATCATGGAGCGGTGATTTGAAGCCCCTCTCCCGTCGGGAGAGGGGCTGGGGTGAGGGTCGAAGTTGCTGCGTTTAGGCGATGCCTTGAAGGGCATCGCGTGCAGCAACTGAGGAGGAGGCAGGTGCCGACCGGAGAGCGCTTCATGGATGAATATTGGCCAGAAGCCATCCATGGCGAGGTTCCCAATCGGCATCCATGCCTCACCCTCGCAGTCAGCGCGATCTGCCATTCAAGGCAGATCGCAAACGCGGCCTGCTCGCCCTCATCCGTCACTTCGCGCCACCTTCTCCCAAAGGGAGAAGGAAAAGATTACCGCACCGAAAACAGCGTCGGTTTCCACTCGCCGCTGATATAGGAATCATTGCGGCGGCGGTGCATCCGTTCGATCATTTCCTTGCGGCAGGCTTCGGTCCAGTCAGTGCGCTGCAAGGCCAGCTTGGACGGATCCTCGCCGCGTTCTCGCGCCTCCTTGTTGCGCCACTCGCAGAAATCCTCGTAGGCTTCGATCTCGTGACGCAACTCCTGGCGGCACAGTTCGATCATGATCGCGTCGTCGAGGAAGCCCAGCACCGGCATGGTGTCCGGGATGAAATCCACGGGATCGGCGAAGTAGGCCAGCACCGCCAACACGCGCTGGCAATCCTCTTCGGGCAACGCGAAACCCGCGTCGCTGGCCATGTCGATCATCGATCCAACGGTATCGAGACGCTCGCGGATGAAGGCCGGCGCGTGGCCGTGCGATTCGTCCTGCAGCAGCTTGCGGGCATCGGCGATTATGCCGGCGGCATCGCGGTCCTTGGCCGATTCCTGCGCCTGGCGCATGGCATCGGTGAAATGACTGAGATCGTCGTCGCTCAAAGTGAGATTGATGTCCAGCGCCATGATCGTTCCCCGCGGGCAGGTGAGCGTGCCAGCGTAACCAGCGGCCGCGAACGCGTCAATTGCCCCGTTGCGTTCGTCGCGGCCGCGGGCTACTGTCCTTTGCCGGGCGCATCGATGAGGCTGTCCGGAAGGCGGTCGGGGGAAGTGATATGACCGAATTGATCGACACCCTGCACGACCTCGCGCAGATCTGCTGCGATGGTGAGAAGTTCTACCGCGATGCGGCGGAGAAGATGCAAAACGATCAATTGCGCGAGGCAATCAACGCGGTTGGCCGCGTGCGCGGCGATCTGTGCCGCGATTTCGCCAGCCTGCTCGAGGCGCACGGTGAACAATCCTCCGGCGAGGGCACGATCTACGGCCGCATGCACAAGCTGTACGCGGATTTCCGCGCGCGCCTGTCCGGCAATCCAGACGAGATCTACGTCGACGAACTGGAGGAAGCCGAAGACCGGCTGTTGCACGCGCTGGAAGAAGCCATGTTGACGGTGGAACCGGTGGCGGCGCGCGAGGTTCTGCGACATTACATGCCGGCCGCGCGCGACGCGCATGAGCGGATGCGGCGATTGAAACATGCAACAGGAAAAGTCAGACAACCCGACCGTCGGGAAAGCGTGAAACCCGAAAAGAAGGATGGCATGGGCGACTGAGCCGGGCACGCGAAAGCCAAGACCGATCAATCGGCGACGCGCGAAATGCGCATCAGCATCATCGAAACAAAATTGGGCCCTGGTTCAAAGCTCCCGCTCGATTTCGCGTACCCGCACTTCCACCAGCTTGCGACGCTGGCCGTAATGTTCCTGAAGCAAGCCGAGCAGGCAGTCGTGGCTGCCCTGCAGACCGAGCCGATCGTCGTTACGCCAGCGCGCCAATTTCTGTTGGGCGTGGCCGATGAGCTGTTTCCAGCGGCCGAGCAGAATGTCCTGATTCATTGTCGTGTCCTGAGTCTTGCGTTGTGTCCTCGGGCCCGCGCCGGGTCAACCCCGCGCTGTCTCCGGTGCGACCGGATCGTCCGGGACATGGTGCGGCTGTGGCGAAGCCGGATCCTGATCGGGCATCGGACCCATCGGTTGCTTGCCCGGTTGCAGCGGCCTCGGGAGCGGCGCGGGATTGAAATCGGGCGTGGGATCGTGGCTCATCGCTGGGCTTCCAAGTCGCTGGGGCGCTCACATTATCCGCGCCCCTGCGTGGGGATTTCGTGACGGATCCGCTGGCGGTTGCCCTTCCTGGGGTCGATTCGCGACCACCCGCTGCGAAGCAGTCCGTAGCAAGACCGGACGATTTGCAAAACGCTCACACTGCGCAAGGCAGGATGCACGACACTTGGCCTCGTCAAACTCTTTTGGCGCGCGACTGATGGTCAACCTGCACGATATTGATCGTATTTGCATCGAAGGAAGCCGCGAGGCATGGAAATCATCCGACCGGATCAATCCCGGCACGAGGCATCGCAGCCCACGGACAAACCGCGCGCGCGGGTATTGGTGATCGATGACGAAGCCTCGATCCGCAAGACCTTCCGCTATTGCCTCGAGGGCGTCGGGTATGAGGTGACTTGCGCCGAGAGCGCGGAGCTTGCCGAGAATCTGGTGCAGCGCATGGTGTTCGATCTGTGCCTGCTGGATTTGAAACTCGGAAGTATGTCCGGCATCGATCTGCTGCCGACGCTGCGCAATGCCGCGCCGTGGATGCGGGTGGTGATGGTCACCGCGCATTCCTCGATCGACAACGCGGTCGGAGCGATGCGCGCGGGCGCCGCGGATTATCTGGTCAAACCCTGTTCGTGCGAACAATTGCGCATTGCGGCCGAGCGGCAACTCAGCACCCAGCGGATGGAACTGCGGTTGGAGCAGCTCGAGCGCGCGGCCGGCGCGGACGAAGCGGACGACGCGCAGGCCAGCCGCTCGCGGCTGATGCGGCAGGTGGTGGAAACCGCGCGCCGCGCCGCGCCCGCCGAGGTCACCATGTTGTTGCTGGGCGAGAGCGGCACTGGCAAGGGCATGCTGGCGCGCGCAATCCATCGTTGGAGCAAGCGCGCGGCTGGGCCGTTCGTCACCGTCAATGCGCCTTCGCTGTCGCCGACGCTGTTCGAGAGCGAGCTGTTTGGCCACCGCCGCGGCGCCTTCACCGGCGCGGTGCAGAATGCCGCCGGCCGGGTCAGCCAGGCCGACGGCGGCACCTTGTTTCTGGATGAAGTCGGCGATGTGCCGCTGGACCTGCAGCCGAAATTGCTGCGCTTTCTGCAGGACCGCGAATACGAACGGGTCGGCGATCCCGTCACCCGCCGCGCCGACGTGCGACTGGTGGTGGCGACCAACCGCGATTTGAAACAGCGCGTCGCCGAAGGTGCGTTCCGCGAGGATCTCTGGTACCGGCTCAACGTGATCGCGTTGCGCCTGCCCGCGCTGCGCGAACGCGCCGAGGACATCCTGCCGCTGGCCGAACATTTTCTTGCGCAGTTCATCAGCGCTTATGGCCGTCGGCCCCGCGGCTTCAGCGACGCCGCGCGTAGCGCGCTGATCGGTTATCGCTGGCCGGGCAACGTGCGCGAGTTGCGCAACGTGGTCGAACGCGCCTCGATCCTGTGCGCCGACCCACAGATCGAAACGTCTCACCTCGCATTGGGTGACGCCGCGGCCGACGCGCCCATGACGGTATTCCAGCCGCAGAGTCTGGAAGAACTGGAGCGCCTGCACATACGCGGCGTACTGGCGCGCAGCGATACGCTGGAGCACGCCGCGCGTACACTGGGCATCGACGTGTCCACGCTGTACCGCAAACGCAAGCGTTACGACATCTAGGGGCGAATACGCTTCTCGAGGGGCGAATACGTTTCGACTTCGCTCGCTGCGCGAGCTACGCTCGGCGCGAACGGAATCAAGGCAGATCGAACCGGAACGCTATTCCCCATGCGACTCAAGCACGCCATGCTGCTCAGCCACGGCCTGTTTTTGAGCGTGGCCGTGGCCGGCATCCTGGCGTTCCTGGCCGTCACGATCCACTACGGAAATCTCGGCCGGCCGTGGGAACTGTTGCTGTGGGTGGGCGGCGGCTTGCTGATTTTCGCCGGCATCTGGAGCATCTTCGAGGTGGCCGCGGCCATCTCCGGCCCTCTGGAACATATCGCCGGCGCATCCCGCGCGATCGCCGCCGGTCGTTTCGACGTGCGTGCCGGCCGCGCGCGCTACCACGAAGGCACCACGCTGGCGGCGAGTTTCAACGACATGGCCGAGGCACTGGGCGTGTTCCACGCGGCCGACGTGGCGCGATTGCTGTCCGAGCAGCGCCGCAACGAGGCGGTGCTCGACAGCATCGACGATGGCATCGTGATCCTCGATGAGGATGCGCGCATCGAACGCATCAATCCGATCGCCGCGCGCCAGTTCGGCGTGGATTCCGCGGAGGTGATCGGCCGCCGTCTGGACGCATTGCTGGGACGCGACGATTTCGATGGTTACGCGCGCCGCTGCATCGAGCATCAGAATCCGGGGCAGCGCAAGCCGCTGGAATTCAGCCTGGGCGACGGTTTGTACGGACGCGAGCTCAGTTGCAGCTTCGCGCCGTTCACCGATGCGCGTCCGGGTTTGGTGCTGGTCGTGCACGATGTCACCGCCGAACGGCGTTTCGTGCGCGAACGCAACGATTTCGTGATGCGCGCCTCGCACGAGCTGCGCACGCCGCTGACGGGCATGCGAATGGCGGTGAATCTTCTGGCCGAACACGCGCGGTTCACGCCGGAATCGCGCGAGGCGGACCTCATGCAAACCCTGAGCGAGGAGACCACACGCCTGACTGGCCTGTTGCAAAGCCTGCTTGATCTTTCGCGCTTGCGTGGCGGCGCTTCCTCGACGATGGAGTTCTGCTCGCCGGCCCCGATCCTGCGCCAGGCGCTGCGCCGGTGCGCGCTTCGCGCGCAAACCCAGGGCGTGGAATTGCGCGAGGAAATCGCCGCCGGACTCCCGCAGGTTCCCCTGGATTCCAACGAATGCGCACGGGTGATCGACAACCTGCTCGACAACGCGCTGCGGCATACGCCGCCGGGCGGACGCGTCATCTTGTCTGCCGTGCCGGATCACGCCAATGGCGAGATGGAAATCTGCGTCGCCGACGATGGCGAAGGCATCGCGCGACAGCAACTGGAGCGCATCTTCGAACCTTTCGTGCAGGTCGGCAGCAAGCCCGGCGGCGCGGGGCTGGGTTTGACCTTGTGCCGTGAAATCGTCGAACGCCACGGCGGGCGCATTTATGCGGAATCGACCCCGGGGGTGCAAACGCGTTTCTGCATCCGTATGCCGTTGCCATCGGAGATTCAATCGGTCACATGATGCCGGCGACGCCCCCGCCGAACGCGGTGATGAAGCGTGTCACGATCGCGGTAAGCGAAAGATTCACGTCCGGGAAATCGCCGACCGAGTCGTAGCACTTCGTGAAACCGGGATCCGACGGCGGCAGCGGATTACAGCCGGGCTTCAATTGATAACTGGAGGCGTAGCTGAAAGGCCACAGATCGAACAATGGCAATGCGCGCGAGACATCGCCGATCGCGTTGCTGACGTCACCGATAACCGGGATCAGATGGCGCGGTGCGATCAGCCACGCATTTTGAGGTTGGGTGGCGAGCACGATCGACGCGCGCACGCGCTCCGCGAACGCGCGGTCGTATACGACCACGCCGCCTTCGGTGTTGTAGTTGTCCGAGCGCGGATCGAAGTTGTGCGTGCCGACCATCGCCACGTCGTCGTCCACTACCAGCGATTTGGCATGCAGGCTGACGCGCGGGCCGAAGTCGTCGATTTTCAATGGCACGGGCCCACGCCTGCCTGCCCGCGCGACCGCCAGGTTCTCGTCGGAAAGCGCCATGTAGTTCGCCACCATCTCCTGCGCGTCAAGCGGGTGCGGCTTCAATTCGTGGATGTTGAAACCATAGTCGACCAGAAAACGTTTGCGATGTTTGTATGACAGCGCGTACACGGGCGCGGCGTCGGTCGAGGCCAGCGAATTGGTGGACACCAGCACATGCACCGGCGGTTGTTTTTTCTGCAGCGTCACGAAAATCTTGCCCGCGCGTTTGGTCAACACCAGATACGGCGTCTGCAACACGATTTCGTGCTGCGCGGCGGACAGCAATCTCATGAGATTGCGGGTCAGCTCCTTGGCGTCGTGGCCGTGCACGGGTTTGGCTTTCGACGGCAGATCGTAGAAATAATCCACGCGTCCGACGGTCATGCTCCGGTCGACAAAATGCGCGCGCAGGAAATCGGGATCCTCCGCTTCCGCCTGCACCCGTGCGACGCGCTGTGGATCGCCATATCTGGGCGTCGCCCACGGCAAGGGATCGGTCGGTGTGCTGAGGATGCGCGCATTGGCGTCGCGCAAGTGCGTCAGCGGCACCGAACGCGGATGGTTCCAGAAAATGGCAAAACTCTCGGCCATGTCGCGCGCCACGGGACCGGCTACAGCTACGTCGCGGTCGAGGAAATCCAGTTGCGGATCCCAGTCGTAATATCGGTCCTCGTAATTGCGGCCGCCAGTGATGCCGACCGCGTCGTCCACCAGCAACAGCTTGTTGTGCATCCGCTGGTTTAAACGATGGAAACAGCACAACACGCTCGCGGTGTACTCGGCCAAATTGTTTTTGGCCTTGTCGAAGGTCGGGTTGTACAGCCGTATTTCCAGATTGACCGACGCGCGCGCCAGCCGCGACAGCAACTTCGGATTGTTCAAGGAACCCAGTTGATCGGCGAGGATGCGCACCTTGACGCCGCGCCGCGCTGCATTGACCAGTTCATCGAGCACCAGCAATCCGGCATCGTCGCTGGCCCAGATGTAAGTCTGGATGTCGATCGTATGGCGCGCCGCGCGGATCAGGTTCAGCCGCGCGACCAGCGCGTCCTCGCCAACTTCCAGCAGTGTGGCCTGATTGTGCGGTTGGCCCGAGCCTGAGGTGCGCGCGAACGCGGCGTACGCCTGATCGAGGAACGGCGAAGGCCGCGCGCAGGCGTCGGCGGCGTGGCAGCCGATGCGCCGATCCACGCTGGCGGCGACCACGGCATCGGCCCGATGGATGCGCTTGGGCGACAGCGGCGCGCAGCCGGCCAGCACCACGCTCAACACGCACAGCAGCAGCGGCCATAGTCGCATCGAGCGCATCAGGTTTGCTCCCCCATGCGGCGATCATACGCGCGCGGCTCGCGGATGCGCTGAACGGATTTCCAGACCCTAATCGGAATGTTCCAGCACGATATGCAGATCGAGGATGACGCGATCCGACAGCAGCCCGCGATGCGCGCGCATGCCGAACTCTCCGCGCGACAGTGCGCCGTTCACCTGCACTGGGCAGGTCAATGGTTGCGCCGGGCACGCCGACGGCAACAGCGTGAATTGCGCCGGATGCCGCTCGCCGTGCAGTTCCAGTGTCCCTTGCAGCGCGCCGCCACTGGCCAGCGCGTCCGCCGGAAACGGCGCGGAGACAAAATGGATGCGCGGATAATGCGCGGTATCGAAGAAGCCCGGGCCGCGCGCCTGCGCCAGCGCGTCGGCATCGTCCATCGCAAGATCCCCAGTATCGATCCAGGCATCGACCACGTCGCGTTGCGCGTCGACGCCGCGCAGTTCGCCGTTCAACGCCAGGAAACGGCCCTGCACATGCGTGAACCACAAAGTGCGCACGCTGAAACTCGCGTGCGAATGCGCTGGATCTATCGACCAGTGATCGATCGATGCCGACACCGCCGCAGCGCTCGCGCCGGCGGCGAGCAGGAGTGCCGCGCCGGCCACAACGCGCGCGGCCGCGCGCCGATTCACGGCGACCAGAACGCGCGCAGGCGCCCGCTGTCAGGCTCGAGTTCGTCGTCGCGCAATTCGATCCACGCGATCGAACCGGGCGGCATCCCGCGCGCTTCACCGGAGCGCCCGCTGATCAGCAGCGCCAGCAGTTGTTCAAGCCCCGGATTGTGTCCGACCAGCAGCACCTGCCGCGCTTGCCCGGCGTGGGTTTCCAGCAGCGAGAGCAGATCGCCGGGCGTGGCATCGAAGATGCCGGGCAAAAACCGCGGCGTGCCGGCGCCGAGCGCGTCCAGCGCGCGCTCGACGGTCATCTGTGCACGGCGAGCCGGCGAACACAGCACCGCATCCGGTGCGGCATGCTGTTCACGCAACCACGCGCCGGCGGCGCGCGCCTCTTCCTCGCCGCGCAGGCCCAAGGGGCGTTCGCGATCGCTGCCATCGACAGCCAACTGCATCGCCTCGGCGTGCCGCAACAGGATCAAGTCATGCATAAAGGCGGGAACCGGTTATCGGAAATCGTTTATCGGGAATTGGTTATCGAGAATCGGCAAGAGCGTAACAAGAAACCGTCATTGCGGGCGCACCGGAACGGCGAAAAAGCGGAAGCAACATCCCGTTGATTCCGGCGCCGCGTCTTCAGGTTCATCGGAGAATGCCGAGCCGGCGCTTCCTTACTGGCCCGCGCTGGATGCCGGCGCGGCGGCTTGCGCTTGCGCCGGCTGCCAGCCGTCCGGCGCTTCGGTGGCGACGCCATTTTCGCGCAGGCTGGACAGTACCAGACCCAATTCGGTACCGCCGTTGCGCGCGCCGGCCAACAGTTTCTGCGCAAGATTGTCGTCGCCGAGCGCATTAAATCCGAGCGCGCCATAGTTTTGCAATTGCCAGGCGAGATTCAAACTGTCGCGGTCGGTCGCGGCCTTCGCGGATGGATCGAGCTCGCCATGCAGGTGCATGCCGACCGCACGGCCGAGCGGGCTGCCGCCCAGTTCAAGATTGTGCGCGGTTTTCAGGCAATCGGTTTTCAGCGCGTTGTCCTTGGCCGCCTTGTCCACGTCGCACATTTCCAGCAACGGCTTCAGCGAGGGCTGCGGATGCTGGTTGGCTATGCCGAACGCGATCAGCAACTGCACGCCCGCGGGCGTGCTCGGCTCACCCGGCTCCGCGCCGGTCATGGTCTCGGGACGCGGCGGCAAGGTAACGACGCTCGCGGCCAGTGCCTGCAGGCCGACGCCGAAGTAATCGTCGTATTTCGTGGACGCGGCTGCTTTCGACAGCGCGTCGCGTTCGCCCGCCGCATCGTTTTTCCCGGCGGCGTCGTCCATCGTCAGCATCCACACCGCGGCGTTGTCCGGCGCTTGGCTTTGCAACTGCGCGAACATGTCCGCATTGGGGCAATCGCTGGCCTTGGGATCGCAATCGGTGAGGCGGATCCAAGTCACACCAGACCCCGCATCGGGCGCCTGCGCGGCGCGTTCGGCGAGGCGATGGAAGGAGAGTTCCGGCGGCAGATTCGGCAGCGGATGCGCCAGCAATGCGGCACCGAGCAGATGTTCCGCGTCGCCGCGCAACGCCAACACACTGACCAGATCGCGCTGGTACTGCATCAGTGCCGCGACGCGCGCCTTGTCCGCGGCGGTCGGCGCCGCAGTACTCGCGGCCGTGGCGGGCTTTTCGACGGGTTTGTGCCTGGGACTCGCGGCCTGCGCGCCGGCGGCGGTGAACAGCACCGCGGCGAGCACGATCGCCAGCCAATGCAAAGAGGTATTGGCGCGCATGAGCGATTTCCGTATTCGAAAGGTGGCCGAAAGTAAGTGCGGACGGATGAATGTCGCCCTGCTGGCGGTTACGCGCCCAACGCTTCGCGCATGAATTCCGGCTGCGCCAGCGCGCCGCGGTGGGTGTCGGCGTTGTAATAACGCGTGGCGAAGGTCTTGGCCGCCGCGCCACGTTCGCGGAAATTCTCGAGTTCCGCACCCTTGCGCGCCATCGTGCAGCTCCACCAGCCGGTTGGATAACAAGGCTGCGGGAACGGCAGCGTGCGCACCGCGCTGAAGCCGGCCTTGCGCATTTCCTTGCGCATCGACTTGATCAATTCCATGTGCGCGATCGGCGATTCGCTTTGCTGCACGAGTATGCCGCCTTGGCGCAACGCCTTGTGGCAACTGGCATGGAACTTCGCGTTGAACAGCCCTTCCGCAGGCCCCACCGGATCGGTCGAATCCACGATCACCAGATCCAGCGATTCGGCCGCGCAATCGGCCATGTATTTGATGCCGTCGTCGAACAAGAGTTGCGCGCGCGGATCGGCATTGGCTTCGCACAATTCGGGAAAATATTTTTCGGCCAGGCGCGTAACGCGCTCGTCGATCTCCACCTGCACCGTGCTCTCGACTTCCTCGTGCTTCAACACCTCGCGCAGCGTGCCGCAATCGCCGCCGCCGATGATCACCACGCGCTTCGCCAGTGCGTGGGTGAACAGCGCCGGGTGCGACATCATCTCGTGGTACAGAAAATTGTCGCGGCTCGTGAGCATGATGCAGCCGTCGATCACCATCAGATTGCCCCAGTCGGTGGTCTGATAGATCTCGATGTTCTGGTAGCGCGTTTTCTCCGCGTGCAACAACGCCTCGGTGCGGAAGCCGATCGAGGAGCCGGACGCGGCGTGTGCCTCGGTGAACCAGGACAGTTGCGGCATGGGGTGCGATCCGGGAACAAGGCCAATCGCCGATTGTAGCGGCCGCGCCGAGGGGCCGCGCTACAATCCGCGATCTTTCACGTAGCCGGAAACCGCGATGGCGCAAGATTGGAGCATCGACGACGCGCGCCGCACCTATTCGATCGCGAACTGGAGCGATGGCTACGTGGATGTCGATCGCCGCGGCCGCGCGTTGATGCGCCCGCGCGGCGCAAGCGGCCCGTGCATCGCGCTCGAAGAGGCGGTGATGCGCGCGCAACGCCAAGGCTTGCGTTTGCCATTGTTGCTGCGCTTCCCGGAGATATTGACCGACCGCCGCGAAAAACTGCGGGCGGCGTTCGCGCGCGCGATGCGGAGCCACGATTATTCCGGCGGTTACACCGCGCTGTACCCGATCAAGGTCAACCAGCAACGCGCGGTGGCCGGAACCTTGGCCAATGGCGAAGGCCCTTCGATGCAGCTCAGGACAGGCTTCGGGCTGGAAGCCGGCTCCAAACCGGAGTTGCTGGCGGTGCTGGGCTTGGCGAAGCCCGGCGGCACGGTGGTGTGCAACGGTTACAAGGACGCCGAGTACATCAAGCTCGCGCTGATCGGCCGCAAGCTCGGGCTGGACGTGATCATCGTGATCGAGAAGCCGTCGGAACTCGAACACGTGATCGCGTTGTCGCGCGAATTGAACGTGGAACCGAAACTCGGCGTGCGGGTGCGACTGGCCTCGCTCGGCGCGGGCAAATGGCAGAACACCGGCGGCGACAAGGGCAAGTTCGGGTTGACGCCGGGACAATTGCTAATCTTAACAAAGAAACTGAAGGATGCAGGGCTCGCGCACACCATGCGGTTGCTGCATTTCCACATGGGCTCGCAGATTTCCAATCTGCGCGACATCGCCAGCGGGATGCGCGAAGCGGTGCGGCATTTTACGCAACTGCGCGAACTTGGATTGCCGTTGGATCACGTCGATGTCGGCGGCGGTCTGGGCGTGGATTACGAAGGCACGCGCTCGCGCGGAGAATGCTCCATCAATTACGACCTCGATCAATACGCGGGCGCGATCGTCGCGCCGCTCGCTGAAGCGTGCAAGAAATTGAAACTCACGCGGCCGCACGTACTCACCGAATCGGGGCGCGCGATGACCGCGCACCACGCGGTGCTCGTGATCGACGTCAGTGAGGTGGAAGCCGCGCCGCTTGGCGAAATCGCGGCGGCGGATTCCGACGAACCGGAAGTCTTACGCGCGCTGCGCGCCACGAGCGCGGCGCTCGATCAGCGGCCGGTGCTGGAAGTGTGGCAAGAGGCGCAGCACCTGCTCGGCGAAGGCCAAACGCAATACACGCAGGGCACATTGAATCTGGCGCAGCGTGCGCGGCTGGATGATGTGTATCACGCGATCGCGCACGGCGTGCGCTCGCGCCTGCGCGCGGACGAGCGCTCGCATCGCGAGACGCTGGATGCGCTGGACGCCAAACTGGTCGACAAATATTTCTGCAACTTCTCGGTGTTCGAGTCGATCCCCGATGTGTGGGCGATCGATCAGGTGTTCCCGATCCTGCCGTTGACGCGGTTGCACGAACGCCCGACCCGTCGCGGCACGCTGGCCGATCTCACCTGCGATTCCGATGGCCGTGTGGATGTGTTCGTCGATACCGAGGGTCTGGACGTGAGCCTGCCGCTGCACGAACTGCGCGCGAACGAACCGTACCGGCTGGGCATTTTTCTGGTCGGCGCGTACCAGGAAACACTGGGTGACATCCATAATCTTTTCGGCGATACCGATGCGGTCAACGTGCGCATCGATGGCGATTCCTTCGCGCTGGATGGCGAGCGCCATGGCGACAACGCCGACATGGTGCTCGATTACGTCGGCTACAAACCCGATGATCTGCGCGCGGCATGGCGCGACAAGATTGTCGCTGCGCGATTGCCGGACGCGGAAGCGCAAGGCGTCATCGACGCGCTGGAAACAGGATTGACCGGCTACACGTATCTCGGAAGCGCGCCGAACAACTGACGTGCGTCAATCGTGCGCGACCTGCAGACCCGCAGGCGACTGGCTGACCGGCATCACCTCGATGCGGTTGACGTTCAAGTGCGACGGCAGGTTTGCGATCCACCAGACGGTCTGCGCGATATCTTCCGAAGTGATCGGATGCGCGCCGGTGTAGAGCTTGTCGGAAGTGGCTCGATCGCCGCCGGTGCGCACCAGCGTGAACTCAGTTTCCGCCATGCCCGGTTCCACGCTGGTCACACGCACGCCGCTGCCATGCAGGTCGGTGCGCAAGCCCAGCGTGAACTGCGTGACGAACGCTTTGGTGCCACCGTACACGTTGCCGCCGAAATAAGGATAGGTGCCAGAGACCGAACTGATGTTGACGATCGCGCCGCGTCGCTCGATCAGCGTTGGCAACAGTTTGCGCGTCAGCATGACCAGCGCGGTGACGTTGGTGTCGATCATCTGCCGCCATTGCGTGGGGTCGGCGTGTTGCGCTGGCGCTGTACCCAGTGCCAGTCCTGCATTGTTGACCAGTAGGTCGATGCCACGGAATTCGTTCGGCAGAGTATCCAGCGCGGCTTGCATCGCGGCCTCGTCGCGGATGTCGAACGCGCAGGGGTGGATACGTTCGGGGCCGTGTTTATCGACCAGTTTTTGCAGGCGCTCCGCGCGGCGTGCACAGGCGATCACGCGCCAACCGGCGCTGGAGAAACGTTCCGCGGTGGCGGCACCGAAGCCGGAGGATGCGCCGGTGATGAGCAAAGTTTTGGTGGTCATTGGCGCGAAGCGTGAGCGGCGAGCAGAAGTGATAAGCGGCGAATCGTGAAGACGTAGTCGTGAGTCATCAATCGAGAAAACGCTCTGAGAAATCGTCATTCCCGCGAAAGCGGGAATCCAGTGACTTGTGGAGAAGGTCAAAGTCGCTGATTCCGGGTTCTGCTCTGGACTTCGTCCGAAGCAGCCCCGGAATGACGACAAGGGGTGTTAGCCTTTCTCTACTTCCGACTTCCGATTCTCGACCCTATTTTTCTTTCAACGCAATCGCGTGGATGCCGGCGGCGGACAGACGTTGTTTGGCGGCTTCCAGTTCGGTCGCGGAATGGAATGGCCCCAGCCGCACGCGGTTCCAGGTCTGTCCGTTGATGGTGACCGGCTGCACGCTGGCGCTGAAACCCTGCAAGGCGAGCTTGGCTTTCATGCCGTCGGCGTCGGCGCCGTCCGGGAACGAACCCACCTGCAACAGATAACCGCTGCCGGACGTCGTGCTCGCCGAATTCGTCGTTGCATTGCCATTGCCATTGCCATTGCCATTGGCAGGCGATGGCGTCTGCGCAGGATTGTTGGCGGCGGCCGCCTGTAGTTGCGCCTCGGCGCGCGCCTTGGCGGCAAGATCGGCGTCCGGGATCACGACCTCTTTTTCCGGCAGCACCGAGTAGAAATCGAAACTCGGTTTCTTGCTCGCGTCCACAGCTTGATCGGCCACGCCCGGCTCGCTGGCCTTCGGTGCGGTCGCCTGCGGGTTGGGTTGCGGCTGGTCGTGGCGGCGCAAACTGGGCGCGTAGCCGCCCCACACCGCCGCCGCGCACACGATCACACCGACGATCACGCCCGCGCCGAAGAGTATCCAGCCCGGCGTGCCACCGCTCCGTACCGCCTGTCTGCCATTGCCGCGTTTTACTGCCATGTGAAAACCGATCCAGTGTTCGAGTGAATAAATCAATCTCAGTGAGGGCTTGAATCTTCTGTTCGTCATTCCCGCGCAGGCGGGAATCCAGTGTCTTGCTTATTCACCGATTGAAGTCGCTGGATCCCCGCTTTCGCGGGGATGACCATATCGAGAATCAACCGCCTGTTTCTACGGATCGCTCTTACATCGTTTCCGGCGCCGAAACGCCCAACAGTTCCAGTCCATTCGCCAACACCTGCCGCGTGCCGAACGCCAGCGCCAGGCGCGCGTCGCGCAAGCCTTCGTCGTCGATCAAAAACTGTTCGGCGTTGTACCAGGTGTGGAAGGCGTGGGCGAGTTCACGCAGGTATTGTGCCAGCAGATGCGGTTCGAGGTTGGCGCTTGCTGCTTCCACCACTTCCGGATAGCGCGAGATTTCGATCAGCAGCGCCTGCGCGTGCGCGCTGTCGAGCCGATGCAGTTGCGCCAGCGCCGGGTTGCGATCGAACACGATGCTGCGTTCGTGCATCTGCCGCTGCACGCTACAGATGCGCGCGTGCGCGTACTGGATGTAGTAGACCGGATTGTCGTTGCTCTGCGAACGCGCAAGATCGATGTCGAACACCAGTTGCGAATCGCTCTTGCGCGCGATCAGGAAATAGCGCGTGGCGTCACGGCCGGCTTCCTCGATCAACTCGCGCAGGGTGACGTAGCCGCCGGCGCGTTTGGAGATTTTCATCTCCTCGCCGCCGCGCATCACGGTGACCATCTGGTGCAGCACGTATTCCGGCCAGCCTTGCGGGATGCCCATGTCCAGCGCCTGCAGACCCGCGTGCACGCGCGACAGCGAACCGTGGTGATCGGCGCCCAATTCCGTGACCGCGCGCAAGTAACCGCGCTCCCATTTGCTGAAGTGATAGGCGATATCTGGTACGAAATAAGTGTAGGTGCCGTCGGACTTGCGCATCACGCGGTCCTTGTCGTCGCCGAAGTCGGTGCACTTCAACCACATCGCGCCGTCGGCCTCGTAGGCGTGGCCTTCTTCGACGATGCGCGCCACGGTCTGCTCGACCTTGCCGTCGGTGTAAAGCGAGGATTCCAGAAAGTACACATCGAAATGCACGCCGAACGCGCGCAGATCCTCGTCCTGTTCGCGGCGCAGCCAGGCCACCGCGAAATGGCGGATGGCATCGAGATCATCGGTATCGCCCTTGGCGGTGATCGTTCCATCCTCGGCGGGTACGGTTTCGCCGGCGAGATAGGCGCGCACGATGTCGCGGATGTACTCGCCGCGATAGCCGTCAGTCGGCCAGCGCGCATCGTCCGGTTCGATATTTCTGCAACGGGCCTGCACCGAGAGTGCGAGATTTTGAATCTGCGCGCCGGCGTCGTTGTAATAGAACTCGCGGATAATCTTCCAGCCGGTCGCCGAGAAGAGACGCGATAGCGTGTCGCCGATCGCGGCCGCGCGGCCGTGACCAACATGCAGCGGCCCGGTCGGATTGGCCGACACGAATTCTACGCCCACCGTCTTGCCGACGCCGGTTTCGCTGCGTCCGTAGTCGGTTCCCTGTGCGAACACCCGGCGCAATTCCTGGTGCCACGCGGTTTGCGTCAGGTAGAAATTGATGAAGCCGGGACCAGCGACTTCGACGCGTTCGATGGCATCGTTGTCGGGCAGCGCGGCGGCGATCGCCTGGGCAAGCTCGCGCGGTTTGCGGCCGAGTTGCTTCGCCAGCAGCAACGCGATATTGCTGGCGAAATCGCCGTGGGCACGCGAACGGGTACGTTCGATCACGAATTCTGGCTGGGTCTCGTAAATCAGCTCGCCGCGCCCCCGCAGGGTATCGACGGCGCGCAGCAGCAGGTCGCGTAGGGTGTCTTTCACGAGCACGGACAACACAAGGCAATCACCAATGCTAACCCAGGTGGGCGCGGAACTGGGTGCATCCGTGTGGCGCGCAGGATTCCCGGCACGAGCCCATGCCTGTGGACAAGTTTGTGGGCAGGGGAATCGCCATCTCGAGCATTGGAGGGCCAGGAAGCCCCATTCATTCGTTGGTCACGCGAAAAAATGCTTGTGAATCGGCACGTTGCAGAAGGCTTCACGAAGTCGCAACAAGAGCGGTCGCCAAGTCTATGCCGTCATGGGATTGTGCATAAGTGCGCCGAGATCCGCGTAAAGGGTGATGGGAGAGCCATCCGGCTCTCAGAGCATCCCGCGCGCGGCCATGGAGGTCGGTTCACCGCTGCCCACCAGGTGATCGAGCACACGCACGCCCACCAGCGCCAGCGCGTCGCGCAATTCGCGGGTGATCGCGCGATCGGCGGCGGAAGGTTCCGCCACGCCGCTGGGATGATTGTGCGCGAGTGCGACGTGAAGTCGCGTTGATGATTGTTCGATATAGGAGGGAATCTGTAAGACGAACCTGCACTTCCGTGCGCAGTAGCCTATCGACACGGGCGTGGTGGGTAACTACCGGGTCCGAAGCTGTCGAGACAACGTACTCCTGCGCATACGCGCACGGCGGCGCCCGTGAGAGCGCTGCCGGAACGGCGAG
>JBDTBW010000054.1:0-15773 GCA_039923855.1 Rhodanobacteraceae bacterium | reverse complement strand
ATCATCCTGCTGATCGACGAGCGCCCCGAGGAAGTCACCGAGATGGCGCGCAGCGTGCGCGCGGAAGTGGTGTCGTCGACGTTTGACGAACCGGCGGTGCGCCATGTGCAAGTGGCCGAGATGGTGATCGAGCGCGCCAAGCGGCTGGTCGAACACAAGCGCGACGTGATCATCCTGCTGGATTCGATCACGCGTCTGGCGCGCGCCTACAACACCGTGGTGCCCAGTTCCGGCAAGGTGCTGACCGGCGGTGTGGACGCCAACGCCTTGCAACGGCCCAAGCGATTCTTCGGCGCTGCGCGCAATGTCGAGGAAGGCGGCTCGCTCACCATTCTCGCCACCGCGCTGGTCGACACCGGCAGCAAGATGGACGAGGTGATCTACGAGGAGTTCAAGGGCACCGGCAACGCCGAGGTGCACTTGGATCGCCGCATCGGCGAGAAGCGCGTTTACCCGGCCATCAACATCAACCGCTCGGGCACCCGCCGTGAGGAATTGCTGATCGAACCCGACCTGCTGCAGAAGGTGTGGATCCTGCGGAAGCTCTTGCATCCGATGGACGAGCTGTCGGCGATGGAGTTCATGCTCGACAAGATGAAGAACACCAAGAGCAACGACGAGTTCTTCAATGCGATGAAGCGCGGATAGGAGCGGTTTTTATACGCTCAAATAAACGCCGGCCTCGTGCCGGCGTTTTTGTTTCCGAGTGCAGCGGCGTGGCTATACTCACTTCGCCGAATTTGGGAGCGCATCGTCATGTACTGGTTGCCCGTGGCGTTCTTGTTACTGTTTGCGGCGGCGCCCGCCGCTGCAGAGTCCGGCCACCCTCAGACAATACCCGCTCTTTGCCAACGGGAGCGGCCACTGGTCCGCGAGCTGGGCAGCGCAGTCTTTTTGACGCGCCCCCTGATGTGGCGGCCATTATGGTCGACGCTACAGACGGCAAGATTTCGAAAGTGCGTCGAGCATTCGATGCGATGGCTCCGAGTGAAGCTGCACGCTGGCGACAGGTAGCGATGTACACCGCCGCCGGGCAAGGGCAATCTGCTGTCGTTGACGCATTGCTGGACGACGGCGCCACTGTCGATGGTTCGGCCGAAATACCGTCGTTGAACATGGGCTCTTATCAACGAACTGTGGACGCACTGTCGCGAGATCCGCGAATCGGCGCGAAAGCGGTCAAGGGGATGCAAGCATCCGGCATCGTAAGCAATCAGCCGCAGGAGAGCGGCCCAGTGATTTTCGTGGCGATCGGGTGCAACGATCTCGCAACCGTCAACGTGCTTTTGCGCCACCACGCCAGTCCCATGAGGGGATGGCCAATGCTTAGGAGTGCCGATCCCTTCATCTCGGCCGTTGTCTTATTAAAGGCGAAGTGAGAATCACTCAAGCGCTGTTGGATCACGGGGCGGACCCTTGTATCGAAAACGACCGCCTTCGCCGAAACGCCGAAGCTGTCCATCGTCCCGCGCACACCATTGCCGGTATCGGCGGACGCAACGGCTTATCCACCGCGCTGATTGCGCATCTGGAATGCCGCACATCGCGTCAATAAGCTGATCACATCCGACTCTTCAAGAACCGAACCATGCGCATCTGCGTTGCACGCTCAGCTAGGTGAGAGACCGCATAAACACCTTGCACAGCGCTTCCATCCCGGCGCGGTCCTCCTCGTCGAAGCGCGCGATGCGCGGACTGTCCACGTCCCACACGCCGAGCAAAGAACCATCCGGTTTGACCAACGGCACCACGATTTCGGAACGGGAATCGCCATCGCAAAAGATGTGCCCGTCGAATTCGTTGACATCGCGCACCAGTTGCGTCGTGCGCGATTGCGCAGCGGCACCGCACACGCCACGTCCGAGCGCGATGCGGATGCAGGCGGGTTTGCCCTGGAACGGCCCGACCACCAGCTCTTCGCCATCGAAGAAATAAAACCCGCACCAGTTGATGTCGGGTAGCGCGTGATAGACCAGCGCCGCGAAGTTGGCGGCATTGGCGATCAGGTTGGATTCACCGTGCAGCAACCCGCGCACCTGCTGCGCGAGTTCCGAATAAAGTTCGGATTTGCTGGCGGCGACGATCTTGGCGGCGGCGAACATCTGCGATCCCTGCGGAACAGAAGAAACGTTCATTGTACGCGCCGCCACGGTCAACCCGCTGGCATACTGGCGCGGTTCGCAAGCTGTGGAACCCGCCCATGAGCCACAAGCCGCGTATCGGTACCACGCCGTGATCGCGCGCGGCGTGTTTATCGCCGGCACCGACACCGGTATCGGCAAGACTTACGTGTCCTGCACTCTCCTGCAAGCATTGCGGGCAAACGGTCTACGCGCGACCGGGATGAAGCCGGTCGCCAGCGGCTGCGAACGCACGCGGGATGGCTTGCGCAATGACGACGCGCTTGCGTTGATCGCCGCCAGCGATCCGCGCCCCGACTACGCGACCTGCAATCCCTACGCGTTTTTGGAACCGGTGTCGCCACACCTGGCGGCAGGGGTGGAAGGCGTCGAAATCCAGATGACGCACATCGCGGCCGCGTATGCGCGACTCGCCGCCGATGCCAACGTCGTCGTGGTCGAAGGCGTGGGCGGTTGGCTCGCGCCATTATCGGAAACACTGAACGCCAACGCGATCCCGCAAGGCTTGCGATTGCCGGTGATCCTTGTCGTCAGTTTGAAGCTCGGCTGCCTCAATCACGCGCAACTGAGCGCGCGCGCGATCCTCGCCGACCGATGCGAATTGCTCGGCTGGATCGGCAACCGCATCGATCCACAGATGACGATGGTGGAAGAAAATCTCGACACGCTGCGCCGCCTGTTGCCCGCGCGGTGTCTGGGCGTGCTGGAACATGACGCCGATCCGGCGCGCTCCGCCGTGACGCTGCAATCGGCCATCGCCGCGCTCATCGGACTATCCGCATGACCTGCAAACTCTGCGGTTGCGACACCGAATCGTTCGGCGAAGCCGTGGTTCTGGGCCGTTATGCGGCACGTTATCTGCGTTGCCTCGCGTGCGGTTACGTCGCGGTCGAAGATCCGCACTGGCTGGTCGAGGCCTACGCCGAGCGCGCGATCACCGCGCTCGATACCGGCATCGTGATGCGCAATGCATGGCTGGCCGACGCGGTCGCCGCGCTGATCGGTTGGCGTTTCCGCGAGGTGCGCCGGGCACTCGACTACGGCGGCGGCACCGGTTTGTTCGTGCGGATGATGCGCGACCGCGGTCATGATTTCCGCTGGCAGGATCCGCACAGCGAAAACCTGTTCGCCCATGGTTTTGAAGCCGCGCCCGCGCAAGCGTTCGATCTCGTCACCTGTTTCGAGGTGATCGAGCATCTGCCCGAACCGATGTCGGTGTTCGAGGAACTCGCCGCGCGGGCGCCGATCCTGATCTTCAGCACCGAATTGATGCCGGCGGAAAACAACCGGCCCGGCCAATGGCATTACTACGCGCCGGAATGCGGCCAGCATGTGGGCTTCTACACGCTGGCCAGCCTGCAAGCGGTCGCGAAAAAACTGGGCCGGCATTTCGCCAGCGACGGCCGGATGCTGCACCTGATCGCGGCGCAGCCGGTCGACCCCCGCTGGTTGCGGTTCATGGCAAAACATCGGCGCGCGCGGTTGGCGGCGCGGCTGCGGCGGCGCCGTCCATTGACCTGGCTGGATGCCGATGCGCTCGGCCAACGGTTGCGCCAGAGCCAATCCCTTCAGCCACCATGACTTGCGGGGATGGAACCTTGAGCGCAATCACGGCATCATCGCCGTGTTTGACCCCCTGTTTTGAATCCCCAGCCGGCAACGTCGCGCCCCCACGGAGACCGCATGAGTAATCGCCAGCATTATTACTTTACGATCGACAACCTCGCCAATGCGCGCGGGCCCGATCCCGATCTGTCGTTCGGCGGCGCCAGCCCGCAGGGATTCGCTACTGCGTTGCAGGAAGCGCTGCGACAGAACGTGCTGTTCCAGCGCTGGCGCGCCAAGCAGCCCGAGCCCGATGATGTCGACGAATCGTTGGCGCCGATCGATCCCGATGCCGAGGTCAACGCCCATCAGGACGATCTGCACGCCGATGTCGAGGTTGTCACCTCGTTGCCGCACGCGGTCTTGCGGCATCGCCTGAATCTCCTGATCGGTCATCATTGGAAGCTGCGCGACGTGCGCGCCGCATAGCAACCCCGAACTTTCCCGCTCACTTCGCAGAGGAACCGCCATGTCACGCTTTCGCACCAAGCCGCTCACGCTTGCCTGCTGCACCCTGCTCGCCGGCACGGTCGGCTTGAGCGCCTGCTCACAATCCTCCACTTCCACGACGGTTCCGGCCGCGAGCACAGCTCCGGCCAAGAGCGCGGGCGCGCCTGCGCCCGCCTCGCCCGCCGCGGTCGCATCCGCCGCCGATATCCACAGCAATCCGTTCTACAACGCCAGCACGCTGCCGATGCTGGCGCCGGATTTCAGCAAGATCAAGGATGCCGATTACCAGCCTGCGCTCGAGGAAGGCATGCGCCAGCAACTGGCGGAGATCGACAAGATCGCCAATAACCCGGACCCGCCGACCTTCGACAATACCTTGGCCGCGATGGAGAAAACTGGCCAGATGCTCAATCGCACCATGATGACGTTCAGCCTCGTCACCGGCGCCAATACCGACCCCGCGCTGCAAAAGGTGCAGGTGATCGAAGCGCCCAAACTCGCCGCGCACCAGGACGCGATCTATCTCAATCCGAAACTGTTCGCGCGGGTGGAAGCGGTCTACAACCAGCGTGACAAGCTGAAACTCGATCCGGAATCGCAGCGGCTGATCGAATACGACTACAAGGAGTTTGTGCACAACGGCGCGAAACTTTCCGATGCCGACAAGGCCACGCTTAAGCAGTTCAACGAGCAGGAGTCCACGCTCACCACGCAATTCCAGAACAAACTGCTGGCCGCGGCCAAGGCCGGCGCGCTGGTCGTCGATGACAAGACCAGGCTGGCGGGCCTTTCCGACAGCGATCTGGCCGCCGCCGCGCAATCGGCGAATGATCGCAAGCAGGGAGGCAAATGGGTGCTCACGCTGCAGAACACCACCCAGCAACCGGCGCTGGCGTCGTTGACCGATCGCGACAGCCGCCAGCAATTGTTCAGCGCCTCGTGGACGCGCGCCGAGAAGAATGATGCCAACGACACCCGCGACACCATCACGCAAATCGCCTGGATCCGCGCGCAGAAGGCGAAACTCCTGGGCTTCGACAATTACGCGGCGTGGAAGCTGGAAGACCAGATGGCCAAGACGCCAGCCACGGTGATGCATTTCATGAATCAACTGGTGCCGGCGGCGGCCGCGCGCGCGCAAGTCGAGGCCGGCGACATCCAGAAGGTGATCGACGCCGATCAGGCCAAGTTGAATCAGCCGACCTTCAAGCTGCAACCGTGGGACTGGAATCTCTACGCCGAACAGGTGCGCAAGGCGAAGTACGACCTCAATGAAGATCAGATCAAGCCGTACTTCGAGTTGAACGACGTGCTGCAGAACGGGGTGTTCTACGCCGCCAACCAGCTCTATGGGCTGACCTTCAAGGAGCGCAAAAACATCCCGGTGTGGCAGCCGGACGTGCGCGTGTTCGATGTGATCGACAAGGACGGCAAGCCGCTGGGTCTGTTCTATACCGATTACTTCAAACGCGACAACAAGGCCGGCGGCGCGTGGATGGATAATCTGGTCGGGCAGTCGAAGCTGCTCGGCACGAGTCCCGTGATTTACAACGTCGCCAACTTCACCAAGCCCGCGCCCGGGCAGCCCGCGCTGCTGTCGTTCGACGAGGTGACCACCATGTTCCACGAATTCGGTCACGCGCTGCACGGCTTGTTCGCCAACGAGCAGTATCCGAGCCTGTCGGGCACCGCCACCGCGCGCGATTTCGTGGAGTTTCCCTCGCAGTTCAACGAGCACTGGGCGCTGGATCCGAAGGTGCTCGCCAATTACGCCAAGGACTACAAGACCGGCCAGCCGATGCCGCAGGCTTTGGTCGACAAGCTCAAGAAATCGCAACTGTTCAACAAGGGCTACGACATGACCGAGGCGATGTCCGCCGCGTTGCTGGACATGTCATGGCACACATTGCCTGCGAGCGCGCCGAAGGTCGCCGATGTGGATGCGTTCGAGGCCAAGTCGCTCAAGGACAACCATGTCGACTTGAGCTACGTGCCGCCGCGCTACCGCTCCAGCTACTTCCTGCACATCTGGGGCAACGGCTACGCCGCGGGTTACTACGCCTATGACTGGACCATGATGCTGGCCGACGATGCGTTCGCATGGTTCGACGAGCATGGCGGCCTTACACGTGCGAATGGAGACCGCTTCCGCGACATGATCCTCTCGCGCGGCAACACCGAGGATCTTGCCAAGATGTACCGGGACTGGCGCGGCCGCGATCCCAACACCGACGCGATGAAGAAGGATCGCGGGCTGGAGCCGCAGAAGAAGTAGGGGCGAGCCCTGCTCGCTGCAACGAAACGGGCCGGCATCGCCGGCCCGTTTTTTTTGACCCTCATGCTCCTTGTGATAAAGTAAGGAAAACTAATAGAGGTAAGGAATCATGAGTACCGCGACCTTGACCAGCAAGGGCCAAACCACCATTCCCTAAGACGTGCGCGAGCATCTGCGACTGCAGCCGGGCGATCGGCTGGAGTTTGTCGTGAAGGAAAAGGTGGTGATCCTGCGCCCGGCGACGCGCAAGGTCACCGACATCAAGGGCTTCCTGCCAAAGCCAAAACGACCCGTATCGCTCGCCGAGATGGATGCTGCGATCCGTCGGCGTGCCGGCAGGTGATAGGTTTGGATACCAATGTGCTGGTTCGCTACGTCGTGCAGGACGACGCGCGTCAGGCTGTGCTCGCCACGCGTCTCATCGAGCAAAAACTGGATGCCTCCGAGCGCGCCGGCTTTATCGCCTCGATCGTACTCTGCGAATTGGTATGGGTATTGGAGAGCACCTACGGTTATCGCCGCGAACAGATCGGGGAGACCCTGCAGCGGCTGTTCGAGATTGACCGCTTCCGCCTCGAGTCACCCGCGCTTGCCTGGCAAGCACTCGATAGCTATCGCGATGGTGCGAACTTCGCCGACGCCCTGCTCGCGCGGATCAACGAAGCTGCCGGCTGCGACTACACCGCGAGTTTCGACCATCGCGCGGCGGCGCGCATCAAGCAGATGCGGTTGCTGGCGCGATGACTCCCGTTGCATTGGACGAGATCGAGAAAGCACCAGCCAGACCCGCATCCACAGCAACCGCTTCCGCGATATGATCCTCTCGCGCGGCACACCGTCGAGATAGCCAAGCTCTACAAGGACAGGCGCGGCCGCGATCCCAACACCGACGCGATGAAGAAGGATCGCGGGCTGGAGCCGGGCAAGAAGTAATTCCACCACTCAATACGACATTACGACGGGCTGGCACTCGCCGGCCTGTCTGCTTTCGACCAAGACGAGCATGATTGCCGCATCACCGGAAGCATTCCTCGAAGCGCTCGCCGAACTTCCGCTCGCGCCGGATGTGCCTGTCACCGCGCGCGCAGCGTTTCTGGTGGCGCCAGCGGCAAATGGGCTAGCCACAGAGTCCGCGTTCGACAACCGATATATGCGGACGGATATGCCGTTCGACGCGCAGCGCGCACTGGGACAACACGCGGCGCTTGCGCAGGCTTTGCGCGAAGATGTGCCTACCATCGTGTTTCCGGGTGACGCGGCCATGCCGGATGCGATGTTTCCAAATAACGTGTTTGCGACCGCGCCCGGGCGACTCATCGTGGGCCGCATGCGCCATCCAGTGCGCCAATCCGAAGCTGCGCGGGCGGACATCCGCGGATTTTTTCGCGGCGTGCTCGGCTACGAAGAAATTGATCTCTCGCAACGTGCCGATTGTGTGGCCGAACTCACCGGCGCACTGGTGATCGATCGCGCGCGCGGCATCGGCTATTGCGGATTGAGCGAGCGTTGCAACACGCAAGGCGCACGCGCGATGCACAAGGCATTCGGTCTGCGCCTGACGTTCTGTTTCGAATTGGCGCCTTCCGAATACCACACCAACGTGGTGCTGACTTCGCTGACCGGACGCGCGGCGATCATCGCCGTGGATGGCTTTGCCGATCCGGCCGCGGCGCGTGCGATTGCGCGCGCGCATGACGATCGCGCGATCTGGCTGTCAGCGGAACAAAAACACGCCTACGCCGGCAACGCGATTTCCCTGAGCAGCGATCGCGTATGGATGAGTGCGCGCGCGGAAGCCGCGCTCGACGACACGCAACGCGCCACACTTGAATCATGGGGCTTCCGCATCGGTACGGTGCCCCTGGATGAAATCGAGAAGGCGGGCGGCAGCCTGCGGTGCTGTGTGGCAGAGATCTACTGAACAACGATCGTGAGCACGCTCGCTCCATCAAAACCACTAGCGTAGGTCGCCTGCTCGCAGGCGACCGTCAATACGCAAACTCGCGAAACACCGGATCGACACTGCCGTGCCACGGGCCGTGGAACAGTTCCAGCTTGCGTTCGGCCGGGGTCTGGTTGGCCTGCGCGAATTCGATCAGCGGTTGCAGGAACATGGTTTCGTCCGCGCCGTTGATGTTGACCCGCGCGCGGCACTGCAATCCATTGCCGGCGATTTCCAGCGCGCGCAACGCAAGGTCGCGCAAGGTTCCATGACGAAACGGAAGCTTCAGCGCGTATTTCGGCACGCCGTCGCGTAGCGCGTGGCGTTCTTCCATCGAAAAGTCTTTTACGAGATCCCACGCGGCATCCAGCGCGGTATCGTCGTAGAGCAAGCCGACCCAGAACGCCGGTAGCGCGCACAGCCGGTTCCACGGGCCACCGTCGGCGCCACGCATCTCCAGATATTTTTTCAGGCGCACTTCCGGAAACGCGGTGGTCATATGATCCGACCAGTCGCGCAGCGTGGGTTTTTCGCCGGGCAGCGCGGGCAATTTGCCGGCCAGGAAATCGCGGAAGGATTGCCCCGCGCAATCGATGTATTCGCCGTGACGATAGACGAAGTACATCGGCACATCGAGCAGGTAATCGGTGTAACGCTCGAAGCCGAAGCCGTCGTCGAACACGAAGTCCAGCATGCCGGTGCGATCGGGATCGGTGTCGGTCCAGATATGCGAGCGATAACTCAAATAGCCATTTGGACGTCCATCGGTGAACGGCGAATCGGCGAACAGCGCGGTGGCGATCGGCTGCAACGCCAGCGACACGCGCATTTTTTTCACCATGTCCGGCTCGTCGGCGAAATCCAGATTCACCTGCACCGTGCAGGTACGCTTCATCATGTCGAGGCCGAGCGAACCAACCTTGGGCATGTAGTCGCGCATGATCGCGTAGCGACCTTTCGGCATCCACGGCATTTGCTCCCGCGTCCATTTCGGCTGGAAGCCCATGCCGAGGATGCCGAGCCCCAGTTTTTCCGCGACGCCGCGCACATCTTCCAGATGCTCGTGCACCTCGCAGCAGGTCTCGTGGATGTTCTCGAGCGGCGCGCCGGAAAGTTCCAGTTGGCCGGCCGGCTCCAGCGTGACGGAAGCCATGCCGCGCGACAGCGCGATCAGAAAGTCATGCTCGCGCACCAGTTCCCAACCACAGCGCGCCATGCTTTCCAGCAGCGCGCGGATGCCGCGTTCGCCTTCGTATTCCGGCGCGCGCAGGTCGTCGGTGCGAAACACGAACTTCTCGTGCTCGGTGCCGATCCGCCATTGTTCCGCAGGGCGGCCGCCCGAGGCAAGATAATCCACGAGTTGCGCGCGGTGTTCGATGGGAGTTTTTTCGACGTGGCTGGGACCGGACATGACGCGCATCATCGCAGGTGCAAGAGACCAGCGAAATGGCGTCAGCCACCCAGCAATTCAATCGCCGCGGCGCGCGCTTCCGGCACGCCGGTTCTGGCGGTTGCGGAAAAAAGGATCGTGCGCGCGGCCCAGCCCTGCGCGGCGATCTCGCGCTCGACGCGCTGATGCGCGGCCGCAGCCTGCACGCGCGATAGTTTGTCGGCCTTGCTCAGCAAGACCACGCACGGCAATCGGATCGCCGCGCAGAACGCCAGCATCTGCTGATCGAATTCCTTCAACGCATGCCGGATGTCGGAAATCAGAACCAGCCCGCGCAAGGATTGGCGGGTGCGCAAATAGGCATCGATGGTTTCGCGCCAATGCTCGCGCATGGCCGCCGGCACCTTGGCGTAACCGTAGCCGGGCAAGTCGATCAGACGCCGGCCATCGGGCAGGTTGAACACCACTAGCTGCTGTGTGCGGCCCGGTGTCTTGGACGTGCGCGCCAGCGATCCGTGCCCGACCAGCGCGTTCAAGGCGCTGGACTTGCCGGCGTTGGAACGCCCGGCGAAGGCGATCTCGCCGCCGGCATCGGCGGGCAATTGATCCAGCGTGTGCGCCGCAAGTGCGAACGCCGCGCCGCGCAAGGGATTTGGAGACTCGGGCATGCGAGCGCTCGGGTTTGACCGCTTTTGCGGGTACGGCGATAATCGCGCGGTTTGCAGCCGCGCAGTATCGCCGGCATCCGTCTCGAGCGGGAGAAAGATTGTATGGGTATCCGGCAAGGGTTTGCCTCGGCCGCCGTGCTCGCCGTGGCCTGCGTGGCCTCCGCGCAGCCAGCGCATAAAACGCATGTCGTCGGCGAAGCTGCGGTTACCAGGATGTCGCCCAAGCCAGCCGCTGCCAGTTCCGCCGCCCTGCCCGTCGCCCCGGTATCGGCCTCAAGCCCGGCGCCGGCTGCCGCTTCCACTGCCGGCGCCGCCGAGCAGCTCGCGGCGTTGGGAAAAATCCCGATCAGGCCCGGCGACGCGAGCACAGGTCAGGGCAAGGCCGCGGCCTGCGGCGCCTGCCACGGCATCGATGGCAATTCGACCGACGCGCAATATCCGAAACTCGCCGGTCAGAACGAAGAATATATCGTCCGCGAGCTGATGAACTTCAAGAGCGGAACGCGACTCAACGCGATCATGTCCGGCATGGCGGCGCCCTTGTCGCCACAGGACATGCACGACATCGGCGCCTATTTCGCGACCAAGAAATCGTTGCCGGGCGTGGCCGACCAGACGCTCGCGGTCGCCGGCGGCAAGCTGTTCCGCGAGGGCGACCCCTCACGCAATATCCCCGCTTGCATGGCCTGCCACGGGCCGGACGGCCACGGCAATCCTGGTGCGATCTATCCGCAACTGGCCGGCCAGCATGCCGACTATGTACAGAAAACGCTGCAGGCCTGGCACGACGGCACGACCTGGGGCAGCGACCCCCACGCGCAGATTATGCCAACGATCGCCAAGCGTTTGACAGCCGCCGACATCGCCGCGGTATCCAGCTATGTCGAAGGGCTGCATACCGCGCAGCCGGGCGACGCCACCGCCGGACCGGGAGCTCCCGCGCCCGCGGCGGCCTCATCGGCTGCAATACCCGCCGCAGCAACGACTGGCGCGCAACCGGCCGCCGCGTCGACCGCGACGATGCCTGCGTCTGCCTCCACCGCAACGAAACCGGCCAGCGCTTCGAGCAAGCATTGAGCTTTGTAGCGAAGGATCGGAAATTGCAAAATCGTCACCCCCGCGCAGGCCGGGGCCCAGTGGCGAAGCGGCACATTCATGGGTTGTCGCCACTGGATTACTCGCGCCGTCCATGGCGCTCACCTTGCAGGCCGGCTGCGCCGTTCGCGTTTGCTATCCTGCAAACGCAGTCCGGCCTACGCCGGAATGACGAGCAAAGATTGGTGGCCCTTCATCGCGCGTGCGATTTACCGGCAACTTCGATATTCGTTCAGCCGCGCGCATCGAAACTGCGCATAACGTACCTTCCAACGAGGAAACTGTGGTGATCAAACGTGTGATCCTTTCGCTGTTGCTACTTGCCGTGACCGGCTTTGCACTCGCGCAGACCCCCGCTGCCGGCGGCGGCAAATGGGTCGAGGGCATGAATTATTTCCGGATCGACACCCCGCAACCGACGTCCACGCCGGGCAAGATCGAGGTTACCGAAGTGTTTTCGTACGCCTGCCCGGTGTGCTGGCGCTTCCTGCCTTACGCCAACAAGATCGCAAAGTCGCTGCCCGCGGATGCGCAGATGGTGTACCTGCCGGTCTCGTTCAATCCGGCGGAAGACTTCCCCGTGTTTCAGCGCGCGTATTACGCCGCCAAAGCCTTGGGCGTGGAGGAGAAAGCCCACGAGGCGATGTTCAAGGCGATCCACCAGACCGGCGAACTGGCGACCGCGGATCCCGCCACCGGGCGGCTCAAGAATCCGCTACCCGATCTCAACGACATCGCGAAGTTTTACGCCAAGTACGGCGTGAAGCCCGCCGACTTCGTCGCCACCGCCAATTCGTTCGCGGTGAACACCAAAATGAAACGCGCCGACGCGCTGGTGCAAGCCTTTGGCGTGACCGGCACGCCAACCATGATCCTCGATGGCAAGTGGCGCTACGACGTCGCCTCCGCCGGCGGCGTCGAGCAAGTGGTCGAATTGACCAAATATCTGGTCGATCTGGAACGCGCGGCCGGCGCAACCAAGCCATGATGCGCAGCGGGCGGCAATCGACATTGCGCGCGGCGCTGCTCGCTGCGGGTTTGCTGCTGACCGCGGCGTGTTCGGCCGGCGACGGCGCCGGCAAGACCTCAACGAGTCCCGCGCCGGCGGCAACACCGAGCGCACCGACGCCATCGAACAAAACCGCGCCGGCGAAAACAACCGCTTTCAGCGAAGGCAAGCAGTACGTGCGCATCGCGCCGGCGGGGCAACCCGCGGCCAACGGCCCGATCGTGATGGTGGAGGTGTTCTCCTATGCCTGCCCGCATTGCGCGGAGTTCGCGCCCGACTTCGACAAGTTGCGCTCGCGGTTGCCGAAAGACGTGCAAATTCGCTATATGCCGGCGGTGTTCAATCAGACATGGGAACCTTTTGCCCGCGCGTTTTACACAGCGAAACAACTCGGCGTGCTGAAACAGACCCACGATGCGCTGTTGCAGGCGATGCTGCAGCATTACCCGCTGAACTCGCTCGACGATCTGGCCGATTTTTACGCGAGCCACGGTGTCGATCGGGCGAAATTCCTGGATGCCGCCAACTCGCCGCAGACCACCGCGCAACTTGCCACCGATCAGCAAATCGAACAGGGTTGGGGCATCGACGCCACGCCGACACTGATCGTCGGCCACGCGCAATCGGCGGCAGCGGATGCGCCGGTCGCGGCGGAATACCGCAGCGCCGATGTCGCCAGTTACGACGAGCTCGCGCGATTGGGCGGTTGGCTGGTGAAAAAAGAAGAGGCGCAAGCGCCGGCGAAGTGAACGCGTCCCGCGCGATTTTCGTGTCATCGGCACGATAGCTGCTAGCCTTGATGGTCATGAATGCCCTGCCCGCGTCCGTCGACGCCCCCGCCACGCTGCGCCTGCTGAGCTGCAATATTCTCGCCGGCGCCAGCGTTGGCCGTTACCACGAATACATCACGCGCAGTTGGAGCGCGGTGCTGCCGGGCAAGCACAAGCGCAGCAATCTCGACCGGCTCGCGCGCGCGATCGCCGAGTTCGACGTGATCGGCCTGCAGGAAGCCGACGCCGGCAGCATGCGTTCCGGATTCCTCAACCAGACGCAATATCTGGCCGAGGCGTCAGGCCTGCCGTATTGGAGCCACCAGCCCAACCGGCGCATCTCGCACGTCGCGCATTCCGCGAATGGTTTGATCAGCCGCGTCGAACCCAGCGAAGTGCTGGATTACCCGTTGCCCGGGCGCATGGGCGGGCGCGGCGTGCTGCTGGCGCGTTACGGCGTTGGGCGCGACGCGTTGCTGGTGGCGATTGCGCATTTGTCGCTGGGCCCGCAGGCGCGCGCGCGGCAACTGGCTTTCATCGCGGAACTGCTGGACGGCCATCCGAACGTGGTGCTGATGGGCGATCTCAATTGCGATCCCGGCAGCGCGGAATTGCGCATGCTGCTAGCGCGCACCGCGTTGGCCGCGCCGCACGCGCCGCCGCCGACGTTCCCGAGTTGGCGTCCGCAACGCGCGATCGATCACATCCTTGTGTCCGGCGGCATCGCGGTCGAACGCATGTGGACGCTGCCGGATGCGTTCTCCGATCATCTGCCGTTGGCGGCGCAGATTCGTTTGCCGGCCGCGCAAGCATCTGCCTGACCGCCCGCGCCGGCATTGACCCGATCGTTGAATCCGTACCATAAAAACAGGGCCGCATCGCGCGGCCCTGTTTTTTTTCAATGCGCCGATGAAATCAGGCGATCAGAACTTCAGATTGGCCTCGACGTACCAGAATCGCCCAGGCAAATCGTAGTTCGACGCATCGTAGCCGTTGAGCGAGCACGATACGCAGATCGGTGGATCCTTGTCGAACAGATTGTTGACGCCACCGGATACCGAAAGATTCAAGCGCGTCGGTACCTTCCATGTTACGCGGACATCGTGGTAAGTCGTGGCGCCGAGGCGATGCGTGCCATCCGGGAATTGCGCGCTGGTATTTGCGTTGTTGCAGATCGGGAACCCGGCCGCGCCGGCGCAATCCTCGGTCAGCGCCGAGATATAGCGCAGTGCATAAGTTGCGCTCCAGTTTCGGAGCGCCCACGTTGCACGCAGGGTCGAACGCAGGCGCGGGATTCCGCTGTCGGTGACTTCCACGCCGGGCCGCTGCGGTTCGGCCAGGCCCGTGGTGGTGTCGATCGCGCTGTATTTGTCGACATAGGTGCTCTGCCAGCTCGCACCCAAGGTGCCCCACGCCCATTCGGGACCCGCCCAGGTTACGCCGAAATCGAAGCCGCGGGTTTCGACGCGACCTAGGTTGCCAAGCGTGTCGTTGAGGAAGGCGATGAAGCCCGCGCCGTTGCGCGATTGCAGGCTGCAGAACGCCGGATCCAGTGTCTGAGCGCAACGGTCGAGCAGGGTCTGCGCGTCCTTGGCCTGGATCGCATCGTTGACGGTGATGCGGTAGTAGGTCAGTTCGAAATCGAGCTTGCGCGACCACGCCGTGTTCTCGGCCCAGGACGGGCTGTATACGCCGCCCAAGGTCGTGTTCCTCGATTTTTCCGGCTGCAGCGCCGAGTTGCCGCCGGTGAGTACCGAGATCTGCGAGTTGGATTGCGCGAAGGTGGCGGGATTGGGCACGCCCAGCGCCATGCAGTTGGCGCCCAACTGGCCGGTCGCGCCATTGCAGGGATCCTGCAGCGTTGCATCGAAGCGCGAGAAGGTGCCGAACAACTCGCCGATCGACGGCGCGCGGAAGCCTTGCGCATAGGTGCCGCGGAAGGTCAGATCGTTGTTCAACTGCCAGCGGAAACCGAGCTTGCTGTTGGTGGTGGAGCCGAAGGTCGAATAATTCGAATAGCGCGAGGCCAAACTCAGGTCAAGGTGCTTGGCGAACGCCATGTCCGCCAGCAGCGGCGCATTCAATTCGACGTAAAACTCGTTGACGTTGTAACTGCCTGAAGTCGGCTTCGACGGCACGCCATTGGATTCGCCCGCGACGATGATCGCGTCCGGCTGATAGTTGCCGGAGAGATTCCGGTATTCATAACCGGTGGCGAAAGCGAGCGGGCCGGCCGGCAACTTGAACAGGTCGCCGGAAAGGTTCGCGGTGAACACCCCCAGCGCCTGATGGCTGGTGTCGTGCTCGTGGAACTGGATGTAGTTCAACATGTCCGGCGTGAGCGTGCCGGGGCCACCGAACAGATTGATCGGCACGCAACTGGGATCGGCCTGGCACACCGACAGCGGCCCCACGCCTTCCTGGATAT
>JBDTBW010000053.1:0-24745 GCA_039923855.1 Rhodanobacteraceae bacterium | reverse complement strand
GCCGACACCTCGGCGATGGTTTTCTGCGTCGGCGTTTCCACGCGCGTCAATGATTGCGAAGGTTCAGGCCGGATCACCTCCGGCACGATGGCTTCGGCGAGTTCCACATTCGCCGCGTAATCGGACTGATCGGAAAACGCGATCGCATCCTCGCCGGAATCGGCCAGCACCTGGAACTCGTGGCTGACGTCGCCGCCGATCGCGCCGCTGTCGGCGGCCACCGCGCGGAACTTCAGGCCCAGCCGGGTGAAGATGCGCGCGTAGGCCTCGTACATAGCCTTGTAGGTTTCATCCACCGAATCCTGCGTCAGGTGAAACGAGTAGGCATCCTTCATCAGGAACTCGCGCGCACGCATCACGCCGAAACGGGGACGGATCTCGTCGCGGAATTTGGTCTGGATCTGGAAAAACGTCACTGGCAATTGCTTGTAGCTGCGCAACTCGTTGCGGGCGAATTCGCAGATCACCTCTTCGTGGGTGGGGCCGAAACAGAATTGCGCCTGCTTGCGATCGCGGATTTTCAGAAGCGCCGGGCCGTATTTGTCCCAGCGGCCGGATTCGTCCCACAACTCTTTCGGCTGGATCGAAGGCATCAGCAATTCGATCGCGCCGGCGCCTTGCATCTCCTCGCGCACGATCGCCTCGACCTTGCGCAATACGCGCAATCCCAGCGGCGCCCAGGTGTAGATGCCGGCGGCGAGTTTGCGGACCATGCCCGCACGCAGCATCAACTGGTGGCTGGCGATCTCCGCGTCGGTTGGCGCCTCGCGGGTGGTGGCGAGGTGGAATTTCGAGAGACGCATGAAGCAATCAATCTGGTGGCTAACGAGGGATTGTAACGGGAGCAGGGTGCAGGGAGCAGGGCGCAAGTCGTTTGCGCTAGCGCAGGCCATGGATGGCCGTCTTGAGAGAGCTATGCGCGCTGTACGCGATGCCGAGAAGCGCAGCCGAACGGCGAAGCAAGCGACGTATGTTCGCGCACATGGATGTGCGGGCCGGGAAGCGCTTCAGGGATGAATACCTGCCGTTCGTTTCATTGGCAACACGATGTTGCCGAGACCATCGCGTCCAAGCGCAATGGTTTTGGCTCCTTTTGCCAAAACAAAAGTAGCCCGCTCGCTTGGGAGCGGAAGCCGGAAAATCTTGTGACGGTCCCGCATAATCAAACACAAAGCCACTGGATTCCGGCCTGCGCCGAAATGACGAGCGGGGAAAAACCGAATCAGCCGCCGGCGCAATACTGCTTCTGCTGCGCCTGCGCGGTCGCCAGTTGCTGGCGACGTTCGTCGTCGCTAATCGATTTCTGTGCGCCGCTGTCGCCGATCGTCAACGGCTGCTGGCTGTTGAGCAGTGCGATATTGCTACCGAGATCATTGCACAGCTTGGCGCGATTGCCGGGCGTATCGGTGACCTTGCCCGCAGCTGGCGCCGGTTTGGCTGCCGCCGTGCTCGCGTCTGCGGTGGCCGCAGCGCTGGAGGGCGCCGTGACCGGCGTCGACACATTGCTGTTGACCTGCACCTTTTCGTATTTCGCACCCGCCGGCGGCTGGTCGGAATAATGCGTGGTGCCGCTGGCGTCCTTCCATTTGTAGACCTGGGCATTGGCCGCCGACGCAGCCAGAGCGAGTGCGGCGACGGCAAACACGGCGGACATGAGGCGCGGCATGGCGATTCTCCAAAAAAGGCGCGGATGCGGCCGCGCGTCGATACGGGATGGACACTGGATAACACCACAACGCCGGCGGCACAAGCGCGGCGATGGTTTACACTTGTGTCCGGTTCAGATTTTACCGACTCGAGCAGCAGAAACACGGATGACCGACCAAACGCCCTCGCCGGTACGTCCGCCACGCCGCGGCATCTATCTGTTGCCGAACCTGTTCACCACCGGCGCGATGTTCGCCGGTTTCTACGCGATCGTCGCCGCGATCGGCGGCGATTTCACCGATGCGGCGATTGCCGTGTTCGTGGCCGGCCTGCTGGACGGCATGGATGGCCGGGTGGCGCGCTTGACCGGCACCCAAAGCGAATTCGGTGTGCAATACGATTCGCTCTCGGACCTGGTGAGCTTCGGGCTGGCGCCGGCCCTGGTGTTGTACACGTGGTCGTTGCAATACCTCAGGGATTACGGCGTGCTGTGGGGCAAGCTCGGCTGGGCGGCGGCCTTTCTGTACGCGGCGTGCGCGGCGCTGCGGCTGGCGCGTTTCAACACCCAGGTCGGCGTCGCCGACAAGCGCTACTTCCAGGGGCTTGCGAGTCCCGCCGCGGCCGGCTTGTGCATGTCGTTCGTATGGGCAATGGGCAACGCCGATATTGAAGGCGCGTGGTTGTGTTTTTTCACGCCGATCCTGGCGATCGTCGCCGGCCTGTTGATGGTCAGCCGCGTGCGTTATTTCAGTTTCAAGGCGTGGCCGCGGCACGACAAGGTGCCGTTCGTGTGGATCATCCTGGCGGTGTTGATCGTGGTGGCGCTTGCGTTGAACACCGCCGTTGTGCTGCTGATCATCGCCACGATATATGTGCTGTCCGGGCCGGTGCTGACGTTGTGGGGGCTGCGCCACCGCAATTCGCGCCGGCGCCTGCGCGCCAGCCGCCGGCATCCGCCGGCGGGATGACGCGATGACCGCCGCACCCGTTGTCGTGCTTTCGAGATCGCAAACGCTGCGCGCGCTGGGCATCACGCCGCTGCGCCTGCGAGCGCGCAATGATGCAGCGGCCACTGTCGAGCCGATTGCCGGCGGTTCGCAGAACGCACCCGCGGTGCTCGCCGGCACGGCGTCGTCATCGGCACGCCATGGCAATCGTATTGCGTTGGCGCGCGCGAGCATGGAACTGCACCGGCCGGAGTTGGCCGAGTTGTCCGCCAAACTCACCGAGGCGATCAGCAAACTGGGAATGCAATGCGTGCGGATCGCCGATGCCGAACGCGATGAATGCGTGCGCGTGCTGGCGTTCGGTGATGTCGAAGTGCCGGCAACGATTGAGGAAGCGCGTGTGTTGCGGGTCGACGCGCTGGCCACGCTGCACGCCGATCGCACGCGCAAACGCGCGTTATGGGAGATGTTGCAAGGTCTCGTGCGCGAGGCGGGGAGCGGCTGAAATGGTTGCCGTCGTCGTCACGGCGTTGCCGCAATTCCGGCCGATGCTGCGCACAGATCTGGCCGCGGTCGCGGCAATCGAAGCGGCGGCCTACGAATTTCCGTGGTCGCAGCATATTTTCCGCGATTGCCTCGACGCCGGGCACAAGTGCTGGGTGCTGGAGTCGGATCACGGCGTGATCGGCTACGGCGTCCTGTCGACCGGTGCCGACGAGGCGCATATCCTGAATCTGTGCGTGGCGCCGGCGGAGCAGGGCCACGGCCACGGTGGGCGTCTGCTGTATCGCCTGCTCGATCTCGCCCGCTGGCACAGCGCGCATCGTGTATTCCTCGAAGTGCGTCCGTCCAACGTGGCGGCGCAGGGCATGTACGAACGCGCCGGTTTCAACGAGATCGGGCGCCGTCCGAATTACTATCCGGCGCGCCGCGGCCGCGAGGATGCGATCGTGATGGCGATGGAGTTGTTTCCGAGTTCGCAAGGGTGACGATCCACGCGTAATTTTTTGCTCGTCATCCCGGCCAGGGGAATGGTCGGGATCCAGAGCCAAGGAAGGCAACATCATCCAGACCCATGGAGGGAAGAGCCGCTGGATTCCGGCTCGTCCGAAGGCCGGCCTGTCCTGAGTTTGTCGAAGGGCCGGAATGACGAGAACTGTTATGCAGTCGCGAGACGCAACGCTTGATCGCGCAATGCATCGAGCTGCACACTCCAGCCGTTCAAACGCGCGCGCTCCTGTTCGACCACCTCGGCTGGCGCGTTGGCGACAAAATTGGCGTTGCCGAGTTTCCCTTCCGATTTTTTCTTTTCCGACTCGATTCGCGAGATTTCTTTTTTCAGGCGCGCGCGTTCGGCGTCGAGGTCGATCAAGCCCGCCAGCGGAATCAGAACGCGCATATCGCCGATCACCGCAATCGCCGAAGCCGGTTCGGTTTCCGCGGGTTCCAGCCAACGCTGCGACGCGACGCGCGCCAGAAACGCGATGGATGCGGAAAATGTTTGCGCGCGCGGGCGGTCGCTGGCATCGCCGGCTGCAAACAACAGCGGAATTTGCTTGCCCGGCGGGATGTCCATCTCGCCACGAATCCGGCGCACGCCCGACAACAGCGCGCGCAGCCATTCGATGTCGCGCTCGGCTTGCGCGTCAATCGCGAAATCAGAGGCGAGCGGATACGCTTGCGTTATCAACAATTCGTTGCCGTCGATTCCTGTCCTGAGCCCGGTCGAAGGGCCGAGTTTCGGCGCAACCTCATGCCAGATTTCCTCGGTGACGAACGGGATCAGCGGGTGCAGCGCGTGCAGCAGCGCGTCCAGCACGACCAATAATGTACGGCGCGTGGATTCCGCCGCGCCCTTGTCGTTGCCATTGAGCGCCGGTTTCGCCAATTCGACGAACCAGTCGCAGAATTCGTTCCAGGTGAATTCGTACAACGCCTGCGCGATGAGATCGAAACGATAGGCGGCGAATTGTGTCTCGACTTCCGCGAGCGTGCGATGCAAGCGCGTCAGGATCCAGCGCTCGGCTTCGGTGGCGGGCTGTTTTCCTTCTCCCTCCGGGAGAAGGTGGCGCGTAGCGCCGGATGAGGGTTCGTTAGTACCGGCCCATTGAGCTTCGCCCGGACCCTCACCCCTGCCCCTCTCCCGAGGGGAGAAGGGTTCAATGTTCATCAACACGAACCGTGCCGCGTTCCACAGCTTGTTGCAGAAATTCTTGTAGCCCTCGCAGCGCTCCAGATCGAATTTGATATCGCGCCCAGGTCCCGCCAATGCCGCGAAGGTGAAGCGCAAGGCATCCGCGCCGAACGCCGGGATGCCATCCGGAAATTCCTTGCGCGTGGCCGCTTCGATCTTTTTCGCCATCTGCGGCTGCATCAATCCTGCCGTGCGTTTGGCGAGCAGCGCGTCGAGACTGATGCCGTCGATCAGATCCAGCGGATCGAGCACGTTGCCCTTGGACTTGGACATCTTCTGCCCGTCCTTGTCGCGCACGAGTCCGTGGATATAGACCTCGCGAAAGGGCAAGCGCCCGCTGAAATGATCGGTCAGCATGATCATCCGCGCGACCCAGAAGAAGATGATGTCGAAGCCAGTGACCAGCACGCTGCTGGGCAGGTATTTGTCGTAGCCGCGTTCGAGCATCGCGGTTTCGTCGGGCCAACCCATCGTCGAGAACGGCCACAGCGCGGAGGAGAACCAGGTTTCTAGCACGTCGTGGTCTTGCGTGAGAGCGACCTCGCTGCCGAGTCCGCCAAGCGCGCGAGCTTCCGCCTCGTCACGGCCGACATGGACACCGCCCTGCGCGTCGTACCAAGCCGGGATGCGATGCCCCCACGTCAACTGACGGCTGATGCACCAGTCCTGGATGTTGGAAAGCCAATGGCGATAGGTCGATGTCCAATTCTCCGGAACGAACTTCACCGCGCCGCTTTCGACCAGTTCCAGCCCGCGTTTCGCGAACCCATCCATCTTCACGAACCACTGCCAGGTGAGGTACGGTTCGATCACCTGTTGTGTGCGATCACCGCGCGGCACCATCAATTTGTGCGGTTTGGATTCGACCAGCAGTCCTTGCGCGTCGAGATCGGCGAGAACTGTTTTGCGCGCGTCGTAGCGGTCAAGACCGCGATATTGATTTGGTATCGACTCTAGGATTGGACTCTCTGTCAATGCACTTTCGACAGCTTCAAGCGCGGTTTTTGCAATGTCCGCACCTGTGTCGCTGTCGCCGCGGTAATTCAAGTTTTTAATCGACACGCGATCCTCTTGTACCCAACCATCGGGATCATGAAGAATGCGCGCCGATGGAGTAAACACATTCAACAGACCGTTATTCGGCAAGTGAGCAAAAGTGCCGCTGGGAGCGTGTCGTTGCCAAATCGCGTAGTCGTTGAAATCGTGCGCGGGCGTGACCTTGACCGCGCCGGTGCCGAATTCGCGATCGACGTAATCATCGGCGATCACCGGAATTTCGCGTCCGGTCAGCGGCAATCGCAACCGACGCTTGTTCGCGACGAGTGAGGTGTAGCGTTCGTCGTCCGGATGCACCGCCACCGCGACGTCGCCCAGCATGGTTTCCGGGCGCGTCGTGGCGACCACCAGATGATCGGGTTCGCCCGGCCGCGGATCGATCACGTCGTAGCGGATCGACCACAGGAATCCGTCTTCTTCCGTGCTGACCACTTCCAGATCGGAGATCGCGGTCTTCAATACCGGATCCCAGTTGACCAGTTTCTGCCCGCGGTAGATCAAACCTTGTTCGTACAGACGCACGAACGCCTCGGTCACTGCGCGCGAAGGCATCGGGTCCATCGTGAACACCGCGCGCGACCAATCGCCGGAGTCGCCGATCCGCCGTATGCCTTGTTCGATGCTGTCGCCCGATTCGCGTTTCCACTGCCACACGCGCTCGATGAATTGATCGCGATTCAAATCGGCGCGCGCGATTCCCTGCGCCGCGAGCTGGCGCGTCACCACCATTTCCGTGGCGATGCCGGCATGATCGTCACCGAGCTGCCACAGCGTGTCGTTGCCGCGCATCCGGTGGTAGCGGATCAAGGCATCCATCAGCGTGTGCTGGAAACCGTGGCCCATGTGCAGCGTGCCAGTCACGTTCGGCGGCGGCAGCAGGATGCAGTAGGGCTCACCGCTGCCGGAAGGCGCGAACGCGCCGCTGGCTTCCCAGCGGGCGTACCACTTCGCTTCGATTGCCTTGGGGTCGAAACTTTTATCCATACACTGGCTCGGCGTGCGCCGTCGCAGCGGCGCGTCGATGATGCGATCGTTCTGCGGGGAGACGTGATTGTACGGGCACGACACCGCGCCCCCAAATCGCGATTTGCGCCATCGCCACATCGTGCCCGCTTTGGCGCTAACATTCCAAGTGTTGCGGGCCGATGCGATTTCGCTCGGCAATCGTCTGGGGGACAAGACCGGCATGCTGAAGGCGGGTTTCCTGCACGAGTTGCGGCGTCGCAACGTGTTGCGCGCGGGTGTGCTGTACGCCGGCGCGGTGTGGGCGCTGGCGCAGGGTATTTCACAACTGGGGCCTTCAATCGGATTGCCTGATTGGGCAACGCGCTGGTTTCTGATTGCCGCGATCATCGGCTTTCCGTTCTGGCTGGCGTTCGCGTGGTTCTACGAGTTCACCCCGCAGGGTTTGAAGCGCGAGAGCGAAATCGATCCCGGCGATTCGATCGCGCACTCGACCGGGCGCAAGCTGGATTTCTGGATCATCGGCGTCATGGCGGTGGCGATCGTGCTGCTGCTGACCAACACCTTCGTCTGGCGCAAGGGCGCCGGCTTGCAAGTCACCACGGCGCAGACCATCGCCACGGCTGTTGCAAAGATTCCTTTCAAGTCCATCGCCGTGCTACCGCTGGCCAACGACAGCGGCGACAAGGATCAGCAGTATTTCTCCGATGGCCTGTCCGAGGACTTCATCACCGCGCTGTCGCAGTTCGCTGGGTTGAAGGTCATCGGCCGCAACTCCGCGTTCCAGTTCCGCGACAGCAAGGACAGTGCGCAAACCATCGGCGCCAAACTCGGCGTGGTGCACCTGCTGGAAGGCAGCGTGCGCCGGCAGGGCGACGAAGTGCGTATCAGCGCTGAGCTGATCAATACGGCCGATGCCAGCACGCTGTGGTCGCAGCATTACGACCGGCCGTACAAGGATCTGTTCGCGCTGCAGGACGACATCACCCACGCCGTTGCCGGCGCCTTGCAGGCGAAGCTGATGGAGAGCGGTGGCGCGGTGGTGCAAAGCGATCGCCCACCCAGCGGCAACCTCACCGCCTACACCGCGTACCTGCAGGGCAAGTTCTATGACGCACGCAACACCGAAGCCGATGAGCGCCGGGCGATCGCGCAATACCAGGCGGCGATCAAGGACGATCCGCACTACGCGCTGGCCTGGGCCGAGCTGTCGTACGCGTGGACCGGGATGGCCGGGGGATTTTTCGGCGGACAGGATGCTCAGCAGGCGTATACGAAAGCGCGCGCGGCGGCCAATACCGCATTGGCGCTGAACCCTAATCTGGCGGCGGCACATGGCGCGCGCGGCAATGTAATGTTCAACGCCGATTTCGACTGGACCGGCGCGCAGGCGGAATACCAGCGCGCCGTGCAACTGGCGCCGAACGACGGGGCAAGTTTGTTCAACCTCGGTAATCTGCTGGCGACGCTGGGGCATCCGGATCAGGCGGTCGCGCTGACCCGGCAGGCCTTGGCTACCGATCCGTTGCATGCGATCTGGTACAACTGGCTGGCGACCTACCTGTCCGCCCTCGGCCGTTTCGACGAAGCGAAGACGGCGATCCGCAAGGCGATCGAGCTGCAACCGGCAGCAGTGGGTCAGCACGAGCAACTGGCAGTCATCGAAATCCAGCGCGCTGATGCCAAGGCCGCGCTGGCCGCGGCGCAGACGGAGCCGCCGGGAGTGTGGCAGGATGAGGCATTGGCACTGGCGTCGCAGATCGGCGCCAACCGCGCCGCCGCCGGCGCGGCGCTCAAGCACCTGATCGACACACAGGCCGATATCGCGCCGTACCAGATCGCCGAAGTTTACGCGCTCCGCCGTGACCCGGACCAGATGTTCGCGTGGCTGGAGCGCGCCTGGGCCAGCCGCGATCCGGGCATCCAGCTACTGCTCTACGACCCGTTCATCCTGCGCTATGAACACGACCCGCGCTTCGCCGCGTTCTGCCGCAAGGTCGGCCTGCCGACCACCACCACCGCCAAGGCGATGCCTTGACCCACATCACGAGCGCGCCCAGCAATCATCCTTCCTCCTTTCGTCATTCTGTGGCTGTCTACGGACAAAGTCCGGGTTCCATCCCGATGAAGCCGGGACGGCCCCGGAATGACGAGGGTTGGGGTGACTCGCCTCGACGACCAAAGCGATTCCTTGACCGCAGGCCCCGAATGTCCTGAAGATCAGCGTCATGTGTTTTTCCGCAACCGCCAGTTTCACCAGCAGTGCGACCCTTGCGCGCAGCGAGCACCGCAACGAATGGCTGTTTGCATCGATCCCATTGCTGTTCGCGCTGCATCAGTTCGCGGAAGGCGCGGTCTGGCTGGGATTGAGCGGCGATCACGCGTTGGGCGGCCTGAGACCGTGGGGATTTTTATACATGCTTTACGCGCAGGGTTTGTTGACGCTGCTGATTCCCCTTGGCATCTGGCTGATCGAGCCCGGGCGCGGGCGGCGGCTGTTAATCCTGCCGTTCCTCGCAATCGGTGCCGGACTCACGCTTTACCAACTGTGGGCGTTGCTGAAGTTTCCGACAGCGATTTACGTGGAAGGCCACAGCGTGGTCTACAGGAATCCGGGCACCAATCACCTGTTGATCGCCGCTCTCTATGTGTTCGCGACCTGCGGTTCGCTTTTTTTCTCGGGTTATCGCTACATCATCGCGCTCGGTGCGGTGAATCTGATCGGCGTGCTGGTGGTGTTATGGCTCAAGCATTACGCTTTCACGTCGGTGTGGTGCGCGTATGCCGCCGTGGTCAGCATCCTGATCTATTTCCATTTCAATCGCCGCCGCGTGGTAGAGCGACGCGGGCGCGTTTTGCAACACTGACCGAATCAGGATTGCGTGCCCGTTGCATGCACCGCATCCACCAGCACGCGCACGTTTTCCGGATCGACGTTCGGCGTGATGCCGTGGCCGAGGTTGAACAAGTGGCCGGGATGGGGGCCGAAGTCGTCGAGCACACGGCGCACTTCGCGGCGGATCACTTCGGGCGATGCAAGCAGCAGGGAAGGATCGAGGTTGCCCTGCAGCGCGACGCGATCGCCGACGCGACGGCGCGCATCTTCCAGCGAAATCGTCCAGTCCAGCCCCAGCGCTGCACAGCCGCTGTCTGCGAGGCCTTCCAAGTGCGCATTCGCGCCTTTGGAGAACAGAATCAATGGGACATTGCGTGCGTTCGAGTCTTCTCGCAGCAATGCGGCAATCTGCGCCAGATAGCGCTGCGAAAACTCGATAAACATCGGCGGGTTTAACAACCCGCCCCAGGTGTCGAACACCATCAGCGCCTGCGCACCGGCGGCGGCCTGTGCGGCAAGATACGCCGCCACCGCGTGCGCGTTGATGTCGAGCAGACGATGCATCATCGCCGGATCGTCCAGCGCGAACGCCTTGACCCGCGCGAAGTCTCGCGAGCCTTCGCCCTGGATCATGTAACACGCCAGCGTCCACGGGCTGCCGGCGAAACCGATCAGCGGCACACGATCGTTCAATTCGCGGCGGATCAGCCGTACCGCATCCATCACATAGCGCAGTGACGTTTCCGGATCGGGCATGCCGAGCCGGTCGATGTCGGCGGCAGTCCGTACAGGACGCGCAAACTTCGGCCCTTCACCTTCGACGAAATGCAAACCCAGCCCCATCGCATCGGGTACGGTGAGAATGTCGGAGAACAGGATCGCGGCATCCAGATCGAAGCGCTGGATCGGCTGCAGCGTGACCTCGCAGGCCAGTTCCGGCGTTTGCGCTAGCATCAGAAAACTGCCGGCGCGCGCACGGGTGGCGCGGTATTCCGGCAGATAGCGCCCGGCCTGGCGCATGATCCACACTGGCGTGGTGTCGACAGGCTCGCGTCGCAACGCGCGCAGGAAGCGTTGCGATTTTTGCGGATCGTCAGCCATGCGGATTCTCGAACCCCTGCGCGAACATCTGCTTGAAGCCGCGCTTCAGTTGTATGTCGCGGGCGTGCTCGAATGCGGCCAATGCGTCATCGCGTTGCAGATACACCTCGCGTTTCAGCGTTGCGCGTCCGCCTTGCGCGCCCCATTCGCGGTACAGCGTCCAGCCGCCGAGCAGGTCCTGCTCCAGCGCGAGCTGGTAGTAGCGCGGTGCGGCTTTGCTGGCGGTGAGGGATTGCAGGTAGACGCGCATGTAAGGGGAGAAGCTTCCTGAGGTAGATATTCTATGGTGTACACGGTCGATGAATCCGAAGCTGCGCCGTTTGCGCGACTTCTATCTATCAGTATCGAAAACAAGATCAGGGCAACATATGCAAGGCACCTTGCAGCCCCTGTTCGTCATTCCGGCGCAGGCCGGAATCCAGTGGCTTTACCGTCCATGGCACTGGATTCCGGCCAATCCATGGCCGGAATGACGATTTTTTATCGTCTCCGCGTTCCCAGAATTTCAATTATCTTCGAATCTTCCACGTCCTCGACGATCCCCGCGCGTCCGATGCCACGCCACAGGATCAAGCGCAGCGAACCCGCGCGGTTTTTTTTGTCGAGGCGCATATGCGCGAGCAATGCATCGGCATCGGTGCCGGCAGGCATTACGGTTGGCAATCCGAAACGCTGCAGTAACGCGCAAAGCCTTTGCGTATCGGGTTCCTTTGCCATCCCGAACTGTTGTGACAGACTTGCCGCGAGCACCATTCCGATCGCGATCGCCTCACCGTGCAGCAGCGCGCCGAAGCCGGATTCGGTTTCGATCGCGTGACCGAAAGTGTGGCCAAAATTCAACAGCGCTCGCTCGCGTTGCTCGCGCTCGTCGCGCTCGACCACGCCGGCTTTGAAACAGCAGCAGGTAGCGATGACGTGCGTCAACGCGTCCGCGTCGCGCGCCAGCAATGCGTCCGTGTTTTGTTCGAGCCAGGCGAAAAAAGTCGCGTCGCCGATGCATGCCGTCTTGATGACCTCGGCGAAGCCGGCGACGAATTCGCGGTCTGACAAAGTGGCCAGCGTGGAAAGATCGGCGATCACCGCGCGTGGCTGGTGGAAGGCGCCGATGAGGTTCTTGCCCGCGGCGTGATCCACGCCGGTCTTGCCGCCGACGGACGAGTCCACCATCGCCAGCAGGGTGGTCGGCATCTGGATAAAATCGATGCCGCGCATCCAGCAGGCCGCGGCGAAACCCGCGATGTCGCCGACCACGCCGCCGCCGAGCGCGATGATGCAGGCATCGCGGGTGGCGCCGAGCGCCGCCAGCGCGTCGAAAATGCGTGATATCGCATCCAGATTCTTGTGCGCTTCGCCAGCGGGTAAAACCAGCGTTGCGATATGCAATGAACCCGGCTCCCTTCGGAAGAGGGGAAGGGATGAGGGCTCAGTTCCACGATCCGCCATCCTTGGCGCGTTTTCCGTTCGGCATCCTGCCTCACCCTCACCCGGCGCATGCGCGCCACCCTCTCCCGCTGGGAGAGGGCAAACAGCAAGCGCATCGCGCAGCCGCTGCGCATACAACGGCGCAACGTTGTCGTCGCTGACCAGCAGAACGTGCCTCCCGCGAATGCCGACACGCATGGCCTCGCCGAATAGGGCAGCATCGGAAAGGAGGCCGGCGCCGATCCGGATCGGATAACAGCGCTCGCCAAGGCCCACCTCGATTTCGCGGGTGACACTCATGCGGTCGCCGTCCGTGACGGCCGCGACCAATGAGTGTCCAGTAAAACCGCAATCTGTTCACTCGCACGCGAGGGCGCATGCATCTGCGCCGGCACGATGAGATCAGCGATCTCGCCGTACAGTGGATCGCGCGCGATCGCCATCGCTTCGAGCCGCTCGCGGCGATCCGCGGTTTGCAGCAACGGACGCTGGCGATCGCGCGCGAGGCGCTGCAATTGTTGTTCGACATCGAACCGCAGCCACACCACGAAACCACGCCTGCGCAGCAATTCGCGATTGCCAGGATCGAGCACCGCACCACCGCCGGTGGCGAGCACCACGCCGTCGCGCGCGCTGCTTTCGTCCAGCAGCGCGGCCTCGCGGCGGCGAAACCCGGGTTCCCCCTCGATATCGAAAATAAGCGGCACGCCCGCGCCGGTGTGCGCCTCGATCTGCGCGTCCAGATCGATGAACGGCAGGCGATAGTGCGCGGCCAGCCGTTTGCCGAGGGTGGTCTTGCCGGCGCCCATCGGGCCGATCAGGAACAGGTTATGCGACGGATTCATGCGCGAATGCTACCAGCCCGGCGAAGCGGTTCAGTTTGTCGGTTGAACCCGCCGCGGGTTTGCTGCATGGTGTGCAAGCCGGCGCGCTTGTCGCCGGCGGGAAGCGGGTCAAGCAGCCAAAGGAGACATTGTCATGTCAGTAACCAAGGTGATCGAACTGAACGCATCGTCCGGAACCAGCATCGAGGACGCCATCAAGCACGGCTTGAGCCGCGCGGCCACCACCGTCAAGAACATCAAGGGCGTGTGGGTAAACGAGATCAAGGCATCGACCAACGACGACGGCTCCATCAAAGAGTGGCGCGTCAACATGCGCATCAACTTTCTGGTCGACTGAGATGACTGCGCGTTACAGGGGCGCGACATGATCGAACGCGAATGGACAATCGGTTGTCTGGAGGACGATCCCGAGCAAGTCGCACTGGTGCGGCTATGGCTGCAGTCGGCCGGCTATCGCTGCGCGGTATTTGCCAGCGCCGGCGAATTCCGCAAGCGCCTCGGCAGCGAAGCGGTCGATCTGCTGCTGCTGGACTGGAACCTTCCCGACGCGACCGGGCTGGAAGTGCTGGAGTGGATCCGTCATTCCCCCAACGCCGATTTGCCGGTGCTGTTCCTCACCGCGCGCAGCGAGGAAGGCGACGTCGTGGAAGGCCTGCAGGCCGGCGCCGACGATTACGTGGTCAAGCCGCCCAAGCAAGCCGAACTTCTGGCGCGCGTGCGCGCGGTATTGCGTCGGCGCGGCGGCGCGGAGAGCGATGCGCAAACATCGCTGCTGGTGCCGCCGTATGCGATCGACGGGGGGCGTCGGCGCATCAGCATCGATGGCGAGGAAATCGACCTGACCCAACGCGAATACGAACTGGCTTGCTATCTGTTTCGCCGGCAAGGCCGCATCGTCAGCCGCGATGCGTTGCTCGAAAACATCTGGAACCTGGGGCCCAGCGTCAGCACCCGCACCGTCGATACCCACGTCAGCCGTCTGCGCAAGAAATTGCAATTATCGGGTGAACACGGCTTGCGATTGACGGCGATTTATCAACACGGCTATAGATTGGAACCGGCGTAGGAATCTCCGCAAACCTGCTGCGCTCGGCATCTTGCGCGCCTGCGGTACTCGGCATCCTCATGTACTGACGTGTACACTCCGGTGCCTGCGCTCCGGCGGCGTGCAACCTGCCTTCGCTCGCGACGGTTTGCAGGGATTCCACATCCTGAGTACGTCAATCCATGTTGAATCAGGAAATCCTCGGCACCTTCCAGCACCTGCTGGACGCGGCGAAACGCAGCAGCGACCCCGAGCCCACCGCGATGACCGTGTCCACGGTGGGCGATGACGATCGCGTCTCGACGCGGCTGGTATTGCTGAAAAGTTTCGACGAACGCGGTTTTTGTTTCTTCACCCATTACGACAGCGACAAGGGCCACCAGATCGAGGCGCATCCGCAGGTCGCATTGTGTCTGCACTGGAAGCAGCTCGATAGGCCGGTGCAGGTGCGCATCGAGGGCCACGCGGAAAAGCTGTCCGCCAAAGAATCCGATGAATACTTTGCCTCGCGTGCACGTTTGAGCCAGATCGGTGCGTGGGCGTCGGATCAGTCTAAGACGCTGCCCGATCGCGCCACACTGGAGCAGAGCGCGGCGCACCGGGAACGCGAATTCGAAGGCCGTGAAGTGCCGCGGCCGCCGCAATGGGGCGGTTATCGCGTTCTCCCCGATCTGGTGGAATTCTGGTACGGCGGCAAACATCGTTTGCACGAGCGCGTTTGCTGGCGATTGCGCGACGGCGAGTGGACACAGCGGTTGTTGTATCCATGAGCCACGCCCCGGCCAACGCGCGCGTTTTCGCTGCCGGCTTCACCGTGCATACGCCCGGCCGTGGCTTCACCGATGTCGGCGAGCAGGTGAGCGAGGCGTTGAGGGCCAGCGGCATCCAAACGGGTCTCGCGCACGTGTTCACGCACCACACCAGTTGTTCGCTGCTGCTCGGCGAGAACGCCGATCGCCAAGTGCGCGCGGATCTGGAACGCTTTTTCGCGCGCCTGATACCCGATGGCGATCCCTTGTTTCAGCACGACGCCGAAGGCCCGGACGACATGCCGGCGCATATCCGTTCGATCCTCACCGGCGTCAGCGTCTCGATCCCGGTGCATGGCGGCAAACTCGCGCTCGGTACCTGGCAGGGCGTGTATCTGTGGGAGCACCGCACGCGGCCGCATCAGCGCAAGCTGACCGCGACGGTCATTGGTCACTGAGAGAAACGTCATTCGATTTTGCTCGTCATTCCGGCGTAGGCCGGAATCCAGTGGCGACCACGCTCGAACAAGGTGTATCGCCACTAGGCCCCGGCCTGCGCCGGGGCGACGAACACAAAATAATTCATCGCCTCCAGGTTCATCATGCATGAGCGGCCCTCAGCGGATAATTTGTCTCACCGAAGAGCCAACCGAAGTGCTGTATGCGCTCGGCGAACAGGATCGCATCGTCGGCATTTCCGGCTTCACTGTACGCCCGCCGCTCGCCAGAAAAGAAAAACCCAAAGTCTCCGCGTTCACCAGCGCGAAGATCGGCGAGATATTGAAACTGCGACCGGATTTCGTAATCGGTTTTTCCGATATCCAGGCCGACATCGCGCGCGAATTGATCGCCGCGGGCGTCGAGGTGTGGATCAGCAATCACCGTTCGGTCGCCGGGATTCTCGATTACATCCGGCGGCTGGGTGCGCTGGTCGGCGTGCCTGAAAAAGCGGAGGATTACGCGCGGAAAGCCGAATCGCACATCGACCAGGTACGCGAACGCGCCGCGAAGCTGCCGCGCCGGCCGCGCGTGTACTTCGAGGAATGGGACGAGCCGATGATTTCCGGCATCCGCTGGGTGGCCGAGTTGATCCGCATCGCCGGCGGCGATGATGTGTTTCCGGAACTGGCGGAACACTCGCTCGCGAAGCGGCGCATCATCGTCGACGCGCAGGAAGTTGTACGCCGTAAGCCCGATTTGATCCTGGCTTCGTGGTGCGGCAAGAAATTCCGCCCCGAGAAAATGGCCGCGCGGCCCGGTTGGGACGCGACCCCCGCGGTACGCGCCGGCCAATTGCGCGAAATCAAATCGCCGATCATCCTGCAACCCGGCCCGGCCGCGCTATTCGATGGCCTGGACGCGCTGCACGCCGCAATTAGCGAGTGGGCGCACAAGCTTGATCCCTCTCCCATCGGAGAGGGTGGCGCGTAGCGCCGGGTGAGGGTCCGTAATTCGGGTTGCGGTCATCAAGACCGTACCCTCACCCCAACCCCTCTCCCGGCGGGAGAGGGGCTTTCAATCGATCACGTAATCCCGGCTGAAAACCAATTTGTGCGGCGTATCGCCGGTGGGGGTGACCGTCAGATCGAAACGCAGCGTGTCGCTGCCGCTGATTGGAAACGTGCCGAGGTAATACACCGCGTCGTCTTCCTTGACCTCCTTGAACTCCACCGGCACGCGCTGGCCGGAAAGGTTGACCGCGCTGCCATCGACCTTGCCCGCGACGGCTTGTTCGACACCGTTGCCGGCGTCGCGCTTGATCGCGATATTGACCAGGCCCTTGTGGCTGGAGCGCTGATAACCATAGGCGTTGGCCACCTCCGGGGTGAGCAGGTCGGTGGAGATCGCGCTGTAATAGACGATGTAATGACCGAAACGCTGGCTCTGTCCGGCCGCCGCGGCGCGCGGCATCAGCATCATCAACGCGATCAGCGTGGCGCTGGCGAAGGCGATGCGCAGGGAGGTTTTCATCGAACGATCCTCCATATCGATTTGGGAATGCGAGCCATGAAAGGCTCGCACGCGAGTCAAGCACGCTCTGGCTACTTGTGCTTGATCGCGAAGCCAAGTCCGGACAGGTGCCGGACTCGGCGTGCCTTGGCAAGTCCGGGATGGACTTGTCCAAGGCTTGGAAAATAATACTCCGGCGCGGCGGAGGCGGCGTCACAGGCTGATGCTGTGTCCCAGATCGATCAAGGGCGCGACCACCAGCAGCCGCAGCAGCAGCAGGATCAGGATCGCCAGCGCGGGGGAAAGATCGAGGCCGCCGGGCGCCGGCAACACCCGGCGCAGCGGCCGCAGCGCTGGTTCCACCAGACGCCCCAGCAACGGAATCAGCGGATGCCGCGCGTCCAGGCTGACGAAACTCAATAGCGCCCAGGCGAAGATCATCAAGAGATACAGCATCGCGAAAAAATCCAGCAAATCCGCGAAGCCCAACAACAACAAGCCGGGAAGCGATGCCCGCAAACCGATCAGCGCGTACAGCAATGCGTTCTTCAACACTTCCGCGATCCACGCCAGCAGCAGCGCGGCAAGGTTGATCCGGCGCACGTTCGGGATCGCGCGGCGCAGCGGTGTCAGCACCGGATTGGTGGTGCGGTAAAGGAACTGGCAGATCGGATTGTAGAAATCCGCGCGCACGGCTTCGGCCAAGAGACGCAACGCCAGCAGCGCGACGATCGCGCCGAACGCGAATTGGATCAGCAGGGCGGCGGCGTTGGCGAAATAGCTCATGGCGCGCAGGGTCGCATTTTTGCAGCAGCCGAGTAAACCGCATTGTGTCCCCCTCACCCGCCAAGCGCTGCGCGCTTGTCTCCCTCTCCCCGCTGGGGAGAGGGTTGGGGTGAGGGGTCGGGAAGAAATGGCGTGCCGTTTTGCGAGTTCTCGTTCCTCGCCTTACTCACCGGTCCAGCGCCGCCGACAATTCGCCGCCGCGCCGTGCTGCGGCGGCCATCGCGCGTTCCACCAGCGCGCGGAATCCGTCCGCGGCGAAGACATCCAGCGCGGCCTGGGTGGTGCCTTGCGGCGAGGTCACCCGCGTGCGCAATTGCGCGGCGGTTTCATCGCCCTCGGCCAGCATTCGGCCAGCGCCGAAACACGTCTGGGCCGCCAACGCGCGCGCGGTTTCGCGCGGCAGGCCCAGGTCCACCGCCGCGTCTTCCATCGCTTCCACCAGCAAAAAGAAATACGCAGGCCCGGACGCGGACAATGCCGTCACCGTGTCCATCTGCGCCTCGTCGTCGATCCATCGCACGACACCGGCCGCGCCCAGCACGCGCTCGGCCAGTGCGCGTTGCATGGCGCCGACCCGCGCATTGGCGCACAGGCCGGTCGCGCCCGCGCCAATCAGCGCCGGGATATTGGGCATGCAGCGCACGATCGCCAGGTGCGCGCCGAGCCAATGTTGCAGTTGCTCGATCCGGATGCCCGCGGCGATCGAGATCAGCAAGGGCCGCGATTGCCGCAAGGATTCCGCGAGGCCCGCGCATACCCCGCGCATCGCCTGCGGTTTGACCGCCAACACCACACAGGCCGCGCCGGATATGGCATCGGCATTGTCGGGATAAGCGCGGACACCGAATTCGCGCGCCAGCTCGTCGCGCGCGTCCGCGCGCGGTTCGGCCACCGCGATCGTCGTTGCGTCGGCGCCATGCTGGATCAACGCGCCAATCAGGCTGCGCGCCATATTGCCGCCGCCGATGAAGGCGATGGTTCGGGACTCGGGACTCGGGACTCGGGACTCGGGATTGGGCGGCATCGTGAAATCAGTACGGAAAACCGCCGCAAGGATAGCAAGGCGGCCCGCTGTACGGGCCCGCCTTGCTTTTTTACGCCTACTTGCCCGCGGTATAGCTCAAATCCGCGTTGTAGCTGTCAACGTGGTTGGACGACGTCTTGATCGCACCGTTGAGCGATTTGCGCATCGCGGCCGTGTCGGCGCTGCCGTTGGCGCCTTCGACCATTTTCCACACCGACGGGTTGGGCTCGGTACCGAAATCCGACCAGCTCTTGTTCGGGATGACCAGAATGTAATCCGGCGAGCCCTCATCACCGCCTTGCACCTTCAGCGTCCGGAAGTAATAGGGCCAGTTGGCCTTGGACGCGGCCGCCGCGATCTTCTTGACCGCTGCGGTGAAGGCTTGGTCGGCTTCGTGGCCCGGGTTCAGAGTGAAGTAGGTGACGCTGATCAACGCTGGCGGCGCCTGTTTGTCCCAGCCGGCGGGCATGCGGCTCAGCTCCGGCTGATCGACCATGAACGCGCTGGTTTCGCTCTTGAGATGCGGATTGACCTGCGAACGCCAGGTCGCGTCGCAATCCTTGCCGGTCGTGTGCATCGTGTCGAAGTCGGCCCAGGTGTAGGGGCCACCGGTGTAGGAGTACCTGTAGTCATCGCCGGTTTCGTGGCCCCAGGCCGTCCATGTGTATTTGAATCCGTGTCCGTGCAGGCACTGGTTGTAGGCCTTGACGCCGGCCTCGTAGGCTTGCTGATCGGCTGGTGCCACGGTATCGGTGTAATCCCGGTTGACAACCGCCTTGTTTGCATCTGCCGCGAATGTGCTGGTGACAGCCGAAAGCGCAAGCGCCGACACCACGCACGGGGTCAGGATCTTCATGGAACCTCCCAAAGTGATGAGCTGGATTTGAGACGGACTTCGCATTCCCACTGGCGAAGTTCGGCCATCCTACTCGGCTGACCCGCACGCGCCAGTGCCGTTTCAGCGTGGTTTGCGGACCCCAAACAACGCCGTCCCGATTCGCACCATGGTCGCGCCTTCGGCGATGGCGAGCTCGAAATCGTCCGACATGCCCATCGACAGCGTGTCGCAGTGTGGGTGTTCCGCACGCAGTGACTCGCACAGCCCGCGCAATCGTGCGAATGCGGCGCGTCTTGGGTGCAAGTCCGGCGTCGGCGCCGGGATTGCCATCAGCCCGCGCAAGCGCAATCGCTTTGCGGCCGCGATCCTCGCCGCAAGTGGAAACACATCATCCGGCGCGCAGCCGGACTTGCTGGACTCGTTGTCCAGATTGACCTCGATCAGCACGTTTAACGGCGGTTTGCCGGCCGGCCGGGCATGGTCGAGCGGCTCGACCAGTTTTTCCCGATCCAGGCTTTGCAGCCAGTCGAAATGCCTGGCCACATCCGCACATTTGTTGGATTGCAGCGGCCCGATCATGTGCCACTCCAGCGGTAGATCGGTCAGCTCGCGCTGCTTGGCCAGCGCTTCCTGCACGTAGTTCTCGCCGAACGCGCGCTGCTCGGCCAAGGCCAGGATGCGGATAGCCGACGCCGGCTGCGCCTTGGACGCCGCCACCAGCGTCACCGCGCGGCCTTGGGCGGCCGTCCCGATCTGCGCCCGGATCGCGATCAGGGCGTCGGCAGGATTCATGCATGAATCCCGTTTCGCAAAGCCCCGCCAAGCGTATACTCGGGCGGGGCCGCGCGGGGCGCGGGGGAACTTTCAGGGGAATTGCTCATGGATATCGCCGAACTGCTGGCCTTTTCGGTCAAGAATAAGGCTTCCGACCTGCATCTGTCCGCCGGTCTGCCGCCAATGATCCGGGTGGACGGCGACGTGCGCCGGATCAACATCCCGGCGCTGGACCACAAGCAGGTGCACACGCTGGTGTACGACATCATGTCGGACAAGCAGCGCCGCGACTACGAGGAGTTCCTCGAGGTCGATTTCTCGTTCGAGATCCCGGGGCTGGCGCGTTTCCGCGTCAACGCCTTCAACCAGAACCGCGGTGCCGCGGCGGTGTTCCGCACCATTCCGACCGAGGTCTGGACGTTGGAGGACCTCGGCGCACCCAAGATTTTCAAGGAACTGATCGACCAGCCGCAGGGCCTGATCCTGGTCACAGGCCCAACCGGCTCGGGCAAATCGACCACGCTGGCGGCAATGGTCGATCACGTCAACAAGAACGAATACGGCCACATCCTCACCATCGAGGATCCAATCGAATTCGTGCATACCGCGCAGAAGTGCCTGTTGAACCAGCGCGAGGTGCACCGCGATACGCATGGCTTTACGGAGGCACTGCGCTCGGCGCTGCGCGAGGATCCGGACTTCATCCTGGTCGGCGAGATGCGCGATATCGAGACCATTCGCCTCGCGCTCACCGCCGCCGAGACCGGACATCTGGTGTTCGCCACCCTGCATACTTCCAGCGCCGCCAAGACCATCGACCGCATCATCGATGTATTCCCCGCCGGCGAGAAGCCGATGGTGCGCTCGATGCTCTCGGAGTCGCTGCGCGCAGTGATTTCGCAGACCCTGATGAAGAAAGTCGGCGGCGGCCGCATTGCCGCGCACGAGATCAGGGTTGGCATCCCCGCGATCCGTAACCTGATTCGCGAGGATAAGGTCGCGCAGATGTATTCCTCGATCCAGACCGGCCAGCAATACGGCATGCAGACGCTGGATCAATGTCTGCAGGACCTCGTTCGCCGCGGCTTGGTCACCCGCCAGGAGGCCATCGGGCGCGCCAAGAGCAAGGATATTTTCAAGTGACGGCAGGATGCCTTCATCCCGCGCAGGCCATGGATGGCCGTTGACACGGGATCCCGAATTGATGAACTGGAAGATGGCCCACTCCCGTCTGGACCTCAAGGCAAAAAGGGGTCAAGGCAAAAAGGAAAGCAAAAAGGGGTCAGGTTTATTTTAGCTCGTCTCACGATACGAACCCGAGCTGCCGGAAAGATGCCATGACCGCGCGCACTACGCATGCTTCTCAGTAAAACCTGCGTCGTGCTAGCCGCGATCGTGTTCGCTTTCGACGTGCTGTTTTCGTTGTTCCTGTTTGTTGCCGCCAGCCGGACATCGGACGTAGCGTCCGGTCACACCGTGCCTTTGAATTTCTACCGCGGCTTCGTGCTGTACCTCTCGCCGCTGGAATACGGGATTTTCGTCGGTTCGCTGGTGACCGCGGGTGTGCTATTCCTGCTGGGTGTGTTTGTCTATACGCGGGTGACAAGAGCGGCGGGCGACCAGATCGAATAGCCGTGGGGCGCGGTGGAGGCCTGGCTCGGCATCGGCATCGGCATCGGCAGCGCGAAGCGTGACGCGGCCCGCAACTGCCCGCAGACAATCCCGCCGCAACCAGCGTAAGCTAATCCGAACAGGGCCAGGCGGCCCAGGGGGCGTGTCATGAGCAGCGTGGACTTTTCTTCCTTTCTCAAATTGATGGTACACAAGAAGGCGTCGGACCTGTTCATTACGGCGGGCGTGGCGCCGTCGATCAAGGTCAACGGCCGGATCGTGCCGATCACCCAAAGCGCACTGTCGCCGCAGGAATCGCGCGACATGGTGCTGAACGTGATGACTCCTTCGCAGCGCGAGGAGTTTGAGAAGACCCACGAGTGCCAGTTCGCGATTGGAGTAGCCGGCGTGGGCCGCTTCCGCGTGTCGTGTTTCTATCAGCGCAATTGCGTGGGCATGGTGCTGCGCCGGATCGAGGGCAAGATTCCGACCATCGAGGAACTGGGCCTGCTACCGATCGTCAAGCAATTGGCGATGACCAAGCGCGGCATCGTGATCTTCGTCGGCGCCACTGGCGCGGGCAAGACCACTTCGCTGGCCGCGATCATCGGCTATCGCAACCAGAACTCGACCGGTCACATCATCAGCATCGAGGATCCGATCGAATACGTGCACAAGCACGAGGGCTGCATCATCACCCAGCGCGAGCTCGGCATCGATACCGATAGTTGGGAGAATGCGTTGAAGAACACGCTGCGGCAGGCGCCGGACGTGATCCTGATCGGCGAGGTGCGCACCCGGGAGACCATGGAACACGCGATCCACTTCTCCGAGACCGGGCATCTGGTGTTGTGCACGTTGCACGCCAACAACGCCAACCAGGCGCTGGAGCGCATCATCCATTTCTTCTCGGAAGACGTGCGCGATCAGTTGTACATGGATCTGTCGATGAACCTGAAAGGCATCGTCGCGCAGCAGTTGATCCCGACCCCGGACGGCAAGGCCCGCAAGGTGGCGATGGAAGTGCTGTTGGGCACGCCGCTGGTGCAGGATTACATCCGCAAGGGCGAGATCCACAAGATCAAGGACGTGATGAAGGAGTCCACCAACCTCGGCATGAAGACCTTCGACCAGAGCCTGTTCGAGCTGTATCAGGCCGGCGAAATTTCCTACGAGGACGCGTTACGCCACGCCGATTCCTCCAACGAGGTACGTTTGAAGATCAAGCTGGCACAGGGCGGTGACGCGCACACGCTGTCGCAAGGTTTGGGCGATGTGGAAGTGGCGGAGATCGAGAGCACGAGCAGGCGGATGTAGCTTTGCGCTCCAGGGCACACGCCGAGCAAACATCAGGAGGGTGTGCGATGAGTAGATTATTCCATCACCCGGTGTTCTTGCTGCTCACCTTGACGCTGTCGACGTCTGTTTTCGCGCAAAGTCGCGATGAGATCGCCGTGCGCAACGTGGCGATGCAACAGGCCGCGGCATGGAACGAGCACGACGCTGCTGCCTATTCGGCGTTGTTCACGACCGATTGCGACGTGGTGACGGTGCCCGGCTGGTGGTGGAAGAGCCGCGCCGAGATGCAGCAGAAACTCACACGTATGTTTGCCACCGCGTTTCGCAACAGCACCTTGACCTTCACCGATGTGAGTGTGAAGTTTCTGACGCCCGACATCGCTATCGCACATGCACGATGGACGATGACGGGCGAACAGATACCGCCGGGCCAGCCCGTGCCGGACAAGGGCATCCAGACGCTGGTGATGACGAAGCACGCCGGCAAGTGGCTGATCGCCGAGTTTCAGAACACGGTCAGTAAGGCTGAACCCCCATTTTTGGCGAAGCCCGTTTCAACTCCGGGCGCTGCATCTTCTACATCGCGTTGAACCGCAGGAATAAAAATCCAGCGTGATTCATGCTTGCGGCGCGAGCAGTTCGGCCAGCACCGCCATCCGCACGGCAACGCCGTTGGCAACTTGTTCCAGGATGCATGATTGTGCGCCGTCGGCGATGCCCGGCGCGATCTCCACGCCGCGATTGATCGGCCCGGGATGCAGCACCATGCAATTGGGCGCGGCCAGAGCCAGCCGGCGTGCGTCAAGCCCGTATTGCGCGAAGTAATCGGTGTCAGCCGGCAGTAGCGCCGCGGCCATGCGCTCGCGCTGGATGCGCAGCATGACGATCACGTCGACGCCCGCAAGCGCGGCGTCGAAATCCTCGATGATCGTGCAGCCGGCGAATTCGTCGAGGGTTTCCGGCAGCAGTGCGCGCGGTCCGCACAGGCGGATTTCCTTCACGCCCAGCGCGGTCAGTGCGTGCACGTCCGAGCGCGCCACGCGCGAATGGCGGATATCGCCGCAGATCGCGATTTTGAGAGGGGCAAAATCGGATCGCCGCTGACGGATGGTCAGCGCATCCAGTAAACCCTGCGTGGGATGCGCGTGCGATCCGTCACCGGCATTGATGATCGCAACATTGGAGTTGGCATGCGCGGCGAGGTAATCGGGTATGCCGTCCTCGTCATGGCGCACGATCAGCGCATCCAGCCGCATCGCTTCCAGCGTGTGCAAGGTGTCGAGCAGGCTCTCACCCTTGGTGGCGGAAGAGCGCGAGACGTCGAAGTTAACGACATCCGCGCCAAGCCGGGTTGCTGCGATCTCGAACGAGGTGCGTGTGCGTGTGGATGGCTCGAAGAAAAGATTCAGCACGGTGCGGTGTGCAAGCAATCCGCGTTGCGCGCCGCGTGCGCGAAAACTCTCGGCGCGATCGAGCAGTCGCTCGATCTGCGCGCGCGGCATGCCTTCAAGGGTCAATAAGTGGTTCACGGCGATCTCTTCATACTTGCGTCAACCAGCTTTCCAGAATAATCGCGGCGGCCACCGAATCCAGATTTGCCACGCCCCGCCGGCGTTGCAGGCCGGCCGCGCGAAGCCCTGCGAAACGATGCGCCGCTT
>JBDTBW010000052.1:0-73397 GCA_039923855.1 Rhodanobacteraceae bacterium | reverse complement strand
CGGCATACCGATTCAATCGTCGTTTTCGCCTCGCCGAGATGCTGCCACGACTGGCGCGCGCCATGACACTGTGCAAGCCTTGGCCAGAGCAAAAATTGCGTGCCGTCGACAATTTCCATGGCTGAGCGAAGTCGCTAATCAGGAGGCCAATTGCGGCACTGCGAGTTCGACCGGCAGGTTGGCTCCTGCCATGCGAAGGACGTTGTCAGCCGCGCTTGGCGCGGGTCAGCAATTGATCGAGCAACGTGAGCCCCAGATCGATTTCCTCGTCGCTGATATGCAGCGACGGCGCGAAGGTGATCACGTTCTTGTAATAGCCGCCGACGTCCAAACCCAGACCGAGATGAAGCCGTCTGCCTCGTCGTTCCGCGCGAAGGCTCGCGCTCAGAGGGTAGTACGCGCGATGGCCGTGGCCACTTGTCTTGCCGCATCGAGCGTCGCCACCACGTCGGCGTGCGTGTGCGCCGTGGAGACGAATAGATTTTCGTAGGCACCCGGATGAAACAGTACGCCGTGCGACAGCATGCCTTCCCACCAGTGCCTGAATGTTTTTTGATCCGCGTGGCGCTCGGCATCGCGGTAGTTGTGGATTTCGTGGTTGGCAAACCAAACCTGCATCAGTGGTCCCAGACCCACTACGTAAGCGGGCAGGCCCGCGTCACGCAGCACCTGACCCAGTCCGAGGCGCAGCTCGTCGGCGACGGCATCCAGTCGTTCGTACAATCCCGGTGTCGCCAGTTCGTCCAGCGCCGCGTTGGCCGCCGCCACCGCGATGCCGTTTGCGGTGTAGGTGCCCGCCATCGAAACCTTGCCGTTGGCCACCAGCGCCATAATGTCGGCGCGCCCGCCCATGGCCGCGACCGGAAAACCGCCGCCCAGACCCTTGGCGAACACCGACAAATCCGGATGGATACCCAGGCGCGCCTGCGCACCGCCCAAGCCGAGGCGGAAACCGGTGATGACTTCGTCGAAAATCAGCACGATGCCGTGGCGCTGCGTCAGTGTGCGCATCGCTTCAAGATAGCCCGGCTTCGGCAGGATGCACCCGGTATTGCACATCACCGGCTCGGTGAGCACTGCGGCGATATGGTCGCCCTCGCGCCGGATCACATCCGCCAGTACATCCGCATCGTTCCACGGCAGGATGATAAGGTTCTCTTCCACGCCCCGCGGCAGACCGGGGCCTTGCGGCACCGGCACGGGATGATCGTCGGGACCGGCCTTGGCGATGGCCGGATGCTTGCTCCAGTACACGCCGTCCGAGAAGCCGTGATACATGCCTTCGAAGCGGATGACTTTGTTCCGTCCGGTGAAGGCGCGCGCCAAACGTGTTGCATACAGCACCGCCTCGGTGCCGGTGTTGCATAGACGCACCTGATCCACGCTCGGCACGGCGGCGGCGATTTTTTCCGCGAGTCGCGCCTCGTCCGCCGTCGGCAGCGCGAACACAGTGCCGCGTTGCTGGATGAAATCGACCACGGCCTGCGTCACGCGCGCCGGCCGGTGGCCGAGGATCATGGGGCCGAGACCCAGCAGATAGTCGATGTACTCATTGCCGTCCACGTCGCGCAGGCGCGAACCCAGGCCGCTCTCCACGAACAACGGATAGGGCATCCAGCCCGACCAGGTCGCGCGCGCGGTGCTGTTGACGCCGCCCGGGATGAAGCGGCATGCAGCTTCGAACAAATCGGCGCTGCCAGCGGTATCGGTTCCGGCAATGAGCCGGCCGTCGACCGGGCGGATAGCAGCATTCATCGGGATGTGCTTCCAGAGAACTGGGGATTGGAACGGTTTGAAAAGCGTAGCGAGGATAAGCAGGTTGCGTGCCGCCGGAGCACAGGACGCGGAGTGTACACGTCAGTACATGAGCAGTCCGAGCACCGCCGGCGCGCGAGATGCCGAGCGTAGTAGCTTTGCAAACCGCTCATTACGCGCGTTCCGGCAACAACGTGCGTCGCGGTATGTGCAAGCGACCCGCCAACAAGGCGGGCAGGAGACCGATCGCATCGGCGAAGCCAACGATCGATACATGCGGGATGCCGGCGTGACGGCAGTGTTCGATCAGGCGGTGCTTGGCGAACACGAAATCCGTTTCGCCCGCCGCGCAGAAATCCGACGCGCCATCGCCGATCAGCAGCACGCGACGATGCTTGTTGTGCGCGCGCACCGCGCTCACGCATTTGCAATGACCGCTGGCGATCCAGCAATGCGGATCGGCGAACGGCGTTTCCAGTTTCCACTTGCGCGGGCCGGTCTGCACCAGGCGATTGGCCAGCACCGGCAGCCAATCGAGTCCGTAGCGGCGCAGGATCGCACGGATCGCGTAATCCAGACCGTCGCTGACCACGCGCAGGGTGAGGCCCGCAGCGATCGCGGCCTCAACGAACGATGGAAACGCCGGGTCGATGCGCAAGGTATCGAGTTGCGCGTCCAGTTCCTCGCGCGATGCGTCCAGCAATGCAACCTGGCCCGCCATGCACTCGGCCGAGCCGATCTTGCCGGCGCGCCAATCGCTTTCCAGCAATTGCCAGTCAGGATGCGCGAAGCGTTCCAGCAAGGCGTCGGTGGCGTCCTCGATGGCGATGGTGCCATCGAAATCGCACAGGATGTTCCATTCGCTCACGGCGGACTCCGGAAACTGCACGCCCAGTCTATCAATTTGCGGCTTTCGGCGTGCTTTCGCTTGATCCCCACTCCTACTGGGAGAGGGGTAGGGGTTCGGCGGCGCCGCGATGATGGAGCCATGCGCAAACCGCGCTGTTTGTGCCTGAGCCGGCCCTCATCCGGCGCTGCGCGCCACCTTCTTCCGAAGGGAGAAGGAAAGAGCCATGTGCTTGTTGTGCGGCGCGTCCGATTCACCGCGGAAATCGCACCAACACCCGCTGGCCGATCCGCAACTTCGACATGCTGGTGCCGGAATCGTTCGATGGTTCCAGTAGCAGCACGCAATCGACCTCGCGCGAGGCCGCGCGTTGCAGGGGATCCTCGCTCAGCGTGGCCGAGCCCAACACCTCGCCCACGCGCAATACCTTCGCCATATATGTCGGACCGGCGCCGCTGTCGCGGACGATTTGGGCGCGCATGCCCGACGCGATCTTGTCGGCGTCGTCGGCGTCCAGTTGTGCACGCACGATGCGCGGGCGATCCGGCAGCAGTTCGAACAGCGGTGTGCCGGATGAAGCGGACACCGTCTGTCCGATCTGCGCGTCGCGCCGCGCCACCGTGCCCGCCACCGGCGCGCGCAGGCTGCGCGCATCCAGATCGAAACGCGCGGCGCCGACGCGCTGACGCGCGGCATCCAGCGCCGCTTGCGCGGCATCGCGTTGCGCTTGCAATGCCGCAACCGCGTTGCGCGCCTCGTCCGCGGCATCGCCCGTCGCGGCGCCTGCCCTGGCGGCGGCGGCCAGACGCGGCGCGCGACGCTTCGCTTCACGCAATTTGACATCGATCTCGGCGAGTTGCGCGCGCGCTTCCTCGGCTTGCGCCTGCTGACCGGCCATATCGATCCGCGCGGCGCGCGGATCCAGTTGCGCCAACATTTGACCGGCTTCCACCCTGTCGCCTTGCTGCACTTCCACCGAACTGATTACGCCGTCGCGGGTCACGCCCACGCGCACCAAGCCGCCCTCGACATCGACCTGACCGCGCGCGATCGCCAGCCACGGCGATTGCGCCGCGTTCGATGCGGGGGCGGCGGGCGATGCGGCCTGTTCGCCGCCGGTACATGCCGCGAGCGCGGTCAGAAACGCGGCGAGCGCGAGATGTGCGAAAGCACGGCAGGGTCGATTCACGGTTGCGTCTCCATGTCGGTTTCCGATTCGTCGACAACGATATGATCGCCAAGTATCGCGCCGTCCTCCATTTCCAGCACGCGATCCGCATGCGTGACGAGGCGAGGATCGTGGCTGACGCACAGCACGGTGGTGCTGTGCGCGTGCGCGATCCGGCGCAGCGTGTCGATCACGATCTGGCCGTTGGCGGCGTCCAACGCGCTGGTCGGCTCATCGGCGAACAGCAATTGTGGTTGTTTGACCAGTGCGCGCGCGATCGCCACGCGTTGTTTTTCGCCGCCCGACAACTCGGCCGGGCGCAAACGCGTGCGCGCGCCCAAGCCCACTTCCTCCAACGCGGTGCGCGCGCGCAACACGGCGTTCGCGTCATCGATATCAAGATAACCCAGTGGCAACATCACCTGCTCCAACGCGGTCAACGCGGGAAAAAGATTGAAGCCTTGGAACACGAAACCTGTGTGCACCAAGCGAAAGCGATCCAGCGCGCGCTTGTCGCCGCGCCACAAATCCTCGCCCAGCGCGATCACGCCGCCGGCATCGGGCCGCTGCAACCCGGACAAGATCGACAGCAGCGTGCTCTTGCCACAACCGGACGGCCCTGAAATCAACGTCAGTTTTCCGCTGTCGATGGAAAGCGACAAACCGCGCAGGATTTCCGTGCGCACCTTGCCACTGGTGTAGCCCATGTGCAAATCGGTGGCGACCAGTGCGTGCGCGGACATCGCCATCACCGCAGCAACAATGCCGGATCGGCGTGCCGCAGCGCGCGCACCGAGGCCACGCCGGACACCAACGCGATGCCCATCACCAGCGCCGCGCACACCAACCATGCCAGCGGATTCAGTTGCACCGGGACGTGCTGCCCGCGGGCCAGCGCGATCAACAGCAGGCTGAAAACGGCGCCGACGATCAAGCCGAACAGACCGATCCACGCGGCTTGTTCCAGCACGACTTTTCGCAAATCGTCGAGGCCAACGCCCAGCGCGTGCAGCGTCGCGTACTCGCGCACCGAACCGGCGATCGCGCCCATCAGGGTCTGGCTGGTGATCACCGCGCCGACCATGAACACCACCAGCGCGAGGAACATCACGCCCAAACCCGCGCCGGTTTCGAACATCCAGTACATCACCGCGCGCTGCGCGAAGGCGTCGCTGGTCCACACCGCGTAACGGATGCCGGATGCGGCATTCAATTCTTTCGCCACCGCGTCCACGTCCGCGCCGGGTTTCAATTTCGCGACGTAATAGGCGACCTGCGCGCCGCCGGTGTCGGTGTCGAGCACGCGCGCGGTGTCCAGCGAGGTCACGACATTGACGCCGCCGAGCGCGCGCAGTCCGTGGCCGACGCCGACGATGCGCACCAGTTGTCCATTGATGAGCGCCTGATCGCCGACAGCAACGCCGAGCTTTGGCAGATCGGCGGCATCCACGATCACGCCGCCGGGCTCGCGCAGCAGCGCGCGTTGCTCGGATGTCAGCACGTGGGCGAACATCATGCCGTCGGCGCGCGGATCGATGCCCGATACGAACACCGACACGCCACCCTTGTCGGCCGGGCCGCGCCAATCGCCGTCGATCCACGCGAACGGCTCGACGCGCTGCACCTGGCTGTTCATCAGCAACTGGACTTGCGTTTGCGGCGGGATCGGCCGGCCCAGCTCGATGCTCTGGGTGCCGGGATAGCCCGCCCACAGATCGGCACTGGACGCATTGATATACACCGCAGCCGAACCGAAGATGCCGAACACCAGCGCCGCCTGCATCAGCAGCAGCAAACCAGAAAACGCGACCGCCAGCGCGGATGGCAGAAACCGGCGCCATTCGTACAACAAGGTTTTGCGCGCAAGGGGCACCATCAGCGCGAATCCGTCATTGCGTTCGTCGCGGGCGAGGTGGCCGCTGCAGGCGCTTCGTCAGGCAACGGCGCGCCGCCCAGCGCCTTGTACAGCGCGACATAGGCAATGTCCTGCGCTTCTTGCGCCTGCTCATTTTCGAGCCGTGCTTTCGCCAATGCGAGCCTCGCATCGACCATGTCCATCCCGTCGGCCTGGCCGAGTTTGCGCAAGGTCGCGGTCATCGTTTCGCCACGTTGCAACGACGCGACGGCGACGCGGGTTTGCGCAGCATGCAAGCGCGTCTGATGCAGCGCGGCCAGTGACGATTCCACTTCCGACGCGCCCTGCAATACCGTCTGGCGGTAAGCGAGCAACGCTGCTTTCAATTCATCGTCGCGTGCGTGTTCGGCGGCGGCGCGCATGCCCCAGTCGAACAAGGGGATGTCGATCTCGGGGCCAATGCCTGCGGTGCTGTTGACGTGCCCGAGGCTGATGCCGCTGACCCTGGCCGCCGCGGTGATCGCGCCTCCCAGCCCGATGCGCGGAAAACGATCCGCATGCGCCAGCCCAAGTTCGCCCGCGGCTTTCAACACGTTGGCCTGTGCCTGCGCGATCTCCGGACGCGTGCGCAACATGTCCGCGGGCAGCGCATCGAGTCCGGATTGCGCCAATTCCGGCAACGGTTTCGCCGCGAGCACATCGGATGGCGGTGTGTTGCGACCGAGCAGCAACGCGATCGTCTGCGCGGCTTGCGCGATCTCCGCGCGCGGCCCGGACAGCGCACCATCAGCGGAGGCCGCGTCGGCCTTGGCCCGCTCGACCTCCAGACCCGACGCCAACCGCAACCGTTCGCGCACCTGGGTCAATGCGAATTTGCGCTGCATCGCTTGCGCGGCATCGTTCGCCAACGCCTCGCGTTGCTGCGCACCGCGCAGTTGCAGATAGGCACGCACCACTTCCGCGACCAGCGATACGCGCGCGGCCTGCAATTCCGCTTCCGCGGTATCCGTTTGTGCCGCGGAGATGTGCTCGCTCGCCTGCGCGCGGCCAAACAGGCCCAGCTCCCACTCCGCATCGAATCCGGCCTGGAAATAATTCGCGGTTGCTTGCGGCGTCGGCGTGGAGAGCGTCCGGAAATCCAGTTGCGGTTTGTACGCCGCGCCCGATGCATCGGCCAGTGCGCGTGCGGCGCGCACGCGCAGCGCGGCTTGCTGCACATCGAGATTGTCGCGCAGCGCGCTCGCCACCAGCGCGTTCAAGGCCGGATCGTGGTATGCCCGCCACCAGCTCCGCAGATCGGGCGCAGGTGCCTTGCGGGCATTCTCCGCGTTGCGCCACGCCGCCGGCAGATCGCCATGTGGCAATGACGGCACGGCCACGCCGGCGCAGCCGGCCAGCCACGCGCTTGATGCGATCGCAAACGCCCACCGCACACCGCGCGTACGCAAACGTGAACGCGCGGCGGAGCGGCGATGTGAAAAGGAGAAACGCGCGTGCATGACCGTGGCGAAAGGGCTTGCGAGGAGTGTAACGTCCGGACGCCGGCCTTGCGGAAAGACGCGCGAAAGACGTTTTTGTCAGGATGGCAACCACCGCTTCAGACACCCGGTGCCGCATCGGCGTAAAATCGGGTTCCGGCATCCGGCTTCCCTATTGATCGACCCGCGATGCGATCGCATCGCTTCCTCCATGACCATTCCAGTCACAAAACCGCAACACCGCTTCTTCGCCTATACCGCGTGGGACACGATCCCGTTCCTGATGGGGTTGGGTCATCTCGCTTTCGTGGCGTGGCTGTTCTTCGGCTTCCACCGCACACCGTGGGTGGTCTGGCTTCCGTGCGCGTTGCTGTACGCGATCTCGATTTCGTGGAGCATCAATTCCACCAGCCACAACTTCATCCACAACCGTTTCTTCGTCTCGCCGGCATTGAATCGCATTTACAGCTTCATCCTGTCGCTGACCGACGGTTTCAGCCAGGAGTTCTATCATCACGTGCATCTTCGCCACCACGTCGGCAACATGGATCGTGTCGGCGCCAACGGCAGCACCATCGATCCGCTGTCGATCTACCGCCATGGCAAGAACGGCAAGCCGGAAAGCCCATGGACGTACACGTTCTATTCGTATTTCCGCGACGACATCGGCGAGTGCTACACGCGCTTGAAGATGAAGCATCCGGAATTGGCGCGCTGGATCCGGGTCGAGATCGCGACCGTCGTCGTGGTCTATCTGGCGTGCCTGATCTATGACTGGCGCGCGTTCCTGATGCTGGTGCCGTTCTATTACATCGGTCATTCGCTGTCGTCCTTGAACGGCTATTACGAGCACTACAAGGGCAACCCGGATCAACCGATCGCGTGGGGTGTCAGCACCTACAACGAGGTCTATAACTGGACGTGGCTGTACAACGGCTACCACGCCGAACACCATTATCGACCCAAGACCCATTGGACGCAGATGCGCACGCTGCGCGATTCGATCATTAACGAACAACGCGCCAACGGCGTGCATGTGATGCCGTATTGCCACGGGCTCGGTTTTCTCGACAGGCAGCCGCCGGCGTACACGCTACTGCGATCCTCGTCATCGCAACCAGCGGCTTGATCGCACCGCTTTACCTCGCCACCGCGCGCATCCACAATCGACGCGCGCCCGTCATGGGCGTCAGCATGACAAGGAGAGCGCCGTGCTCAAGTGGGCCATCATCTTCGCCATCATCGCGCTGATTTCGGGCGGACTGGGTTTCACCCGCGTATCAGGTGCCGCCGCGACCATCGCCAAAGTGCTGTTCGCGATCTTCCTGATCCTGTTCGTGCTGGCGATCCTCGCGCTGATCGGCATTTTCCATTTGTTCTAGCGCGGCGGTTCATCCAACGCAGACCAAGGACGGCCGTCAATAAGCGAGCTTCCAGCGCCGTGCATGACGCCGAGCATCGCAGCGCCAAGTGGGAGCAAGGGCGAGCCGGGGTTTCACGCGATGCGTTGAATCGCATCGCGTGCCGGCGAGCGCACGCACAAGGACGTGCGGGCGGGAAAGCGCGCCAAGGATGGATGCTTGCGCGGTCTTCTTCGCGCCGGCCCGCTTGGCGCGAGAAGCGCAGGACAGTCGAGACAACACGATGTTGTCGAGACCATTGCGTCCAAGCGCAATGGCTTTGGTTACTTTTCCCGAAAGGAAAGTAACCCGCTCGCGGCAGCGAGCGGAACAAGGCAATCTTGCGATTAAGTCCCTAAGTTTCCCCCTTTCGCGGGAATGACGAATGCTTCGCGCATTGCGCGTACAACCCTCGCGCATGCGATCCTATCGTTATGCCCGGCCGCATTCCCGAACGCTTCATCGATGAGCTGCTGACCCGCGTCGACATCGTCGACGTGGTACAGCAGCGCGTGCCGCTGAAGCGCGCCGGTCGTGAATGGAGCGCGCGCTGTCCGTTCCACGACGAGCGTTCGCCATCTTTCACCGTCAGTCCCGCCAAGCAGTTCTTCCACTGCTTCGGTTGCGGCGCGCACGGCAGCGCGATCAAGTTTCTGATGGACTACGACCGGCTGGAGTTTCCCGATGCCGTCGAGGAACTGGCGCAATCGGTGGGCCTCAAGGTGCCGCACGAAGGGGGCGACGACAAACCGCGCGAGGACAAGACCGATCTGTACGCGCTGCTGGAGGCTACGGCAAAATTCTATGAAACCGAATTGGGCAAGAGCGCATCGGCGCGCGACTACTGCGAGAAGCGCGGTCTGGACGCGCGCACTATCGAGCAGTTCCGGATCGGCTGGGCGCCGGGGGGCTGGGATGGCGTCAAGCGCGCGCTCGGCAGCAACGAGATGCGCATGAAATTGCTGGAACAGGCCGGCATGTTGTCGAGCGGCGAGCGAGGCAATTCCTACGACCGTTTCCGCGAGCGGCTGATGTTTCCGATCATGGATCGGCGCGGGCGGGTGATCGCATTTGGTGGCCGTGTGCTGGAATCAAAGCCCAGCGCGCATCCCGCGCGCGAAGATCAAACAGCCGGCGCCCCTGCCGGCACTTCTCAACAAAGCCAATCCCCAAAATATCTCAACTCCCCGGAAACACCTTTGTTTCATAAAGGGCGGGAACTGTTCGCGCTGTGGCAAGTGCGCCAGGCCAACACCAAGCTGGAACGCCTGCTTGTCGTCGAAGGCTACATGGATGCGATCGCGCTGCACCAGGCCGGATTGACGCAAGCGGTCGCCACGCTCGGCACCGCCACCACCCACGAACATGCGGAACTGTTGTTCCGCGCCGCGCCCGATGTGGTGTTCTGTTTCGACGGCGATCGCGCGGGTCGCAGCGCCGCGTGGCGCGCGCTGGAGTCGGTGCTGCCGCGGATGCGCGACGGGCGACAGGCGTTTTTCCTGTTTCTGCCGGAGGGCGAAGATCCCGACACGCTGGTGCGCGTTGAAGGCCGCGTGGGTTTCGAAGCACGCATCGCGCAAGCATTGCCGCTGTCGGAATATTTCTATTCGGAGCTGTCACGCGATGTAAACACGGCAACGCTGGATGGCCGCGCGCGGTTGGCCGAACACGCAAAGCCGTTGCTGGGGAAATTGCCGGATGGCGCGTTCCGTGACCTGATGTTCGCCGAGCTGGAAAAGCGCACCGGCGTGCGCAGCGGCAACGCGCACGTCACGGCCAATGTTTCGCGGCGTGCAACGTCATCCAACCACGGTGCGCCACGTCGAACCCTGGTGCGCAGCGCGATCGCGATGCTTTTGGCGGAACCCGCGTTGGTAATGGAGGCCGAACCGCCGTACGCCTTTGCCGCGCTGGAAAAGCCCGGCATCTCGTTATTGATCGAATTGCTGGCACTTGCGCGCGCGCGACCGGGCGTCAATACCGCGATCCTGCTGGAACATTTTGCGCAGCGCGTGGAATCGGCCGCGTTGCAGAAACTGGCAATGACGGAATTTCCTGGCGAACCGGAAGCGTTGCGTGCGGAGTTTCTCGATGCGCTGCGCAAACTGGACGAGCAGACCGTGCAACAGCGGCTGGATGCGCTGATCCGAAAGCAATCCGAAGGCGCATTGGACGAGGTTGAGAAGAACGAACTGCGCGAATTGCTGGCGCGCAAGGGGCAATCAGCAAACCCGGCTCCCGACTAGGGATGCTGGCGCCGACTGACGCCAACGGGCACGGTGTCTGCGTGTCGCATCTCCGGCGTATCGAAGATATCTGGATCGCGCAAATAATCGAGCATCATCTCCAGCGAGTCCTGGCCCCAGAAAATCGCTTCATCGACCAGAAACGTCGGTACGCCAAAAATTCCCTTGCGAATCGCTTCGTCGGTGTTGTCGCGCAACTGTTGCTTGACGCGCGCATTTGCCAGCGCAGCTTCTACATCGCCAATTGCGAGTCTATTGCCAAGTTCGATCAACGAATCGTGCGATTGCAAATCTCTGCTTTCTTTCCAGACCATGTCAAAAGCGATTTCGATGTGCTCACGCGTCGGTTCCGCGACCAGAAGAAGCCTCAATGCATGAAGCGGATTGAAAGGATGCTGCGGTGGCATCCGAAAAGGGATGTCCAGACGCTGCGCCAGCCAAGCAATCTGGCGACAGGTATACCGGCGCCTGGGCGCAATTTCCGCCGGGCCTTTTTGCCCCCAGTACGCGAGCAGTCCGGCGAACAGGATCGGTACGTATTCAATCCTCATGTCCGGCGGCAACTGCCCGAATTGCTTCAGATGCAGGTATGCGTACGGGGAAATCAGATCGAAGTACCAACGGGCAATGTTCATCGTGAGTTTCTTGGTACAGACTCGGAAGAATAAGGTCAAAGGACTGCAGTAAGATCCTTCCCGATTTTCTCCGGCGTGTCGGTCGGAGCGTAGCGTTTGACGATATTGCCCTCACGGTCGATCAGGAACTTGGTGAAGTTCCACTTGATCGCCTCGCTGCCGAGCAACCCCGGCGCGGCGTGCTTGAGATATTTGTACAGCGGGTGCGTATGCTCACCGTTGACCTCGATTTTGGCGAACAACGGAAAAGTGATTTTATAATTGGTCGAGCAGAAGTTACGTATCTCCTCGGCATCGCCGGGTTCCTGATGACCGAACTGATCGCAGGGAAAGCCGAGCACGTTGAAACCCTGATCCTTGTGCGCGCGGTACAGCGCTTCGAGGCCCGTGTACTGCGGAGTGAATCCGCATTTGGATGCGACGTTGACGATAAGCAGCAGCATGCCGCGATAAGCGTCGAGCGATTGCTCGGCGCCGTCGAGTGTAATCACGCTGAAATCACAGATCGTGGTCATGTTGAAACTTCCAAAAGCAAGCACAAAAATGGATTGCGGATCGCTTCCTGCGATCTGCCCTTCGAGCCACCTTCGGTGTTCGGCTTTTTGCATCCTGCCTACGCCGTCCGGGTTCCGCGCTGCGCGCGGCCCCGAAATGACGAGCAATGCGACAACGTAATCAGCTTACAGCCACCGCCCATAAAGCCGCACGTACAACGTCTTGACGCCCTGCGTCAGCAGACCGTAGCAAAGCACCGTGAGCGCCAGCCATGCGAAAAACACGCCCGGCACCGGCTGCATCCCCAGTTTGGCGCCGAGCACGGTGAACGGCAGCAACAGGCCGATCGCGATAATGACGCCGGTCAGCGCCAGCACCGGCGCGGACGCCACACTCTGCAGGAATGGAATCCGGCGGGTGCGGATCAGGTGCACGATCAGGGTTTGCGTCAACAGGCTCTCGATAAACCAGCCGGACTGGAACAATGACTGGTGCGCCGGCGCGTCGGCGCGGAATACGAACCACAATAACGCGAACGTGGTGAGATCGAACACGGAACTGGTCGGCCCAATCCACAACATGAAGCGGCCGATGTCGTCGGCGTCCCACTTGCGCGGCACACGGATGTATTCCTCGTCCATCCTGTCGAACGGAATCGACAATTGCGAAATGTCGTAAAGCAAGTTCAGCACCAGGATCTGCAGCGGCAGCATCGGCAGAAACGGCAGGAAGGCGCTGGCGATCAACACACTGAACACGTTGCCGAAGTTGGAACTCGCCGTCATCTTGATGTACTTGACGATGTTGCCGAAGGTGATGCGGCCTTCCAGCACGCCCTCCTCCAGCACCATCAGGTTTTTTTCCAGCAGGATGATGTCGGCCGATTCCTTGGCGATGTCGGTGGCGGTATCGACCGAAATGCCGACATCGGCCTGACGCAGCGCGGGCGCGTCGTTGATGCCGTCGCCGAGGAAGCCGACGGTGTGGCCTTGGCGTTGCAACGACGCGACCACGCGCGCTTTCTGCAACGGCGACATCTTGGCGAACACAGTGGTGCGCGCGACCAGCGCGTCGAGCTGCGTGTCGTCGAGGGGCTCGATCTCGCTGCCGCGCACCGACTGCGCGACATCCAGGCCGACCTCGCGCGCGATCTTGCGGGTCACCACCTGGTTGTCGCCGGTGATGACCTTGACCTCCACGCCATGGTGATGCAACGCCGCGATCGCGGTGCCGGCGCTATCTTTGGGCGGATCCAGAAACGCCAGGCAACCGATCGCGGTCAGGCCATTCTCTTCGGCGACGCCGTAGGGGCGGCCGATCGGCGGCTGATGTTTGACCGCTACCACCAGCACGCGCAGACCATCTTCGTTCAATTCGTGCGTCAGCGCGCGGATCTCGCGACGGCGTTCATCGGTCATTGGCACGGCTTCGCCATCGTCGCGCGCGTATGCGCAGATCGGAAGCATCTCCTCGACCGCGCCTTTGCATACCAGCAGTTCCTCGCCGCTGCCTTCGGTAGGCGCCCCGGCTTCACTCTCTTCCGTCGCGGTAGAAAGGGAGTGAAGCCGGGGCGCCAAGATGACCGACATGCGCCGACGCTGGAAGTCGAAGGGGATCTCGTCGACCACGCGCCAACGCGCAATGGTGTGCTCCAGATCGCGGTGCGAAAGCACCGCCTTGTCCATCAGGTTTTTCAGGCCCGTCTGGAAGTGGCTGTTGAGATAGCCGTATTCCAGCGCGTCCTCGGATTCCTCGCCGCGCAAATCCAGGTGCTGCTCAAGCACGATCTTGTCGAGCGTCAGCGTGCCGGTCTTGTCGGTGCACAGCACGTCCATCGCGCCGAAGTTCTGGATCGCGTTCAAACGTTTGACGACCACCTTGCGCTTGGACATTGCCAGCGCGCCTTTGCCCAGGTTGGCGGTGACGATCAGCGGCAGCATCTCGGGCGTGAGACCGACCGCCACCGACACCGCGAACAGGAATGCCTCCAGCCAGTTGTGCTTGTCGAAGCCATTGATCAGGAAAACGATCGGTACCATCACCGCCATGAAACGGATCAAAAGCCATGACACGCTATTGACGCCGCGGTCGAAACTTGTCTGCACTCGCTGACCGCTCAAAGTGCGCGACAGCGAGCCGAGATAACTGCGCGCTCCGGTGGCGACCACGACCGCGGTTGCGGCTCCGCTGACCACGTTGGTGCCCATGTAGCACACCCCCGGAAGATCGAGCGGATTGTCGTGCGCGCTGTCGCTGCGCGCGTCCCGCGCGGGCGTGCTTTTTTCCACCGGCAGCGATTCGCCGGTGAGGATCGCCTGGCTGATAAACAAATCCTTCGCGGACAGCAATCGCAAGTCGGCGGGCACCATGTCGCCCGCGCTCAAATGCACGATGTCGCCGGCGACCAGTTCCACCACCGGCACCTCGATCCGCTCGCTGTGGGCGTCCGAAGCGCGGCGCGTCACCGTGGCGGTGTTGCGCACCATGGCTTTCAGTTTTTCCGCCGCTTTCGAGGAACGGTATTCCTGGGTGAAGCTCAGCGATACGCTGATCAACACCATCACCGCGATGATGATCGGGCCGGTGAGATCCCCCGGCGTGCTGACGAGCTGCACGCCGGCCAGCACCAGCAGCACGATGATGAAAGGATTCCTGAAGGCGCGCAGCAATTGCAGCGACCAGTGTGGCGGCTTTTCGTGACTCGCTTCGTTGATGCCGTCGCGATCCAGCCGCGCCTCGATCTGTTCCTCGTCCAAACCCGCGAGGCTGGTATCCAGCGCGGCGAGCAATTCCCCGCTGGGCCGCCACGCTTCGCCAGCGGCGAGCGGGCACGCGGACATTGCGCTCGGTTTGGGCACGCCATTCTTCGTGGTGTCGTTGGGAGAGAGGAACATGATCCGCGTCCGTGGTGGCCTGGAACCAGCGGCGCGGAGCGAACGAAGCGATTCGCGCCTTATGGTGAGCGGCGAATGCCGCACCATCGTGATAACCACGATGGCGTTCGACTTGGGGGCCAGCCTTTGCGCGGCAAGCTGTGCATGACGGCGACGTCGATTACGCCACAGGATGCAAATCACCACCGCGCGGCGCGGGCACGGTCACGTGCCAGGCGCGGCGCTGGTCGTGACGGCGCGCGCGCAACACGCGGCGGCCGGCCGTGCGTAGACGGAACAAATCGCGAAGGAGTTTCATGGCCCTTCTCCTTGATCAAGGCGCCGGCGGCGCCGATCAGGAAGGGCCGGACTTTCCTAGTCGAGGAAAGCGCCGGCCGACCGTGAGCGGCCGCCGCAGACAATCGGTTTTTGTTGCGATGCCGGCATCCGGTGCAAGCGGTGCGCGGCGGATCGACTAGGGTGGACGTCCATAGACCTTTGTGTGGTGGACACGAATACCGGTGGGCGCAGCGCGCCCGACGGCGCGCGCATTGTCGTGCGTGGGCGCGTGCAAGTCAACCCTGCCATGCAACGACCCCGCTTCGTGGGAATGCCTCCGGTATCATGGAATATTCGTCCCGATTCCAATCCGCATGTCCCACCTCAAACGATTGCCGCGTCTTGTCGTACTCTGCACCGTGCTCGTACTGCTCGCCGCTTGCGGCCATGCGCCGCCGCCGTGGCAATTGAACGATGTGCGCGGGCATCTGCCCGATCTGCAATTCAATCTGACTTCCGACAACGGCAAGCCAGCCAGTGCGGCGGATTTCCGCGGCAAGTACGTGCTGATGTATTTCGGCTACACGAACTGCCCGGATGTGTGTCCGCTGACGCTGGGGCACCTGCATCTGGTGATGCAGAGGCTCGGTGCGGACGCGGGCAAGGTGCAAATTCTGTTCGTCAGTGTCGATCCCGCGCGCGACACGCCGCAGGTTTTGCACCAGTACGTCAGCGCGTTCGATCCGCGCATCGTCGGCCTCACTGGCACGTCCGCGCAGATCGCCGCGATGGCGAAAAATTACCGTGCCGCGTTCAATCGCGACGCTGCACAGCCGGACGGTGGATATCAGGTCAGCCACAGCTCCGGCATCTATATTTTCGACATGCAAGGCCGCGCGCGCCTGCTGGGAACCTCCGCCGACAGCGTCGACGCGATTGCGCACGACCTCAAATTGTTAATGCACTCTGACTCAGATGACTGAAGTGAAAAGATGAAACGTATTTTTTCAAGCTTCGTGGCGTGTGCCGCGCTGGTCCTCTATGCCACAAACACACAAGCGTTGACATTGCCGCCGCCGTTAGTGCACGAAAGCATTGAGCGCGGTTGGGTGCGCTGGCTGCCCGCAAATCTTCCCGCCGCGGGTTACGCGACCATTCGCAACGATGGCGACAAGGCTGTAAAGCTCACTGGCGTGGACAGCACCGATTACGGTATGACGATGCTGCATCGTTCGATGCAGAAAGACGGCAAGGACACGATGGAAATGATGGGTGAGATCGGCATTCCCGCACACGGCCAGGTAAAACTTGCCCCCGGCGGCTACCACCTGATGCTGATGAACCCTAAACATTCGATCAAACCCGGCGACTCGGTACACTTATCGCTGCATTTCAACAACGGCGAAACACTTTACGCGATATGGCTGGTGCGACCGGCAAATGCAACGGGCCCGAACGATTGATGACACGCGGGTCGGCATGACTGGTTCGGAGGCGACGAGCATAGAAAGGGCGCGATTACGTGGATGCGCCACGCTGTTCCAGTTGCCGTTGCTGCAACTTGCGCTGCTCCCGCCATCTCGGCTGGATCGCCAGTTTCCCGCGCGTGGACAAGCGCAACCAATGGCGGAACGCGATCAGCGCGCCCAGCACGCTCATCATCGATGAGGGAATCCACAGGATCAGGCCGCCGAGATACTGGTCGGTCGATTGCGTGATCCCGCCGAACGCGCGGCCGCACAACGCGTAAATCGGATACAGATCGCCATGCGCGAAGGTGATGTACGCGCCGATCAGTATCTGCGGAAAGATCGCGATGAGCGGCAGCAGCACGCGCATGCCGGGCGCCAGCCGCGCCGGCGGCCTGGGGCGCGGATCCAGGATCAGCCACCAGAACAACAGGCCGTCCACTGTCATGCTCCAGTTCATCACGCGGTACAGACGCCAATCCAGCATCGCATCGAAATGCACCGCCGGCCACAGCCAGAAATACACCAGCCCCACGAACAGGATCACCGCAACGAAAGTATTGAACAACACGTTCGATGCGATCCGCAGCGGCGCCCATTCCAATAGCGGCCGCAGATACCGCACGCGCCACGACAGCGGCAATCCGCGCCGAAAGGCCGCGCCGGGATACGACAATGCGATCAGGAAGGGACCCATGTGATGCAGCCCCAGATGCTGCAATCGATGCATGAAAAACTCGTGCTCGGCGTAGTAATCCAAGTGCGTGTGCAGGCCGATGTAGAGGATCGCGAGCCCGCTCCAGAATGCGAGTTGACGCGGCCAGGGCGCGGTAACCGGCGAGCGCCGAGCGCCGCGCAGATAAAGCCACACGGCCACGACGAAGCAGACCACCACGGTCGGCGATGGCTCCCAGGGGATCAGCCAGCGCAGCGGATCCATCACGATCATCCGACCTGTTGCATCGCGTAACGCGCCATCAGCGCCGGCCCGCTCAACCAGTGATCGATCAGCAGGAACGCGAACAACGCCATCAGATACACGATCGAATAACCGAAGGCGCGCATTGCGAACATTTCATCCGGCGGACGCATCAGGCGGATCGCGTAATAAAGATACGCCAACCCCAGCACCAGCGCGCCGCCAAGATAAAACAGGCCGCTCATGCCGGCCAGATACGGCAGCATCGTCGCCAGTACCAGCAGCACGGTGTAGAACAGCACATGCCAGCGCGTGTATTCCACACCATACGCCACCGGCAGCATCGGGATGCAGGCGCGCTTGTAATCCTCGCGGCGAAAGATCGCCAGCGACCAGAAATGCGGCGGCGTCCACGCGAAGATGATCAGCACCAGCAGCAGCGCGTAAGCCCAATCGCGTTCGCCCGCCATGTCGGTGGCCGCGGACCAACCCAACAACGGCGGGATCGCGCCGGCCAGGCCGCCGATCACGATGTTCTGCGGCGTCGCACGCTTGAGGTACGCGGTTTAGATCACCGCGTAACCGATCAAGCCGGCAAAAGTCAGCAGCGCGGTCAGCGGATTGACCAGAAAAAACAGGATCACCATCGAGACCGCGCCGAGCACCAGCGCGAACACAAGCGCCTGACGCGGATTCAATGCGCCGGTCGCGAGTGGACGTTGCGCGGTGCGCGCCATCAACTTGTCGATGCGCTGATCGATAAGATGATTCAACGCCGCCGCAGAACCAGACGCCAGCCAGATGCCGAGCGTACCGAATACCAGTGCCCGCCACGGCGGCACGCCCGGCACCGCGAGGAACATGCCGATCACCGCTGTGAACACCAGCAGCGCGACCACGCGCGGCTTGGTCAGTTCGAAGTATCGGGCGGCGATCGATGACATGATGCAATTTTACGGGACTCCGGACTCGGAACACATCAATCTCGTCGTCATTTCGGATCCGTCCCGGCTTCATCGGGACGGAATCCGGAATCCATCTTGATTTTGGTCCTAATCTTCCTTGAACAGAAAAATGGATTCTCGCTCACGCGAGAATGACGGCGTTGAATCGCTCTCGGCGATTCACGAACCCTCACCCGGCGCTTCGCGCCACCCCCTCACGAAGAGAGGGGTTCAATCGCTACGTCCGCGCCAGCAACGCCACCATCACAAACAGCAGCAACGCGGCGCCGCCGTTGTGCGCCACCGCGACAGCCAACGGCAGGCCGAGCTTGACATTGCCGATGCCCAGCAGCACCTGCGCGATCAGCAGCACGCCGAGCGCGATACCGTATCCGCGCAAGCCCGCGCGCGATACCTTGTGCACCAGCCACGCCAAATAGACGAACACGACTGCGGCGCCGAAGCGGTGCGCGATCTGGATCGCGCTGCGCGCGGCGGCATCCAGAATGCCGCCTTCGAAATCGACACCGATGCCGCGCCACACAATGAAACCCTGATGGAAGTCGACCGGGGGCCACCATAAACCGAGACATTTCGGGAACGAAGTGTCGCACGCAAGCGCCGCATAATTGGACGAGGTCCAGCCGCCCAACGCAATCTGACAAGCCAGTAACACCACGCCCACGATGACCACGCTGCGCAATGCCGAAATGGGGTCAGGTTCATTTTTGCCGATGCTTGCCGGCGCGTTTGTTCCATGATCCGAAAAATGAACCTGACCCCATTTCAAACGCAATGCGATCCACGCGAGCAGCGCGAACGTCGCCATGCCGCCCAGCAGATGTCCCGACACCACGACCGGTTTCAGGAGCCAGGTCACCGTCCACATCCCGAGCAAGGCCTGGAACGACACTACCGCCAGCGCCAGCACCACGATACGCCGCCAACTTTCCGTTCGCCAGAAGATCGCGCAGCACAACAGGATCGTTTCGCCGATCCCCGCGAGCGCGGCCGATGGCAGGTAGCGTTGCGACATGTACAGCGGGATGCCGAGCGCGATCAGCGCAATGCCGATTACCACGCTGGCGAATCGTTTGCGCGTTCGCCACGCCGCGCTCAGCGCCAACGCAAGTACCAGCACGCCTAGCGCGCCGGCCAGAAAGCGGTGGGTCTGCTCGCGCCACGCCTTGGCCGTTTCCACCGGACGATCGGGAAACGCCGCGTCGGCGCGCGTAATGGCTTGCGCGTGTTGCGGCCACGTGACGTGGCCGTAGCAGGTCGGCCAGTCGGGGCAAGACAAACCCGCATTGGACAAACGCACGAACGCGCCGAACACGATTACGCAGAACGCGAACGCGCAGGCGATCCACGCCAACAGGCGCAGCGGGGTGGATGCGGGAGCGCTCACTTGATCACCTTCTGCAAATCCTTTTTCAAACCGTTGGCGGCGAAGCCATCGGGATAATGCGTCAGCGCCACGCCATCGGGCATCACCAGCACCGCGGCCAGCGCATCGCGCCGTGCAGGACGCAGATCGTCCAGGCCGTGCGCGGCCGTTTGCGCGACGCGCCACGGTTTCATGATTGCCCGCGCCTGCGCATCGTTCGATGGCGCGCCCAGATAGACCAGGCTCAGTTTGCCGGCGTTCTGATTGAGCGTGATGCGTGCGCGTTCGATCATGTCGAGCGCCCGCAGGCAATGTTCGCGGCAATCGGCACCCGGCAGCGCAACCAGTGTCCAGTGGAAATCGCGGTCGCGCCACGCGAACGGCGCGCCGTCCGCGAACGTCAACGGGATATTCGCGACGCTGCGTTGCGGCAGAATCGGCACGCCGTAACTTCGCGTGCCCGGCACCCAGCCCGCCGCCGTCAGCGCCATCGCCACCAGAATCGGCAATGCGAAAATCGAGGCGATCAGCAGCAATTGTAGACGTCGACGGTTGCGCAAGTCCATCAGTCGTTATCCGGTCGTGACGAACCCAGCGAGTGTCTTGAAAAGCGTCGCGAGCGAAGGCAGAGCCTGCCCCGGACTTGATCCGGGGTTGCGCGCCGTCGGAGCGCAGGAACCGGAGTGTACACGTCAGTACATGAGGATTCCTCGGCGCAACAACAGCACATCCATGTGCGTGGCCCGTCCGAGCACCGCAGGCACGCAATGTACTGAATTGAATCAGGCCGAGCGCAGCAGCTTTTCATGGCGCACGCTCATCGCGCACGCGATGCAATACGAAAAACATCACCAGCGCAATCAGCGCGAAGGTGAACCATTGCAGCGCGTAGGCGCGGTGCCGTGCGGGCGGCATGGTGTCCGGCGCCCATTGCCGCACGTATACGCTGGCGGGATCGGCATCCAGCAACAGCACGCGCGGATATGTCGCGCGATGCAAATCGGCGCCGATGTCGTGCAAGTCGATCCACGTCACCAGTTTCGGCCACGCGTGTTGACGCGGCAATGGATTGCCGCCGAGTTTCAGGCCGGCGCGTGGCGGCGGCGCGTAGATTCCCGTCAAGGTGAGTTCCCGCTCGGGAATCGGTGGTAATTGCGGCAGCGACTGGTCGATCCCTTCTCTCGGAAGGAATCCGAGATTTACCAGCAACGCATTGCCGCGGTTGTCGGGGGTGAACGGCACAAACGCCTCGATGCCGAGCCGGTCCGCGTGGGTCTGGTCGTCGAGCAGATATACGCGTCGCGCATCGAAACGTCCGTGCACGATCACATGCGGGTAACTGGTCGGCGGCGCGTTTTCTTGCACCGCCGACAACGGTTGCAACGGCGCATGCGCGGCCTGCGCAAAACGCGCCAGCAACGATTCCTTCTGATCCGCGCGGCGTAATTGCCAGACGCCAAGCGCGACAAAAATCGCGAAGCCGGCGAATGTCAACGCAACCGCGAACGGCGAGGGACGGCGCAGACGGATCATCGAGCGTAATGAACGCGCGCATCGGCCAGCGCAGGCGTCGTTATACTTGACGCGCCCGCCGCTCCGCCTTTTATCATGACTCCCACGCTGTTCAAGATCGTGTTGGTGCTGTTGTTCCTGGTGGTGTTGTACAACCTGGGGCAGGCGCTGTACTTCATGATGACCGACCGCGGCCAGAGCGGCCGCACGGTATGGGCGCTGACCCGCCGCATCGGCTTGTCGTTTCTGCTGATCGCGCTGGTGATGCTGGGCATCTGGATGGGGTGGTTGCATCCGCACGGCGTGGGTGGATGAGTCGGTCGCGCGATACGCTTTTCAAACCGCTCAAACAAGCCTCAATCGCTGACCGCGCGGGCGAAGCGCTGACTAGGCGCAGCCCGCGAGCAAAGCGGAGTTGACACGATAGTCAATGAGCATTTGCGAGCGGGCGTGCAACGACGTCAGCGCGAGCCTCCGCGCGGTCAGAGTACGTAGACGAACAGGAACAAGCACAACCACACCACATCCACGAAATGCCAATACCAGGCCACCGCTTCGAAAGCGAAGTGATGCTCGCGGTTGAAATGCCCGCGCGCGCAGCGCAGCCAGATGACCAGCAGCATGATCGTGCCCAATGTCACGTGCAGGCCGTGAAAGCCGGTCAGCATGAAGAACGTCGAGCCATAGATGCCGCTGTGCAGCGTGAGATTCAGATGCGTGTACGCCTCCATATATTCGTGTGCCTGGAAATACAGGAAGGTCGCGCCGAGGATCACGGTAAGCGCCAAGAAGATCAGCAATTTGCCGCGCTGGGCCGCGCGCAACGCGTGGTGCGCGATGGTGACGGTGACGCTGGAGGTGAGCAGGATCAGTGTGTTCAGCAGCGGAATGCCCCACGGCGGCATGGTGCTGAAGTTGCCGCCGACATTGTCCGGACCATTGGTCGGCCACGCCGGCGCGAAATTGCTCCACAGGAAATGGTTGGTCAGTATTTCGTGGCCGGTCAGCAATCCCAATCCCTGGCTATCACCACCCAGTGTCGGCACCGCGACCATCCGCGTGTAGAACAACGCGCCGAAGAACGCGCCGAAGAACATCACCTCGGAGAAGATGAACCACATCATCCCCATCCGGAACGACACGTCCACCTGGGAATTGAAGGTGCCGCGCAGCGATTCGTGGATCACCGTGCCAAACCAGCCGATCATCATGCCGATGATGATGAGCGCGCCCAGCGCCAACGAGATGCGCCCGAAATCATCGTTGCCATTGAGCCAGTTGGCCGCCCCGAGCATGAACGCGAATAACCCGATCGAACCGATGATCGGCCAGCGGCTGCCGTGCGGGATGTAGTAAACGCCTTGCTGTGCCATGTCGGATTTCCCGAAACTCAATCAAACCTTGATTGTTTGAAAAGTGCGGATCATGGATGTCCGCTTCTTGATCTTGGCGATCACGGATGATCGCACAAGCAACCCGCAGACAAGGATGTCTGCTTTTTGATTCTCGCGTTCATGGATGAACGCAAAAGTCAACGCAATCCCTGCCACAAACTCAGCAAGAACATCGCCGCCGCAACCGCCGCGAGAATCCAAGCGGTGCGTTTGGCCGCGACACGTTGCGATGATCGATCTGGTTTTGCGTCGTGTCTGGAGTTCATTTCAATGTGGCCTGCTACTTTGCTCGTCATTCCCGCGCAAGCGGGAATCCAGTGTCTTTGTCGCCGCTCGCAGGCCAAAAAAGGCACTGGATTCTGGATCGCCGCTGCGCGGCGTACGGAATGACGAATTGGAAAATGATCGCCTCTCAATGCAATACGTCGCCGTGTGCCAGCTGCGAATCATCGATCACCGGCGGCGTCACGAAACTGTGGTGCGGCGGCGGCGAGGACAGCGTCCACTCCAGCCCGCGCGCGCCTTCCCACACCCGCGCCGGGGCGCGCTTCTTCGAGAACCAAGCGCAGTGGATCACTACGCCCAGGAAGATCAATTGCGAGGCGCCGAACAGGAATCCGCCGATCGAGGAAACCATGTTGAAGTCGGCGAACGCCACGTTGTAGTCGGGGATACGGCGCGGCATGCCGGCCAGCCCCAGGAAATGCTGCGGAAAGAACAGCACGTTGACCCATACCACACTGTTCCAGAAATGCATCTTGCCCCAGAACTCGCTGTACATATTGCCGGTCCACTTCGGCATCCAGTAGTACACGCCCGCGATGATCGCGAACGCCGCGCCCGTGACCAGCACGTAATGGAAATGCGCGACGATGAAGTAGGTCTGGTTGTACTGAAAGTCCGCGGGCACCAGCGCCATCATCAGACCGGAGAACCCACCGATCGAGAACAGGACGATGAACGCGATGGCAAACAGCATCGGCGTCTCGAAGGTGAGCGAGCCCTTCCACATGGTGGTGACCCAGTTGAACACCTTCACCCCGGTGGGCACCGCGATCAACATGGTCGAATACATGAAGAACAGCTCGGCGCCCAGCGGCAGGCCGACCGTGAACATGTGGTGCGACCACACGATGAACGACAGGAACGCGATGCACGCGATCGCGTAGACCATCGCCTTGTAGCCGAAGATCGGCTTGCGCGAGAACGTCGGCACGATCTCCGAGATGATCCCGAACGCGGGCAGGATCATGATGTAGACCTCGGGATGTCCGAAGAACCAGAAGATGTGCTGGTACATCACAGGATCGCCACCGCCGGCGGCGTTGAAGAAGCTGGTGCCGAAGAACTTGTCGGTCAGCAGCATGGTTACCGAACCGGCCAGCACCGGCATCACCGCCAGCAACAGGAACGCAGTGATCAGCCACGACCAGCAGAACAGCGGCATCTTCAGGAGATCCATGCCCGGCGCGCGCATGTTGAGGATGGTCGCGATGATGTTGATCGCGCCCATGATCGAACTGATCCCCATCAAGTGGATCGCGAACACCATGAACGCGATCGCATCGCCGCCCTGCAACACCAGCGGCGGATACATCGTCCAGCCCGCGGCCGGCGCGCCGCCCGGCATGAACAGCGTCGACAGCAGCAACGCGAACGCGAAGGGGAGGATCCAGAACGACCAGTTGTTCATGCGCGGCAGCGCCATGTCCGGCGCGCCGATCATCATCGGGACCATCCAGTTCGCCAGCCCCACGAACGCCGGCATGATCACGCCGAATATCATCACCAGCCCGTGCATGGTGATCAGTTCGTTGAAGAAATACGGCTGCATCAACTGCATGCCGGGTTCGAACAGCTCCGCGCGGATCAGCATCGCGAAAGAGCCGCCGATGAAGAACATCGTCAGCGAAAAGATCAGGTACAGCGTGCCGATGTCCTTGTGATTGGTGGACATCACCCAGCGATGAAAAAAGCCCTCGCGGTGTTCGCTGTGATGCTCGTCGTGCTGCAGGGCCGCGTCGTATGCCATTTCAAACCTCATCGCTCCGTTGAGCGCGTTTATTTATGCGATCGTCCCTGATCGCTGAAATGAGTAGCAATCGGCTTGTTCGCAAGTCTTTTGCTTCGCCTATCTCTACAAGCAGCCATCCATGGCTGCACTTTTCAAATACAGCACGCTCCGATCAATGCGCAGCGAGAGCTGGGGTTGTTGACACGGCCTGCGCGGTGTGCGCGGCTTCATCCATTTTCGCGGACGCTTCCTGCGCGGCCAGCCAAGACTCGAATTGCGCCTTGGGCAGCACGTCCACCACGATCGGCATGAAGCCGTGATCTTGCCCGCACAACACATAACACTGGCCACGATAGATGCCGGGCTGATCGACCTTGGCCCACACGTCGTTGATCAAGCCCGGGATCGCATCCTTCTTGATGCCGAACGGCGGCACCCAGAAACCGTGGATCACGTCCCCGGCGGTGACCACGAAGCGCACCTTGACGCCGGCCGGAATCACCAGTGGCCTGTCGACATCCAAAAGGTAATCTTTGAAGCCGTGGTCGGAAATGCTGTATGGATTCAATCCGGAACCGAGCTGGCGGATGCGGTTGCTGTCGGCGGCCAGCTTGGACATATAGCCGACTTTCGCGATCGGCTTGCCGAAATAATCCACGTAATCGTAGCGCCACTTCCATTGGTAGCCGGTGACCTTGATGGTCATGTCGCTGCCGGTGGTGTTGTACTGGGTCATCAGGATGCGCGTGGCCGGCCATGCCAGCGCGGCCAGGATCAGCACCGGCACGATCGTCCACATGAATTCCAGCCGGGTGCTGTGGCTCCATTGTTCGGCGACCGCGCCACGCGATTTGCGGAAGCGCACCATCGCGATGATCATCGCACCGAACACCACGATGCCGATCGCCACGCATACCCACAGCACCGCCATGTGCAGGCCGTAGATGCTGCGCGATTCGCTGGTGACGCCTGGCTCGAGGTTCAACTGCCACGGCACCGGATTGGCCATCGCCGCCGCCGACATCAGCCATGCGGCGATCCCCGCCATCACGCGCCGCAGGTTGTTCGATTTCATCTGTGTCGCACCCCGATTGCTTCATTGAGCGGCGCCGATCTCGCCGCAAACTGTGTGATGATAATGCCGCGCCGCCGGTGCGGGCAAGGAAACCGTTCGGCATCTTTGCCGGGCTGCGCGCACGCTCTACAATGTCGGGCTTTGCTCGATCCCTATCGTGCCTTCCCGATGGCCGAAATTCTGATACCCGAATTGCCGGGCCCGGCGTCGCCGTCGCGCGTGGCGATCACCGCAGCATGGAGCGTGGATGAAACCGCGGCGGTGCGGGCGCTACTGGTGCAGGCGGAATTGCCTGCGGCAGAGCGAGAACAGGTGCTCGCGCAAGCCGCTGAACTGGTCACGCAAGTGCGCGCCAATGTCGCGGGCCAAAGCGCGGTCGAATCCTTCATGCGCCAGTACGATCTTTCCAGCGAGGAAGGCGTGCTGCTGATGTGCATGGCCGAAGCGCTGCTGCGCATCCCCGATCGCCTGACCACGGACAAATTGATCCGCGACAAGCTGGGCGAGGCGGATTGGCGCAAGCATCTGGGCGCCAGTGATTCGCTGTTCGTCAATGCCTCGACCTGGGGTTTGCTGCTGACCGGACACCTGGTCAATCTCGCCGATGCCACGCGCGGCGACGCATCCGCGGCGTTCAAGCGCCTTGCCGCGCGCGCCGGCGAGCCCATGATCCGCCTGGCGGTGCGGCAGGCGATGCGCATCATGGGGCACCAATTCGTGATGGGACGCAACATCGGCGAAGCGCTGGATCGTTCGTCCAAAGGTGACAACGCCGACTACCGTTATTCCTACGACATGCTCGGCGAGGCCGCGCTGACAGCGCCCGACGCCGCGCGTTACCGCCGCGCCTACCGCGATGCGATCAAAGCGCTGGGCGCGCGCGGGCCGTGGCGCGACGTGCTGGAGGCGCCATCGATCTCGGTCAAGCTGTCGGCGCTGCATCCGCGTTATGAAGTCGGCCAGCGCGAGCGTGTGCACGTGGAACTTGCAGCAGAGCTGCTGGAACTGGCGCAACTTGCGAAACAAAACGGCATCGGCATGACGGTCGACGCCGAGGAAGCCGATCGTCTTGAATTGTCGCTGGACGTGATCGGCGCGGTGTTCGCCGCTCGCTCGCTGGAAGGCTGGAACGGATTCGGCCTCGCGGTGCAGGCGTACCAGAAACGTGCACCGTTCGTGATCGACTGGTTGACGCAAACCGCGCGCGAAGCCAAACGCCGCTGGTGCGTGCGGCTGGTCAAGGGCGCGTATTGGGATTCGGAAATCAAGCGCGCGCAGGAATCGGGGCTTGCCGGCTATCCGGTGTTCACGCGCAAGCCCAACACCGATGTGTCGTATCTGGCCTGCGCAAAAAAGCTGTTCGCGGCCGGCAGCGACGCGATCTATCCCGCGTTCGCTACGCACAACGCGCACACGATCGCCGCGATCCATCATTACGCGAACGGGCGTCCATTCGAATTCCAGCGCCTGCACGGCATGGGCGCGGATTTGTATTCGCAGGTGATCGGCGGCGAGCATTGGAATGTGCCATGCCGCGTGTATGCGCCGGTCGGCAGCCACGAAGATCTGCTGCCCTATCTGGTGAGGCGATTGCTGGAGAACGGCGCCAACACCTCATTCGTCAATCGCGTGGTGGATGAGAGCGTTCCGGTGCGCGAACTCGTCGCCGACCCGTGCGAACAGGTGCGTGCGTTCGGCGCTGCGCACGACGGGCGCTACGAGCACCCGCGCATCCCCTTACCCGTCGATCTTTACGGCTCACTGCGGAAGAATTCCATGGGCGTCAATCTTGCCAACGATGATGAATTGAAAACACTTGCGGCCGCGGTCAATGCGCCGCATGCACCGTGGACAGCGCAACCGCTGGTGCCGGGCGCGACCACCGGTGAAGCGGAGCGTGAAGTCACCAATCCCGCCGACCGCCGCGTCGTGATCGGGACAAGCCGCAACGCCGATGCCGCGACGATCGAAAAAGCGCTCGCCAACGCGATTGCCGCGCAAACCGCCTGGGACAATGTGCCTGCACGGCAACGCGCCGCGGTCCTGGAACACGCCGCGGATTTGCTCGAAAAAAATCGCGGCGAATTGATCGCACTGTGCGTGCGCGAAGCGGGCAAAACCATTCCCGCCGCGATCTCGGAAGTGCGCGAAGCAGCGGACATGTGCCGCTATTACGCGGGACAAGCGCGCAAGTTGTTCGGTCAGCCGGAAAGCCTTCCCGGCCCCACCGGCGAAAGCAATCAGTTATTCCTGCGCGGCCGCGGTGTGTTCGTATGCATCAGCCCGTGGAACTTTCCGCTGGCGATTTTCACCGGACAAGTCGCCGCGGGACTCGCCGCGGGCAACGCGGTAATCGCCAAACCGGCCGACCAGACCACGCTGATCGGCCACGCCGCGGTGAAATTCCTGCACCAGGCCGGCGTGCCGGAAGCCGCGCTGCAATTCGTGCCGTGCAAGGGTTCGGTGCTCGGCAACACGCTGTTGACCAAACCCGAAGTCGCCGGCGTGTGCTTCACCGGCTCCACCGAAACCGCGTGGACGATCAATCGCACCCTGGCGGCGCGCAACGCGCCGATCGCCGCGTTGATCGCCGAAACCGGCGGTCAGAATGCACTGATCGCCGATTCATCCGCATTGCCCGAACAACTGGTCAAGGATGTCGTCACGTCCGCGTTCGATTCCGCCGGCCAGCGCTGCTCGGCCACGCGCGTGCTGTTCGTGCAGGACGACATCGCCGACAAGGTAATCGCAATGCTGGCCGGCGCGATGGATCAATTGAAGGTGGGCGATCCGGCATTGCTGTCGACCGATGTGGGACCGGTGATCGATGCGCCGTCGTGCAAGTTACTCGACGAACACGCAGCAAGAATGCAGCGTGAAGCGCGATTGATCAATCAGGCCGGGCTCGGCCCCGAATGCGCGCACGGCACGTACTTTGCGCCGCGCGCTTACGAGATTCCGTCGCTATCGTTGTTGACCGGCGAGGTGTTCGGCCCGGCGCTGCATGTGGTGCGCTGGAAAGCCAGCGATCTCGATCAGGTGATCGACGCGATCAACGCCACGGGTTTCGGACTGACGCTCGGCGTGCACAGCCGGATCGACGAAACCATCGAGCACATCGCGCGACGCGCCAAGGTGGGTAATACCTACGTCAACCGCAACCAGATCGGCGCGGTGGTCGGGGTGCAGCCGTTCGGCGGCGAGAATCTTTCCGGCACCGGCCCCAAGGCCGGCGGCCCGCATTATCTTTTGCGCTTCGCCACCGAACGCACGCTGACGATCAACACCACGGCAGCCGGTGGCAATGCGAGTTTATTGACCTTGGATGAGTGAGCTTGCCCGCGCGCGATCGCAGCAAATCGCACGATCCGATTATCCGTGCAGGCAGAATGCCCGGCGACGGCCTGCAACGACCACGCCAACCGATTGATTTACAAATGTCACGGAGAGTATTGCACTTGGCATCGAATTTGCCTGACTCCATGCCGCAAGGAAGCATCGCGGCCGCGAAGGCGCCTCGCTTTGGCATGCCGCTGGCGACGACGGACAATGAAGTCCGCCCGCCGCTCTCCACGGAGGGAGCTGCAACACGGGACGCCGGCCACCTGGCCGGCGTTTCGCTATGCGCGCAATACGTTCGTCGTTAGCATCCACAGGAACATCCGCGCGTAACGCCAGCATTGTCGACCGGGGGCTGCACTTGAGCGAAAAATGGATCGCCCGCCGCAGACGTTGGCGTCTCGGTCAATGGCAATACGTGCTGGTGGCGATCACCGCGTTGCTGGTGATCGGTACCGCGGCGATCTCGATCGCCGCCTCGGCAATTCAACGCCAACGCCTGCGTGAAATCGACCGCAGCCAGCACACGCTGACCGCCGCGGTGCAGGTGCTGTCGCTGACCAAGGACGCCGAAACCGGCCAGCGCGGTTATCTCATCACCGGCGACCGCGCTTATCTGCAGCCCTATAACAAGGCGATCGCCTATCTCGGCGCGGCGCGCAATACGTTCGCTGCGGCGTATCGCGATGAATATCCCGACGGCGCCGCCGAACTGGCCGCGATCGGCAGCGTGCTCGATGCCAAGCTGGCGGAACTTGCGCGCTCGGTCGCGCTGCGCGGCGATGGCGCCCCGTCACACGTCAGTTTGGACGAAGGCAAGCGTTTGATGGACCATTTGCGCGCGCTGCTCGGCGGCGTGATCGCGCGCGAGAACCGCGCGTTGTCCGCGGCGCAAGCGCGAATGACCCGCGACGCCGCCGGCACCACGTTCGCGATCGTCGCCGCCAGCCTGGTCGCGTTGATCACCGGCAGCCTCGGCCTGCTGGTGATCGCGCGACTGCTGGGCGCGTACCGGCGCGAAGGATTGCTGCTGCGCGACGCGCAGCGCGCCGAGCGCGCCAGTCGCGAGAAGAGCGAATTCCTGGCCAACATGAGCCACGAGATCCGCACGCCTATGAACGCGATCATCGGTTTCTCGCAATTGCTGACCGGTCTGGTCACCGCCCCCAAGGAACAACATTACCTGCGCGCGATCCTCGACAGCGGCCGCTCGCTGCTGGCGCTCATCAACGACATTCTCGATCTGTCCAAGATCGAGGCCGGCAAGCTGGAATTGTCGATCCGGCCCACCGATCTGCGTGAGCAGGTGCGTTCGATCGTCAATGTGTTTTCGCAGATGGCCGCCGACAAACATCTCTTGTTGACCGCCGAGGTCGATTCGAAGGTGCCCGAGTCGTTGCTGCTCGATCCGCTGCGGTTGCGGCAGGTCCTGTTCAATCTGGTCGGCAATGCGTTGAAGTTCACCGAGCGCGGCAGCGTCAACGTGCGCGTGGCGTGCGCGATGGATGCCAATGAGGAAACCACGGTCGCCTGCAAGATCGAAGTGCGCGACAGCGGCATAGGCATCGCGCAGGATCAACTCAAACGCATCTTCAATCCGTTCGAGCAGGCGCATCAGACCTCCGCCCGCGAGCACCAAGGCACGGGCCTGGGCCTCTCCATCACCAAGCGGTTGATCGACCTGATGGGCGGCAGCATCCGCATCGAAAGCGAACCCGAGCGCGGCAGCAATTTCATCGTCGAACTGCCACGGGTGGAAATCTCCAGCGAACTGCCCGAGCACGAAGGCTCCGCGCACGGCAGCGCGCGCTTGAACGAATTGCGCGCCTCGCTGATTCTGGTGGTCGACGACGTCGCACTCAACCGCGATCTTCTGGCCGGCTTCTTCAGCGGCACCCATCATCGTCTGCTGTTCGCCACCGATGGCGAGGATGCCGTGCAGATGGCGCGCCGGCACAAACCCGACATGGTGCTGATGGACATCCGGATGCCGGGCATGAACGGGCGCGACGCCTTCGCGCAGATGCGCGAAGAGCCGACCCTGAAAGCCATGCGCGTGATCGCGGTCACCGCTTCCAGCATGGCCGACGAGGAGAAGGAACTGCGCAGCACCTTCGACGGTTACATCCGCAAACCGTTCACCCGCGAGGAACTGTATTTCGAGATGGCGCGATTGCTGCCGGCCACGCCCGTGCTGGCATCGCTAACAGACGGCGACGGGGACGAAACCATCGATGCCGACGGCGATCACGCCGCCTTGCTGCAACGCCTGCGCGCATTGGAAAGCGGCACGCTGCCGCGCTTGTTGTCGACCTTGGCGATGCGCGAGGTGCGTGAATTCGCCAACCAGTTGCGCGCGATCGCCACCGATCATCATTCGCGGCGCCTGCAGATTTACGCCAACGAACTGGCGCATGCGGCGGAGCTGTTTGACATCGCCGCGGTCGAGGCGGCGTTGAATCGCTTCCCCGCGGTGCTGCGCGCGCTCGACGGCGGCGCACCGGCGATGCCTGCCACGGAAGATTGAGAATATGTCCGGAAAACACGGGAGTGATTACGCAACCCAGGGCGCGATCGTGCTGGTGGTCGACGACCAGCCGCGCAATATCCAGTTGGTCGGCGCGATTCTTTCGGAAGCCGGTTACGAGGTGATGCCGGCGCTGTCCGGCGAACAGGCTTTCGCGCGGATGCGCGCGCAATGTCCGGATCTGGTGCTGCTGGACATGATGATGCCTGGCATGGATGGCTTCGAGGTGTGCAAGCGTATCCGCCGCGACGCGCTGTGTTCGCAAGTGCCGGTGATCTTTCTGACCGCCGCCGGCGAGCGCGAATTCCTGGTGCGCGCGTTCGAGGCCGGCGCGGTCGATTACCTGACTAAGCCCGTTGACGCCACCGAATTGCTGTTGCGCGTACGCACCCATCTGGAATTGAAACTGGCGCGCGACGCGGTGATGCGCGCCTCGCGTGAGCGCGAAGAGGTGACCAGCATTCTCGCGCACGATCTCAAGAATCCACTGACCTCGATCCGTTTCGGCGTGGACATGCTCACGGATGCGGAAGACGCGCCGGCTGCGGAGCGGCGCACGCAGATCCTGCGCAGCATCCGCGACGATGCCAACCGGATGATCGAGCTGATCGCGCGTTTTCTGGATCGTCGCGCAGACAGCGAGCTGGCAACGCGGCTGAATCCCGCACCGCTGCGGCTCGATCATGTCGCGCGTCTGACCGCGCAGAGTCTCCTGATGGCGGCGCAGGGCAAACGCATCGAACTGTCGCTCGAACAGGTGCGCGTGGCGACCGCGCTGGCCGACCCCGAAGGCGTCGGCAAGGTGGTCGAGAACCTGGTTTCCAACGCGGTCAAGTTCTCGCCGCCCGGCAGCGCCGTCGAGATCGACGTGCATACCGATGCGTCGGGTTTCGCGCGCTTGAGCGTGCTCGACCGCGGCCCCGGTGTTTCGGAAGCCGACCGCGAAAAACTGTTCCAGAAATACGTGCGCCTGTCGGCGCGCCCGACCGGCGAGGAATCCTCCACGGGGCTGGGCCTGGCGATCGCCAAGCAACTGGCCGAGCAGATGGGCGGCAAGCTGTGGTACGAAGACCGCGCCGGCGGCGGCGCCTGTTTCTGTCTGGAACTTCCGGCCGCAGCGAGTGCGTAAACAAACGTCTGTTAATCACGCCGATGCAGGCCAAGGATGGCCGTATTGAGCGAGCACCAGCGCCGTGCATGACGCCGAGCATCCCAGCCCCAAGCGGGAGCAAGGCGTGCATTTTCGAGCACAGGGGTGTGCGAGTTCGCGCCGGCCCGCTTGGCGCGAGAAGCGCAGGAAAGTCGAGACAACAGGATGTTGTCTCGACCGTCATGTCCGCGCGCAATGGCTTTGGTTACTTTCCCCGAAAGGAAAGTAACCCGCTCGCGGCAGCGAGCGGAACCAAGGAATCTTGCGATAATTTCGCAAGTGTTGCCCTGCGGGCACACCCCTCGCAAGCGGGGGAGGCAAAGCATCGTCAGAACCGATACTCGCCCGACACGCTGAGCAGGTTGGCGCTGTTGTCGAAACTGCCGACCAGATGGTCGCCGGTCGCGGAAGTATTGTTGACATCGCCGTTGTCGACAAAGAGATGCGCGTAGCCCAGGTTTAATTCCACGTTCTGCACGGGCGTGAAGCCGACGCCGACCGCGAGCCAGCGGCGCGCGCCATCCGGGATGCGCGGGCTGCGCGTTTGGTCGCGGGTCGGGGTCTGGTCGTAGGCGACGCCGCCGCGCAACGTCCATTGCTCGTTGAGTTTGTAGTCCATGCCGAGCGAACCGAAGTAGGTGTTGCGCCAGTTTTCCGCCTCGATGCTCGGTGGCTGCACGGGATTGCCGAAATCAACCCGCAATTGCTTGAACTCGCGCCAGCCGGTCCAACCCAGTTCCGCGCCGAAGCTCACCGGGCCGCTGCCTTGATGCCAATAACTCAACGACGCCGTGGCGGGCGTGGCGACTTGGCCGGTGGCGGAGGTGTTCTGGAACAGCGAGGTGCCTCCAAACACGGCCTGCGCGATCGACGGCAACTGGAAGGTCGCATTGCCGTTGATGGTATGGGTGATCTTGCTGCGGTAGTCGAGGCCGATGCGATCGAAGCGCGTGGGCTTCCACTCCGCGCCGATCTGGCCGCCGTAACTCCAGTCGTGGCCCGTGATCCGCGCGAAACCGTCCGCGCTCTGCGGCAGGATGGTTGGCGGCTGTCCGGCCGCGATCTGTCCGCCCGCGATAATCGCGCCGAAGTCGACCGCGTTGCTCAAGTCCACGCTGGTGCGTTGCGCAATCACCGACGCGCCCAGCGCGAATTGCGGATTGATCGCCCACGACACCGAACCTGTGATATCCACCGATGTCACCTGCGACTTGATCGCCTGATAGCGGCCGACCCAATTGCGGTCATATTCGGTCTTGAGGCCGAACGGTGCACCGACCGCCAAGCCGAATCGCCACGCATCGTTGATGGGCGCCGAGAAATACAGCGCGGGCACCGGCGTGACATCGCCGCCGTTGCCGCCATCGCCGCCGGAAAGCGGAAGCCCGAAAGCGTCGGTGCCGCTGCCGTGGAACTGCGTGTGCACGTCGATCGCGGTGACATCGGCCTGCACCACCACGCCGGTCAAATCCGACATCGCGGCCGGATTGTTGACCACCACCGAGACATCATTGCCGGCGGTGTCGAGGCCCGCGAACGCGCGGCCCAGCGCCTTGGCGCTGTTTTCCTTGACCTGGAATCCTGACGCGGCGGCATCGGTGCTGACCAACGCACCGGCAACCGCGAGGCTCAGCGCTGCCAAGGCCATACCACGCAGCCGCAGGCGGGGGTTTGTCGTCGTGCTCATGAATCGTGTCTCCGGTCGGGGTTGGGCGGAACGTGCGGGCCAACCGCGCGATCCGCGATTTCATACGCTTGTTTGAACCATTCGGGGCGTCACTGTGAACGCATCGCGGCACGGATGCAAGTCGAACGTACAGCGTTTGCGATCCGCCTGGAATGGCAGATCGCGCTGCATGCGAGGGTGCGGCATGGATGCCGATCATCGATGCGCGCCAGGGACGGCCGGCGTCGGGAACGCAAGCAATATGCTTCCGCCATTAACATTGCATTACCGCACGCGTGGGATACGCTTCGTATACTGCGCCGTTTCCGCCGTTTCCATCGCGCATCATGCCGAACGCCAAGTCCCGTCGTCGTCCTCCGTTGCTGCAATCGCTGCCGTATTTTCTGCCCGCGCTGGCGGCGGTTGTGTTGGTGACGTTCATGGCATCGCCGCTGGCGTTGCTGCCGCTGCTGATTGCGAATGTGCTGTGCATGGCCGCGGTTTGTCACGCGATCGGTTTCGATCCGGAACCTTCCTTCCTGCGGACGATGCTGCGCCGGGGCGCTGCGCATCTGATCCTGTTCACCCTCTACACCGCGCTGGTGTTTGCGTTGATCGCGTGGCCGCTGATGGCGCTCTCGCAGGCGCCTTCGCTGGGCGCCACGCTGGGACTGTGCGCGGCGTTGGTGCTGGCGCTCGCCTTGTTGTGGCGACTGTGGCCGGTGTTCGGGCTGGTCTATCTGTGGGACGACGCGTTTCCGGAAGGCGAGGAGCGCTCGTGGATTTCCACCGCGCTCCTGCGCAGCGTCACCTTCGCATGGCATCTTACCGGCGAGCAGGAACATTTTTTCACGCACTTCCTGCCAGCGGCACTTTGCTTTCTGGCGCTGGCGTTCGGCGCGCTGGTGCTGGCCGGCATCGGCTCGGTGTTGCCGGACGAACTGCGTACCGCCAGCCTGATCCTTTATGCGCTGGCGGTGCTTCCGCTGTGCACGTTGCTGGCGGCAAATCGCACGGTGCGCAGCTTGCTGTGCGAACGCCGCGGCGAGCGCAAAACCGCATCGGGTGACATTGCGCCGGCGACGCCGCAACAAGGCAGCAAGCCCGCGAAAAAATCCGCTGCAATCGCCGCGCCCGCGATGGCGGCTGCGACCGTTGCGACGGAATCCGCCGCCGCGCCGGTCGAAACGCTTTCGCCCGCCGCGCTCGCGCAAGCATTGCTGGATGCCGCTTGCCGCGGCGACGTCGCATCCGCCCTCGCCTTGCTGGAACGCGGCGCCGACTCCAACGCCGCGCCGCCGGCCGGCGCGCGCGATCAACGCAGCGCGTTGGTTCTGGCCGCGTTGCTGCCGGACACCCGTCTGTTGCGCGCGCTGATCGCGCGCGGCGCCGAGGTCAACCGCGCGCATGCCGGCGTCACCGCCTTGCTGGCTGCCACCCGCAACAGTTACCACGGCCGCAGCGAGGCGGTGATGACACTGCTCGCCAACGGCGCCGATCCCCGGCTGGCCGACGCCGAGGGCAACACGCCGCTGCACCACGCATCGCTCGCCGTCGACGCCGCGGTCGCGGCAATCCTGATCGACGCACAGGCACCGCTGGAAGCGCTCAACCGCAATCGGCACACGCCGCTCGACACCGCCGCGGGCGCGGCCAATTGGGCGCTGCTGAAATTCCTGATCGAACGCGGCGCGAAAACCGAGCCCGCGCAAGGCGTGCCGGCGCTGCTGGCGGCGGCTGGAATCGCCGACGACAATCCGGAGGGCGTGCGCTTGCTGCTCAAGCACAAAGCGCGCGTGGATGCGACCGATGCGCTCGGCCGCAGCGCGCTGATGAGCGCAGCGCTGGAAGGACACTCAAGCATCGTGCGCGCATTGCTCGACGCGGGCGCGGCGGTGAATCTTGCCGACCGTCACGGCACCACCGCATTGATGGAAGCCGCGCGCGCCGGCGCGACGGACGCCGTCAACGAACTGGTCGCTGCAACGCCGGATGCTCGCATGCGCGACGCACATGGCCGCGATGCGTTGATGCTCGCCTGCCAGTCGCCACGCGCCAGCGCGCCATGCGTGCGCGCAGTGCTCCTCTTGGGCGCCGACCCCAGAGCCAAGGGCGGCGATGGCCGCAGCGCCTTGGAGCACGCGGCCGGCGCGGGCCGTTGGGATCTGGTCGCGCTGCTCGACCCATCCACGCCTTTGCCATCCAGCTTGCGCGTCGCCGCGCAACCGGAACCGGGCGCCGACACACCTGCGCATTTGCTGGACGCGCTGCGTTTCGGTCATTGGGCGGTGGTGTCGGGCTTCGAGGCGCGCGCGAGGGCGTGGCCGATGTCGGAATTGGCGGCGCTGTATCTCGATCTTGCGGGTGGCGAACATGGCGCCGCACGCCGTTGGCTGCTGCAACACGGGCTTGCCGCCGAAGCTCAGCTCGACGACGGCGCGCGGTTGTTCGACGCGCTGGCCGAACAGTTGCCGGATTCCATCGGCGCTCTGCGGCAATTGCTGGACGCGGGCGCCACGCCGGCCGGCGCGGGACGTTACGCCCGCGTGCTGTCGCATCTGATCGATTCGTCCCACGCTTCGCCGTTCGCGCTCGACGTCTTGCAGCGGGGCGCGGATGCATGCGGCGCCGATGCATCCGGCCGCACGCCTTTGCACCATGCTTCCTGCGCCGCGCTCGCGGAGGTGATGCATGCGTTGCTGGCGCGCGGCGCCGATCCCAACGCGCGCGATCGCGGTGGCGTCACGCCGCTGCACATCGCTTTGAACGCGCCACGCAACGAGGCGCTGCCGCTGGTGCGCGCACTGATCGCGGACGGCGCCAATCCGGAAAGCCCGGCCGCCAACGGTGAAACCGCGTTGGGACTGTCGCTGGCGCGCGGCGAGGCGCAACTCGAACATTGGCTACGCTGGCATCCGTGGGTTTTGCCGGGCCGAGCGCTGCGCGCCGGCGATCTCCCCATCGCCGCGACCGCCGGCGATGCCGATGCCGTTTCAAAACTGCTGGAACTGGGTTTTCCGATCGATACCCGCGACTCGCGCGGCGCCACCGCGTTGTTGCGCGCCTGCGGCGCGGGCCATGCCGACACCGCGCTGCGATTGCTGGATGCGGGCGCCGACGCCGGCCTCGCCGCCGAATCCGGCGCGACGGCCTTGTCGGCCGCGGTCAGCGCGCGCCGCGAGGATGCGGTCGCGTTATTGCTCGAACGCGGCGTCAAGATCGATCAGCGATTGCCCGGGGACGCCACCGCGCTGATGGTCGCCGCAGCGCTGGGCTTTCCGGAAATCGTGGAAGCCCTGCTGGAACGTGGCGCCGATCCCGCGCTGGCCGATACGCACGGCCATACGGCGTTGCACGCCGCCGCGCGTTTTTGTTTCGACAGCCGCGACAGCCTGCGCTGTCGGCGATTGCTCGATGCGTTGTTGCGCGCATCGCCGAAAGACGACCACACGCGCATCGACGCGGTCGATGCGCAAGGCGCGACGCCGTTGCTGCTATTGCTTGGCGCGCAATCGCGTCCGGGGAGCGACGGCGACGGTACGCATCTTGGCGCATTGTTGCCGGTGTTGCTGGAGGCTGGCGCCGATGCGGATCACGCCGATGCGCGCGGTGTCACCGCATTGCACGCCTGCGCGATGCACGCGCTGTTCGCACCGGCGCGCGTGCTGCTGACGCGCGGCGCCAACCGCGAAGCGGTGGATGCGTTCGACCGCACGCCCGCCGATGTCGCGCGCGTGCTGGGCCTGGTGGATCTCGCGATGGAACTGGAATCGCGCGCAATACCCGGCGTCAATCGGAGCTTGCGCCAACCGGTGCAGCCGGCGAAGTGACGGCCATTTCGTCCGCTTCCGCCGCGTCGGCATCGAACAAACGTTCCAGTTCCGCATAGGCCTCGCGCGAGGTCTGCACCAGTTTGGTTTCGTCGTCGTAGACCAGGTGCTGATCGCGCAGCAGTTGTTCGTCATGCTCGCGGAAGGTATCCACGCGCATCTGCGCGGCCTCCGGCGCGAAGCCCAGAGCCTCCAATGTCAGACGCGCCATTTTCAGGCTCGAATGAAAGGTCTCGCGCACCACACCTTCGGGCGAAGTCATGTCCATCAGCCGGAATGCGTGCTGGCGATTGCGCGCGCGCGCGATGATCTTCAAATGCGGGAACAAGCGCCGCACGATGCGCGCAGTGCGCACGTTGGCTTCCGGATCGTCGGTGGCCAGCACGAACACCTCGGCCTTGTCGGCTTGCGCGGCGCGCAACAATTCCATCCGTGATGGATCGCCGAAATAGATTTCCGTCCCGCCGAAACGGCGCGACAGATCGACCTGCTCGACCGAACTTTCCAGCGCGGTAAACGGGATGTGATGCGCGCGCAATAGACGCGCGACGATCTGCCCGACCCGGCCGAAACCGGCGATGATTACCCGCGGCACGGCGGCGTCGATCGCGTCGAATTCGCGTTTGGGTTTGCGCGGACCGGGCAGGCGCGCGGCAGCCAGCACCAGTAGTGGCACCGCGGCCATGCTTAGTGTGATAACCAGCACCAGCAAAGCGTGCTGCGCTTCGCTGAGCAAGCCACGCTCGGTGGCCAGCTTGAACACCACGAATGCGAACTCGCCGCCGCCGGCCAGCAAAACGGCCAGGCGCAGCGAACCCGCAACGTCCAGATGCGCGCCGAATCGCGCGATCGCCGCCAACACCGGCGCTTTGCAAATCAGCAATAACGCGACCAGTCCGGCAACGATCCACGGGTGCGCGAGGATCAAATACAAATTCACGCCCATCCCGACCGCGATGAAAAACAGGCCAAGCAGCAGGCCCTCGAATGGCGCGATGTTGGATTCCAGTTCGTGGCGATATTCGGAATCGGCCAGCAGCACGCCGGCCAGGAACGTGCCCAGCGCCATCGAAATCCCGGCCAGTTGCATCAGCCATGCGGTGCCGATCACCACCAGCAGCGCGGTCGCGGTGGACACCTCGATCAATTGCGTTTTTGCGACCGCCCGGAACAGCGGGCGCAACGCGAAACGCCCGCCGATCACCACTACCGCGATCACACCCAACACCCGCAGCGCACCGAGCCACCAGGGTTGCGCGGCTTGGGTCGCCCCTGTCGCGCCCAGCAGCGGAATCGCAGCGATCAGCGGGATCGCGGCCAGATCCTGGAACAGCAGGATCGCGAACGCGAGCCGGCCATGCCCGCTCTGCAATTCCTTGCGTTCGGCCAGCGTCTGCAACCCGAATGCGGTCGAGGACAACGCCAGGCCCAATCCGATAATGGATGCAGCCGCGATGTCCAATCCAAAAATGAAGTACGCGACCAGACCGATCACGCATGTCGAGATCAGCACTTGCGCGGTACCCGCGCCGAACACCGCGCGCCGCATCAGCCACAGGCGTTTCGGCGACAGTTCCAGACCGATCACGAACAGCAGCAGCGCGACGCCCAACTCCGAGATGCCGGCGATCGCATCCGGATTGCGCACCAGTTTCAAACCGAACGGCCCGATCACCACGCCGGCGGCCAGATAACCCAGCACCGATCCCAGCTTCAACCGCCGCGCCAGCGGCACCGCGATCACCACTGCGACCAGGAACACCACGATCGATTGCAGGAAGGCGTGGTCTTGCACGGGCTCAATCCCTCAATGCTGTCACACATTATGACAGTGCCACATGACATCCAGCTTGAGAAATCCGTGGACATCTCCACCAGCGGGAGAAGGCAGTCAAGTGCCGCGTAACGCTCGCGCGGCATCCAGCGCGAAATAGGTCAGGATCGCATCCGCCCTCGCGCGCTTGATGCAGATCAGCGATTCCAACATGCAGGCGCGCTCGTCCAGCCAGCCGTTTTGCGCGGCAGCCTTCAGCATCGCGTATTCGCCGCTGACCTGATACACGAAAGTCGGCGCACCGAAACGATCCTTCACCCGCCGCACGATATCCAGATATGGCATGCCGGGTTTCACCATCACCGCATCCGCGCCTTCGGCGAGATCGAGCTCCACTTCGCGCAGCGCTTCGTCCGAATTGGCGACATCCATCTGATACGTGTGTTTGGATCCCTTGCCGAGGCTGGCCGCCGAGCCGACCGCGTCGCGGAAGGGCCCGTAAAAGCCCGACGCGTATTTCGCGGCGTAGGCGAGGATGCGGGTGTGGATCAAGCCGGCTTGTTCCAGGGCATTCCGTATCGCGCCGATGCGGCCGTCCATCATGTCCGAAGGCGCGACGAAATCCGCGCCCGCGCGCGCTTGCGACAATGCTTGCCGGATCAATGCCGCGACGGTTTCATCGTTCAGCACGTAACCGGTTTCATCGATCAGGCCGTCCTGCCCGTGGACGGTGAAGGGATCCAGCGCCACGTCGCAAATCACACCCAGTTCCGGCAGGCGCTGCTTCAAGGTGCGGGTCGCGCGCTGCACCAAGCCGTCATCGTTCCATGCTTCGCTCGCGTCGCCACTTTTGCGCGCGGTCTCTATCGCCGGAAACAACGCCAGCGCAGGGACGCCCAGTTCCAGCGCCTGCTCGCCGGTACGCAACAACGCATCGATCGACAACCGCTGAACGCCCGGCATCGACGGAATATCCGTGCGCAGATCGCCCGTGCCCTCGTGAACGAACACCGGCAGAATCAGGTCTGCCGGTGTCAATACGGTCTCCCGCATCAATGCGCGGGAGAAAGCGTCGCGGCGCATCCGGCGCAAACGGGAGGCGGGAAAGGCCATGGCAAGATCCATGCATTGGAACTCATGCATTGTAGAGGGACGGCCTGTCAGCCGCGCGACGCTCACTCGATACCACGTGAAAATGACGTATTCAGGAGAGGTTACTTGCTGTTAAATTAAGATTAAGGCACTATCCGATCCGCACCCTGCAAGATATTGTGCATTTGCAGGACAACAAAGCACTATAACCATCTGAAATTAAAACAAAATGTTCACGACACTCACCATTCTTCCCCTGCTGGCGCTGATCGGCTTGGCGGCTGCGGTGTGCGTCAAGCGGATTCCCGAAGGTCAGGTTTATACCTTGCGCCGGCTCGGCAAGCCCGCGCGCACATTGACGCCCGGTATCCATGTGGTGGTGCCGTTGATCGAACGCATCGCGCACAAGATCAGCATTACCGGCTACACCCTGCCGGTCGAGGAGCGCGTGCAGCTCGAGGGCCACCCGCTGCCGGAAACCCTCCGCGGACGTGTGTGGTGGCAGGTGCTTGACCCCGAACGCGCCGACTCGGTGATAGATCGCGCCGACGAAATGATTCGTACCCGCGTGCTCGGCGCCCTGCCCGAGGTAGCAGATACCGAAGATGTGCGTGCGCGCAACTTGCAACTTAAACAGGCGCTCAACGGCGCGCTGCGCGAGCGCGGCGTGTTGGTGACGCGCGTCGAACTGGATCTGGCGGCGTAATTTTTCGATCAGGGAGCATCGCAAAGGCCCGCAAAGAATATGCGGGCCTTTGCTTTTTTATGCGATCGTCCAGGATCGCTTTCATTGCAAAAAGTCCTAGGGCCTGTTCACAATAAGGTTTAAGCTACTGCTCCAGCTCATTGTCGGAGTTGGAGCAATGGCCAGAAAGATTCTGCGTAACGATCAGTGGGAGCGGATCAAGGATCTGTTGCCGGGCAAGTCCGGTGACAAAGGCGTCACGGCTGCCGACAACCGATTGTTTATCGAAGCGGTGTTGTGGTTGCTGCGCACGGGAGCGCCATGGCGCGATCTGCCGCCGGAATTCGGCCGCTGGCACACGGCCTACATGCGGTTCGCACGCTGGCACCAGAGCGGCGTCTGGGAACGGTTGTTCCAAGCGGTTCGCGCACACGCTGATCTGGAAGAGGTCTTTATCGACAGCACCGCCATCCGCGCGCACCTGCATGCCGCTGGGGCTCCAAAAAAAACGGTGCGCAGTCATTGGGACGATCTCGCGGAGGCTGGGGCACCAAGATCCACATGATCGCCGATGCGCTGGGCAATCCCTTGGCGTTCACCTTGACCGGTTCTGAGCAAGCGGATATCACGCAAGCCCCCGCTTTGATCGAATCGGTGGCTGACCCGCAGGCCGTCATTGCCGACAAGGGCTACGATTCTGATGCGCTGGTCCAATCCATTGAGTACGCCGGCGCGATCGCAGTGATCCCACCGCGATCCAATCGCCGGACATCGCGCAGTTTCGACACGCATCGCTATCGTGCTCGTCACTTGATCGAAAACCTGTTCGCTCGCCTCAAACAATTCCGCCGCCTCGCTACCCGCTACGACAAACTCGATCGGCACTTTGCCGCTTTCGTCATCCTCGCCTCTATCTGCGTTTGGATGGCTTAATGTGAACAGGCCCTAGGCACTTGCAACCTCTCATGATCTTGCAAGTCACAAGGCGGCCTTCCCTGGCCGCACTTGTTTGTCTGTGCGATCTTCCAAGATCGCCATAGTTGGAAACGTTTTCACGCGAGCAATCTCTCGTAACCTTTGCGGTTCACAAGGCGGACATCCATGTCCGCGTTTTTCAAAGAGCATATTTTCTTGGACGCAACGGTGGATTATGCAATCTTGCAGCGCCAGCTCGAAGACGGCGTCGCCGCGCTGCGGCTGGGGTTGCCGGCCGGCGCGATCGCGCGGCAGCTCGATTATCTCGAACTCCTGCAACGCTGGAACGGCGCCTACAATCTAACCGCGGTGCGCGATCCCGGCGAAATGGTGACGCGGCATCTGTTGGATTCGTTGGCGATCTTGCCCTTCGTCGAAGGCGACACGTTGGCCGACGTCGGCAGCGGCGCGGGTCTTCCCGGCATTCCTCTCGCGATCGCCGCGCCGGAGCGGCGAGTGACGCTGGTGGACAGCCACGGCAAAAAAACGCGCTTCCTGCGCGAAGCCGCGCGCGCACTGCCGCTGCCCAACGTGCGCGTGGAGCAGGGGCGAGTGCAGGATCTGCAAGGCACTTTCGGTTGCATCACCGCGCGCGCCTTCGCCTCGCTCGCGGAAATGCTCGCCTGGGGCGGCCATGCCTTGGCCCCCGCAGGCGTTTGGCTGGCCTTGAAAGGCCGCATCGACGAAGCGGAACTCGCCGCCGTGCCGGCGCCGTTCCGGGTTGCCGCAGTGCATGGGCTTGATGTGCCGGGCCTGGACGCGCAACGGCATGTGGTCGAAATCCGGCGGTGTCAGGAGGATTATCCCGTTCGGCAGGCGTGATCGAAATCCGGAGGCCCTGATCCTCACCCGGTCAATGGTCGATGCTACGCTTCACGTTCTCGCCGGGAATCGTTCCGCCTCCATGACGCGCATCATCGCCATCGCCAACCAGAAAGGCGGAGTCGGCAAGACCACCACCGCGGTCAATCTGGCCGCGGCCTTGGCCGAGACCCAACGCAAGATCCTGCTGGTCGATCTGGACCCGCAGGGCAATGCCACGATGGCGTCGGGCATCGACAAACGCAACGCCAAACCGAGCGGCTGCGAAGTATTGCTGGAAGAGGCGACGATCGAAGCGGCGATCCTCACCACCGAGGCCGGTTACGACCTGCTGCCGGGCGGCCGCGATCTCACCGCCGCCGAATTGAAATTGATGGATGCGATCGCGCGGGAATCGCGTTTGAAGGAGCAACTCGCCAAACTCGGCGAGCGTTATCACACCATCCTGATCGACTGCCCGCCGTCGTTGCATCTGCTGACCTTGAACGCATTGACCGCCGCGCATAGCGTGCTGATTCCCGTGCAGTGCGAATACTTCGCGTTGGAAGGACTTACTTCCCTGCTCGACACGATCAAGGCGGTGCGCGCGCGCTTGAATCCCGAGTTGGAAGTCGAAGGCTTGCTGCGCACCATGTTCGACGTGCGCAATAATCTTGGCAACGACGTGTCGGCGCAGTTGACCAAGCATTTCGGCGACAAGGTATTGCGCTCGATCATTCCGCGCAACGTGCGCCTGGCCGAAGCGCCCAGCCACGGCAAGCCGATCAATCTGTACGATCGCGAATCGCGCGGCGCGATCGCGTATCTCGGCCTCGCCGGCGAAATGATCCGGCGCGAGCACCTCGGCGCCAACGTGATCTTCGACAACAGGAGCGCATCGTGAGCAGCAAGCGCCGTGGACTGGGTTCGCGCGATCTGGATGTGCTGCTGGGCGGCGGCGATGTCGAGGACCTCGCACCCGGCGGCGATGAGCTGCGCAACCTGCCGCTGTCGTCCATCGCACCGGGCAAATATCAGCCGCGCCAGAAGATCGACGAAGCGAAACTTGCGGAACTGGCCGCGTCGATCAAATCGCAAGGCGTGATCCAGCCGATCGTGGTGCGCGCGCTCGGCCGCGAAAAATACGAACTGATCGCCGGCGAGCGTCGCTGGCGCGCCGCGCAACAAGCGGGTTTGAGTGAAATCCCGGCGGTGGTGCGCGAGGTTCCTCCGCAGGCGGTGCTGGCAATGGCGCTGATCGAGAACATCCAGCGCGAGGAACTGACCGCCCTGGAGGAAGCCCGCGCCTTGCATCGTCTGATCGAGGAATTCGATCTGACCCAGCAGCAGGCCGCCGACGCGGTCGGGCGCTCGCGCGCCGCGGTCGCCAATCTGTTGCGCCTTCTGGAACTGCCGGAACCGATCCGCCGCCTGCTCGAGAACGGCCAGATCGAGATGGGCCACGCGCGCGCCTTGTTGCCGTTGCCGGCACCGCGCGCGATCGCGCTTGCGCAAAAAGCCGCTGCGCAGGGCTGGTCGGTGCGGGAGATGGAACAGGCCGCGCGGCTGGCACAGCTCCCGCCGTCGACCAAACGCCGCACACCGAATGCCGATCCGGACATCGCCGCCCTGGAACGCGAACTCTCCGAAAAACTCGGTGCACCCGTGCAGATCGCGCACGGCCGCAACGGTCGGGGCAAGCTGGTGATCCGCTATCACAGCGCCGATGAGCTTGAAGGCGTGCTCGAGAAGCTGCGCTGAGGAATCTCTAAAGAAGCTACTGAGCTCGGCATCTCGGCTGCCGGCGGTGCTCGAAATCCTCATGTATTGACATATACACTCCGGTTCCTGCGCTCCGGCGGCAGCCAACCCCGGATCAAGTCCGGGGCAGGCTCTGCCTCCGCTCGCGACGCTTCTTTAGAGATTCCCTGAAAGATCGACGTAGGCTGAAAGCCACCTCCAATCATGCCGGTCTTGTCCAAAGTGGGAAGTAAACAACGTCAGTTCGACGCGCTCGTCCGCGCGCACGCGAACGATCTTTACCGTTTCGCCTATTGGTTGTGCGGCGAGGATGCGCGTGCGCAGGACCTGGTGCAGGAAACCCTGTTGCGCGCGTGGCGCGCGCTGGATTCCTTGCGCGACGGCGCCGCCGCGAAACCGTGGCTGCTCACCATTCTGCGCCGCGAACACGCGCGCGGTTTCGAGCGCAAACGCCTTGATCTCACCGAGTTGGATGATCGCGTGGTCGATGATTCCGCTTCGGCAAGCCCCGAACGCGCCGGCAGCGATGCACAGGTGCGCGCGGCGATCCTCAAGCTCGATCCGAAATACCGCGAGCCGCTGCTGATGCAGGTGCTGGGCGGCTTCTCCTGCGAGGAGATCGCGAGGGAACTCAACTGCAAACCGGGCGCGGTGATGACGCAACTGTTTCGCGCGCGACAGAAATTGCGCGCCCAGCTTGACGGCAACCACGCCGTGGACGACAGGGAGCCGGCACATGGATTGCCTTGAATTCCGCCGCCGGCTTGCCGGCGAACCCCGCTCGCGCGAGCAGGCGTTTCTCGCCCATCGCGACAGTTGCCATGCCGGTTGCACCGAGGCCTGGTGGCGCGCGCAGCGATTGGAGCGCCGTATCGACAACGCGCTGATCGTCGAGGCGCCGCCCCATCTCGCCGAACGCATCCTGCTGGCGCATTTCACCAGCATGCGCACGCGGGTGCGCCGCCGCTGGCAGGGTTTTGCGATCGCCGCGTCGTTGCTGGTCGCGCTCGGCTTCAGCGCGTTTGCTTTCGACCGGCGCGCCAGTGCCGATCCGTTGCCGGCGATGGGCGTGGCGCATCTTGCCGGCGAAGCCGGCGCCCTGGCGCTTACCCAGCCGCTCGGGGAAAGCGCATTGCGCCGCGGTTTTGCCGGGCGCGGCGTCGCGCTACAGGCGATGCCCGACGACGCGGTATATATAAACGATTGCGTGGTCGGACCGTATCGCGTCGTGCATCTGGTGTTTCGCGAAGGCGCGGAGCCCGTCACCGCGTTGTACTTCGTCGATCGCACCGTCGCGCGTGCGCGCGATTTCCATCGCAACGGCTGGCAAGGCAGCGAGATGCCATTCGGAAACGGAACCTTGATGTTGCTGGGCGCCGACGCGCGCGGCTTCACCAGTGTCGAGCGCGCCATGGACGATGCGGTGCAAGGCCCCGCGCAGCAAGCGCTTGCGGAATTGTGACAGGGCTACATCCGCGCTGGCCCGCGCTTCGGCAACGCATCAAGCGCGAAACGCCCACCGCATCGCGCAGCATGAAAATCATGGGCCTTCATGTGGCGATGCCAAATGCAGAATGGTTCAAGGCACGAGCAGCGCGTGTTCGAGCAACCCTGACAGCAAACCCTCCGCTTGCGCGGATGGATCGACCAGGTTCGCCGCGCTCCATGCAGCTTCCATGTTGCCGCTGTCGCGCAAGGCGCGCACGAATGCGGCCTGCGACGCGCCGATCTCGCGCATGACGACCGCGGCATCTTCGCGCCACAACAGCACATGCTGCGCGCCGCCGGCTGGATCGACCGTGCGGGCTTCGGATTCCATCGCGTGACGCCACAGATCCAGCGCAGGAACCTGCGCCGACAACACGCGCACATGCGGCTGCACGCGCAATTGCAGTCCCGCCAGCAGCGCGGCGGTCAGCGCCTGCGCATCCGCGCGTGGCCACCCGGCGGCGAGCGCGCATTCCTGACGCAGCCATTCCAGTTCGGCCACCGCGCCCACCCACGAGAACGCCGCGACTTCGGCTTGCGCGGACAAGAACACGGCGAACGTCGCGCCGAAATCCTGCAAGTTGCCGCTGCGGCTACCGTGACGCGCGGCATAGCGTGTCGCCAACCCATCGAAGCATTCTTCCCCGAGCAGGCGCCGCACCGCGGGAAAGCTGGTTTCCAAAGCCTCGACCTGGATGGCGAACACCGCATTGCGATAGATGCGCAGACGCGCGGCCGGCGCGATAGCCCGCGCGTCGATATACGCGGCGAGCCGCGTATCGCCATCGACGATCGCCGCGGCGAAACCGCGCTGCAATTCAAGCAGAGAGGGCGAGGTCAGCATGTTGATCAGGCACCAGAAAGCCTTCGGCGATACGCGCCTCGTCCTGCAGCACCGCAAACTCCGGCAGGTTGCGGTCCCATTCGATCAGGGTCGGCCGCGAACCAATACAGGCCAGCGCATTCGCGTACAAAGACCACACCGCGGCATCCACGCGCTGATCGTGCGAGTCGATCAGCAACGCGCCGCGCAGGCCCGGCTTGCGGGTGAAGCCGGCAAGGTGCATTTCCTCGACCGCATCAGCAGGAATGCCCGCGATGTATTGGCAGGGATCGAAGCCATGATTCACGCTGTTGACGTAGATATTATTGACATCCAGCAGCAACCCGCAGCCGCTGCGCGCGGCGAGCGCCGCGAGGAACTCCCATTCGGGCATGGTCGAGTGCGTGAAATGGATATAACTTGAAACGTTTTCGACCAGCACGCGCCGCTGCAGCGTATCTTGCAACTGCGCGACGCGCCCCACCATAAGGTCCAGCGCCTCGTCGGTATACGGCAACGGCAACAAATCGTTGTAATGACGGCCATCCACCGCACCCCAGCAGACATGCTCGGAAACCAGCGCGGGCGCGGCGCGCCGTATCAGTTCACGCAGCGCCGCAAGATGCGCGAGATCGATTCGATCGGCCGAACCCAGCGACAAGCCGACACCGTGCAGACTGACCGGATAATCGCGCCGCAGAGCATCGAACATGATCCATTGCGCGCCGCCGCCGCAGAACAGGTTCTCGCTGTGCAACTCGAAGAACGGCACGCGCGGACGATGCTCGAGCACATGCTCGAAATGCGGTGGCCGCAGGCCGATGCCGACCGCGGTCGGCATCGGCTGCGCGTGCGAGACGCACGCGGAGGACACGCCTCAGCCCTGCTTGCCCATATTGTCGTGTTTCATCGCCGCCTCGGCGGTAAGCGAACCACCCGCGATTTTGGTGCACATGCCGCCAGGCATCTCGACGTAGGCGTTCGGGTCGCGCGCCTTGCTGTCCAGGCCGGCACAGGAATGGCCAGGCGACTGGCAGTCGTTCTTGTTGGCGGCGTTGACGCCGTAGCACTTCACCGTGGCGCCTTGCGCCATGTTGTCGTGGCCCATCTGGCCGGCACCGGCGGTGGCTGCGGCGCCGAACGTGCCGGCGGCCAGCAGGCTCAGCAGCGCGCTCTTGATCATGGTTTGCGATTGCATGGGTTACTCCAGAAATGAGGAATGCAGGAACGATTCCGGTATTCAAACAGACCCGCGCCGGCGAGTTCGGCTTACAGTTCCGGCATGTACACGCCTGCACGGGGCCGTCACATACGCGATAATGCGTGTCCGATGGTCGCGGAAGCGTGAGCATGCCCGATTTGTCCGTCGTCGTGCCGGTTTTCAACGAGCGCGACAACATCCCGTCGTTGCTGGCCGAAATCGCCGCGGCCCTGCGCGGGCACGTCGATTACGAGGTCGTTTACGTCGATGACGCCAGTTCCGATGACGCTCTGGCCGTGCTGAAGGCCGAACGCGCAAAGCATCCGGAATTGCGCATCGTGCGGCATCTGCAACAAAGCGGGCAGAGCACCGCGATCCGCAATGGCGTGCGCGCCGCACGCAGCGCCTGGATCGCCACGCTGGACGGCGACGGCCAGAACGATCCGGCCGATATCCCGAAGCTGCTCGCTGCGCGCGCGCAAGCGGATCAAAAAATCAGATTGTTCGCCGGCTGGCGCGTGACCCGCCACGACACGTTCTCCAAGAGGATTTCCTCGAAGATCGCCAATGGTGTGCGTTCGCGGATGCTGCGCGATGCCACCCCCGACACCGGCTGCGGGCTGAAACTGTTCGAGCGCGAAACATTTCTGGCGCTGCCCTACTTCGATCATATGCATCGTTATCTTCCGGCGCTGGTGCGCCGCGCCGGCTACCAGAGCGTGAGCATCCCGGTCGGCCACCGTCCGCGCACGCGCGGCGTCTCCAAATATGGGATGTGGGATCGATTGTGGGTGGGCTTGGCCGACCTGCGCGGCGTGAGCTGGCTGATGCGGCGGGCGAAGGTGACGGGGGTCGAGGAGCTTTGAACCGCGCTGTTTTTTTCGGCAATGTCGAAATGCGGCCGTGTGGCACGACATGGGATTGAGCGACAACTTCGCGCTCTCAACAGACAAGGAGCACCATCATGAATTATTCGATCCTGATCTACGAAACCGCCGACGACTTCGCGGTGCGCAACGACACCGATCCGAAGAAGAAAGAGGCCTACTGGGCGGTGTGGCCCGCGTACACGAAAACGCTGCAGGACGCCGGCATCTTCGTCGGCGGCGCAGGTCTGCAACCGCCGGATACCGCCACCACGTTGCGTTTCAAGGGCGACAAGCAGCAAGTGCAGGACGGACCCTACGCCGACACCAAGGAGCAACTTGGTGGCTTCTACATGATCGACGTGCCCGATCTCGACACCGCCCTGCAATGGGCCGCGCGGGTGCCGCGTTCCCCGGGCCGCGTGTTCGAGGTGCGACCGAATCTGGTGCCGAAGGGCTGAACGCCGCGATGGATACGCGTCGCGGGATCGAAACGTTCGCCGCCCTCGCCGCGCATCACGGCGTCGAATGGATGCCGAGCGGTTCGTCCAGGTTCGGCGCCGACGCCTTGCGCGTCAACGGCAAGATTTTCGCCGCACTGACGCGTAAGCATCGCCTGCTGCTGAAACTGCCGCCGCCGCGCGTAGCGCAATTGCTCGCGGAAGGACGCGCCGAACGTTTCGCCAGCGGCGGCAGGGTGATGAACGGCTGGATCACGCTGACGCCGCAACAAGCAAGCGAGTGGATGCCGCTTGCGGACGAAGCGCGCGCGTTCGTCGCGGCCGAGACGCGACGCAAGCCGCGCAAGCGATGAATCGCAACGAGGAAGCCGGGCGTGCGGTCGAGCGAGCCGCACGCACCAGCTACGGACGGTTGCTGGCCTTTCTCGCGGCGCGTACGCGCGACGTCGCCGCGGCGGAAGACGCGCTGGCCGAGGCATTCCATGCCGCGCTGGAAACCTGGCCGCGCGATGGTGTGCCGGACAAACCGGAAGCGTGGCTGTTGACGGCCGCGCGGCGGCGGCTGATCGATGCCGCGCGCCACGCGCAGGTACAAATGCAGGCGATCCCCGATCTGCTTGCGATCGCCGACGAGGCGCAGGAAATGGTGCGCGAAGACGAAGTGTTTCCCGACGAGCGTTTGAAATTGCTGTTCGTCTGCGCACATCCGGCGATCGACGCCGCGGTGCGCACCCCGTTGATGTTGCAGATCGTGCTGGGACTGGATGCCGCGCGCATCGCCTCGGCGTTCCTGGTCAAACCATCCACGATGGGCCAGCGCCTGAGCCGCGCCAAAACCAAGATCCGCGATGCCGGAATCGCTTTTGAGATCCCGCAAACAAAAGAGTTGTCGCCGCGCCTGGATGCCGTGCTGCAGGCGATCTACGCCGCCTACGGCAGCGGCTGGGATGATCCCGATGGCGCCGATCCGCGTCGCAAAGATTTGGCTCGCGAGGCGCTCCAGCTTGGTCACTTGCTGTTGTATCTGTTGCCGGACGAGCCCGAAGCCAAAGGTTTGCTTGCGTTGATGCTGTATTGCGAATCGCGTCGCGACGCGCGGCGCTCCGATGCCGGCGAATACGTGCCGCTGTCGCAACAGGACACCGCGTTCTGGTCGCTGCCGATGATCGAGCAAGCGGATCGGTTGCTGCGCGAGGCCGAGCGCGCCGGCCACATCGGACGTTTCCAACTGGAAGCGGCGATCCAGTCGGTGCATGCGCAACGCGCGCGCTGCGGACGCACCGATTGGGAATCGATCGCGCTGTTGTACGAAGGCCTGGTGCGGCTGGCGCCGAGCATCGGTGCGCTGGTCGGCCGCGCCGCAGCGATCACGCAAGCGCGCGGCGCCAAGTCCGGATGGGCCTCGTTGCAAGCGATCCCTACGGAAACGGTCGTCAATTATCAACCGTATTGGGCGCTGGCGGCGCATTTGCTCAAGCGCCTGCGACTCGATGATGAAGCCGCTGCGGCCTACGAACGCGCGATCGGCCTTTGCGAGGATCCCGCGATGCGCATTTTTTTGATGCGGCAGTCAGTTCTTGTCTGAGCGTTTCAATTTCGACCCTTGGCAACAGGCAAATCCGCACGCTGCCATGCGCCGATGCCGCCGCTCAAGGTGTAGACGCCCGTGAATCCGGCCTTGACCAGACGCCGCGCGGCTTTGCCCGATTCCACGCCGTTGCGGCAGACCGTCACCACCGGCAGTTCGCGCGCCTTTTTCAAATCCTTGTTTTCGGGATCGAACTGGCCGGGCGCGATATGACGCGAACCGGGCACATGCGCCTTTTCGAAATCCGTCAGCACCGACACGTCGATCACCAGCGCGTTGTCGCGGTTGATCAGTTGCGTAAGTCCCGCCGGCGTCAATTCCTTGAAGCCGCGAAAGCGTTTGGAACCCTCCAGGCCGATCAGAGCCAGCACGATCACCACGAATGCGGCGATCAGCAAGGGATGGTGCGCGATGAATTGCGGTAGGCGTGAAAGGACATCGTTCATAAGGTGCGGTTTCTATTTACATACAGCTTGCTTCGCATATCGCGCATGCAGCTCCCACAACCCCCACTGCGCTTCGCGCAGCCGCCCCTTGACTCAAGGGGGCAATATGCCAAGCTCAATGACGGGCCAAGCCGCGCATTATCGACGAGATTGCGGCGCCCGCGATACGGTGTGGTCACTGTTGCTGCGGCGTGATATCCGGCAAGCCCGACTCCAGCCACCAGTGCTTGGCCACCGGGTCCCAGCGCCAATTCTGGTGATCGACGATGTTGTACGAGCTCTGGCTGGCCTTCTCGATCAGGCTGATCTGCACCATCTGGCTGAGCGTATTCTCGCCGGTCGCCGCCGGCGGTTGCGCGTCGTATTCGGCGACGGTGACTTTGTTGTATTTCGCCTTGGTGGCGGCGTCTTGCGGATGTTTGGCGCGCACCTCCGGATCGACGAACTGATAGGCACTGCCGAAATCGCCCCAGCGCAGGGTCGCGGCGTAACTGTCCAGCGTGTCGTCGCGCATTTTGTCCTTGCTGTGATCCTGCAAGCTGGCGCAGCCGGCGAGCAAGAGCGCTGCGGACACGGAAAACACGGCAATGGATGCGCGCATGGTGGGTTCCTCGCGGCGAATGGCACTCCGATTGTGCCCGAGTTGCGCGCAGCGTGCGCGGACCGGTCAATCGCGTACCTTGGCGACGAACGCCGCCTCAAGCGTTGCGGCTGCGCGTTCGTTGCCGGCGGTTTCGCAGATCACCTCGATGCGCGCCTTGCCGCACTCGCTCAGCGTTGCCAGAAAAATGTCGAATGCGGCATCGTTGGCAAAGCGCGCGCGTGCACGCAATTCACCCCACAGCGGTTCGCGGTAGCGTAACTGCGAATCGCCGATGTAGATGTCGCACTCGATTCCGCGCGCGCGCAGCGCGAGCTCCAGCAAACCCCAACCGGCCAGCGTCATCAACGACGTCATGCTGCCGCCGAACGCACAACCCTTGTCGTTGATATTGGGCGCCAGGGGTGCCGCCAGTTCCAGTTGCGCGCCATCGTAATGCGACACGCGCAACTGCATCGCGCGCGCCAATGGAATGTGCTCGAGGATATGACGTTCGAGTTGCGCGGCATGATCGGGCATGCAGAGGGCCTGTTAACGCTCAGCGTTAATAGGCCCTAGTCTGGCGGCGGACCGCCAATCGGACAAGCCGCGCACGGACTTCGGTTAGCATCCGTGCGTGGCCCACACACACGCAAAAAAACCTCTGGACGGCGCGCGCGTTGCGATCACGCGTCCGGCCGGAACCGGCGCGGCGATCGCGAGGCAGGTGCGCGCGTTGGGCGGCGCGGCCTTTTCGCTGCCGGGCTCCAGCCTGCGCAGTGTGGACGATGCGGTCGCCACGCGCGTCTCATTGGATCGGGCCTTGCGCGCGGATTTCGTGATCTTCAGCAGCCCGGCGGCGGTGCGCTTCGCATCGGGGCTGCGGCCATTGCGAACCCGCTCGATTCTGCTCGCGCCCGGCCACGGCACCGCCGGCGCATTGAAGCGCGCGGGTGTCGGGAACGCGATCGCGCCGGCACGCGCTGACAGCGAAGGATTGCTCGCGTTGCCGATCCTGCAACAACTGCGTGGCAAGGCCGTCGGCATCCTCGGCGCACGCGGGGGTCGCGGTTTGCTGCAACGCGAACTCGCCGCGCGCGGCGCGGACGTCGCGTTCGCCGAGGTTTATCGAAGGATGCCGGCACGGCTGGATCGCCGTCACGCACGCGCGCTGACGCGCGGACGCGCACCGCTGTACGTGCCCTTGTCCAGCGGCGAAGCGCTGGCCAATCTGATGGCCGGTCTGCCCGACGCCGCGCGGCGCGCATTGCTGGCCGGAACCGCAATCGCCAGCAGCGCGCGGTTGCAGCGCGCGGCGCGACTCGCGGGCTTCGCGCGGGTATTGTGCGCGGGTTCGGCCCATGATGCGGATCTGATCGAGACCATCATCGCCGCGCATGCAGCCCGATATTGAACCGGCGACATGCTTGCGCCATCCCGCGCACCGGCCAGTGGACTGTAACGCCCATTTCAGAAGCGGCTCGCTTGGTCTCGCGACGCGATCCATCTTCCAAATGAACGTTACAGTCCACTAGGATTGCGGCATGAGCGAAGAATTCCCAGTCACCCGTACATCAACGCCGCGCCGCGCCCGCACCGGCCTCGCCGGTTTGGCGATGGTGCTGGCGATTGCCGCCTTGCTCCTCGGCGGTTGGGCGGCATGGCGCGCGCAGCGGTCGGATGCGAACGATACCGCGCAAGCCGCACGGCTGGATGCGCGGATCGCCAATGTGGAACGCGACGACAACGCGAACGTCGAACAACAACAAGCCATCGACAAACGCTTGCGCGACGCCGAAAGCGGCGCCAGCGCGCTGCGCGACAACTTGCAGGGTGTCGATCAGCGCGTACGCAATCTCGAGACCGCGCTGGCCAATTTGTCCGACCAACATCTGAGCGGACGCGATGCGCTGTTGCTCGACGACGCTGAATTCCTGCTGCGCACGGGCCAGCAACGTTATGTCTTGTTCCACGACGCCGACGGTGCGTTGCAAGCCTACGCATTGGCCGGGCAGGCATTGGGGCAAGTCGAGGATCCAGCGTTCGCGCCCGTGCGCGCGGGCATTGCCAGCGAGCGCGCCGCGCTGGCCGCCGCCGCGCCACCCACGCGCCAGCAGGCACTGGATGCCTTGAACAGCCTGCGCGCCAGTATGCCGACGTTGCCCCTGGCCATACCCGAGGTCGGCACGGCCGCGACACCGCAATCCGATGCGTGGTCGCGTCTTTGGCATGCCTTCGGCGGCATCCTGCGCGTCGAACGCGTTCGGAACGGACCGCTGCCGGTGGCGGACGCGCGCTTCGCGCGGGAGCTTGCATCGCTAGACCTGGCGCAGGCGCAAGCCGCACTGCTCGACCATGACGACGAGGGTTACCGTGCGGCATTGCAACGCGTCGATGCCGCGCTGGTCACGCATTTCGATGCAAGCGCCGAGCCCGTGCAAAACGCGCGCGCAATATTGCACGGACTGCTCGCTGCGCGCCCGCTGCAACCCAAGCCGAATCTCGGCGGGGCATTGGCGCAATTGCGCGATCTGCGCGCAACCCACGCCTTGCAATCGATCGTACCGGCTCCGTCCTCCACCAGCGGCGTTCCGCAAAAACGATGAAGCCTTGGCGCTGGCTGCTGTTGTTGATCGCGGCCGCGGTGCTGGGCGCGCTTGTCTGGAACTGGCTCGCGGCCGATCCCGGTTACGTGTTGATCCGCATCCGCGGTTGGCGCATCGAGGCCACGGTGATCGGCGCGCTGCTGATCCTGATCGCATTGTGGATCGTGCTCGCGCTGCTGTGGTGGTTGCTGCGCTGGCCGTTCGGGGCGCTGTCGCGCCGGCACAAGCGGATCAGCCGCAAACGACTTTCCGATGGCTTGATCGCACTGGCGGAAGGCCGCAATGCCGAGGCCGGGCGCGCGCTCGAACGCGCCGCGCAGCATGCGCCGTTGCGGGCGCCGGCGTTGCTGGCCGCGGCCGATGCCGCGCATCGCCGGGGTGATACCCCGCGCGCGTTGGAAACATTGGCCGAAGCCGGCCAGCACGCGCCGCAAGCCGCGCGCATGTTGCGCGCGCGCATATTGCGACGCGAGGGCCGCTGCGATGAAGCCTTGGCGCTGCTGATTCCGGAAGCCGATACCGGCAGCTTGCCGCCGTCGGGCTGGCACGAACTGGCGTTGTCCGCGCTCGCGGCGGGGCAGCCGCAACGCGCGCGCGCGGCGCTCGAGCCGCTGCGCAAGAGCAATGCGCTCGGCGCACGCGGTTACGCCGCGCTGGAAGCGCGCGTGTTGGCGTCATCCCTGGCTGCGGCGAGAGACGCGCAGGAACTGCATGCGCTCTGGAACGGTCTGTCGCGCCAGCAGCGCACGCAACCGGACGTGATCGCGGCCTTCGCGCGCCGCGCCGGGCGATACGACTCGACCTTGGCGGCGATGGACGAAATCGAATCCGCGCTGCGCCGCGAATGGTCGCCGCAACTGGTCACCGCTTACGGCGATCTCGCCAGCGACGATGTCGCGGCGCGTTTGCGCACCGCGGAGGGTTGGCTGGCGGCGCATCCCAACGATGCCGCATTGTTGCTTGCGTTGGGACGGCTGTGCTTGCGCGCGCGGCAACCGCAACGCGCGCGGGATTACCTGCTACGCGCGGTGGCGCTTGAGTCTTCCGCCGACGGCTGGGAAGCGCTGGGCGAGGCGCACGCAATGTCGGGCGATGCGAAGGAAGCCGCGCTTTGCTACGCGAATGCGCTGCGCGCATCGCGAGGCGAACCGGCTTCTCCGGCGCCGCGGGCAGCGGGCCTCGACACCCGCCCGGTCGCGGTCGAGGAGCGCGATCAGCACGGCGTGCCGCGACTGCCAGAGTAGTTTCCGATCCTCAAAAAGCAGGCCATGGATGGCCGTCAACGAGCAAGCTTGTAGCGCCGTGCATGACGCCGAGCATCGCAGCGCCAAGCGGGAGTAAGGCGCGCATGCCCGAGCACAGGGACGTGCGAGTTCGCGCCGGCCCGCTTGGCGCGAGAAGCGCAGGGTAGTCGAGACAACACGATGTTGTCTCGACCGTCATGCCCGCGCGCAATGGCTTTGGCTACTTTCCCCGAGAGGAAAGTAACTCTGCTCGCGGCAGCGAGCGGAACCAAAACAAACGTGCGTTAAGCCACTGGATTACTCGCGCCATCCTTGGCGCTCCCCATTCGAGCCGCCTTCAGCGTTCGCGTTTGCAATCCTGCAAACGCAGTCCGGCCTGCGCCGGAATGACGTCTAACAACTCTCCCGCAAACGGGCGGAGGGAAACGATCGCTGCGATCACAATCCGTGAATCCCCGCGCGTCCCGCAAGGATTTGCGCCAGCACATCCGGCGCGTAATCGAACGAGTCGTAATACAGCCGCTCTTCAGGCAAGCCGGCATCGACGAACGCACGGCGGCCGGCATCGATCATCGACGGCGGCCCGCTCATGTAGACGTCGAATCCGGATAATTCCGGATGGTCTTCCAATACCGCTTCGTGCACGAGACCGGCGCGCAGGCCTGAAGCTCGCGCGAGGTACGGATCGGACAACACAGGCTGCCAGGAAAAAACCCGCGTCGCCCGCGCCCACTGCTGCGGCAGCTCGCGCAGGTACAAATCCGCGGCGCTGCGTGCGCCCCAGTAGAAACATATCGCGCGGCGCGTGCCCAGATGCAGGAAATGCTCGACGATCGCCTTGATCGGCGCGAAACCCGCGCCGCCGGCCATGAAAAGCATCGGCCGCTCGGAATCCTCGCGCGGCACGAAAGTGCCGAGCGGACCTTCCACGCGCAACGAATCACCGGCGCGCAGATCGCCGAACACGAACGAGGTGAATCCGCCGCCGGCGACGTGGCGCACATGCAGTTCGATGGTCGGGCCTTCGTGCGGCGCGCTGGCGATCGAAAAAGCCCGGCGCTTGCCGTGGTCAAGCAGCACATCGACGTATTGGCCAGGCAACCAGTGCAACGTCGCGTCCACGGGTTGCAAACGCAAGCGCATCATGTCCGGCGCGAGCAACCTCTTGTCCAGCACGCGCACATCCAGCACGCGGCGCGGAAGATCCTCGACCGACGCCACTTCGCGCGCGGCGATCACGAGATCCGAACGCGGCACGGCTTGACATAGCAACACCGCATCGCGCGCACGTTCGTCCTCCGAAAGCGCGGTCGGCGGATTGCGCGGGTAGTCGCACTCGCCTTCGATCAACGTCGCTTTGCAACTGCCGCAGACGCCGGCGAGGCACGAATACGACAGCGCCAAACCCGCGCGCTGCGCGGCCTCCAGCACGGTTTCGCGATCGGCCACCTGGAATGATTTTCCGCTGGCGGTCAGGGTGACGGTATAAGCCATGCGGGCATTCTCGCCGAAACGCGGCCTTGGTTTTTCCCTCTCCCTCCGGGAGAGGGCGGCGCGCAGCCGTGTGAGGGTACGGCGAGGAGGAGGCTGCTTCGGTCGCACCGACGGTATCGGCTATCGAAAAACGGTAGCAAGCCCAAACCCTCACCCCTGCCCCTCTCCCAGTGGGAGAGGGGTTCGCGTTCGTGCAATCTTGCGACGACAATGCACCACATACCTCTATGGAGAAAGCCATGCGCATCTGGAAACAAGCCATCGATCTGGAACGGATCGATCGTTGGAGCGACAACACGCTGATGCGTGCGATCGATATCCGCATCACCAAAATCGGCGACGATTTTCTGCGCGGCACCATGCCGGTCGATAACCGCACCTGCCAGCCTTACGGCATCCTGCACGGCGGCGCTTCGGTCGCGCTGGCCGAAACGCTGGGCAGCACGGCGGCGATGTTGTGCTGCGAAGACGGGTTCGCGACGGTCGGCGTGGAGATCAACGCCAATCATCTGCGCGCGGTGCGCGAAGGACTCGTCACGGGCACCGCGCGACCGCTGCATGTCGGCCGCAGCACGCAAGTGTGGGAAGTCCGCATCGAGGACCAGACACAACGCCTGGTCTGCGTCTCGCGGATTACCATGGCGGTGGTGTTGCGGCGTGCAATCGCCACGAAATCCGTTACCCAGTGAATGCCGGCACGCCATACGCAACACTCACTCCAGATCGCGTACTGGACGCGATCGCTGCAGCCGGCCTGCATCCCGACGGACGCCTGCTGGCGTTGAACAGCTACGAAAACCGTGTCTATCAGGTCGGCCTCGACGGCGGCGCGTTCGTGGTCGCCAAGTTCTATCGTCCGCAACGCTGGAGCGATGCCGCGATTGCGGAGGAACACGCCTTCGCGCGCGAACTCGCCGATGCCGAATTGCCGTTAATCGCGCCGCTCGTGTTCGCCGACCGCACGTTGCTGCAACACGACGGATTTCGCTACGCGATCTATCCGCGCCGCGGCGGCCGCGCGCCGGAACTGGAATCGCGCGAGCATCTGGAATGGACGGGACGATTGATTGCGCGGATGCACGGCGTCGGCGCGCGCGAACCCTTCATGCATCGTGGCGCGATCGATCGCGAGGCCTTCATCGCCGCGCCAGCGCGTGCGGTGCTGGCTTCGCGATTGTTGCCGGAACGCCAGCACGACAAATACCGGCAAGCGATCGTGCGCGTGGATACCGCGGTGGCCGCGCGTTTCGATGCGGTCGGCGCTGTCGTGAGGCTTCGGCTGCACGGCGATTGCCATCCCGGGAATCTGTTGTGGACCGATGCCGGCCCCCACTTCGTCGACCTGGATGATGCGCGCATGGGACCCGCGGTGCAGGATCTTTGGATGTTGGCCAACGACGAGGCGTCATTGGATGCGCTGCTGGAAGGCTACGGACAATTCCGGGACTTCGACCCCAAAGAACGCGCGCTGATCCCGGCGCTGCGCGCGATGCGGCAGGTGCACTGGGCCGGCTGGATCGCGCAACGCTGGCACGATCCGGCATTCCCCACCGCGTTCCCGTTCGCCGCCGAGCCGAGCTGGTGGGAACGGCATGTCGATGATCTGAATGAGGCGACTGGGATATTGGAAGACTAGGCATCGCGTCAGAGTCGATTTCGTGTCTCGTTTATTGAGACGCTTCTTCGGCTACGCTTGGGTTTATCTGACTGCTACTGGTTTCAAGCCATGGCTGCGCTTATTTTGCTCGCGTTCCTCATCGCAATCTGTATCACCGTGGTCTTGGCGATTCTTTGGAGTCGAGCTAGGTCCGACGCTGAAGTCGCAAGAGCGAATCTCGCTGCTGCAGTTGTGGCGCGAGATGATTTGAGCAAGCGCTTGCAAGAAGCTGAAGCCGCATTGAGCGATTCTCAACCAAAACTCCAGGAAGCTGCCGCTCAGGCAACACGGATCGATCTTCTGTCGGGTCAAACGGCGGAACTCGACCGAGAATTGCAAGCAGCGCAAGACAGGCTAGCCGCAGCAAGTCAACAGTTAGCCGAACAGCGTCAAACGAATGCTCTCATGCAGAAGGACATTGATTCTGCGATACAAAAAGAAAAGGAAGTCACGACGCTGTTAAACGATGCGAAGGAAGAAATGGCCAAGGCATTTGAGCTCGTCGCCAATGAGGTTCTCGGCAAAAAGTCCCGGAGTCTCACGGACCAAAATAAAGAAATGCTTGGTACCGTGCTGGGTCCATTCAACCAAAATCTGAAAGATTTCAAAGATAAGGTCGAGGCAATCCAGAACGAAGATATCCGAGAACGCAGTAGTCTAAACACCAAGATAGATCAGTTAACAAACCTAAACAATACGCTCAGCGCGCAGGCGCAATCGCTGACAGATGCGTTACGAGGTCAGGCCAAAGTTCGTGGCAATTGGGGCGAAGCCATTCTTTCGCGGGTTCTGGAAGCATCGGGTCTGCGCGATGGGCACGAATTTCGCTCCCAAGTCTCCCACCCCTTGGAGGATGGACGCCGGTTACAACCAGACGTTGTGGTCGATTTGCCGCAGGAAAGATTCGTCATTATCGATTCAAAGCTCTCACTAGTCGCGTATGAACGGTATGTCGTGGCAGAAGATGATGAGGCGCGTGCCGCAGCGCTGCGGAGCCACGTCGCTTCTATCCAGTCCCATATCAACGACCTGGCAAAAAAGGATTACGCGCGCCTGTACGGGTTAAAAACACTTGATTTCGTGTTGATGTTTGTCCCGATCGAACCGGCGCTGATGTTGGCGTTGCAGGCTGCACCCGAGCTTGCGGAGAGTGCCTTGACCAGGCGCATCTCATTGGTTTCGCCTAATACGCTGTATACCGCATTGCGCACGATCGATTACATCTGGCGCGTCGATCGCACATCAAAAAGCGTGGAGCAAATCAAAAAACTGGGCGGCCTGCTCTACGATTCAGCCGTGCTTTTCGCAGAATCGATGGTAAGTATCGGAACGAGCCTCCAAGATGCTACTGGAGCGTACGAGCAAGCGCGCAGCAGATTGATCGATAGCCAAACTGGCGTGTTGAAACGTGCCGAACGCCTGAAAGCCCTTCGCATCAAATCGCAGAAGGCCATGCCGCCAAGCCTGCAAGAGGAACTTGAAGACGATTCAGCGATTTCGGAAAACGGGCGCACGTTGTCTTTGGATGCCTCCGCTGATGGCACGGCAGGATCTGGCGACCCCGACGCGGGTGCCGCGCCTGACATCGAAGATCGATGAATCGACGCCATCTGCAACTCATGTATTGAGAAAGAGCTGGATTCCGGATCGCCGCTTCGCGGCGTCCGGAATGACGGCAGAGAGGGGAAGCGCGCTTGAGCGCCACTCGCCGGTTAGACTTGGTATTCCAACCGTTGGATGACGCCATGACCGATCAACCCAGGCCTTCGCTTTGCACCGCAACCAAACCGACCTCGCCGGCGGTTTCGCGCGAGCAGGCGATGGACGCCGTGCGAACACTGCTGCGCTGGGCCGGCGACGAGCCGACCCGCGAAGGCCTGCTGGATACGCCCAAGCGTGTGGTGGATGCCTATGGCGAATGGTTTTCCGGTTACGAGGAAGATCCGGAGGATTACCTGCGCCGCACCTTCGAGGAGGTCGCCGGCTACGACGAGATGATCGTGTTGCGCGACATCCAGTTCGAATCGTTTTGCGAACATCATATGGCGCCTATCATCGGCCGCGCGCACGTCGGTTATTTGCCGGACGGAAAAGTGGTAGGCATTTCCAAACTCGCGCGGGTGGTGGATGTGTTCGCGCATCGCTTCCAGGTGCAGGAAAAGCTGACCGCGCAGATCGCAACCTGCATCAGCAATGTGCTGAACCCGCGCGGGGTCGGCGTGGTGGTGGATGCCGTGCATCAATGCATGACCACTCGCGGCGTGCACAAGCGCGGCGTATCGCTGATCACCAGTCAGATGCTGGGCACCTTCCGCGACGACGCGCGCACCCGCGCGGAGTTTTTGCGGTTTATTGATATCGATGGCGGGCGATGAGGCGACTCCGTGCTTGGCGCGGCGGTCTTTCGTCTAGCCGTTCGTCCCCGGATCGAGTCCGGGGCAGCCTCTGAGCGCAGGCCAGCAGGCCGGAGTCGAAGAACAAAGACGCTTCGACTCCGTTCGCTGCGCGAGCGACGCTCAGCGCGAACGGTCGGGTGTCCCGCTAAACTCGCCGTCTTGATTTCCGCTGCGACTCCCCGCGCATGACCGAAGCCGAATCTCCAGCGCACCCACGCCGCCGCGCCGCAGTGACGTTTATTTTCGTCACCGTGATGATCGACATGCTGGCGTTCGGCATCATCATCCCGGTGCTGCCGCACCTGATCGTGCAACTGATCGGTGGCAGCATCGCCAAGGCCGCGGTGTGGTCGAGCGCGTTCGGCACGCTGTTTATGCTGATGCAATTCGTTTCGTCGCCGATCCAGGGCACGCTGTCGGACCGCTACGGCCGCCGCGCGGTGATCCTGATCTCGAGTCTCGGGCTCGGCATCGATTTCGTGATCATGGCGCTGGCGCCGGTGCTGTGGCTGCTGTTCGTGGGCCGTGCGATCTCGGGCATTTGCGCGGGCAGCTTTTCCACCGCCAATGCGTATATCGCCGACGTTACCCCAAAAGAAAAACGCGCCGCAGCGTTCGGGCTGCTGGGCGCGGCGTTCGGCATCGGCTTCATCATCGGCCCCGCGCTCGGCGGTTTTCTCGGCAACCTGCATATCCGGCTGCCGTTCTGGGTGGCGGCGGCCTTGTCACTGGTCAATTTCTGCTACGGCTTCTTCGTGCTGCCGGAATCACTGCCGAAGGAAAAACGCAGTACTCATTTCGATTGGCGCCACGCCAATCCGCTCGGATCGCTGCTGCTGCTGCGCCGATACCCGCAGGTGTTCGGGCTGGCCGCGGTGTTTTTTCTGATCAACCTCGCGCAGTTCTCGTTGAACTCGACCTATGTTCTCTACACCGATTACCGCTACGGCTGGGGGCCGCAGATCGTGGGCTATACGCTCGGGCTGGTCGGACTGTGCAGCGGACTGGTGCAGGCGGTGCTGGTGCGTCGGTTGCTGCCGATGCTCGGCGAACGCCGCATGATCCTGACCGGCCTGGCGGTCTGCGCGGTGGGCTATGTGTTCTTCGGTTTTGCATCGACCGCGTGGCTGTTCGTGCTCGGCATTCCGTTCCTGTGTCTGGGCGGCCTGGCCGGGCCGCCGGCGCAATCGATCATGACCCATCAGGTCGATCCGCACGAACAAGGCCGCCTGCAAGGCGCGCTCACCAGTCTCGCCAGCATGGCCGGCATTTTCGGTCCGGCGCTGTTCGCGAACCTCTTCGCCTTGTTCATCAGCGACCACGCGCCGGCGCAGCATCTGCCGGGCGTGGCGTTCGTGCTGGCCGCGCTGCTGCTGATCGCATCGCTGATCCTGACCGCATGGGTGACGCGTGGGATGCGGGGCGCCCCCGCGGCGGAAGCGGCGTAGAGTTCACCTCATGCATCCCGCATTCGATTTTTTCCAAAAAAGGAGTTCGTCATGACCATCTCGATGTATCAAGCCTCCGTGCCCGTGTTCGTGCGCGCGCTGACCAACCTCACCAATGTGCTGAAAAAAGGCGAAGCGCACGCGCAGGCGAAAAAGATCGAGCCCACCGACGCGCTGCTGCAACAACGGCTGATCTTCGACATGCTGCCGCTGGTCAAACAGGTACAGATCGCCTGCGACCTGGCCGCGCGCGGCGCCGCACGGCTCGCCGGCACGGAACCGAAATCGTTCGAGGACAATGAAACCACATTCGCACAGGTGTATGCGCGCATCGAGGACACCATCGCTCACGTCAAGACTTTTACACCCGAACAGATCGACGGCAGCGAAAGCCGCAACATCCATTTGAAGATGCGCAATGGCGAGATGGATTTCACCGGCATCGAATACCTGCTCGGCTTCTCTGTGCCCAATCTGTATTTCCACTGCACGACGGCCTACGACATCCTGCGCGTGGCCGGCGCCGACATCGGCAAACCGGATTTCATCGGGGAGAAATAGGGTCGAACATCCGGGCGCGGCGATCACTGCGCTCAGATGTTTTATCAAAGCGCTTTCATTGCCCGCGGGCATCCAGTGGTGATTTCAATGCGGTTCGCCGACGGTGGGCACCTCGCCCGCGCCGCGACGGAAGTATTCCGTGGTTTCGGCGACGATGATGCCGAGCTTGGAAATCACCACGCGGTTGATTAGCAGGTCGTCGTCGGTCAGGTACATCCAGTGATGCATGTGCACGCGCGACAATGGGTTGCCCGCTTTCAGTTGCAGTGTGTAATCCCAGTTGAAGCTGTTGCCATAGGCGTAGCCGGTGGCGACGCCGATCACGTCCGACGCGGTGGCGTCGTAGCGGTGTTCGTCGACGCGCTTGAGATGCCAGATGCGTTGCTGCGTATGACCATCCTCAAAGGTGAAATCCTGGGTGATGGTGATGCCGTCGCCGTCGGGCTTGCCCATCATGGTGGTGCGAAAGCGGCTTTCGGGATCGCCCGAACGGTTCTCGATCACGCCCCACGATCGTGTCGGCCCGGTGAAGTACGCGACCGGATCGAAGCGCGGCGTGGCGCCGGCGAATTGCCGCGGCGACATGCTGGCGCAGCCGGCGAGCACAATGACGAACGCGGCGAGGCAGAAGCGGGGAATGCGATGGATGGCCATGCCACTGTATCGCCGCACGGCGGTCTGGAAACCGTGAAGACAAGATTTGCGTTTGAAGTTACGGGCGAAAGCACTTGCAAACGCGATTGATTGTTCGGTCCCGCGCCCGCACGTTAATGGATATGCCGCGCGGAACCATTTGATGCTTGCACGCATCAAATCCTCACAGGAATCAGATTCGCAGTGTGGGTAGATCCAGAATGAGATTCGCCAAACAATGAGCATCATGGGTCGCGCTGGCCTGACACAGCGCGGATCGACCACGGGTTGGATCGTGGGCGCGATCGCCATCATCGCGGTGGTGGCGATCGCGGCATGGTGGTATGTGGCCCATCGGCCGGTGGCGATGGCGCCGTCGGCCTCGACGCCCGCGCCGGCATCCAGCGTGCCGGTCACGCCGCATTATCCGATCAGCGAGGCCGCGACCGGTCCGGCCTCAGCGTCGAGTGCACCATTGCCGCTGCTGGCCAGCAGCGATTCGGCGGTGCTGGATGCGCTGACGGCGCTGCCCGGCGCTGCCGGCCTGCGCGATCTGCTGATCGCGCACGCGATTGTTCCGAACTTCGTGGCGACGGTTGATGCGCTGCCGCGGCACACCATCGGTTCGCGCATTATTCCGTTGCGAACGCCGTCGGGATCGTTCCAGATCACGGGAACGAACGGACAGCAAGCGATCGATGCGAGGAACTACGCGCGCTACGACGCCTATATGCGCCTCGTCGAATCGCTCGATACCAACGCGGCGATTGCGTGGTACGTGCACAACTATCCGCTGTTCCAAGATGCCTATCGCAAACTCGGCTATCCCAAGGGTTATTTCAATGACCGTCTGATCGAGACGATCGACAACATGCTGGCCGCGCCGAATGCGCAACCGCCGATCATGGTGCAGCCGGGAGCTTCACACGGGCGTTATGTGTTTGCCGATCCCACCTATGAATCGTTGTCCGTGGGACAGAAGCTGATGATCCGCGTCGGCCCCGACAACGAGGCGAAGCTCAAAGTCAAACTACGCGCGATCCGTTCCGCGCTGCTCGGTCATATGCCACCGGCATCCTGAGCGAGCGCCATGCCATCCGGCACTTCCGCGGGAATCTCGCGCATTCGATGATGCCTGCGTCGCGCCGATAATCCATTTCATGCGAGGACGATCATGCTGACCTTCCTGCTCTGGCTGCTGCTGTTGATCTTCTGCTGGCCGCTGGCGTTGCTGGCATTGATCCTGTATCCATTGGTATGGCTAATCGCATTGCCGCTCCGGTTGCTCGGTTTCGCGGTCGAAGGCGTGTTCGGATTTCTGCATGCGTTATTGATGTTGCCCGCGCGGCTGCTGCGCGGCCGCGTGCCGGCCTGACAACGGCTGCGGACGTCGCCTGCATTGCCCGGCCATGAGCGACAAACCGAATGCGCCCGCCTGCGAGCGCAATCGCGAGCCGGTCTTGGCCGTACTGCGCGAGTATTTCGCGGATCGAAAGCGTGTGCTGGAAATCGGCAGCGGCACCGGGCAACACGCGGTGTATTTCGCGGCCGCGATGCCGCACTTGATCTGGCAGACGTCTGACCGCGCGGAGAATCTGCCCGGCATCCGTGCGTGGCTGGACGACGCGGCGCTGCCGAGCACGCCGGCGCCGATCGAACTGGATGTCAGCGACGCGGCGTGGTCGCTTGGCCGCCCTCCCACAGCGGGGGAGGGCCGGGGTGGGGGCCGAGATTACGATGCCGTCTTCAGCGCCAACACCTTGCACATCATGGCGTGGAACGAAGTGCGCTCGATGTTCGCGCAATTGCCTAAAGCGATCGCCCAGGATGCCAAGCTGGTCGTCTACGGACCGTTCAACTACAACAGCGCATTCACCAGCGACAGCAACGCGGCTTTCGATGGCTGGCTGAAAACGCAAGCACCACACATGGGCATCCGCGATTTCGAGGCCGCGGATGGGTTGGCCCATGCGATCGGGTTCCGGCTGATCGACGATATTGCGATGCCGGCCAATAATCGTTGCCTTGTCTGGCGACGCGAAAACCCTCAACCGAAGAACCAGTAACACACGCCGATCGCGGCGATCACGCCGGCAAGATCGGCCAGCAGCGCGCAGCCGACCGCGTGGCGCGCCCGCTTGATCCCTACCGCGCCGAAATAAACGGCGAGCACATAGAACGTGGTTTCGGTGCTGCCCTGCACGGTCGCTGCAAGTTTCGATGCGAAACTGTCGACGCCATTGTGTTGCATGGTCTCGATCAGCATCGCGCGCGCGGCGCTGCCGGAAAACGGCTTGACGAACGCGGTCGGCATCGCGTCGACGAAACGCGTGTCCAGATGCGCGGCCGTCGCGAGCCAACGCAATCCGTCCAGCGCGTAATCGAGCACGCCGGACGCGCGCAGCACGCCGACCGCGCACAGCATCGCGACCAGATACGGCAGCAGATTTTTCGAGACATCGAAGCCCTGCTTCGCGCCATCCACGAAGCACTCGTACACAGGCACCTTTTTGACCATGCCGGCGATTAAAAAAACGATGATGATGCCAAACAGGATTAGATTGCCGAGCAACGAAGAAAACGCCGACAGTTGCGCGGGCGCCATGCCCGACAGCGCGTAGATGAAACCGCCGAGCAACACCGCGAATCCGCCAAGCCACGCCAGCACCACCGGATCCCAAAGTTTCAGGCGTTGCATCACCGCGACCGAAAGCAATCCTGTGAGCGTCGAGGCGGAAGTCGCCAGCAGGATCGGCACGAACACGATGGTGGGGTCGAGCGCGCCCTGTTGCAGGCGGTAAATGAAAATCGTCACCGGCAACAGGGTCAGCGACGAAGCGTTCAATACCAGAAACAGGATCTGCGCATCGCTGGCGGTGTCGGCGCTCGGATTCAGTGTCTGCAATTCGCGCATCGCGCGCAGACCGATGGGCGTGGCGGCGTTGTCCAGCCCCAACGCATTGGCGGCGAAGTTGAGCGTGATCAGACCGATCGCCGGATGCCCGCGCGGCACGCCCGGCATCAGCCGCGCGAACAACGGGCCCAATGCGCGCCCCAATGCATCGACCAACCCCGCGCGTTCGGCGATGGCGAGAAAGCCCAGCCACAAGGTCAGGGTGCCGAATAGCAGCACCATTACCTCGACCGACAACTTCGCCATTTCGAACAATGCGGCGACGATCGCCGCGAACACCGCCGCGTCGCCACCGATCAACCAGCGCGCCAGCGCACCGACCGCCGCCGCCAGAAAGAATCCGAGCCATAGCTTGTTGAGCATGCCGCGATTATGCCGGCAACCCGCTGTGCGTCCGCGCGGTCATCCGTTATCCATGTCAACGACCGCCGAGCGCTGCACGAATCGTCGCACCATCGGGCCGATGCTCAAGCCCTGCACCAGGATCGAGAACACCACCACCACATAGGTCATCGTCAGCACGATGTCGCGCTGGTTGCCCGCCGGGATATACAGCGCGAGCGCGACAGAAATGCCTCCGCGCAATCCGCCCCAGGTGAGAATCGGGATCGTATTGCGCCGGAATGCGCGGCGCTGCCAGTCGGAAACCAGGATCGGCAGCGAGATACTGGCCAGGCGCGCGATCAGCACAATCACGACCGCGCCGGCGCCGAGCAGCAGCCAACTCGATTTGAACGAGACCAGCAACACCTCCAGACCGATCAGCAGAAACAGCACCGCATTGAGCACCTCGTCGATCACTTCCCAGAACAGGTCGATGTGCTGGCGCGTGGTCTCGCTCATCGCGAAGGCACGGCCCTGATTGCCGATCAAGAGACCCGCCACGACCATCGCGATCGGCCCGGAAACCCCCAGCGCGTGCGCCAGCGCGTAGCCGCCGGTCACCAGCGCCAGCGTGATCAGCACTTCGGCCTGGTAATTGTCGATGGTGCGCAGCATCAGATAGGCAACCCCGCCCGCGGCTGTGCCGAACACCACGCCACCGATCGCCTCGCGCGCAAACAGCACCAGGCCCTGGGCCACCGTGACATCCTTGCCGCTGCTGGCGAAGGCGAACACCAGCAGGAAGATCACGATGCCGACGCCGTCGTTGAACAGCGATTCGGCGGTGATCTTCAATTCCGTCTCGTCATCGATGCCGGCCTTGCGCAGAATCGCCAGCACCGCGATCGGGTCGGTCGGCGAAATCAGCGCGCCGAACAACAGCGCGAAACGGTACGGCAGTTCCACGCCTACCCAGCGCGCCAGCCACCAGCTCAACACGCCGACAATCACGGTCGAAAACACCACGCCGACCGTGGCCAGCGTCGCCACGATGCCATAGTGCTCGCGCAATCCCCCGGACTTGACCTGCAAGGCGCCGGCGAACAACAGGAAGCTGAGCATTCCGTCCAGCAGCGTGGCGCGGAAATCGATGTGCCCGATCAGGCGTTCGGTCTGCGCCGCGAAATCGAACCCATTTTTGTCGAACAGCACCAGTATCAGAGAAAACGCCATGCCCAGCACCATCACGCCGATCACCGTGGGCAAGTGCATGAATCGCGCATTGACGTATGCCAGCAACGCGGTAAGGGTGAGCACCGCGGCGATCAGATCGAGCACGTTCATCGATACGAATCCCCCGGTGACAGCCCATGCGGGCCAATGCGAATCGCGGCCGGCAATACACCCCGGGCTGAGCCAAGCTTCGGCATTTTATACTGACACGCCGCGTACCTGCGGCGCTGTGCACGGCGAATCACCGCGGATGTCCCATCGATTTCTTTTGTTGTTTGCCCTGTTCGTGCCACTCGCGCTGTTGACCGCGATGTTCGGCGCGCCCGCGCACGCACAGAGCGACGACGCGCAGCGCAAGGCGCAGCAGGCGCAAGCGCAACAGAAGCTCGACGCGGTACGCGCGCAGATCGGTGAGATCGCGGCGCAGCAGCGCGCCACCGCGGCACAACGCGAGAGCCTCAATGCCACGTTGACGCAGCAGGCGCGGCAATTGAGCGACGCCGCGCGCGTGCTGCACGACACCGATGCCGCAATCGAGGAAAAATCCGTCGCACTGGAACAACTCATCTCCGAACGTGTGGCGCTGGAAACAAAGCTCGCGGGTCAACGCGAAGCACTGGCGCAACTGTTGCGCGCGGCGTACGCGCTGGATCGCGGTTCGGATCTGTCGATGCTGCTGGGTAACGAGGACATCGGCAGGATCGCGCGCATGCTAGCGTATTCGCGCTATTTCCAGAATGACCGCGTGCAACGCATCCGCGCACTGCTCGCGGACGTCGCGCGGCTGGATCAAGTCAAGGCCGGCATCGACGCCGACAAGGCCGCGCTGGACAAACAACGCGGCGAGCACGCGGCCAGAGCGCAGTCGCTGGAACAGGCACGCGACGCGCAGCAGCATCTGCTGGCCGCGGCGGACGCGCAGCTTGCCCAACAAAAAGACAAGCTGGACGCGCTGCAACGCGACGCGCAGGCGCTCAATCAATTGCTGGAAAAATTGAAGGATGTGTTCGCGGATATTCCCAAGCAACTCGGCGTGGAGCGCCCGTTCGCGCAACTGCACGGGCAATTGCCGTGGCCGACCACGGGCGCCGCGCATACCGGCGCGGGCGTGTTGGCGCGCGGGTTGCTGATCGCGGCCAAGCCGGGTGCCGAAGTTCATGCGGTCGCTTACGGGCGGGTGGCGTGGGCGGATTTCATGCGCGGCTACGGGATGCTGGTGATCGTCGATCACGGCGGCGGCTACATGAGCCTGTACGGCAACAACGAGTCCGCGCTGGTCGGTGTCGGCGACTGGGTCAAGCCGGGCCACGCGATCGCCACCGTCGGCCGCGGTCAGGGCCAAGCCGGCGCCTACTTCGAAATCCGCAAAGATGGCAAGCCGGTGGATGCGCGGGGGTGGTTGAAGCCTTCGCGTTGATGCGATGTGCGAACTCGCGAAGGCGGGTTGGCCCCACCCCACCCAACTGCGATCGGAATCCCCCTTCGTCATTCCGGACGCGCGGCTTTATCGTGCGATCTGGAATCTGCTTTTACTGGCTCTTCGGGATTAAAAGCAGATTCCGGGCTCTCCCCGCGATGAAACTGCGTGCAGCCCCGGAATGACGGCTACTGGAAAGAGCGATCGAGCATGTCCCGAATCAGGCTACGTTTGCGGCGGAATTGTCGCGTGGTACAGCAATGAACCGATGACGCTGATTGCGCAGCCGCTGCATTCCATCGCGTCGGATGCGCGACTCACTTGTTATGGATTTTCGGATCTCCTTCCTGCCCGCGAGCGGATGGTGGGTTCGTCTCGCACGGGTTGCCGTTGACGGTGGCGCGCAACTTGTAGGTCCAGGTGCCCTTGGCGCTGGCGCCGCTGGCCAGGTCGTTGACCTGGATTTGAGTGCCATTTTGCGTGGAGGGTTCGCTATAACCGCTGAATATATTCGCGCCTGGTTTAGGGGTACACGTCCAGGAAAAGCCGGAAGTCTCCGTCTCGTTGATCGGGTTGAAAGACCCCGTTTGGCCCGCGGCAAGTTGCAGGTTCCATTCGAGGGTCTGCTTCAACGAATTGTTACCGACATCCGTCTGGTTGCTGCTGCGGTTGCCATTGACGAGGAGGTTCCACGGGTCGGTGGTGTCGTCCACGGTGACGGGGATGATGATGGAGTTCGGGATCGGGGTCGACATGAGGGTCTCCTGTAATTGCGGTAGAAAAAGTTTGCTACTTGTGTGCCTCTTTGCCTGCGGGTTGCATCACGTGATCATCTTGGCTGGGCGCCGCTAAAAGCCGTGCCGGAAAATCCGGGTTGGGCGGATAGTCGATATGCGCACGCCGCAACACGTCCACCAATGCAAGATCGCGGTAGCCGCTGTTCCATAGCTGTTTGATCCGCGGTTGCGCCTCCGCTTTGCTGCCCAGCGCAACCATCGCTTCCACTTGCAGCGCCAGCAGGCGCGGATCGGCTTTGCCGGTTTTTTGTGCCTGCATGGTTTTCAATGCATCGTGCCGCAGCCGTTGCGCGATCTGCGGGTCGGCGGACACGTCGGCCAGCAGCAGCCTCGCCGTCACAGTCGAAAGCAAGCTGTCGCGGTCGTCGGAATTCTTGGCCAGCATGGGCTCGAGAATCCGTAGCGCACTTTGCACTTTTGACCGTGCCGCATCAGGTTGATTGGCGGCATATAATTCAGCAGCCTGTTCGGTCAGCGTGCTGGCCAAATCTTGCTGCCAACCGCTGTTGCTCGGATCCTTGCGGCTCAAAGCGGACAGGATCTCGGCCGACTGCGCAGTCAGTGCATTGGCCGCAGTCAGATCGCCATTCAACCGCTGCAACCGAGCCAATTGTGCGGAATACAAGGCCACATCATCCTGATAGTCGGTTTGGCTGGGGTCGAATTTCATCAACTGGCTGGCGCTATCGACTGCCTGCTGCAGGGCGCGCATGCCGTCTTGGATATCGCCGGCCAAGGCCAGCGTGCGACCGAGGATGGCGCGTATCCGCACTATGTTTTCTCGCTGATGGTTATTTCTTGGATCGCGCTCTGACAGCCGGGTCTCGATTGCGTCGTCCGCGCGATATTGGGCCACGGCCGTGGCCAGATCGCCGCGTTGCAGCGCCAGCTTGCCTAAATCGTTGTGCGAATCACCGAGTTGCGCGGCATAGTCGGTGCTGCCGGGTTTCAGCGCGACCAGTCTCTGGAATAGCGACAACTCGCTGCGGTACGTGGTTTCTGCCGCATCGGCATGGCCCTGCGCTTCCAGCACATGCCCGAGATCGCCTTCGAGGATCGCCCGTTGCAAAAGCAGGGAAGGGTCGTCTTCTGTGCGCGCTCGCGAAGTGCGCAGCGCTTGTTGCCCGGCCTCGAATGCGTGCCGCGCGGCATCCAGTTTGCTTTGATTCCAATAATTCATGCCGATAAAAGCAAGAGTACGTGAGTACGCAACCTGACGTGCGACATTGGCAGGTGATTCTGCAGCCAGCTGCGCGGAAATCCGGGTTGAGGCGCGAAATGCCTCCATGGCGCCGGACAACTGGCCCTGATCCATGCGCACGTTGCCGATCTTTTCCAGTGCCTTGGCTCGCTGTGTCAGCGCGGAATCGCTGACATCGCTTGGCGGCAGCGATTCGAAATACGCCATGGCCTGGTCGTCCACGGCCCGCATGATGTCGAGGCGACTGACTTGCTGCAGCTTGTCATTCAGATCGCCGAGCATGAAACCGACCAGGTCTTCGGCTTGTTTCTGTCGGCGCTCGGCGGCCTGCTTTGCGACATCGGCCTGGTGCTGCGCGATCACGGCGTTGTGGCGCGAGATCAGCGCGAACACGGCCAGCGTGATGGTCACCGCCATCACGATCAGCGCCAGCGCGGTGATCGCGGCCATGCGCCGGTTGCGCCGTTGCAATTCGCGTTGCTTCAAGGCATCGAAACCGACATCCAGCATGCCGGCGATCAGTTTCAGCTTGGCGTTGGCCTTGCCATCCTTGCCCGCGCGCGCATCCGCGGCGATCGGCTCGGTGCGCTCGCGGGTTATTGCGCCGTTGGCGTCGATGCGATGGCGCAGCGCCGGGCAGAAACATTCTTCGCTTTCGCGGCCGGGCAAGTCGG